>NZ_JBFUAE010000047.1:0-1275 GCF_056406435.1 Pseudomonas sp. P1_C12 | reverse complement strand
GAACTGGCCATTGACGCTGAGCGTGGTGTCTTCCTGCACCGCGCCAACATCGTTGCCGGTCGCGAAGCTGAGCACGGGCGCGTCGTTGCTGCCGGTAATGGTGACGGTCACCAGCTGGGTGTCGACGCCGCCCAGCCCGTCGCTGACCTGCACGCTGAACACTTCGTTGTGACTCTCGCCCGCCTTCAGCGACTGCACTGCACTGGCGACCCCATCGCTGCCATTGGCCAGCGTGTAGGTCCACTGGCCGGTGGTGTCCACGGCGATCGCGCCGTAGGTGCCTGTTGATGCGCCATTGATGGTCCAGGTTGCCGTGGCATCGTGATCGATGTCGGCCGAACTGAACTGGCCATTGACGCTGAGTTTGGTGTCTTCCTGCACCGCGCCCGCCTCATTGCCTGTCACGAAACTGAGCACCGGCGCGTCGTTGCTGCCGGTGACGGTGACGGTCACCAGCTGGGTGTCGACGCCACCCAAGCCGTCGCTGACTTGCACCGTGAACACGTCATCATGGCTCTCGCCCGCCTTCAGCGCCTGCACCGCACTGGCAACCCCATCGGTGCCGTTGGCCAGGGTGTACGTCCACTGGCCGCTGCTGTCCACGGCGATCGAACCGTAGGTGCCCGTATCTGTACCCGCAATGCTCCAGGTCGCCGTGGCATCGTGATCGATGTCGGCCGAACTGAACTGGCCATTCACGCTGAGCGTGGTGTCTTCCTGCACCGCGCCGGCCGCATTGCCCGTCGCGAAACTGAGCACCGGTGCGTCGTTGCTGCCGGTAATGGTGACGGTCACCAGCTGGGTGTCCACGCCGCCCAGGCCGTCGCTGACCTGCACGCTGAACACTTCGTTGTGACTTTCTCCCGCCTTCAGCGCCTGCACTGCACTGGCAACCCCGTCGCTGCCATTGGCCAGGGTGTAGGTCCACTGGCCGCTGCTGTCCACGGCGATCGAACCGTAGGTGCCGGTGGACGCGCCATTGAGGGTCCAGGTCGCCGTGGCATCGTGATCGATGTCGGCCGAACTGAACTGGCCATTGACGCTGAGCGTGGTGTCTTCCTGCACCGCGCCAACATCGTTGCCGGTCGCGAAGCTGAGCACGGGCGCGTCGTTGCTGCCGGTAATGGTGACGGTCACCAGCTGGGTGTCGACGCCGCCCAGCCCGTCGCTGACCTGCACGCTGAACACTTCGTTGTGACTCTCGCCCGCCTTCAGCGACTGCACTGCACTGGCGACCCCATCGCTGCCATTGGCCAGCGTGTAGGTCCACTGTGG
>NZ_JBFUAE010000046.1:0-1314 GCF_056406435.1 Pseudomonas sp. P1_C12 | reverse complement strand
GTGTCCCGTCCTGAATAAGGTTTACACCTTCTGACCCATTCTCAGGAGGGAGTAATGAATACGGGAGAAAGGCGCAGTCAGCGTGATTACACGCTGACCTTTAAATTGTCGGTCGTCGATCAGGTCGAAAAAGGCGAGTTGAGTTATAAAGAGGCTCAAGAGCGCTATGGCATTCAGGGTAAAACGACCGTACTGAACTGGTTACGCAGGCATGGTCGGCAGGACTGGAGTCAAGGCGCGTCCATTCGCTCCAAGAGACCCCGTTCCATGGATGAGCCCGATAAGCCGCTGACACCCGAACAGCGAATCAAAGAGCTTGAAGAAAAGCTTGCCCAAGCCAACCAGAAAGCTCAGTTTTTCGAAGCCGTCGTTGATGTTTTGAAGAACGATTTCGGTATTTCTGTCGTAAAAAAGCGATCCGGCAAGTCCTCTCCCAAGGGCAGATCCAAGACCTGAGCATCAGTCGGGCTTGCCAGTTCATGGGGATTTCCCGTCAGGCTTATTACAAGCGCAACCSGGCGTGTGATGCCCGGGCCCGTCATGCCCAGGAAGTGATGGGGTTCGTGAGGGAAAAGCGACTTAGACAACCGCGCCTTGGCACCCGAAAACTTCACAATCTAATGCGCACGGAGCCAGAAGTGTCCGTAAAGGTTGGTCGAGACCGTTTATTCGATATCTTGCGAGATCGACGCGAACTGCTTCCCCGCCGACGGGCCTATCACAAAACGACAGACAGCCATCATCGTTTTCGCCGGCATCCAAACCTGCTCAAAGATGGGCCGATTCAGGTAGTCGCCAAGGCGCCAGAGCAAGTATGGGTTGCGGAAATCACCTACTTACCGACGCAAACGGGTGTGGCTTATCTGAGTTTGATCACTGATGCGTACTCCCGAAAAATCGTGGGGCACCATGTCCATGAAAGCTTGCACACCGAATCGGTGATCCAGGCGTTCAACAAAGCCCTCAAGCAGCGGACAACGGRGCAACGCCTGGTRCATCACTCGGATAGAGGCGTCCAATACTGCTCCGAGCTTTATCAGCGGCTGCATGCCAAATACGGCATCACCTGCTCAATGACCGATGGCTACGACTGCTACCAAAATGCGTTGGCTGAGCGTGTGAACGGGATTTTGAAAAACGAGTTATTGCTGCATCGCCCCAAAGATTTTGCAGAGGCCATCCGGATGGTGGACGAGTCGGTGCAGATCTATAACAACGAGCGGCCTCATCTGTCGCTGAAATACAAAACGCCCGATGCGGTGCATCGGGCGTTTTGAGGCTGAAACAGGTGTAAACCTATTTCAGGACTAGACA
>NZ_JBFUAE010000045.1:0-1430 GCF_056406435.1 Pseudomonas sp. P1_C12 | reverse complement strand
GGCGGGTTGGGCATGACGAAGTCGACTGGGAAGGTGCCGTTCCGGACTCTTGAGGAGAAGCTTTCGATCCTGGAGAAGTACGAGGCTGCCCCGCGTGGTCAAAAGGGTGCGGTGTTGCGTGAGTATGGGATTTCGGGGCATGCGGTCGGGATTTGGGCTTACGCTCGGGATCATGATGAGTTTGCTGCGACTCCCACGGGTAAGCGGTCCTCGCGTGAGGGTGCCATGACACCGAAGCGGCAGAGTGCCGAGATTGTGCGGTTGCGCCGGGAGCTGGCGAAGGCGCAGGCGGATCAGGAGATTCTGAAGGCGGCGTTGGAGTCCGCGGGAAAAGCGCACGCGCTCTTGGAGAAACTTGCCGAGAGCGCGGAGCCGGCCCCGCTGCGGACGCCATCCGGGAAGAAGCAGTCGCGGGCCTCGTCTCCGACGGATTGACGGTGGTGGCCGCGTGCCAGGTCATGGGCGTTTCCCGGCCCACCTGGTACCGCCACCGGGCCCCGCGGGCTGTGAGGGCGGCACCGGTCCCGCAGAACGAACGCGTGCAGCCGGCAATGCTCACCGGTCAGGAACGTGCCCGTATCGAGGCGTTCCTGACCGATGAGGCATCCGCGGATCTGAGCGTGTCCCAAGTGTTCTACCGGACCTTTGATCAGGGCGTCTATATCGCCTCGGAATCCTCATGGCACCGGGTGGCAAGGGCCCGGAAACTCAATGGCGACCGCAGGGTCACGGCCACCCATAAACCCTCGGTGATCCCGGAGCTGTGCGCGTCCCGCCCGAACCAGGTGTGGTCCTGGGATATCACCGTCCTGCGGTCCGTTGACCGGGGCCGGAACTTCCGGCTGTATGTCATTTTGGATGTCTTCAGCCGCTGCGTGGTGGGCTGGCGGCTGGAGCCCGGCGAAGGGACGCTGGAAGCCCTCGACATGATCACCGATGCCCTGTCCCGCGAGCAGGCCAAACCCGAGGTCCTGCACGCTGACCGGGGCTCGGTGATGACCAGCACCGACATGGGCACCTACCTGGCCAAACTCGGCATCATCCAGTCCCATTCCAGGCCCCGGGTCTCCAATGACAACCCGTTCTCGGAGTCGCAGTTCAAGACCATGAAGTACGACCTTGATTACCCGCGGCACTTCACCGACATTGAGCACGCCAGGGCCTGGACGACCCGCTTCATCCACGCCTACAACACCGAGCACCGCCATTCCGGGATCGGTTACTACACCCCGGAATCCGTTCACGAGGGCACCTGGCCCGAGTGCCGGGAACGACGCCAGAGGGCCCTGGACACCGCATGGGCAGCGAACCCCCACAGGCACCACCAGCGCCCCCGGGCACCCACCGTCCACACCGAAAGCTGGATCAACGACCCCAGGAAACGAACCCGCGAACTAGCGAATCCGTCTCAAAGAGGTTGACAGGTTCCG
>NZ_JBFUAE010000043.1:0-2463 GCF_056406435.1 Pseudomonas sp. P1_C12 | reverse complement strand
GCAACGACGCGCCGGTGCTCAGCTTCGCGACCGGCAACGATGTTGGCACCGTGCAGGAAGACACCACGCTCAGCGTCAGCGGCCAGTTCAGCTCGGCCGACATCGATCACGATGCCACGGCGACCTGGACCATCAATGGCGCGTCCACCGGCACCTACGGTTCGATCGCCGTGGACACCACCGGCCAGTGGACCTACACCCTGGCCAATGGCAGCGACGGAGTTGCCAGTGCGGTGCAGTCGCTGAAGGCGGGCGAGAGCCATGATGACGTGTTTACGGTGCAAGTCAGCGACGGCCTGGGCGGCGTCGACACCCAACTGGTGACCGTCACCATTACCGGCAGCAACGACGCGCCGGTGCTCAGCTTCGCGACCGGCAACGATGTTGGCACCGTGCAGGAAGACACCACGCTCAGCGTCAGCGGCCAGTTCAGCTCGGCCGACATCGATCACGATGCCACGGCGACCTGGACCATCAATGGCGCGTCCACCGGCACCTACGGTTCGATCGCCGTGGACACCACCGGCCAGTGGACCTACACCCTGGCCAATGGCACCGATGGCGTTGCCAGTGCGGCGCAGTCGCTGAAGGCGGGCGAGAGTCACAACGAAGTGTTCAGCGTGCAAGTCAGCGACGGCCTCGGCGGCGTCGACACCCAACTGGTGACCGTCACCATTACCGGCAGCAACGACGCGCCCGTGCTCAGCTTCCTGACGGGCAACGAGGCGGGCGCGGTGCAGGAAGACACCACGCTCAGCGTGAACGGCCAGTTCAGTTCGGCCGACATCGATCACGATGCCACCGCCACTTGGAGTATTGCCGGGCCAAATACCGGCACCTTTGGCTCGATCGCCGTGGACAGCAGCGGCCAGTGGACCTACACCCTGGCCAATGGCACCGATGGTGTCGCCAGTGCGGTGCAGTCGCTGAAGGCGGGCGAGAGTCATGATGAGGTGTTTACGGTGCAGGTCAGCGACGGCCTCGGCGGCGTCGACACCCAACTGGTGACCGTCACCATTACCGGCAGCAACGACGCGCCCGTGCTCAGTTTCGCGACGGGCAATGCGGCCGGCGCGGTGCAGGAAGACACCACCCTCAGTGTCAGCGGCCAGTTCAGCTCGACCGACATCGATCACGATGCCACGGCAACCTGGACCATCAATGGCGCGTCCACCGGCACCTACGGCGCAATCGCCGTGGACAGCAGCGGCCAGTGGACCTACACCCTGGCCAATGGCAGCGACGGAGTTGCCAGTGCGGTGCAGTCGCTGAAGGCGGGCGAGAGTCATGATGAGGTGTTTACGGTGCAAGTCAGCGACGGCCTGGGCGGCGTCGACACCCAACTGGTGACCGTCACCATTACCGGCACCAACGACGCGCCGACGGTGACGGCGGCAGAAGTCGAAAGCGGGGCGGTAGCCGAAGACGGTACCCCGCTGGCCAGCGGCAGCTTCGCCTTCGGCGACGTGGACCTGGCCGATGACGCCCATGTGGCCAGCGTGAGCGCGCCAGCCAATGCGCTGGGTACGCTGGTGGCCACCGTCAGCGACGAGAGCACCGGCGACGCGGTGGGCAGCGTGGGCTGGACCTATACGCTGAACAACAGCGCGGCGCAGTACCTGGCCGCGGGCCAGACCAAGACCGAAGTGTTCACGGTGACGCTGACCGACGACGTCGGGGCGACAGTGACCAAGGACGTGACGATCACCATTACCGGCAGCAACGACGCGCCGGTGCTCAGTTTCGCGACCGGCAACGAGGTCGGCACGGTGCAGGAAGACACCACCCTCAGCGTCAGCGGCCAGTTCAGCTCGACCGACATCGATCACGATGCCACCGCCACTTGGAGTATTGCCGGGCCAAATACCGGCACCTTTGGCTCGATCGCCGTGGACAGCAGCGGCCAGTGGACCTACACCCTGGCTAACGGCAGCGATGGGGTTGCCAGTGCAGTGCAGGCGCTGAAGGCGGGAGAAAGTCACAACGAAGTGTTCAGCGTGCAGGTCAGCGACGGCCTGGGCGGCGTGGACACCCAGATGGTGACCGTCACCATTACCGGCAGCAACGATGCGCCCGTGCTCAGCTTCGCGACCGGCAACGATGTTGGCGCGGTGCAGGAAGACACCACGCTCAGCGTCAATGGCCAGTTCAGCTCGGCCGACATCGATCACGACGCCACGGCGACCTGGAGCATTGCGGGTACAGATACGGGCACCTACGGTTCGATCGCCGTCGATAACAGCGGCCAGTGGACGTACACCCTGGCCAACGGCACCGATGGGGTTGCCAGTGCGGTGCAGGCGCTGAAGGCGGGCGAGAGCCATGATGACGTGTTCACGGTGCAAGTCAGCGACGGCTTGGGTGGCGTCGACACCCAGCTGGTGACCGTCACCGTCACCGGCAGCAACGACGCGCCGGTGCTCAGTTTCGTGACAGGCAATGAGGCGGGCGCGGTGCAGGAAA
>NZ_JBFUAE010000042.1:0-2924 GCF_056406435.1 Pseudomonas sp. P1_C12 | reverse complement strand
TGCCTTGGCAGTCAGAGGCGATGAAAGACGTGGTAGCCTGCGAAAAGCTTCGGGGAGTCGGCAAACAGACTTTGATCCGGAGATGTCTGAATGGGGGAACCCAGCCATCATAAGATGGTTATCTTGTACTGAATACATAGGTGCAAGAGGCGAACCAGGGGAACTGAAACATCTAAGTACCCTGAGGAAAAGAAATCAACCGAGATTCCCTTAGTAGTGGCGAGCGAACGGGGACTAGCCCTTAAGTKGMTTTGAGATTAGCGGAACGCTCTGGAAAGTGCGGCCATAGTGGGTGATAGCCCTGTACGCGAAAATCTCTTRKYMATGAAATCGAGTAGGACGGAGCACGAGAAACTTTGTCTGAATATGGGGGGACCATCCTCCAAGGCTAAATACTACTGACTGACCGATAGTGAACTAGTACCGTGAGGGAAAGGCGAAAAGAACCCCGGAGAGGGGAGTGAAATAGATCCTGAAACCGTATGCGTACAAGCAGTGGGAGCCCACTTTGTTGGGTGACTGCGTACCTTTTGTATAATGGGTCAGCGACTTATTTTCAGTGGCGAGCTTAACCGAATAGGGGAGGCGTAGCGAAAGCGAGTCTTAATAGGGCGTCTAGTCGCTGGGAATAGACCCGAAACCGGGCGATCTATCCATGGGCAGGTTGAAGGTTAGGTAACACTGACTGGAGGACCGAACCGACTACCGTTGAAAAGTTAGCGGATGACCTGTGGATCGGAGTGAAAGGCTAATCAAGCTCGGAGATAGCTGGTTCTCCTCGAAAGCTATTTAGGTAGCGCCTCATGTATCACTGTAGGGGGTAGAGCACTGTTTCGGCTAGGGGGTCATCCCGACTTACCAAACCGATGCAAACTCCGAATACCTACAAGTGCCGAGCATGGGAGACACACGGCGGGTGCTAACGTCCGTCGTGAAAAGGGAAACAACCCAGACCGTCAGCTAAGGTCCCAAAGTTATGGTTAAGTGGGAAACGATGTGGGAAGGCTTAGACAGCTAGGAGGTTGGCTTAGAAGCAGCCACCCTTTAAAGAAAGCGTAATAGCTCACTAGTCGAGTCGGCCTGCGCGGAAGATGTAACGGGGCTCAAACCATACACCGAAGCTACGGGTATCAYCTTCGGRTGATGCGGTAGAGGAGCGTTCTGTAAGCCTGTGAAGGTGAGTTGAGAAGCTTGCTGGAGGTATCAGAAGTGCGAATGCTGACATGAGTAACGACAATGGGTGTGAAAAACACCCACGCCGAAAGACCAAGGTTTCCTGCGCAACGTTAATCGACGCAGGGTTAGTCGGTCCCTAAGGCGAGGCTGAAAAGCGTAGTCGATGGAAAACAGGTTAATATTCCTGTACTTCTGGTTATTGCGATGGAGGGACGGAGAAGGCTAGGCCAGCTTGGCGTTGGTTGTCCAAGTTTAAGGTGGTAGGCTGGAATCTTAGGTAAATCCGGGATTCYAAGGCCGAGAGCTGATGACGAGTTACCCTTTGGGTGACGAAGTGGTTGATGCCATGCTTCCAAGAAAAGCTTCTAAGCTTCAGGTAACCAGGAACCGTACCCCAAACCGACACAGGTGGTTGGGTAGAGAATACCAAGGCGCTTGAGAGAACTCGGGTGAAGGAACTAGGCAAAATGGCACCGTAACTTCGGGAGAAGGTGCGCCGGTGAGGGTGAAGGACTTGCTCCGTAAGCCCACGCCGGTCGAAGATACCAGGCCGCTGCGACTGTTTATTAAAAACACAGCACTCTGCAAACACGAAAGTGGACGTATAGGGTGTGACGCCTGCCCGGTGCCGGAAGGTTAATTGATGGGGTTAGCTAACGCGAAGCTCTTGATCGAAGCCCCGGTAAACGGCGGCCGTAACTATAACGGTCCTAAGGTAGCGAAATTCCTTGTCGGGTAAGTTCCGACCTGCACGAATGGCGTAACGATGGCGGCGCTGTCTCCACCCGAGACTCAGTGAAATTGAAATCGCTGTGAAGATGCAGTGTATCCGCGGCTAGACGGAAAGACCCCGTGAACCTTTACTATAGCTTTGCACTGGACTTTGAATTTGCTTGTGTAGGATAGGTGGGAGGCTTTGAAGCGTGGACGCCAGTTCGCGTGGAGCCAACCTTGAAATACCACCCTGGCAACTTTGAGGTTCTAACTCAGGTCCGTTATCCGGATCGAGGACAGTGTATGGTGGGTAGTTTGACTGGGGCGGTCTCCTCCTAAAGAGTAACGGAGGAGTACGAAGGTGCGCTCAGACCGGTCGGAAATCGGTCGTAGAGTATAAAGGCAAAAGCGCGCTTGACTGCGAGACAGACACGTCGAGCAGGTACGAAAGTAGGTCTTAGTGATCCGGTGGTTCTGTATGGAAGGGCCATCGCTCAACGGATAAAAGGTACTCCGGGGATAACAGGCTGATACCGCCCAAGAGTTCATATCGACGGCGGTGTTTGGCACCTCGATGTCGGCTCATCACATCCTGGGGCTGAAGCCGGTCCCAAGGGTATGGCTGTTCGCCATTTAAAGTGGTACGCGAGCTGGGTTTAGAACGTCGTGAGACAGTTCGGTCCCTATCTGCCGTGGACGTTTGAGATTTGAGAGGGGCTGCTCCTAGTACGAGAGGACCGGAGTGGACGAACCTCTGGTGTTCCGGTTGTCACGCCAGTGGCATTGCCGGGTAGCTATGTTCGGAAAAGATAACCGCTGAAAGCATCTAAGCGGGAAACTTGCCTCAAGATGAGATCTCACTGGGACCTTGAGTCCCCTGAAGGGCCGTCGAAGACTACGACGTTGATAGGTTGGGTGTGTAAGCGCTGTGAGGCGTTGAGCTAACCAATACTAATTGCCCGTGAGGCTTGACCATATAACACCCAAGCAATTTGACTACTCGAAAGAGCATCAGATTGCGGTGTGTGAAGACG
>NZ_JBFUAE010000041.1:0-3281 GCF_056406435.1 Pseudomonas sp. P1_C12 | reverse complement strand
TTGTTTGGGAACCACATAGTGGACGCAAGCAGTCTTGTTTCTTTGTACCACCCCTGGGTGCAAACCCCTTTTGAATGGGTTTGCGGGGTGGTGTGTGGTGTAAGTTATCGGCCTATTAGTACCGGTCAGCTTCACGAGTCGTTAGTCCTCGCTTCCACATCCGGCCTATCAACCCAGTGGTCTGGCTGGGGGCCTCTCACACACAAGGTGTATGGAAATCTCATCTCGAAGCGAGCTTCCCGCTTAGATGCTTTCAGCGGTTATCCCATCCGAACGTAGCTAATCAGCGGTGCACTTGGCAGTACAACTGACACACCAGAGGTTCGTCCGTCCCGGTCCTCTCGTACTAAGGACAGCCCTTCTCAAATTTCCTGCGCGCGCAGCGGATAGGGACCGAACTGTCTCACGACGTTCTAAACCCAGCTCGCGTACCGCTTTAATGGGCGAACAGCCCAACCCTTGGGACCTACTCCAGCCCCAGGATGCGACGAGCCGACATCGAGGTGCCAAACCATGCCGTCGATATGGACTCTTGGGCAAGATCAGCCTGTTATCCCCGAGGTACCTTTTATCCGTTGAGCGACGGCCATTCCACAATGTACCGCCGGATCACTAGTCCCGACTTTCGTCCCTGCTCGAGATGTCTCTCTCACAGTCAAGCTCCCTTGTGCACTTACACTCGACACCTGATTGCCAACCAGGCTGAGGGAACCTTTGGGCGCCTCCGTTACTTTTTAGGAGGCAACCGCCCCAGTTAAACTACCCATCAGGCACTGTCCCTGACCCGGATTACGGGCCGAAGTTAGATGTCCAAAGTGACCAGAGTGGTATTTCAACGATGACTCCACCCGAACTGGCGTCCGGGCTTCAACGTCTCCCACCTATCCTACACAAGCCACTCCGAACACCAATACCAAACTATAGTAAAGGTCTCGGGGTCTTTCCGTCCTGCTGCGCGTAACGAGCATCTTTACTCGTACTGCAATTTCGCCGAGTTTATGGTTGAGACAGCGGGGAAGTCGTTACTCCATTCGTGCAGGTCGGAACTTACCCGACAAGGAATTTCGCTACCTTAGGATGGTTATAGTTACCACCGCCGTTTACTGGGGCTTAAATTCTCAGCTTCGCCTTGCGGCTAACCGGTCCTCTTAACCTTCCAGCACCGGGCAGGAGTCAGTCCGTATACATCGTCTTGCGACTTCGCACGGACCTGTGTTTTTAGTAAACAGTCGCTTCCCCCTGGTCTCTGCGGCCCCGATCCCCTCCCACCAGCAAGTGGTGTTCAAGGTTGGGGCCCCCCTTCTCCCGAAGTTACGGGGGCATTTTGCCGAGTTCCTTAACCATAATTCTCTCGATCGCCTTAGTATTCTCTACCTGATCACCTGTGTCGGTTTGGGGTACGGGCGGCTAAAACCTCGCGTCGATGCTTTTCTCGGCAGCATAGGATCACCGAATCCCCCCCTACGGGGGTCCCGTCAGATCTCAGGCATCATGAACGGCGGATTTGCCTACCGTTCGCCCTACATCCTTAGACCGGGACAACCATCGCCCGGCTCGGCTACCTTCCTGCGTCACACCTGTTAATACGCTTGCCTCCCAGGATCAGGTCCCGCGCTCCACCAAAACCTTTCCATCCCGAAGGACGGTCAGGCAGGTTTCGGGCGGTTAGTRTCCCCTGTTCAGCATGGGCGGTTTTTCGCCGGTACGGGAATATCAACCCGTTGTCCATCGACTACGCCTGTCGGCCTCGCCTTAGGTCCCGACTTACCCAGGGCAGATTAGCTTGACCCTGGAACCCTTGATCATCCGGCGGACGGGTTTCTCACCCGTCTTTCGCTACTCATGCCTGCATTCTCACTCGTGTAGGCTCCACCGCTGGTTTCCACCGCGACTTCACTGCCCACACGACGCTCCCCTACCACTCCAGACGCCTGAACCACAAGGGCTTGGCTAATGTCTGAAATCCACAACTTCGGCGGTGTACTTGAGCCCCGCTACATTGTCGGCGCGGAATCACTTGACCAGTGAGCTATTACGCACTCTTTTAAGGATGGCTGCTTCTAAGCCAACCTCCTGGTTGTCTTCGCAACTCCACATCCTTTCCCACTTAGCACACGCTTAGGGGCCTTAGTTGGTGGTCTGGGCTGTTTCCCTCTCGACTATGAAGCTTATCCCCCACAGTCTCACTGCTGCGCTCTCACTTACCGGCATTCGGAGTTTGGCTGACGTCAGTAACCTTGTAGGGCCCATTAGCCATCCAGTAGCTCTACCTCCGGTAAGAAACACGCAACGCTGCACCTAAATGCATTTCGGGGAGAACCAGCTATCACGAAGTTTGATTGGCCTTTCACCCCTACCCACAGCTCATCCCCTCCATTTTCAACTGAAGTGGGTTCGGTCCTCCACGACGTCTTACCGTCGCTTCAACCTGGCCATGGGTAGATCACTTCGCTTCGGGTCTAGATCACGCCACTGCAACGCCCTATTCAGACTCGCTTTCGCTACGGCTTCCCCACACGGGTTAACCTCGCGACGTAACACTAACTCGCAGGCTCATTCTTCAAAAGGCACGCCGTCACCCCTACACAGCAAGCTGCGGAGGCTCCGACGGATTGTAAGCACACGGTTTCAGGTACTGTTTCACTCCCCTCCCGGGGTACTTTTCACCTTTCCCTCACGGTACTGGTCCGCTATCGGTCATTAGGGAGTATTTAGGCTTATCAGGTGGTCCTGACAGATTCGCACGGGATTTCTCGGGCCCCGTGCTACTTGGGATACTTCACCAGGCGGTGCACAACATTTCGGTTACGGGGCTCACACCCTCTACGGCCGGCCTTTCAAGACCGTTCACCTATGCCTGCACTCTCACCCCACTGTCCCGGCAGAGACAGAATGGGAAGTCCCACAACCCCGACCATGCAACGCCCGCCGGCTATCACACATGGAACGGTTTAGCCTGATCCGCGTTCGCTCGCCACTACTGACGGAATCACTATTGTTTTCTCTTCCTGCGGGTACTGAGATGTTTCACTTCCCCGCGTTCCCTCCACGCACCCTATGTGTTCAGATGCGGGTCACCAGGCAGCTCGCGCCCCTGGCGGGGTTTCCCCATTCGGACACCCTGGGATCACAGTCCGGTTATCGACTCCCCCAGGCTTATCGCAGATTCCTACGTCCTTCTTCGGCTCCTAATGCCAAGGCATCCACCGTGTGCTCTTAAAAACTTGACCACAAAAGATCAAGGAGTAATTTTCGAGAGAACCACAGAAACCAAGAAACCA
>NZ_JBFUAE010000040.1:0-4752 GCF_056406435.1 Pseudomonas sp. P1_C12 | reverse complement strand
ACCCTAAACTTGGCTCAGCAATCGTTGGTTACATCTTTGATTTCTCGCGGAGTAACTTGTGATGCTGATAATCTGTTGACTAGCAGTCTGACTCCACAAGCACCCACACGAATTGCTTGATTCAGTTGTTAAAGAGCGGTTGGTTAAGATCTTTCGTCTCAACCGAGGCGCGCATTCTACAGCAGCCTCACTTGCTGTCAAGTGGTATTTTTCAGAAGTTTTCAAAGTTTCCTTTTCAACTTCAACCACTTGCGCTTCAGATCTCTCGTCAGCGGGAGGCGAATTCTACAGCGTTACACGCTGCTGTCAACACCTCTTTTTCAACTCCCTTTTGGCTTCAATGACCTGAAGCAACCTGCTGCCGAAAACTGCATAACTCATTGTTTACCAAGGAGTTTTCCGTTTCGACTGCGCCGGAAGTGGGGCGAATTATAGAGATCTGGAATCTGCCGTCAAGCACTGATTCAGGTTTTCTATCAATAACCTGCAGAATGCAGCAAAACGCCCCAAAGGGAGCCTATACAGAGGAGCCGAAACACTCCTCTATATAGAAGAAACCAATCAGAGAACGCCCGAATCCTTGAATGCGGACACCGCCCCGGCATCCAGGCCCAACACCCGCTGCAAAACTTCCAGCGTGTGCTCACCCAGCAGAGGAGGTGCAAAACGGTACTCCACCGGCGTTTCCGACAGTCGAATCGGACTCGCCACCTGAGGCACCATCCCGGCCAGCGCATGAGGCAGCTCGATAGCCAACCCACGCGCCTTGACCTGAGGATCGGCAAACATCTGCGCCACGTCATTGATAGGCCCGCATGGCACGCCAGCCTGCTCCAACTGCGCCACCCATTCAGCGGTCGTCTTGAACACCGTCGCCTGGCGGATCAGCGGAATCAGTACTGCCCTGTTTGCCACCCGCAGCTTGTTGGTAGCAAAACGCGGATCGTCCGCCCACTGCGGCTGCCCGGCCACTTCCGCGAACTTGCGGAACTGTCCATCGTTACCGACGGTAAGGATGAAATCGCCATCCGCCGTAGGAAAATCCTGATAGGGCACGATGTTCGGATGAGCATTGCCCAAGCGTTTAGGCGCATTGCCTGTCGTCAGGTAGTTCATCGCCTGGTTGGCCAGACAAGCCACCTGTACGTCCAGTAGTGCCATATCGATATGCTGACCACCGCCGTCGTGATCCCGATGCGCAAGCGCTGCCAGGATCGCGACAGTCGAATACAGCCCGGTCAGGATGTCCGTCAGCGCCACGCCAACCTTCACCGGCCCCGCGCCTTCTTCGCCTTCAGGTCGCCCCGTCAGGCTCATGAGACCGCCCAGCCCCTGGATCATGAAGTCATAACCCGCTCGCTTGGCGTAAGGACCGGTCTGGCCGAACCCGGTGATCGAGCAATAGATCAGATCCGGATTGATCGCCTTCAGCGACTCATAGTCCAGGCCATAAGCCGCCAGACCGCCGACCTTGAAGTTCTCGATCAGGATGTCCGACTTGGCCGCCAGCTCTCGCACCAGCTTCTGCCCTTCAGGGCGTGTGAAGTCGATAGTGACCGATTGCTTGTTGCGATTGGCCGACAAGTAATAGGCGGCCTCACTGGTGTTCTCGCCATAAGCGTCTTTAAGGAACGGTGGCCCCCAGGCGCGCGTGTCATCGCCGTTACCCGGACGCTCGACCTTGATCACTTCGGCGCCAAGGTCGGCCAGGATCTGCCCGGCCCAAGGCCCGGCCAGCACCCGCGATAAATCCAGTACCCGTAGATGCGATAGCGCGCCCATGGACGTTCTCCTTAATAGAACGCCTGGAGGCCGGTTTGCGCACGACCGAGGATCAGTGCATGGACGTCGTGAGTACCTTCATAGGTGTTCACCACTTCCAGGTTGACCAGGTGACGCGCAACACCGAATTCATCGGAGATGCCGTTGCCGCCCAACATATCGCGAGCCATGCGCGCGATGTCCAGGGACTTGCCGCAAGAGTTGCGCTTCATCATCGAGGTAATTTCGACTGCAGCAGTCCCTTCGTCCTTCATACGACCCAGACGCAGGCAGCCTTGCAGCGCCATGGTGATTTCAGTCTGCATGTCGGCCAGCTTCTTCTGGATCAACTGAGTGGCGGCCAGCGGGCGACCGAACTGTTGACGATCCAGGGTGTACTGGCGAGCGGTGTGCCAGCAGAACTCGGCTGCACCCAGCGCACCCCACGAGATGCCGTAACGTGCCGAGTTGAGGCAAGTGAAAGGACCTTTCAGACCACGGACATCCGGGAAAATGTTCTCTTCCGGCACAAACACGTTATCCATCACGATTTCGCCGGTGATCGATGCCCGCAGGCCCACCTTGCCGTGAATCGCCGGAGCGCTCAGGCCTTTCCAGCCTTTCTCCAGAACGAAGCCGCGAATATCACCGGCATCGTCCTTGGCCCAGACCACGAACACATCGGCGATCGGGCTGTTGGTGATCCACATCTTGCTGCCGGTGAGGCTGTAGCCGCCTTCGACTTTGCGCGCACGACTGATCATCGCGCCCGGGTCGGAGCCATGGTTAGGCTCGGTCAGGCCGAAGCAACCGATCCACTCGCCCGACGCCAGTTTCGGCAGGTACTTCTGCTTCTGCGCTTCGGTACCGAATTCATTGATTGGCACCATCACCAGCGAGGACTGCACGCTCATCATCGAGCGATAGCCGGAGTCGATACGCTCGACTTCACGGGCGATCAGGCCATAGCTGACATAGTTCAGGCCGCTGCCACCGTACTGCTCGGGGATGGTTGCGCCCAACAGACCGATCTCGCCCATTTCGCGGAAGATCGCCGGGTCGGTCTTCTCATGGCGGAAAGCTTCAAGAATGCGCGGCGCAAGGCTCTGCTGAGCGAACTGCGCAGCCGTGTCGCGAATCATGCGTTCTTCTTCAGTGAGCTGTTGATCCAGCAGCAGGGGATCGATCCAGTTGAAGCTAGCTTTACCGCCCATGAGTGTGTCCTCTCGAATCGGGTCAAATAACGTGGACTGATCCTAGGCCCGGATGGGCGCCACGGCAAACGAGGATTTTGCATACTGTTGTGCTAATTTCTCACTCCGAAACGTCGCGAAATAGCCTTTATGCGATGTATTAGTGAGGTTGACGTACATGCGCAGAAAGATACCCAGCACCACCGCCCTGATCAGCTTCGAGGCCGCGGCACGCCACGAGAGCTTCACCAAGGCCGCCCAGGAACTTTCGCTGACCCAAGGGGCAATTTGCCGACAGATCGCCAGCCTTGAAGAGTTCCTCAGCGTGGAACTGTTCCGACGTTCGCGGCGCGGGGTCAAGCTGACGGAAGCTGGCCTCTCCTACAGCCGTCGAGTGGCCACTCAACTCGATGCGGTTGAGCGCGACACCTTGTCCGTGATGGGCCAGCAGGGCACCAACGTGATCGAGTTGGCCGTAGTGCCAACCTTCGGCACCCAATGGTTGCTACCGCGACTCAAGGACTTTCAGCAAAAACACCCGGAAGTAACGGTCAACCTGACCAACCGCACGCGCCCGTTCCTGTTCGCCGACACTGATTTTGATGCCGCCATCTACTTCGGTGACGCGGATTGGTCGGGTACAGAATCCCACAGGCTGATGGGTGAAAATCCGATGCCCGTTTGCAGCCCCAACCTGCTCGGAAACAAAACCAGTCTGACGCCCGGCGAAATCGCCGACTTGCCTCTCCTGCAACAAACCACCCGCCCCTATGCCTGGCGCCAATGGTTCGACTCCCAACACCTGAATGTCCCGCGAGACATGACAGGCCCACGCTATGAGCTATTCTCCATGCTCGCCCAAGCGGCCATGCACGACATGGGCATTGCCCTGATTCCGCCGTTTTTGATTCAAAGGGAGCTGAAGGAGAAACGCTTGGTGATCGCCAACCCGCAAGCATTGTCCAGCATCAAGGCTTACTACCTGATGATTCCTGAGCGAAAGGTCGAATCCGCGTCTTTGAGGGCATTTCGTGACTGGCTGGTAAATCAGGCGCACAGCTACAGCCTAGAAGGATAAAGGTCCCGTAGCGTTATTTGACCCCGTAGTCAGCAAATATAGAGCCCTACAGATATACGTATTTGTCGCATACAAGCAAACTGTATCGAGAAGTCGTACAAACGTTCCACAAGCGCCTGACCACGCGGCTTTGCGCCACTATTTCGAAGCGATGCCGCATCATTCATACGGCCGATGTGTAAATTCTTCAATTTCGGCCAGAATCCTTACAAGGCACGGCCTGCAAGGGATTGACCCGGTTGGTTGCGACATTCGGTCACGGGGTGACTTGTAGTTAATTTTCCGTCACCCGTCATAATCCCTTGAAGGGCACAAAGTTCGCCTGCAAAATGCCGCGCCCCGCCCTGATTTGGCGGGATCGTGCTGATCGGCCGCCCCAGCCGCACCATCCGTAGTGCATGGGTTTACTCAATAAGATCACGCAGGAGATTTGACGTGCACATTGGTGTTCCTCTCGAAACCCAGACCGGCGAAACACGGGTTGCTGCAACCCCGGAAACCATCAAGAAGCTGATCAGCCAGGGTCATAAGGTCACTGTACAAAGCGGCGCCGGCGTCAATGCCAGCGTAGTCGACAGTGCCTATGAAGCGGCAGGCGCAACCATTGGCAGCGCCAATGACGCGTTTGGTGCAGAGCTGATTTTGAAGGTGGTCGCGCCCAGCGACAGCGAGCTGGCGCTGATTAAAAGCGGCACCGTCGTGGTGGGGATGCTCAACCCG
>NZ_JBFUAE010000039.1:0-5641 GCF_056406435.1 Pseudomonas sp. P1_C12 | reverse complement strand
TTCCTGCACGGTGCCAACATCGTTGCCGGTCGCGAAGCTGAGCACCGGCGCGTCGTTGCTGCCGGTAATGGTGACGGTCACCAGTTGGGTGTCGACGCCGCCCAGGCCGTCGCTGACTTGCACCGTAAACACGTCATCATGGCTCTCGCCCGCCTTCAGCGACTGCACCGCACTGGCAACTCCGTCGCTGCCATTGGCCAGGGTGTAGGTCCACTGGCCGCTGCTGTCCACGGCGATTGCGCCGTAGGTGCCGGTGGACGCGCCATTGATGGTCCAGGTTGCCGTGGCATCGTGATCGATGTCGGCCGAGCTGAACTGGCCGCTGACACTGAGGGTGGTGTCTTCCTGCACCGCGCCGGCCGCATTGCCCGTCGCGAAGCTGAGCACTGGCGCGTCGTTGCTGCCGGTGACGGTGACGGTCACCAACTGGGTGTCGACGCCACCCAAGCCGTCGCTGACTTGCACGCTGAACACTTCGTTGTGACTCTCGCCCGCCTTCAGTGACTGCACCGCACTGGCAACGCCATCGCTGCCGTTGGCCAGGATGTACGTCCATTGGCCGCTGCTGTCCACGGCGATCGAGCCGTAGGTGCCCGTATCCGTACCCGCAATGCTCCAGGTCGCCGTGGCGTCGTGATCGATGTCGGCCGAGCTGAACTGGCCGCTGACGCTGAGGGTGGTGTCTTCCTGCACGCTGCCAACATCGTTGCCGGTCGCGAAACTGAGCACGGGCGCGTCGTTGCTGCCGGTAATGGTGACGGTCACCAGCTGGGTGTCCAAGCCGCCGAGGCCATCGCTGACCTGCACGCTGAACACTTCGTTGTGACTCTCGCCCGCCTTCAGCGACTGCACCGCACTGGCAACCCCGTCGCTGCCATTAGCCAGGGTGTAGGTCCACTGGCCGCTGCTGTCCACGGCGATCGAGCCAAAGGTGCCGGTATTTGGCCCGGCAATACTCCAAGTGGCGGTGGCATCGTGATCGATGTCAGTCGAGCTGAACTGGCCGCTGACACTGAGGGTGGTGTCTTCCTGCACCGCGCCGGCCGCATTGCCCGTCGCGAAACTGAGCACGGGCGCGTCGTTGCTGCCGGTAATGGTGACGGTCACCAGTTGGGTGTCGACGCCGCCGAGGCCGTCGCTGACCTGCACCGTGAACACGTCATCGTGGCTCTCGCCCGCCTTCAGCGACTGCACCGCACTGGCAACTCCGTCGCTGCCATTGGCCAGCGTGTAGGTCCACTGGCCGCTGCTGTCCACCGCGATCGAGCCAAAGGTGCCGGTATTTGGCCCGGCAATGCTCCAAGTGGCGGTGGCGTCGTGATCGATGTCAGCCGAACTGAACTGGCCGTTGACGCTGAGCGTGGTGTCTTCCTGCACCGCGCCGGCAGCATTGCCCGTCGCGAAGCTGAGCACTGGTGCGTCGTTGCTGCCGGTGATGGTGATCGTCACGTCCTTGGTCACCGTCGCCCCGACGTCATCGGTCAGCGTCACCGTGAACACTTCGGTCTTGGTCTGGCCCGCGGCCAGGTACTGCGCCGCGCTGTTGTTCAGCGTATAGCTCCAGCCCACGCTGCCCACCGCGTCGCCGGTGCTCTCGTCGCTGACAGTGGCCACCAGCGTACCCAGCGCACCGGCCGGTGCACTCACGCTGGCCACATGGGCGTGATCGGCCAGGTCCACGTCGCCGAAGGCGAAGCTGCCGCTGGCCACCGGGGTGCCGTCTTCGGTCACCGCCGCGCTTTCGATTTCTGCCGCCGTCACGGTCGGCGCGTCATTGGTGCCGGTCAGGGTGATCGTCACGTCCTTGGTCACCGCCGCCCCGAAGTCGTCGGTCAGCGTCACCGTGAACACTTCGGTCTTGGTCTGACCTGCGGCCAGGTACTGCGCCGCGCTGTTGTTCAGCGTATAGCTCCAGCCCACGCTACCCACCGCATCACCGGTACTCTCGTCGCTCACACTGGCCACCAGCGTACCCAGCGCACCGGCCGGCGCACTCACGCTGGCCACATGGGCGTGATCGGCCAGGTCCACGTCGCCGAAGGCGAAGCTGCCGCTGGCCAGCGGGGTGCCGTCTTCGGTCACCGCAGCGCTTTCGACCTCTGCCGTCGTCACCGTCGGCGCGTCGTTGGTGCCGGTCAGGGTGATCGTCACGTTCTTGGTCACCGTCGCCCCGAAGTCATCGGTCAGCGTCACCGTGAACACTTCGGTTTTGGTCTGGCCCCCAGCCAGGTACTGCGCCGCGCTGTTGTTCAGCGTGTAGGTCCAGCCCACGCTGCCCGTAGCGTCGCCGGTGCTCTCGTTGCTGACAGTGGCCACCAGCGTACCCAGCGCACCGGCCGGCGCGCTCACGCTGGCCACATGGGCGTCATCGGCCAGGTCCACGTCGCCGAAGGCGAAGCTGCCGCTGGCCAGCGGGGTGCCGTCTTCAGTCACCGTCCCGCTTTCGATTTCTGCCGCCGTCACCGTCGGCACATCATTGGTGCCGGTGATAGTGATGGTCACATTCTGCGTTACCGACGAACCATGACCATCGTTGATGGTGACCAGGTAAGTTTCGGTGACTGTCTGTCCCTGGGCCAGGTACTGCGCCGCCGCATTGCTCAGGTTGTACGTCCATTGCACCGAACCGTTGGCTGCATTCGCTGCTTCGCTTACCGGCAAGAGTACGAACGTACCAAGATGAGTAGCGTTGCCCGCCGCCGGCGCGAACGTCGCCATGTGCGTGTCACTCAGGTCGACATCGTCAAAGACAATCGTGCCGCTGGCTGTCTGCGAGTCGGTCGTGCTCGCCGTGGTGTCGGCGTCTTCGGTCACCGTGCCGGCCTGCGCGCCGATGCTGATCGTCATACCATCATTCACGCCCGAAAACTGCACCGTCGCGGTGGCCCAACTGAGCGTTCCGTTGCCAAGACGAATCGCATAGGTAAAGCTGTCCGTCAGGAGCTCGCCAGTAGCCAGCGCCTGGAGTTGTGCCTTGAAAGCAGACGAGAAAGTAGTGGCGTCGTAGCCGACCTTGCCGTCCGAGGTGATCCAGATCTTTGCACCATTCAAACTGGTGTCAGAACTCGCCGCCTCAGCCCTCGCCGTATCCTGGGTCAGGAGGTCGGCCGGAGCATAAGCCTTGGTGGCAGTAGAAAGACTGTCCGCGTTGTCGAGTGACCAGAGTGTCTTCGCGTTGCCACCGAGGTCATTGGACATGACGTCCCAATACACGACCCCCAACAGATTTTCAGTGGTGGTGAAGATGTCATCCTTCGCCTGCGGCGTGTTGGAAAACGAGGTAACGGTTCCGCCGCTGGTAGTTGTAGTGCTAGCCATGTCTTTCTCCCAAGAATGTCACCCTGAGCAAAAAACCGCCGTGGGCCGCTAACAGCCACAAGCGCTTCTTCCTCAACCCACGAAAACCTCATTCCACCGGCACCAGCCGGCTGGCCAGCAGCTTCACGCCCGCCCCGGTCCTGCCGCCTTGTGGCTCAATGCGCACAATTTGTCCTTGAGCCTTGAACTTCATGGGGCCGCCGGGAGTGTCGAGTTCGATCTCGAAGTCAATCAAGCTACCCACCTGCAGCTCACTATCGGTTTCGAAATACAAACCGGAGGCGCTGATGTCACGGGTGACACCGTTGCCCCCGCCGATCAGTTGCAGCGGCAGGGTGATTTGTTCACGGGGCTCAATTCGGTATGTGCCTTTCATGGTGGCAGTCTAAAAACGACCGCTGTTTTATACATGGGAGCGCTATCCCTTTTTTCTGGGAGTCAATCAGCCATGAAAACAGGGCTTTACGGGACAAATGTCATGGGAGGGGCTACCTGAAGCGTTATAGAAAAAAGCTACAGGCTGCAACGATTGCTATCATGATCAGCTAACACAACCCGCCTAAAGAGGCAGCGACCCGCATGCCAATTCAAGTCCTGTTAGTAGCTCTACCGCTCGTGGCCTGGGGCCTTGAGCGTCTGGTGGAAAGCGCTCAACCGAGGTTGACGCTGGCGGGCTCGGTGGCGTCGGTGGCGGAGTACCTGCTTTCGCTTCACCAATACGCGCCAGATGTGGTGGTGCTGGACCTGGACAGCGAGGACTGTATCGAGTCGCTGGTCGACTTGCACAGCCAGACCAAAGCCAGGATTCTGGTAGTGACAGGGTCGAGCGACGTGGCGCTGCATGACAGAGCGGTGCTGGCGGGCGCACGTGGCGTGGTGGATAAGCGGGAGTCGGCCTCCGCATCGACATTGCTCAAAGCCATAGAAAAAGTGCATGACGGCGAACTCTGGATTGACCGCAATGCGACCAGCCGTATCTTCCTTGAACTGGCGCGCAAGAAAGCCGAACGCGATATTGACCCGGAGCAACAAAAAATCGCCAAGCTAACGCGCCGCGAGCAGCAAACCATTGCATCGCTGGCCAGCGACCCCTCAGCCCCTGGCAAGTTGGTGGCCGAGAAGTTGCACATCAGCGAGCACACGCTGCGCAACCATTTAACATCGATCTACAGCAAGCTGGGCCTGACGAACCGCGTAGATCTGTACGCCTACGCACACAAGCATGGCCTTTCCACAGGCGACTGAGGACTGCGGCAATACTCCTTCTGCTTACACAGAATTCAGCTGTGTTGCATCGACCGGTTGAATCCACAGCCAAATGCAGACTTTAACGCTGGCACGTGGTTATGATCCGGGATAACCAGGATCCCTTGGACCCACGCTTATGCCAGCCTCGCAAATCCGCCCCTCACCCGCGCCACTGCTCAAACCAGGAGAAACGGTGGTCCTGTTCGACGGTGTCTGCAAGCTGTGCAATGGCTGGGTGAGGTTCTTGATTCGCCATGACCGCCAGCGGCGAGTGCGGTTGGCGGCGGTTCAGTCACCCGAGGGGCAGGTTCTGCTCGCGTGGGCAGGTTTGCCCGTGGATCAATTCGACACCATGGCGGTGATCCGCGACCGACACTACTGGGACCGTTCGGATGCATTTTTTGAAATCATCGCCCAGTTTTCCGCACTCTGGCGCCCCGTGAACCTGTTGCGCATCTTCCCTCGCAAACTTCGAAATTGGGCATACGACCGCATTGCGCTTAATCGTTATCGGCTCTTCGGGAAATACGACACGTGCCTATTGCCGGAGCCTGATCATGAACAGCGTTTTTTGAAAGCGCCCCTATGAACGCCCTCACACGCATTAACCGGATCACCAGTTCCACATCTGGCATCACCGCCAAATGCCTGCAAACGATGCTACCGAAATTTCCGTAGCCACCGACCACCATCACCCTGAATACCCTTCAGCTATTCCCTGACTGACAGGCTGCTTTCGGCTGTGGATTCAACCGGTGGTGAAAGGCAACAATCGGCCAATACCCGATATTTCCCCCTGGCTCGATAGCAGGCGTTTTCGGTCCAGGTACTGTCACAACCACCGCGCGAAAAATCCGTCATGACATGTCATGACCTCCTTCAGAAACGGACTTTGACCAACAAATACGGGGTTTAAAGGACGAATGGTCGAGAGGCGTCAAGCGCGGGGAATTGCCGGGAGTTTGCAGCCACTACAGGCTTTTCAGGCAGGCACGTTCGTCGCGGTGCAGTGAACTTCACTCTCATCACGTGTCACATTAGGTCCTTGTCAAGCGAACTACAGAAGAGGTACAGC
>NZ_JBFUAE010000038.1:0-9108 GCF_056406435.1 Pseudomonas sp. P1_C12 | reverse complement strand
GAACCAGTGGGTGCTCATGGTTTCGCGCCAGTCGCCACGGATCTTGATGCTGCCGTTGTTACAGGTCTTGAGGCCCGGCGTGGCATCGTTGACATACAGGGTTTCGCCCGGGGCGCAGGGGAACGCCGCGCGCGGATCCTGGGCGCTGGTGTTGATGGTGTCGTAACCGGCCAGCTGGACAGGCCAGCGATAGTCGTAGTACTGCCCCGGAAAGAAAAACGCATTGGCATAGCCGTCGCTTTCCGCCGGGGAGTGGCCGTTGTGTTCGTGGGTGCTGAGGGTATGCAGGCCGAAACCCATGTTGGCCGACGGATCGATCGGCAGGGCGTTGTAGTGACGCATCAGCACGGGTTGGCCGTACCGCACCAACAGCAGTTTTGGCGGAAAGGTGCCGTCGAAGGTCCAGAGCGCCTTGTGGTTCTGAATCGGCATGTTGGGGTGAAAGCGGGTATCGATGCCTTTGGTGGTGCCCGCAATGACCGGGGTGTCCGAGGTCTGGTTGTAGAGTCCGCCAGGCCCGAACTCACCGACGGCGTAGTTGTGCAACTGTCGGCGGTCGCGCATGCCGCCGTTGAGCTTGGCGCCTGCTTGAGCGGTCTTGAAGGCGACCTGTGGGTAGAACTCGTTCCAGCGCTGGTGCGACCAGCCTTTTCCAGGCGGACGACCTTCGGCCGGCGAGCCGACCGGATGGCGGTTGAGGAAGGCTTCGATCTGCGCTTTCCACGGGTTGCGGTCCAGCACGTTGGAATACTGCGACGGAAACGGGTACAGCCCCGGCTGGCGCATGAAGGCTTCCAGCGCCGCGGCCGAAGGGCCACTGCGGGCGATGTTGTTCGGGTCCTGCGTGGGCGCAGGGCCGACGATCGGAACCGGGAAGGTCAGCGTGGGCGGCGGTAGTGTCGGGTCGAGTTTCTCCGTGCCGAATTCTTCGAACAGCAGCAGCTGCTGAGTGTACGGCTGGGCCCCGAACAATGGGCTGGGCTTGCCATTGGTGGGGATTTTGAAGGATGTCTGCAGGGCTGGCGGCAGCACGTTGTCGGTCGTTGGCGTGGCGTGGGTGCCAAAAACACCATTGGGCAGGGCGAGGGCGCCCTGGTTGGCGGGTGGCATGGCCCGTATGGCATCCAGCGCGGCCTTGGGGTCGACCGGCGGGTTGGTAAACGCAGAGGGGTCCGTCGGTGGTGGCGGGCCGAAATCATCCAGCGGTGCGGCACTGACCGGATCCAACCCGAAGGTGATCAACAGTACAGAAACTGCGCCCGAAACCCTTGAGGAACGGATCGAATTGAATGGCGATGCAAGGATTCTCATGAGGTTCCCTCCGCGACATAGCAAAACGGCGCACCCAGCCATCCCCACCTGGTGACAGTAACTGCCTGCGTTGCAAGGCGCCATGCAACCACCGGGCCATGGACGAGAGGGGGAATGAAAATTCCGAGTAATTAGTAAGTTGTTTCAACGTGTTTTTTTTTGGTAGGTGCTGGGTGGGGGGATATTCCTCAAATGAGGTAGTAAACGCGCGGTTGGGTGGGTGTAGTGCCCCATTTATGGAAATAGTAGCGGCCCTATTTCACCGCCCGCTTTTGGCAGGGGCTGCTCGCCCTAGGGCGACATGGATAATGTTACATAACTGAATCAGACCGGCTTCTCGTATTTATCGTGGCGACAGGACGTACAAATAGCGGGCACTATTTCAGCTGCGCAAGGGGATGCTGGCTTTTTGTGATCTACCCTCCCAGGGCGTGTGAGTTGGCGCTTCGCCACAGGATTTACTTAGTCGGGAGACAGACCTTAGTTTCCATTGGGCCGCGGTCTGGATGGGGCATGCCAGTCGATCAGCAAAAAACCTTGTCTGGCTATCGTGTATCAGGCGAGTTCGACAACGCCTGGATTGAAGCCCAGATCGCCAATATGACTTGGCACTACTGAAAAGTCGGGAGGGTTTCAGGCGTTCAGATTATTTCACCGTGGCCATGAACACTCACGGCAATAGCTTGCTCAAAACCAACGAGGTGGAAATGAACAGGAAGTTTAACCGGGGCTGGATAATGGCTGCGGCAGTCGTCGTAGTGGGTTCAACGCTTTTTGCGGGGTGTGCGAGCAAGACCGATCCGATCACGCAGGCAGACAAGGCCGATGCGGCCAAGGGCGCGCCCGCGCCGAGTCTCGAGCAGACCAAGGCGATCGCCGAGGAAGGCTTTATCTACGGCTTGCCGCTGGTCATGAACTACGCCGTGATGAACGAATATGCCGTGGACAAGGATGGCCCGCAATACAAGGCACCGTTCAATCAGCTCAAGAACGAACCTCGCGTCTTCACCTACCAAGACACAGCCATCATCACTCCGAACAGCGACACCCCGTACTCGTTTGTCTGGCTGGACTTGCGCGCGGAGCCGATGGTGATCTCGGTGCCGGCGGTGGACCATCGGCGTTACTACTCGGTGCAGCTAATCGACGGCAATACCTACAACTACGGTTACATCGGCAGCCGTGCCACCGGCAGTGAGCCAGGTCACTACATGGTGGTCGGTCCCGACTGGAAAGGCACGACCCCTCCCGGTATCAAGAAAGTCTTCACCTCGACCACTCCCTTCGCCTTGAGCGGCATGCGGACTCAGCTCTTCAATGCCAAGGACATGCCGAATGTCGAGAAGGTGCAGGCGGGCTACAAGGTCCAGCCGCTGTCCGCCTTTCTCCATCAGCCCGCGCCGCCCACTGCGCCGAAGATTGATTTCGTTCCGGCCACCACGGAGGGCATCAAGGCCAACTTCTTCGAGTACTTGTCGGCCGCGATGGAGTATGTGCCGCCATCGGCTGACGACAAGGAGATTCGGGCGAAGCTGGCCAGCATCGGCGTAGGCCCCGGTCGGAGCTTCGAATTCAAGGACCTCTCGCTCGAGCACAAGGCCGTGGTCCTGCTCGGGATGAAGGCCGGTGACGAGAAGGTCGACAAGTTCCTCGCGAGCGGGACGAAGATAATCAACGGCTGGAGCGTCGGCGCGTACTTCGGCGACCAAACGTTCTACAAGACCGACTGGCTGAAGCGTGCTGGTGCCGCGAAAGGCGGTCTCTACGGCAATGACGCCGTCGAGGCGATGTATCCCAACACGCGCACCGACGGCACCGGCCAGACGCTCGATACCAGCAAGCGCAAGTACACGCTCACCTTCCCGGCCGGCAAACTGCCGCCCGCCAATGCCTTCTGGTCGGTGACCATGTACGACGGCAAGAGCCAGCTGCTGATCAAGAATCCGCTCAACCGTTACCTGATCAATTCGCCGATGCTGTCGGCCATGAAGAAAAACGCGGATGGTTCACTGACGCTGTACATCCAGAAGGACTCCCCCGGTAAGGCCAAGGAGGCCAACTGGTTGCCGGCGCCTGACGACACGGTCTATCTGATGATGCGTCTGTACTGGCCGAAGACCGCACCGCCTTCGATTCTTCCCGCTGGCGAAGGCAGCTGGCAGCCACCGGCGTTGGTGGTATCGAAGTAGTGCGACCCATTGCTGACACTCGCCGTAAGTCGGTGTCGGCCAGTGCTACTTTTTGCCAATAGCAGCCGATCATGAAGGGCTGCTATTGGCCGCTATCTGCCTGATGTAGATGCAGTTAGCCATAGCGAAAAGGTGGGTTGAGAGAGCCTGGTGGTACAAAATTGGTACGAGCGGAATTGAAAACTGGCGTAATCCATTGTCTTAATGCCCATAGCCCCCCAGTTAATTATGTGGGGCGCACAACATCAAAGGTGAATCGGAGCCGCGGTCCGGAAAAGAAACCGCGGCAACCGATCAATCAGGCGGCGGGGAGCAGGCCTTTCTGTTTGGCGACATGAGTCGCCAGTGCGTCCATCAAGTCCGGGGACAAGCAGTCATAGGGTTCCAGGCCGATTGAGCGCAAGCGCTCGCGGATAGCCTTCATTTGCGCGGGCGGTGTGCCGGTTTCGATGATGGAGGACACGAACGCCGCGAATCCCGGCGCAGCCCATCCGCTCTGTGGCGAAAGCTCGGTGTGGACGAAGTCCAGGCCATAAAACGCATGGTCCTTGTTCTCGATGCGCCCAAAGAGATGGGCGTGACACTGCTTGCAGGCGTGGCGCTGGATGGTGGCGGATTCGTCGACAATCGCCAGTTTTTCGCCGTGGGCAATCACGCTGACCTTATCTCGAGGCACCACGGCGATGACGGCGAATGTCGCGTTTTGTGGTTTCCAGCATTTGCTGCAGCCGCACGCGTGGTTATGCAGAGTTTGTGCGTCGATCTTGACCTCGACCTTGTCAGTCGCACACAGGCATTGCAGGGTGCCACCTGTGAAATTCGCGGCGGCGGGTTGGATACCATTGTCCAGTACAGGGTGAAGTTGCAAAGTGCTCATGCTGGCGTCTCCGTTTCAGGGTGTCAGACAAAAGTGCCTGGGGCCGTGCCCCAGACCGGTAGTTCATCGGAACTCGATGCCGGCGCGGATCGATTTGCCTTCATGCATCCGATCGAACCGCGGCGGATTTCGAAAAGGACACAGTGCATAAACGAGTGACCTCCTTCGGTGCGACCGGTCGGTTACCCAGATCAAGAATAGTCTGCGATGATGTCTCGAGCGCGGCCAGGACCAGCGCACGGGCGAGTGTGTCGAATTCAGATGGAATCCACACACGCACAAGGTTTTTCAGATCTGCTTCTGGCCGGACAGCGACGGCCAAGCATTGACCGTCGCAGCAGGTGATCAGACCTCCGTCTGTTCCGCCATTTCCAGGGCGTCATCGACTTCGATTCCCAGGTATCTGACAGTGCTTTCAAGCTTCGTATGACCAAGCAGGAGTTGGACAGCTCTCAAGTTCTTCGTCCTGCGATAGATCAACGATGCCTTGGTTCGCCGTAGCGTGTGGGTACCGTACATGGTTGGGTCAAGGCCAATGGCTGTCACCCACGCTTTGACTATTCGAGCGTATTGCCCGGTGGAGAGATGATCTGAGCCATGCAACCGGGTCGGAAACAAGAACTCCTCACCACGGAGGTGGGCCTGATGAATCCAAGCCTCCAGAACCTCGATTTTGGTTGACTGACTTCCTCAGGGCGTGAAGCTGGCGGTCGTACAGGATTTACAATCGGAGGCTCAGATGAACCGCCCGGTAGCCTTCAAGACGGTGCATCCAAGGCGGCCACGTCGAACGGGCAATTCAAACGCGACCTGAGCAAACACGGCTAGGCGCGGGCACGCCGGTATAGTCGACTCTATTGCCTACCGTATTTCCCGGAGCCTCCATCCAGTGTCTGACTTGCTGAGCAACGCCGCCTACACAAAACGCTTCGACCTGGTACTCGCCTACATCGACGCCAATCTCGAAGGTGACTTGTCCGTGAAGACGTTGAGCCAAGTCGCGAATTTTTCGGCGTTTCACTTCCATCGACAATTCACCGCGTTCGTGGGCGTGCCTGTTTCACGTTATGTACAACTGATGCGACTAGGACGCGCGGCGCATTGCTTGTCTTCCCTCGCGAATTACTCGGTGCTGGACGCCGCTTTCGGTGCGGGTTTCGAAAGCCCCGAAGCATTTTCCAGGGCGTTCAGGCGAGCGTTCGGTATGACGCCGAGTGCATTCAGGAAGCAACCGAATTGGCAGGTCTGGAGTGCGGTGTTCACCATCCCTCATTTTTCCAGGAGCATCATCATGCAGATACGAATTGTGGAGTTTCGCGAAGTCAGGGTTGCAGCATTGGAGCATTGCGGAGCGCCCGGGCTCATTAATGAGAGCGTGCGTAAATTTATCGAATGGCGCATGCAGAGCGGACAGTCGCCGGTGGCATCAAGTCGCAGCTTTGGTATTCCTTTCGGTAACCCCGATACGACCCCGGCCGAAGAGTTCCGGTTTGCAATCTGCGGCGAGATTCACGAGGCGGTAGCAGCGAATGAGTTCGGCGTAACCGAGAGGGTTATCCCCGGCGGGCGCTGCGTCGTGGTGCGTCACGTGGGCTCGACGGATCACATCGGCGAATCGATCTATCCGATCTATCGCGACTGGCTCCCTACCAGCGGCGAGGAGCTTCGAGACCAGCCGCTGTTCTTCGATTATCTGAGCATTTCCCCCGAGACACCGCAGGATCAATGGCAGACCGATATTTATGTGCCTTTGCAATAGCGGACAGGTCGCTGCTGGTTTGAAACGATCGTCGTTGAGTTCATCGTTGTAATCTGCCTCTCGCCAAGGGGCAGCTATTGGCCGATCTCTGCCTGTCTTCCAGGGTAACAATCGACCGCGTATTCAACCTGTCGAGATTCTGCTGCGCGTCATGTGTATGAGGGCCGATCGGCCGTTTCCCAAAGAAGGTCGCTCCTCAATTGCATAAGGCACAAACCCAAGCTTGGGGTAGAGCAGCAGCCCTCCGGTGTTTTCGTTGAAACAGGAAATCTGCACCTCGTTGGCTCCGTAACGCTCGAATGCCAAGCCGGTCATCGTCTCTACGATGAACGTGGCCACTCCTTCACCCCGAGCGCTCGGCGAGACGATGACATTGCCGATACAGCAAACGCCATTGCGTTCAGCTCGATAGAAATTTGCAAACCCAACGACAGTCCCATTGATCTCCACGACGGTAGAGTCAAAGCGTTGGGAGATCGCGGTAATCAACTGCGTTTCCGTTAGCGGGAAGTGCGCCTTTGGAAACATGAAAAACAACTCTTGAGCGTTCTGAGGAAAGCCGCAGATCATTTTAACGTCGCTAGCCTTCACTGGCCTGTGGTTCAGTTTCATTGCTCGTCTCTAAGCTCCATGAATCGGTACTTTAGCTGAGTCCCAAGGCTAGCGCAGGGTGATGGAAAGCAATGGCATGCCCGCAAATGGCCGATTACAGCAGACATGAAGGGCGGTTGACGCCCCATGGCGGACAGTCCGGACACTAGAGTCAGGTGTTGGATTGATGAGCCGCCCAGTGTTTCATCTCTTCTGCAATGAAGTGGTTCACCAGGTCACTGTACATCTTCTCGATTGCATCCGGGCTCAGGCCCTCAGCCTCGGCCCACTCGCGTCGTGTCTCCAACATGGCCTTGAAACGCTCCGGAGCACGCACCGAAGTTGCTGAGGTCTTGTACTTCGAGGCAGCCAGTACATAGTGAAAACGCTTGCCCAACAGCTTGATAACAACCTGATCAAGGGCATCGATTTCGCGTCGAATATCCTCCATGCCTGCACACTCTTCGGGTTGCAACTGATTGATGACGTCCATGTAGGTGACTCCGTTTACTGAAAAAATCGTCGGCCTTCGGAAGAAGTATCGGCGCGCTGTTTTCCATGAGTGATACAGACTGAATACCATAAGTCGGTGTTTGAGTGGCTGCTTCTGGCAGATTCTGTTGAAAAAGTCGGCCCGCCCAAATGGCCTGAATATTGAGTGGTGAAAATGCCTTTTTTACACGCTGCTACGTGAAATCTGAGCCCGGAAGCCTCTGCCCAAAAGTAAAGATTTCAATCTCAGGCGCGTATTTTTCTGCCGTGGAAACCATGGCCGACTTTTTCAACAGAATCGGCCGATTTCTGCCTGTCGCCTTAAGTGACTCCACTCATTTGCCATCACTCTATCTACTGTCTGCCCCGATGACATTTTCTGTCGAAGACGACTTTACCGGTAGATCTTTGGCTGCACATTGCCAGTGGTGAGGGGGCGAGCTGTAGCCGCCTACCCTGAGCGTCAGATATTGAACTGTAACGGCCCGAGGCTTGACGTCCGGACGGAACGCTTCTGTCGGCCATCAATTAAATTGAGACGATCGTTCCGAGTAGCGTCAATGAGTTGTATCGGAATGATATGTATTTACTTGCAAATAATAATAGTTGTTATTCGCGCGATCATTCGTACAAAGGTGTCCATGGTGGCTCGATCGCGCATTTACCCAGCCTCTCTGTCGTTGCTGGGCGTTCTGGTTGTACCTGATTTACAGGCAGAAACGCAGTCTGCTCTAACCCTGCCGGCAACCGCTGTGAACAGTGAGTGTCGTCAACGAAGGCCAGGTACCCACCTTGACGCCGCGCCACAGCGCCAACCTGTGGTTGGTGCGTTCGCTGACGCAAACCTGGCGTGTGGGCATGGGGGCCAACTATGTCGATGATCGCTATACCGCGCTGGATAACAATGTGGTCATGCCGGCTTACACAACAGTGGACACCGCGCTGTTGTACAACCAGCCGAAATGGGACATGGCCCTGCGTCTGCGCAATGTCTTCGACAAGGAGTATTACGCTTCGGCGCATGGTTCGGTGGATCTGATCACGCCCGGTGCCCCACGGACGCTGGAGCTGAGCACCAACTATCGCTTCTGAGCCCAGACCTGAAGAACAGGCCCCAAAGCAGCCCTTCGTGAAAGGCTGCTTATAGCTGTGGATTCAACACACTGGATTTTGTGTTAGCGGGATTTCGGTTAAATAAGCAAAAGCAGCACCTTGGGTGCTGCATTCGAGGCTTGAGGCCGCACATTTCTGTCAGCCCGGGGACGCGCTATACGGATCAGCTATTGCTGCGGTCGGTCGCCTTGGCTTTGCTTTCAGCTACAGCGGCTTCAGCCTTCTGTTTCTGGGCAACCTGGAAGGCTTTCATCGAGACTGTCCGGGCCGACTCCATGCGTGCGAAGGTCCGATCACCGCCACCTGTGGCCATCGCCAGAGAAGAAGCGGTCAGAGTGGCGACTACGAAGAGAACTTTCATGGATTTCATTTGGATATCCTCAAGTGAGACTTTATTAACAGTTAAAGCGGGATTCATTGGCTAGCGCTGGACGTCCTTGTTCAACCTGGAATTACCAGCCAGCCAGGGCGGCATTTCCTGGAGTCCTGGTGCCTTGCTCCATGTGCGCTTCGGTGTCTCTGTTTTTGGCCCAGGCAGTGAGCAATACCATCATCCCGAACCCAGCGACGATGAGCACCGGATAGGCTGCCAGCAACTCCACCAGCGAGTACTTCCAGGCCAGCGGACGACCAACGCCCAGCATGGCGGCATAGAACCACGACACGCCAGAGAACGCCCCCGAGAACAGCGCCAGCATGCGCAGGCTGAAGGAGAGTTTCAGTAACGAACCGGCTTTTTTCAGCGCCGGCAATACAGCGCGATGCAACACCAACAC
>NZ_JBFUAE010000037.1:0-12314 GCF_056406435.1 Pseudomonas sp. P1_C12 | reverse complement strand
ACGTTGGCACTCAGCGTGTAGCCCGAGAGCGAGGTCCAGACCGTGTCGTTACCGGCACCGGCGAGCTCGGTCACCACGTCCCCAAGGTCGGTGACTTCGTAGACATCGTCGCCCACACCGCCGGCCATCGTGTCGGCACCCGTACCCCCGATGAGAATGTCATTGCCCGCGTCACCATTGAGGATGTCGTTGCCGCCCAAGCCGCTCAGGATGTCGTTGCCAGCACCTCCGCTGGCAATGTCGTCGAATGCCGTGCCGGTCCATATGTCGACACCGGCGGTACCGACAAACAGAGTACCGGCGGCCACCGGGGCCGTAGCGTCGGACGCAATGCTTTCGGCCGTACCGAAGTCATCCACGTAACTGACCACCACGCGCACCTGATCGCCGACCTGAGTCTGGCCAAGCGTGAACGTGCTAGCGGTGGCTCCGGCGATGTCGACGAAGGTGACCCCATTGGTCTCCTGCCACTGGAAGGTGAACTGCGGATTGCTGAGGCCATCGACGTCGACGATGGTCGACGGGTCGGCGGTCAACACCTCGTTCAGAAACGCAAGCCCGAGGATGGTCGGCCCTGCGGTCGCTACGCTGTTCCCCGCAGAATCGACGATCTCCAGCGTACCCTGGGCATCCTGATACACCGCCCGAACGCGGAGGTTCAGACCGGCGACATCGTCCGCCACCAGATAGGTGGCGCCGGTTGCCCGCGATACCTCGCCAGCGGCGAAAAAGGTGATGTCTTCAAAGACACCCGAGCCCGCAACGTTTTCGACCTGCCAGTAGTAAGCCACCGGACCGGTAACCGCGCCGGTCGGATTGGCCGCACTCACACTGTCCGCGTCGCGTATCGACTGATCGCTGACGCGCAGCAGTTGGCCGGCGACAGGCGCATCGGTACGCGCACCGGTGGTGGCATCGAGGATCGCCAGACGCCCCACAGGACCGCTGTTCAATGCGGTGCCGACGCCGGACGCCTGCGCCTGGTCTGCGAACTGCAGACGCTCGATGCCCGTCAGGCGATCGACGCCATCACGCCCGGCCACCAGGTCGGTCACGATGACGGCGTTGCCATCGACAGCGACGCTGTACTCCGACGCATTACCGGAGAACACCGCGGTGTCGAAGCTGTCAGTGCCGGTCAGAATCTCCCGCACGATGACCAGCTGGCCCGGATTGTAAGTACCGTTCAGCATTGCCTGAACCATCGGCGCCATGCTGTCGAACGTGGCGATTTCCGCGCCAGTGCCATCAGCGTTTGCCCGTACGCTGATGCGTACGTTCAGCCACTTGTCACCATCGATGATGTCGTCACCACCGCGGCCTTCGATGAGGTCGCTGCCGCTACCACCGAGGATGATGTTGCCGCCGTCGAAGAACGTCGCTCCGACTGGCAGCAGCCCCGCCAGACCGTTGATCAGGCTGATGTTGGTCAGCACACTGCCGGTTGCACCCGCGGTGGGTAGCGATGTCGCATCTTCGTTATCACCGCGCAGGAAGTCACCGTGGGACGAACCCGACAGGCCTTCCATGATGTCGAAACGCACCAGCGCCGAGGCTCCCGAACCCGGCATCGGTGGCACATCGAAGAAGCGGTCGCTGTAATCGATGGTCACGCCCTGGGCGAGATCCTTGAAGGTTGCCCAGTCATAGCCGGAGCCGCCGATATAGCGGTCACCCATGCCGAGACTGCCGACCATGATGTCGTCGCCGCCTTCGGCGTTGAACTTGTCGTTCTCGTTGCCGCCGACGAATACATCGTTGCCGATTACCGGATCGTTGCCGAGCGGATCGAAGTTGTCGCCAGGCGCACCGTCCGAGGTACCCTTCTCGATCCAGTCGTCGCCTTCGTTACCCATGTCCTGTTCGTTGGCTTTGCTGCCCAGGATGAAGTCGTTACCCTGGCCACCAATGGCCTCGGAGGCGTCCTCACCGGTCACGATGAAGTCGCTGCCGAACCCGCCAATGATCAGGTTGATGCCGTTGCCTCCGTGCAGCACGTCGTTGCCGTCGCCACCCTGGATGTTATCGTCGCCACCGGTGTCGGTGATGATGTCGTCACCGGCACCACCGCGCAGTTGGTCGTTGCCGTCACCGCCGTCGATGCGATCGTTGCCGCCATCCCCCCAGACTGTGTCATCGCCTTCACTGGAGATGAGGATGTCTGCGTTGTCTGTGCCACCCAGCACGATGTGCTCGGCACCGTTGTAGCGGATGTAGTTGGTGTCCGCCCCCACGGTCAGCGGGTTGTCGCGGAACACCACCTGCTCGCCGTTCGGGCCGAGCGGATCGAGGGCTAGCAGGCCTTCGTTGAATTGCTTGCCCGGGTCCACTTCCAGATAGAACCCCGGGTCCGAGAACACCAGGCCCGGCAAGTGCGTGGCCGAGGTGTTGGCCATGATCAGCTTGGCGAACGAGTTGCTTTCAAGTTCGGCATTCATCGACAGGCCAGAGGTACGCTCCAGGTAGTAGAAGCGGTCGCCGTCCTGCAGTTTTTCCAGCTGGTTCTCGAACACGAAGTTGAAGGTCGAGCCGAGCATGCCGCCGAACGGGGTTTTCTGTTCGGCCAGGCCGCCGATCCACAGGTCGATGGCATCGACGCCAGTGACCGTCACACCCTTCAGATCGTCGGCAGTGCCCACCACGCCATCCGTGCCGGCCAGCGTTACGTTGGCATAGGCACCGGTGCTGTTGAGGAAGTCCAGGCGGTCAGCCGGCGCCCCCACACCACCGAAGACCAGCGCCAGGGCTGCAGCGCGTTTGCCGTCCATCGTGGTCGCCGCCGTGATCGTGTCATGCGTGCCATAGGCCGCGATGAAGTTGATCAACGACTCCGGATGTTTGAGGTACTGCACCAGATCGACCCAGCTGGTGTACGGCTTGAGTTGGGTATCACCGGTTTGGCTGTAGATGTCGCGGCGGATCGCATTGAGTGAGGGAATCCCCACATCGCGGCCACGGGCGATGTTGAGCGCCGGCAGGTCGAGCGGCAGGCCGAGCAGGTTATTGCGCAGCGCCTCGGTGACGAACTCGTCGATTTCGTTACCGGTTTGCCGAGTCACCCCACGTATGATCGCGCTGGTCGCATCCTCTGGCGATACGCCACTGGCGGCGTACGCCAACGGGTTGAGGAACGCCGCGATCAAGCCCATTTGCTGATCGGGATTAGCGCTGGCCGGATCGCCTATCACGTTGAAGTCGATGTCGTAGCGATCGACGGTCTCGGTCAGCATCGAGTGGCCAAACCGATACACGGTGTGGGCGAACTCGGCGACGATCGAGGCATCGAGGTCGACGTCGTAGACCTGGGTCGGTGCGAAGAACAGGTCGACTCGGGGCTGGATGGTCCGCGCAAACTCCTCGAACACCAGATGCTGATACTGCATTTCGGTGCCGAACTTGGCAGCCTGGAACAAGCGCTCGCCATTCCACAGCAGCGCATCGAACTCGGCCTGGGTGGTTGGCAATGCGGCCACCGGAGTGAGCAGCCACTCGTTGAGGAAGGCCACGTCACCCGAATCGAGCACAGTGTCCTTGGTCTGCGCAACCAGCCGGTTGTGCTCGGAGTGGAAGATCGCATGCACCGCGGTCAGGCCGATGTTCTCGTTGACCCGGCCGTCGCCGGCAATGTAGTGAGCGTCGAGCAGTTCGTTGTCATAGGTCAGGTTGTTGCCGCCCGCGTCAACGGGCTGCGCATTACCGACAGCGGTGTCGGCATCCGCCTGCAGAACCCCACCGACGATTACCGGCGCGGCATTGTGGTTAATGTCGACGAGGAACTGGTGACCGGTGCGCACAGCATTGGTCAGGTCAAGGGGGGCAGTCGGATCGCCTTCGACAAGGACGTCATCAGCCGTGCCACCAAGACCGTCAACACCCTTCATCACGACCATCGGGAAGCCGTTCGGCCCCTTGATGAAATTGCCATAGGCGTCAGTCGCCAATAGCGGGGCATTATCGACATCGGCATCGGTAAGGTTGATACCCAGGATGTCGCGGGCCTGTGCCTTGACCACTTTCCAGGTCGCCATGCCACCGATTTCGACGTCGTCCGCGGTACCAAACGTGCCATCCACACCCAGATCACGGTTGGTGATCAGCCTGCCGGTCGCTACGGGGCCGTTGTCGGTCATTTGATAAGCGCGCAGGAACACCTGATGCGACGGGTGCGAGCTATAGGTCTGGTTCTGGTCCACGAACGGCGTGGTGGTATTGGTTTGCTCATGGATGTCGTCGGCCGTGCCGAGAATGCCATCCGCCCCTGGCAGGTTGGTCGCGCGGGTCAGCACCATGAAGTTCGTCGGACTACCTGGCACAAACAGCGGATCATCCGGTTGCAGCGGGATGAAGACGGTGCCCGAACCACCTTTGGTCACCAGGTCCAGACCATGATCGAAGAACTGCCCGAAGAAGGTCATCCAGGCGTTGAACGGCGCGGTCAATCCCGCATCCGCCGCGGTGTTCTCGAACAGGTACACATCGTGGTCGTCGGCGGTACCGAACTGTCCATCCATCCCGGGACTGGCAACAATCTGTACGCCATCCTTGAGCACGTCGTCGTTACCCACCGCGCCGAAGTTGAGCACACCGTCCAGGCCCGGGTCGAAGGCCGTGGCATAGGCCGCCGGGTTGTTCGACGTCTGATCGACGATCAGGTTACTGATGGTGCGCGGCTGCGAGTCAATCACAAGGCCGCTGTTCTGCGCATACGACGTTCCCCCTTCCGCCGGATTGAAGACCGGATCGGTCAAGCGCGGGAAGACGTTATCGGCGGCACCAAACTCGGTGTGGTTGTTGCCATTGAGGTTCATCAGGTTGTTGTTCGACCCGTCGACCGCACGCAGGCCCAACGGCGCGCGGATATTCGGGATCAGCGAGAGGATGTCCTGACCGGCCGCATCAGCCTCGGCAATCTTGATCTGGTCAAGAATGAAGTTGAGGTCGGAGCGGACCATGTGCAGGCCCGCGCCACCCGCGGTGGCATCGACTACAGGTACCGCCGCCGTTGGCGTGACCGGTGCACCGGCAACGATGGCAGCCGTCGGCGTGGAGAACAGGATCTCCGTGGTGCCGTGACCGTCCTGATAGATCGCCTTGACCCGCAACGACAACCCGGCGAGGTCGGGAGAGACCTTGAACGCGGTACCGTCGGCGCTTTGGAACGCCAGGTCGCCAGCCGGCAACAGGATGATGTCCTCGAATACGCCGCTGCCTGGGGTTGCCTCGAACTGCCAGATGTAGGACACCGAGGAGTTGGTGATAAGCCCCTGCGGATTACCCGCCGCGACGTTGTTGGCATCGCGCACCCCGGCGACGCTGACCGTCAGCGTGTCGCCCACCGTTATCGCCCCGCCGTTGCCATCCGTGACGGTAGGACTGCCAACCGGTTGGGCATTCTGCCCCGGCACCAGCACTAGCTGGTCATCGGCGAATTGCAGGCGTTCGATATGCAGCAGGGTATCGGTGCCGTCGCGACCCGCGACGCTATCGATCACGGTATAGACATCGTCCGCCAAAGTGGCCGTGCCGCGGTCGTCAACGGTAACCGTATACTCGGCCTGAAGCCCGGAGAAGATGGCGGTGTCGAAGGCCGCCCCGCCCGTTGAGGTACCGGGCATGATTTCCCGCACAGCCTTGAGTTGACCGGGGTTAAAGGTGCCGTCCAGCATGAGCGGGATCATATCGACCATGCTGTCGAAGGTAGCGATCTCAGGGCCGGTATGGTTGACGTCGCCGGCGGCATAAACGGCAATTCTGACGTTGATCCATTTGTCGCCATCGATCAGATCATCGCCACCGCGGCCTTCGATCAGGTCGCTGCCATTGCCGCCGAGGATGATGTTGCCAGTGGCAAAGCCAGTGACCGGCAATCCGGCATCGGCCAGGAACTGGTCCAGGCCGCGGATCAGCGCGACATTGGTCAGCGCACTGCCCGTGGTACCGCCGTGGTTGATGATAGTGACTGCATCGACATCATCACCTTTGAGCACATCGCCGAAACTCGAACCGGACAAGCCTTCGACCTCGGCAAAACGGTCAAGAATCGAGGCAGGCGAGGCGCCGACCGGATTGAACACGCCGGCATTCTGGTTGGGTGCATTGCCGTGTGGCTGCGCCAGTGCGGCCAGGCTCAGGTCAACGGTCACGCCAACCTTGTCATTCTTGTAGGTGACCCAGTCGAAGCCGGACATGCCGTCCATCTTGTCCTGGGCATCGCTGCCGACGAAGATGTCGTCGCCACCCTCGCCGATCATTTCGTCGAAGCCACCACCACCGGTAAAGATATCGTTGCCGATCACATCGTCATTGAGCAACGGCGAGAAGTTATCGCCAGGCGCACCGTCCTGGGCGCCCTTCTCGATCCAGTCATCACCTTCGTTGCCGGTCGGTGGCAGGTTGGTCTTGGCGCCGAGGATGAAGTCGTCACCCTGACCGCCGAAGGTGGTGCTGATGTCTTCGGTGGTGATGATGAAGTCCTGGCCATCGCCACCCAGGATCAGGTTGCCTGCAGCAAGCATGCTGCCAACCACGATCACATCGTTACCGGCATTACCCTCCAGGCGGTTGTCGCCGAACGAGTCGCTGATGATGTCATCACCCGCGCCGCCCAGTACCGCATCGTTCCCGGCACCGCCTTCGAGGCGGTCGTTGCCGGCGTCGCCGTAAAGGGTGTCATCGCCGTCACCGGAAATGATGATGTCATTGCCGGCGGTGCCGCCCATGACGATATGGTCTTCACCGGTGTAATGCAGATAATTGGTGTCCGGCCCCACGGTGTCGGGGTTGTCGCGAATCACCAGCGGCACGACTTCCACGCCGTTGATCATGATGCCGCCCGTCGGATCGGCACGGCTGTCCACGCCCAGGCCGGTGAACTGGGCGGCCTGATTCACTTCGAGGGTGAACGTCGGCGTCAGGAACACAGTGTTCGCCAGGTGGGTGACATCGGTGTTGAGCATGATCAGCTTGGCAAAGGAGTTGTTCTCCAGTTCAGTGCCGAAGTTCAGGCCCGCGGTACGCGACAGGTAGTAGAAGCGGTCGCCGTTCTGCAACGCCTCCATCTGGGTTTCAAACACGAAGTTGAACGTCGAGCCGAGCATGCCGCCGAACGGCATCTTCTGTTCGGCGAGGCCACCGACCCAGAAGTCGATGTCGTCGACGCCCGTGATCGTCACGCCCGTCAGGTCATCTGCAGTACCCAGTACCCCATCTTTACCGGCCGTCGTTACGTTGGCATAGGCACCGGTGCTATTAAGGAAGTCCAGGCGGTCAGCCGGCGAACCTGCACCACCGAGTACCAGCGCCAGGGCTGCAGCGCGTTTGTCTGCCAGCGTGGTCGCCGCCGTGATCGAGGAATGCGTACCAAAGGCCGCAATGAAGTTGACCAGCGACTCGGGGTGTTTGAGGCTGTCCGCCAGGTCAGCCCAACTGATGTATGGCTTGAGTTGGCTGTCACCGGTTGATGCATAGAACTCACGCCGCGCCTCATTCAAGGTGGGGATGCCAGTGTCGCGACCACGCGCCAGGTTCAGGGCCGGCAAATCGAGCGGCAGACCGAGCAGGTTGTTGCGCAACGCTTCGGTGACGAACTCATCGATCTCGTTGCCGACCTGGCGGGTCACACCGCGAACGATCGCCCCAGCCGCCTGGTCCGCAGTCACCCCGCTGCTGGCGAACGCCAGCGGGTTGAGGAAGGCCGCAATCAGACCCAGTTGCGAGTCCGGGTTGGCCGGGTTGGTGAGGAGCGGATTGAACGCGGGGTCGAAGCGATCGACGGTCTCGGTCAACATCGAGTGACCGAAGCGGTACACCACGTGGGCGAACTCGGCGAGGATTGCCGGGTTGATCGAGGTGTCATAGCCATTGGGCGCAAGGAATCCGTCGATCTGCGGCTGAATGGTCCGCGCGAACTCCTCGAACACCAGGTGCTGGTACTGCATTTCGGTGCCGAACTTGGCGGCCTGGAACAGGCGTTCGCCGTCCCACACCAACGCTGCAATCTCGGCGGGTGTAGTCGGAATCGCGGCCACGTCGACTGCCAGCCACTCATTGAGGAAGGCCAGGTCGCCGGCGGCTATGAGGGTGTCCTTGGTTTGCTGGACCAGGCGGTTGTGCTCGGAGTGGAACACATGGTGCACGGTGGTCAGGCCAATGTTCTCGTTGACCCGGCCGTCGCCGGCAATGTAGTGGGCGTCGAGCAGTTCGTTGTCATAGGTCAGGTTGTTGCCGCCCGGACCAACGGGCTGCGCATTGCCGACAGCGATGTCGGCATCCGCCTGCAGAACCCCACCGACGACTACCGGTGCGGCATTGTGGGCGATGTCGTCGAGGAAGCCATGCCCGGTGCTCACGGCGCTGGCCAGACTGATCGGAGCAGCCCGGTTGCCTTCGACCAGTTGCGTGACGTCATCAGCTGTCCCGGCGATGCCGTCAGCACCGTTACTGATGCGAATCACCACCTGCGGCATGCCGTTCGGCCCGCGGATGAAGTTGCCGTAAGCATCGGTCGCCAGCAGCGGTACGTTGTGTACATCGGCGTCGGTCAGGTTGATGCCGAGAATGTCACGGGCCTGCGCCTTGACCACCTTCCAGGTCGCCATGCCGCCATTTTCGCCGTTGCCGTCGTCGGCAGTGCCGAACAAGCCATCGGCGCCGAGATCGCGGTTGGTAATCAAGCGCCCTGTCGCAACAGGATCGCCGTCCGCATTGAGCACGTACTCGCGCAGGAACACCTGATGCGAAGGGTGCGAGCTGTAGGTCTGGCTCTGGTCGACGAAAGGCGAGGTGGTGTTGGGCTGGCCATCATCGGCAGTGCCAAGTACTCCGTCTGCGCCGGCGGTACGCACCGCACGTGGCAGCACCATGAAGTTGGTCGGGCTGCCCGCTACGAACAACGGATCGTCCGGTTGCAGCGGAATAAACACGAAGTCGGTAGCGCTCTTGGTGACCAGGTCGAGACCGTGGTCGAAGAACTGGCCGAAGAAGGTCATCCACGAGTTGAAGCTGGCGGTCAGGCCGACGTCCGGCGACACGTTGGGCATGAAGAACACGTCCTTGTCATCGGCCGTGCCGAACACGCCATCCAGCCCGGGGCTGGTGACTATCTGTACGCCTTCCTTGAGGACGTCGTCATTACCCGCACCCACCACGCCGAAGTTGAGCACACCGTCCAGGCCCGGGTCGAACGCTGCGGCATAGGCCGCCGGGTTATTGGCGGTCTGGTCGACGATCAGGTTACTGATGATCCGTGGTTGCGGATCGGTCACCGACCCTGTCCCGGCGTATGCATCCAGAAACGAGGGATCGAGCAGGCGCGGGAAGGCATTGTCCGCGGTGCCAAACTCACTCTGGCCGGTGACCAGGTTGTTGAAGCTGCCATCGACGGTACGCAGGCCGAATGGCACCTGAGTGTTGGGAAGCAAATCAATGAGGCCGGTGCCGTCGGCATTCGCTTCTGCGATAAAGATTTGCTTGAGGATGAACTCCAGGTCCGACTTGTTGAAATTGGCCATTTTGGATTGCCCTCGATCTATTTGGGTAAAGGCACGGGACGAGAAAATCCTCCCGCGCCAAGTCAAGTGCTGGCTTGCGCAGTTTGTTGGTTATGTTTTTTTGCAAGAGCTCTGGCGTTACCCGGGACCCGGGATACACGCCTGGAATTCGCGAAATGAATTGCTCGCCGGGCGATCAGGCAGAGCGGATTCGAGCCCTGGGCGGGCCATGGAATCTGGAAGTGAAGGCGAACGTCCTGGACAGCCCCTTCCCTCTGCAAAAGCACGAAATGATCGACATAATTCTGCTCCTCTCAGGAGAATCACCGCGCCTTGCGTTGCCAAAGCGATGGCAAGCTTCAGGCGGGCGGGTCCCCCGATAACTAAGACTAAAGTTCCATAGCAAATCTTTGTCAATTTTACGTCGATAAAACAGACGATCGGTGTTAGGACTCTCAACTATCTGTTTTTAAAAGACATATAGGAAGTTGAGTGCAGGTATAGAGCGAAATGTTATTTCTAGCCGCTGTTTCAGGCGGTGATTGAGGATGAGATTCGAAACAGCAGCGAAATGCTGGCTGGTGGACAAAACGCATCAGGCGAACAGCTGGAGCAATGTTTACGCAACTACCTGAGTACCTTTCATGTCCTTCATCCAGAAGAAGGCTGTGTCCTTCCAGCCTTGGGTGGAGAGATTGCGCGCGCCGAACCGGAGGTACGGGTGGCCGTCGAAAAAGGCCTGAAGCAAATACAGAAAGCCTGGGCCGATCGTCTCCGTAGCCCTGATGCGGCATGGGCCGTCATCGCTCAATGTGTGGGAGCGCTAGTCCTGTCCCGAGCAGTCGAGAAAGAACGAACTCGCAAGGAAATCATTGCTTCGACCCGCGAAGCTATTGAAAAGAGCTATTTCACGCCGGAAAAATAGAAAAACGTCTCCGATTATGCGAGAGCAGCTCGCAACGCCATGATCATCGCTATCGCTGCAAAACCCTGGTCGATTCAGCCCTCCCTGAATACCCACACCGAATGCATTCATGAGGCGATTGAGTGGAAGGAGAAAGAGAGGGCATCCATTGCCCTCCCCTCTACTGTTCCGCCCTCCTGCGACGGTACTGACCAGGACCTCAGACGACCAGAATGAAGTCCGTCTGATCAACGGCCGCGCTGTTGACACCCACAAGGCGGATGGAGTCCGCTCCGATCCCGACCACGGTGTCTGCCCCGTCAGCCGTTATGCTCACGTTGGTCGCGAACACCGCGCTAGTGACCCCCATCCCCGTGATATCGAGCAAGTCCTGCCCTGCGGCCGGGTTGGATCCGAAGTTCAGGATCGTATCGTTGCCGAAGCCTGGGGCAAACGCGAAGATATCGTTGCCGGCGACGCCGCCACTCATCACGTCGTTACCTGCGCCACCGACGAGGACGTCATTACCCGCCCCCCCCMCGATCACGTTGTCGAGCGCGTTGCCGGTGCCCGCAAAGTTGCCGCTGCCGCCGAAAAACAGGTTTTCGACGTTGGCACCCAGGACGTAGCTCCCGAGCGAGGTCCAAACCGTGTCAATACCCTCACCGCCAAGCTCGCTCACCACGTCCCCAAGCTCGGTGACTTCGTAGACATCGTTGCCGACACCGCCGGTCATCGTGTCGGCACCTGCGCCACCGATGATGAGGTCGTTACCTGCGGCACTGACGAGGATGTCATTACCCGCCCCCCCCACGATCACGTTGTCGAGCACGTTGCCGGTGCCCGCAAAGTYGCCGCTGCCGCCGAAAAACAGGTTTTCGACGTTGGCACCCAGGACGTAGCTCCCGAGCGAGGTCCAGGCCGTGTCAATACCCTCACCGCCAAGCTCGCTCACCACGTCCCCAAGCTCGGTGGCTTCGTAGATATCGTTGCCGACACCGCCGGCCATCGTGTCGGCACCTGCGCCACCGATGATGAGGTCGTTACCTGCGTTACCGACGAGGACGTCATTACCCGCCCCCCCCGCGATCGTGTTGTCGAGCGCGTTGCCGGTGCCCGCAAAGTCGCCGCTGCCGCCGAAAAACAGGTTTTCGACGTTGGCACCCAGGACGTAGCTCCCGAGCGAGGTCCAGACCGTGTCGCTGCCAGAACCGGCGAGCTCGGTCACCACGTCCCCGAGGTTGTCGACTTGGTAGACATCGTTGTCGACGCCACCGACCATCGTGTCGGTACCTGCGCCACCGATGATGATGTCGTTACCTGCGCCACCGACGAGGACGTCATTACCCGCCCCCCCCGCGATCGTGTTGTCGAGCGCGTTGCCGGTGCCCGCAAAGTCGCCGCTGCCGCCGAAAAACAGGTTTTCGACGTTGGCGCCCAGGACGTAGCTCCCGAGCGAGGTCCAGACCGTGTCGCTGCCGCCACCGGCGAGCTCGCTCACCACGTCCCCAAGCTCGGTGACTTCGTAGACATCGTTGCCGCCACCGCCGACCATCGTGTCGGCACCTGCGCCACCGATCAGGACGTCGTTACCCGCACCGCCCACGAGCGTGTTGTCGAGCGCGTTGCCGGTACCCGCAAAGTCGCCGCTGCCGCCGAAAAACAGATTTTCGACGTTGGCACTCAGCGTGTAGCCCGAGAGCGAGGTCCAGACCGTGTCGTTACCGGCACCGGCGAGCTCGGTCACCACGTCCCCAAGGTCGGTGACTTCGTAGACATCGTCGCCCACACCGCCGGCCATCGTGTCGGCACCCGTACCCCCGATGAGAATGTCATTGCCCGCGTCACCATTGAGGATGTCGTTGCCGCCCAAGCCGCTCAGGATGTCGTTGCCGCCCAAGCCGCTCAGGATGTCGTTGCCA
>NZ_JBFUAE010000036.1:0-13485 GCF_056406435.1 Pseudomonas sp. P1_C12 | reverse complement strand
GCTGTACCTCTTCTGTAGTTCGCTTGACAAGGACCTAATGTGACACGTGATGAGAGTGAAGTTCACTGCACCGCGACGAACGTGCCTGCCTGAAAAGCCTGTAGTGGCTGCAAACTCCCGGCAATTCCCCGCGCTTGACGCCTCTCGACCATTCGTCCTTTAAACCCCGTATTTGTTGGTCAAAGTCCGTTTCTGAAGGAGGTCATGACATGTCATGACGGATTTTTCGCGCGGTGGTTGTGACAGTACGTGGACCGAAAATGCCTGCTATCGAGCCAGGGGGAAATGTCGGGTATTGGCTGTGGATTCAACCGGTCGATGCAACAGACTGGCTCAATCTGTTGCATCGACCGGTTGAATCCACGTCGCCTCAGGGCCATCAGCCCCAAGCAAAAGCGGTCGGTATCTCCATAAGTGGGGCATTACACCCACCCAACCGGGCGTTTACCACCTGATTTGAGGAATATCCCCCCCTCACCCTTTCTCTCGCTTCAAACACTCAGAAACAGCCTGTTAATTCATTTGAACTTTATCTTCGCCCTATTGAAATGGCTCATTAGTTGCAACCCCCCTTGGGTACCCGCAACAGCTGTCGTCCCGGACATCATGGAGACGGCGGGGCTTGCCGGATTGGGCATGGCGCGAGGGGTGAAAAATGAAACGTGCGACACCACTATGCAGCTCCATCGGCTCTTATGAGGAGTTCTTATGAGTTCCATGATCAAGATTGGCATCGTTGATGATCACCCGCTGTTAAGGGATGGGGTCACAATGGCGCTGAAGAAAATAGCTGACTTTCAGGTGGTCGGGCAGGGCGGGTCTGCCGATGATGCCCTGGAAATTGCCGCTCGTTTTGCTCCGGATGTTTTGCTGATGGATGTAAATATGCCGGGCGATAGCTTTGCTGCCGTGCGAGCGATCTCAGCTTCTTCACCGGCAGTTAGAATTTTGATGCTGACGGTATCTGAGTCCATCGAGGACGCCTATACCGCCCTCGAAGCAGGCGCGCAGGGATATGCGTTGAAAGGCATAAGCGGTCGTGAACTTGTACAAGCCATCAGACAGGTTGCCGGTGGTGAAACCTTCATTACACCCAAGCTTGCCAGCAAGCTCTTAGGCAGCTTCAGAAAGCACGCGGGTGATAAGCAAAAGGTCGAACTGACCCATCGCGAAGAACAAGTTATCCGGGAGGTATCGAAGGGCCTGACTAACCGCGAGGTTGCTATCAAGCTTGAGCTCTGCGAGAAGACAATCAAGCACTACATGACGAATGTCATGTACAAGCTACGGGTTCGTAACCGGACGCAGGCAGTCGCAGCAGTGAGACGGCATTGGGAGAGTGACCATATCCCCAGCTTATGTGGTGCTCTTCAACGCCGCGACTTGAATGACAATGGTAAGACAAGTAACGGGCGATAAGCGCTTGCGGTTACTTGGGTGCAACGATCATTTTGTCACGGATGATCAGATTCTGAACTGCGCCCTGGCTTTGGTTCCGGCATGGGGCGCCGATTCAATGATGAATATTCCGCCGAGGGATTCGACGCGATAGCGCATGCCGACAAGGCCCAGATGAGTCCTGCCTCGACTTGGCACACTCGGTTTCTCGGTTGGAATACCCACTCCTGCATCCTCGACTTGCACTTCCAGTAGCCCTTCGAAGTGAGAGGCGCTGAGTTTTTGGCCTTTTCCTCCGGCGTGAATATAGGCATTGTTCAATGCTTCCTGGGCGAAGCGGTAAATACAAATTTTATGCGCTATCGGTACATCGTCCGCAAGCGTATCAAGCTGCAGTTCGACTCGCGTCTCGGTTCGCTCTTCGTGCCGCCCGGCAAGCAATACCAGCGCATCGTGCAGGCTCAGATCATTGACTTCCGGAAGTGCCAGGTCGAGTGATATTTCCCGCACTTCGTTTAAAGCATCCTCGCCGGCACGTCTTATCATTTCGAGGACTTCCCCATCCGAGGCGCCTTGCGAATCTTCGAGCTCTTCAAGGCGAAGGAGAATAAGCGACAACAGCTGAGCAGGACCATCATGAAGATCTGCCCCGATCCGACGGAGAGTGAGTTCATTGATTCTGGAAAACTCACGATTAGCTGTAGTGACTTTGCGCTGAAGGGCGGTATTATTTGAGTGCAACTTTGCTTGCTCATGCATTCGCCATTTAAGTGCTGATTCCTGCTGCTTTATGATCTTGTCGTCACGCCGAACGATAAAAAATAACAGCAAAAGCATGGCCATCGTTGCTGCACCAACAATCGCCCATACTTTCTTGCGAACGTTATTGATTTCGCGCTGTAACGCTTCCGCGGTTTCGTAGAACTCACCAACCGCAATAATCTTTCCAGTACCTGCTTCGCGCAGTGGAGCAAAAATTTCATAGAGCGGAATATTCAGGCTTCGCTCAAAAGCATCCTCAATATCATCCGCAGTATCATCCTCAAGATCACTGTCCAGTTCTGTATAGATCTTGCCTGTCAGCGCCTGTGAGATCTCCACTGTCGGAAAATGTTTTTGGACCGCTGATTTGTCGGTGCTGTAGACAATCGTGCCGTCTGGAAGCCAGATTTTCACCGAGACAACATGTGTACTGAACGAGGTGCTGGACAGCAGGTGATCAATGGTCTGAATAGTGCCATCGGGGAGTTCTTTGGCAGTGGTTAATCCCTGGACGAAGGGTTCGAGAAAGTTCTGCATATAACGCGCCCCCGTCTCCGCCGCCGTTTGAACCGTTGCATCTTCGATACTCTGGCTTACGAGGTTTCCAACGAGCGTCATGGTCAAACCCAGAATTATTGTGGCGCAGATGACGAACTGGGTTGAGCGGCTCAAATGGCGCAATTTCGCCCGGGTGCCCTGGCTCCCGGGCACTGCGCTACTGGACGTTTGGCCAGTGTCTGATTCGACCAAGGTCTGATCCGAATCATTGACCAAGGTCTCAGAATTTGATTGGGCTTTCGTCTCTGTACACATCCGGGTAGCACCTCAATACTCATTTTTAATGGAGTGTATAGCTAGCGTTTGAGGTTGAAGGCGGGAGGCGCGATGAATAGTTTAAAAAAAAGATGCTCGATCAATCTGGGTAATCGCTATCTCCGGCAAAAGCAGCCGGAGGTTATTACCAATAGTGTGGTCGGTCATTCGCGCCCTGTACTGTCACTTTACGGCCATACAGGCCAGGATGGAAACGAATGTACGCTTGGCGTTCAAGTCAAGCTCAGTTCACTTGGAATCTCTGTTGAGAAAACGCTCCAGTACAATTTTCAGTACAACAGCGCGAGTGTTCCACTCAATCAGAACCAAACCTGCGGTTCTAATGATTTCCTGACTCCGCCACCAGGCGTGTGGAACCCGTCTCCAATACAGACTAGTCAATTCGTAGTCGTTGCCAGTTTGCTCATGGATAAAAGGCTTGTTGACGAAGCCGCATGGACGCAGAACCGTGCCATCACCCCTCAGGAACTTCCGGACTATGGCGATTTTCGCGAGCCTATTCCGGCCAATGACTCTGATCGCTGGATGTGTGGCATCTGTGACAAGCCCCCTATGCCTGAGAGAGCAATATGGACAGACGCATAGAGCCCCGATACGTGACGGGGCCTTTAGTAAGTTACGCCATCTATTCAACCTGCGTTCATGGGCCGTCGCCTCCTTGAGGCGCAATACCAGCCTGTAGTTACGGTTGTCATGGGGAATTGATCCTCAGTCGAGCACTGCTGATCGCATGCGATTCAGTAAGGGCTCGGTGCGGCCGTTGTACCAGGTCCCGTCGTTCAATTTTAGATTTTTATTTATGGGGTTCAGCACTAAACCACGCGTTTGCAGCCGTGTTTTATGCGTGTGGTTTCCTGATTAGTCAAGCATCGAGGAAACAGCCATGGCCAGCTTCATCAAGTCCGATCTCGAGTTCATTCTCGAACAAATTTTCATCGCTGAACGGAATGCGGCAGGCGCGAGTCTGGCTGACATGCTGCCGAACGTAGAAGTACCCTTCGGCCTGCGCACCGTCTCCGGCATCGACAACAACCTGGCCAATCCCCAGTTCGGTGCCGCCGACAATTTCTTTCCGCGTATGACGACGCCGGTGTTCAATACCGCGCAGGTCCAGCCGGTCGGCTTCTTCGGCCCCGCCGATCCTGGCGGAACCACGCCGACCTCCTACCTGCAGACCAGCGGTTTCGTCTTCGACTCGCAGCCGCGCACCATCAGCAACCTGATCGTGGACCAGACCGCCAACAACCCGGCGGCAGTCGCGGCTGCAGCGGCCAATCCGGATTCACAAGTCGTCACCAGCCCCGGTCTGGATGGCCTGTTCGGCACCGCCGACGACGTTTCCGTCTTCCAGATTCCCAATATCACGCCGGACGCGGGCCTGACCGCGCCGTTCAACCAATGGATGACTTTCTTTGGCCAGTTCTTCGACCATGGCCTGGACCTGGTCACCAAGGGCGGCAGCGGCACAGTCTTCATTCCTTTGCAGCCCGACGACCCGCTCTTCGTGCCGGGCAGCCCGACCAACTTCATGGTGCTGACGCGCGCCACCAATCTGCCCGGCCCCGACGGCATCCTCGGCACTGCCGATGACATCCACGAGCAGAGCAACACCACCTCGCCCTTTGTCGATCAGAACCAGACCTACAGCTCGCATCCCTCGCACCAGGTGTTCCTGCGCGCCTATGAGCTCAACGCAGCGGGCGATCCGGTCGCCACCGGCAAGCTGATCACCAATCGTGACCTGGGTGTCGATGGGCATTTCGGCACCGCTGATGACGTCGAAATCGGCGGCATGGCCACCTGGGCAATCGTCAAGGCCCAGGCCCGTGATCTGCTCGGCATCAACTTGACCGATGCGGACGTGTTCGACGTACCGCTGCTGGCGACCGATGCTTACGGCAACTTCATCAAGGGGCCCAACGGTCTCCCTCAAGTCGTGATGAAGGGCGCGGACGGCATTGCCGGCACGGCCGATGACGTGCTCGTCGAGGGTAATCGGGCTGCACCGATCAGCCTGACGAACGCTGTGCGCACCGGTCACCAGTTCCTCATCGACATCGCCCACAGCGCCGATCCGACCGGCGGCCTGACGGCTGATGCGGACACCGTCATTGGCGGCCCGCAAGCCCCCGGCACCTACGACAACGAACTGCTCGACAAGCACTACATCGCTGGCGATGGCCGGGTCAACGAGAACATCGGCCTGACCACGGTGCATTCCATCTTCCACAGCGAGCACAACCGCCTGGTTGACCAGACCAAGGAGACGGTGCTGGCCTCCGCCGACCTCGACTTCCTGAACAAATGGCTGATGCCCGACGCCCAACTGGCGGCGTTGCCGGTGACGGCGGCCGACATCGCGGCCCTGCACTGGAACGGTGAGCGGTTGTTCCAGGCCGCCAAGTTCGGCACCGAGATGCAGTACCAGCATCTGGTGTTCGAGGAGTTCGCGCGCACCATCCAGCCGCAAGTGGATGTCTTCCTGGCACCCATGGGTAACGACACCACGATCGACGCGTCGATCGTCGCCGAGTTCGCGCACACGGTCTTTCGCTTCGGCCACTCGATGCTGCTGGAGACGGTCGATCGTTTCGACCCCAACTTCAACGTCGTCGGCGACGGCAATCCGGTTGACCCGGGCAATCAACAGACCGGTCTGATCGCGGCCTTCCTCAACCCTCTCGCGTTTGCTGCGAGCGGCCCTACCCCTGAGCAGGCGGCTGGCGCCATCGTGCGCGGTATCACGCGGCAGGTCGGCAACGAAATCGACGAGTTCGTCACTGACGCTCTTCGCAACAACCTGGTCGGCCTGCCGCTGGACCTGCCCGCGCTCAACCTGGCGCGCGGCCGCGAAGCCGGCATCCCGTCGCTGAACGAGGCGCGGCGCGAGTTCTACCACATGACCGGCGACAGCCAGTTGACCCCCTACACGAGCTGGGCCGATTTCGTGCAGCACATGAAACACCCGGAATCGCTGGTCAACTTCATCGCCGCCTATGGCACGCATTCGAGCATCACCGGCGCCACCACGCTGGCGGACAAGCGCGCTGCGGCTGCTGACCTGGTGTTCGGCAGCGCCACGGCGCCGGCTGATCGCCTGGACTTCCTGAACAGTACCGGCGTCTGGAGCAGCAATGCCGGTGCGGACGGTATTCTGCACACCGCAGACGACGTGACCATCACCGGCCTGGACAACGTCGACTACTGGATCGGCGGCCTGGCCGAGGAAAAAATGCCCTTTGGCGGTCAGCTGGGTTCGAGCTTCAACTTTGTCTTCGAAACCCAGTTGGAAAACCTGCAGAATGGTGACCGCTTCTACTATCTGGCCCGCACCGCGGGACTCAACTTCGGCACCGAGCTTGAGAACAATTCGTTCGCCAATCTGGTGATGCTCAACAGCGACGCAACACACCTGCCGGCCAACATATTCCTGACGCCGGCCTTCATCCTGGAGGTCGATCCGACGCACCAGTTCAACCAGAGTGTGGTGGCCGGCCCGGACGGCATCGTCGGCACGGTGGACGATCTGCCAGCCAACGCCGACCCCTTTGGCCCGTCGGACCACCCGATTGGCTCACCACGGATTGACCATTTCACGCCGCTGGTGATCCGCGACAACCCCGCCACAGTGGGTCTGGATACCAACTACCTGCACTACACCGGCGGCGATACGGTCGTGCTTGGCGGCACGGCCGGCGACGACATCCTCATTGCCGGCGACTCGGACGACGACACCGTCTATGGCGACGCCGGCAACGACCGCCTCGACGGCGGCTACGGCAACGACAACGTCTTTGGCGGTGCCGGCGACGACATCATCACCGACATCGGCGGCAGCGACACCCTGCGCGGCGAGGACGGCAACGACGTCATCCAGGCCGGCAACTCGACCCTCGGCCTCAACAACCTGGTCTTCGGCGGCGCTGGCAAAGACTTCATCATCACCACCGAAGACATCACCATGACCTTCGCCGGCGCGGGCGACGATTTCATCCTCGGCGCCAAGGTCAACCTCGCGCCGACCGGCAACGAAGGCGACGACTGGATCGAGGGCGGCACCCAGGACGGTGCACCCGGCGATAACATGAGCCCGACATTGTCCGACGATGTGCCCGGTAACGACATCTTCATCGGCACCGGCGGATTCGATGAAATGATCGGTGAAGGCGGCGACGACACCTTCGTCGCCAGCGACGCTCAGGACAAGATGGACGGCATGTCCGGGTTCGACTGGACCACCTACAAGAATGACAAGTACGGCGTGACCGTCGACATGGTCGTCCCGTTCTTCAGTCCCTATCACCCTGTGCCCGATGCCGCGGGCAATATCGTGGGCGCGTTTGCGCAATCGGCCGATGCGGTCTATGACCGGTTCGCGGAAGTGGAGGGCCTGTCGGGGTCGGCCTTCTCCGACTTCCTGCGCGGCGATGAACAAAACGCGGCCATCATCGCCAACATCACGGCCAGGGGCAGCATCCTCACCAACTTCGATCTCGTCAGCGGCCTGCGGGCCTTCGTCGGCAGCGCCGGTTTCGGTGCCGACGGTATCGGGGGGACGGCCGACGATCAGTTCGGCGCGGGCAACATCATCCTCGGCGGCGATGGCAGCGACATCATCGAAGGCCGTGGCGGTAGCGACCTCATCGACGGCGACAAGTGGCTCAACGTGCGCATCAGCGTGCGTCAGAACATTGATGGCACCGGGCCGGAGATCGCCACTTTCGACAGCATGACGCCGATGATCCCGCTCATGCTGAACGGCACCTACAATCCCGGCCAGCTCGTCGCCGTGCGTGAGATCCTGTCGGGCGCGGGTGGCTTCGACACCGTCAACTTCATGGGGCCGCTGTCCAACTACACAGTCTCCGTCAACGATAACGGCACCCCGGCCAACTTTGCCGATGACATCGTCACCGTGACCGACAATGTCGGCAAGGAAGAAACCGACCGCCTCACCAACATCGAACGGCTGCAGTTCTCCGATCAGTCCATGGTCCTCGTGCCCGGGCTCAACGCTGAGCCTGTGGGCGCGCTGACGGTGGATAACACCGCGCCGACCGTTGGCCAGATACTGACCGTGTCGGCGGCAGGCCTCACCGATGCCGACAACGCGGGCGGGGCGATCCACAATTCCATCAGTTACATATGGCAGTTTGAAGCGGCACCGGGCTCGGGCGTCTTCGAGGACATCATCCTCGGCCCAGGCCGCATCGGTATCGGATTTACCAGAGCGGACGCGCCCACGCTCACGGTGACGGCGGATCTTGCCGGCCTGGCAGTGCGTGTCAAAGGCATCTATGCGGACGATCATGGCGTGACCGAGCAGGTATTCTCGGCACCGACTACGGCAGTAGTGGCCGGGGCGCCGGCCCCCGCAGCGGCGCCTTCGCTGATCGATCCGCAGACCACTGCCCCCAGCAACGGTGTGCGTTACACGCAATCCGACCTGGCGTTCATTCTTGACCAGATCAAGATAGCGGAACACCACGCGGCCGGTGAGAACCTGAACTCGCTGCTCCCGAACATACGGGTGCCGTACGGTTTGCGCACGGTCGAAGGGACGGAAAACAACCTGCTCCATCCCGAGTTCGGTGCCGCCGATAACGTATTCCCGCGTCTGACCACGCCGGACTTCCGCCCGGCCGACGCCGGTACGAGTTACACCCAGACCAGCGGCCTGGTGATCGACTCGCAGCCGCGCACCATCAGCAACCTGATCGTCGACCAGACCGCCAACAACCCGGCGGCGGTCGCGGCCACCTTCGATCCCGGTCTGGATGGCGTCCTCGGCACCGCTGATGATGTCTTGAAAGTTGGTGCTCAGGTGGTTACCGGAACCCGCACCGACGGCACGACGTTCCAGACCTTCTTCGACCCGAACGTGAGCCCCGACGCGGGCCTGACCGCGCCCTTCAACCAATGGATGACCTTCTTCGGTCAGTTCTTCGACCATGGCCTGGACCTCGTCACCAAGGGCGGTTCGGGCACCGTGTTCGTTCCGCTGCAGCCGGATGACCCGCTGTTCGTGCCTGGTAGCCCGACCAACTTCATGGTGCTGACGCGCGCCACCAATCAGCCCGGCCCCGATGGCATTCTGGGCACGGCTGACGACATCCACGAGAACACCAACACCACCTCGCCGTTTGTCGACCAGAACCAGACCTACAGCTCGCATCCTTCGCACCAGGTGTTCCTGCGTGCCTATGAGCTCAACGCAGCGGGCGATCCGGTGGCCACCGGCAAGTTGATCGAAAATCGTGATCTGGGCGCCGATGGCGTGTTCGGTACGGCCGACGACGTCGGGATCGGTGGCATGGCCACCTGGAAGGTGGTCAAGGCGCAAGCCCATGATCTGCTCGGCATCAATCTCACCGATGCCGATTTCAACAACGTGCCACTGCTGGCGACCGACGCCTACGGCAATTTCATCAAGGGTCCGAATGGTTTCCCACAGGTGGTGATGTTGGGCCCGGACGGCATTGCCGGCACGGCCGACGATGTGCTCGTTGAAGGCAATCCGGCGGCGCCCATCAGCCTGCTCAACGCCGCGCGCACCGGCCATGCCTTCCTCAACGACATCGCACACACCGCCGTTCCGATCGACGACGTGACCGGCGCAGCACTCCTGCCCGATGTGGACACTGTTGTTGGCGGTACGCCTGCGCCGGGCTTCTACGACAACGAATTGTTGGACGCGCACTACATTGCCGGCGACGGCCGGGTCAACGAGAACATCGGCCTGACCACCGTCCATTCGATCTTCCACCATGAGCACAACCGCCTGGTCGATCACACCATGGCGGTGGTCCTCGCGACAGCGGCAAGTGGCGATGTGTCGTTCCTGAACGAGTGGCTGCTGACGCCCGTCACTGCGGTTCCCGCCGACACCTCGACCCTTGACTGGAACGGCGAGCGCCTGTTCCAGACCGCGAAGTTCGGCACCGAGATGCAGTACCAGCACCTGGTGTTCGAGGAGTTCGCGCGTACGATCCAGCCGATGGTCGATCCCTTCTTCGCCCCGGGCCAGGTGTACGACACTGCGATCGATCCGAGCATCGTTGCCGAGTTCGCGCACACCGTCTATCGCTTCGGGCACTCGATGCTGCTGGAGCAGGTCGACCGGCTGGATCCGAACTTCGCCTCGAGCGATATCGGGCTGATTCAGGCCTTCCTCAACCCGCTCGAGTTCGCGGGCAGCGGCCCCACTCCGGAACAGGCGGCCGGCGCCATCGTGCGCGGCGTGACCCGCCAGGTGGGCAACGAGATCGACGAGTTCGTCACTGAAGCCCTGCGCAACAACCTGCTGGGTCTGCCGCTCGATCTGCCCGCCATCAACCTGGCGCGCGGCCGCGATACCGGCATTCCGTCCCTGAACGCGGCGCGGCGGGAGTTCTATCTGCCTACTGGCGACGCAGAACTCAAGCCTTACACCAGTTGGGCCGATTTCGTGCAGCACATGAAGCATCCGGAATCGCTGATCAACTTCATCGCCGCCTACGGCACGCACTCGACCATCACCAGTGCCATCACGCTGGCGGACAAGCGCGCCGCGGCTGCGGACCTGGTGTTAGGCGGCGCGACCGCACCGGCCGACCGTGTCGACTTCCTCAACAGCACGGGAGCCTGGGCCAGCACCGCGGGTGCGGACGGTGTTCTGAACACCGCAGACGACGTGACCATCACCGGTCTGGACAACGTCGACTTCTGGGTTGGCGGGCTGGCCGAGGAGAAGATGCCCTTTGGCGGCATGCTCGGCTCGACCTTCAACTTCGTCTTCGAGAACCAGATGGAGAAACTCCAGGACGGCGACCGCTTCTACTATCTGGAACGCACCGCCTCGATGGACTTTGGCGCCGAACTGGAGAACAACACGTTCGCCAATCTGGTGATGGCCAATACCGACGCAACACACCTCTCGGCCAGGGTTTTCCTGACGCCGGCCTACACACTGGAGGTCAACCAGGCGAACCAGTACAACCCGAGTGTGATTGCCGGTCCCGACGGCATTGTCGGCACCATCGACGATCTGCCGGCCAGTGCCGATCCTTTTGGACCGTCGGACCACCCGAATGGCTCACCGCGCACTGACTTCCTCACGCCGCTGGTGATCCGCGACAACCCCAACACAGTGGGCCCAGATACCAACTACCTGCACTACACCGGTGCCGATACGGTCGTGCTCGGCGGCACGCCCGGCAACGATATCCTCATTGCCGGCGACTCGGACGATGACACGGTCTATGGCGATGCCGGTAACGATCGGATCGATGGCGGCTACGGCAACGACCAACTCTTTGGCGGTACCGGTGACGACATCATCACGGACATGGGCGGCGACGACGTCATCCACGGCGAGGACGGCAACGACGTCATCCAGGGCGGCAACGGCCTCAACCTGATCCTCGGCCAGGCCGGTCAGGACTTCATCGTCACCGGCGAGGACGCGGCTGACACCAGCGGCGGCCTGGGCAACGACTTCATCCTCGGCAGCAAGGCGAACGAATTCGCGCGCGGCGGCGAAGGCGACGACTGGATCCAGGGCGGATCCGCCGATGGCGTTGCCGGCGACAACTTCGACCCATTCGGCAACGATCCGATCAATGGCAACGACGTCTTCATGGGCGATGGCGGACCGGACAACTTCGACGGGGAGGGCGGTGATGACATCATGATCGGCAGCCCCAGCGAGGCGGACCGCTTCATCGGGTTCTCCGGTTACGACTGGGCGACCTTCAAGGACGATCCGGCCGGCGTGACCATCGGCCTCAACTCCAGGCTGCGCTTCTTCGATCAACCGGCGGTGCCTGGCTCCAACGCGTCGATCCTTGCCCGGTTGGACCTGGTGGAAGGGCTGTCGGGATCGTCCCATGCCGATTTCCTCAGTGGCGATGACTCCACTGCCGACTTGCTCGCCATCGCTGGCGCCAAGGGCAGCGTGCTCACCAACTTCGACCTCATCAGCGGCCTGCGGGACTTGGTCGGCAGCGCCGGCAACGGCGCGGATGGCATCGCCGGCACAGCCGACGATAAGTTCGACGGGGGCAATATCGTCCTGGGTGGCGCCGGCAGCGACGTCATCGAAGGCCGTGGCGGCGATGACATCATCGACGGCGACAAGTGGCTCAACGTGCGCATCAGTGTGCGGCAGAACATCGATGGCACCGGGCCGGAAATCGCCACCTTCGACAACATGACGCCACTGGTCCCGCTCATGTTGAACGGCACCTACAACCCCGGCCAGCTCCAGATCGTCCGTGAAATCCTGACGGCGCCCGGTCCTGACTTCGACACGGCGCTGTTCTCCGGCAATTTTGCGGATTACACCGTGATCGAAAACGTCAACGGCACCTTTACGGTCATCGACAGTGTCGCTGGCAGGGACGGGACCGACACCCTCAGCAATATCGAGCGGTTGCAGTTCGCCGATCAGGCGCTCGTGCTCGGCGGTTTGAACTCGGCGCCAGTCGGTTCGCTGACGATCGACGATCCTACGCCCGCCGTCGGCCAGACGCTGACGGTATCGGCGGCCGGCATCACGGATGCCGACAACACCGCGACCGGCGGCGCGATCACCAGCCCCATGAGTTTCTTCTGGCAGTTCGAAGCGCGCCCGGGCTCGGGCGTCTTCGAAGACATCACCTTCTTTGCCGCCGGAGAGGTCTCGCGCGCGGAGGGTACGACCGCCACAGTGGGCTCGGAACTCAGGATCGCACCACCGGCGACCCTCATTGGCGCCGTGCCGGCTATCCCGGAACTCGTCGTGGCAGCCGGACTGGCTCTGCGCGTCAGGGCGGTCTACAAGGACGCCAATGGCGTGCTGGAGGAGGTGTTCTCGGCGCCGACCGCAGCGATCACGCCGGCCGGTACCGGCACCGTCAATGTCCTGCCGGTCGGAACGGTGCTGATCAGCGATACGACCCCGACGCCAGGCTCAGCCTTGACCGCCACGGATGCATTCACCGACGCCAACGGGACCACGACCTCGGTGATTACCCATCAGTGGCAGGTGGGGAGCGGTGCGCTCTTTACCGACATCGCCGGCGAGACGGGCACGACCTTCACGCCCAGCCAGGCGCAGACCGGTCTGCAACTGCGGGTCGTCGCGAGTTACGTCGATGACCTCGGCACACTTGAGCGGGTCACTTCTGCCGCAACGACAGTGGTCGGCGAACTGTTTGTCGGTACCGCCGGTGCCGACATATTCACCGGCACAATAGGCGACGACCTGGCCAGCGGAGGTGATGGCAACGACATCCTGAGCGGCTTGGGCGGCAACGACATCCTCAATGGTGACGCGGGCAATGACATTCTCATCGGGGGTACGGGTGCCGACACGATGGCCGGCGGTGTGGGCGACGATGTCTACGAAGTCACCGACCTTGGGGACGTGGTGACCGAGCTCGCCGGTGCCGGTAACGACACGGTCTGGACCTCGCTCTCGGGCTACACGCTGAGTGCCAACGTCGAAAATCTGTTTTTCGGCGGCAGCGG
>NZ_JBFUAE010000035.1:0-13814 GCF_056406435.1 Pseudomonas sp. P1_C12 | reverse complement strand
GTGTTTGGGTCTGCTGAAGTCGATGATGACGTCATAGCCTTCCCAAGCCCACGGACTGACCCAAGGCGTTACGCCTGGCTCTTCACACACCCAGCCATCAAGAAGATTGTTGTCGGCGTCGTGAAGCAAATGTTTCAGGTGATACCAGGTGCGAGCTTTGCGCGTCGGGCTCGCGGGCACCTGGATTTTTCGGTCCGCCGGCAGATCATCGAGCAGCTTTTTGGGGACCAGCAAATCGGCAGCACTGCGCGGGCTGGAAGTACTCGACGCCTGCAATTGCGCAGCGGTGATATTTACTTCGGGCGGCACCACGGGTGTGCCCTTGTCGAGCTTCAGCCAGGTTCTGTCTTTTTCCGGCAGGCGCTGGGCCCAAACCCGACTGGCGTCGATGAACGCCTCGACGTCATCACCACTGAACGTTTCCAGATGCAGCTTCTCTCCCGGCTGATTCGCGCCGCCGTCCTGATACTGGCCGAGGTGGCCGATCAATTCTCCAGCCTTGATCGCGACGGGCTGGTCAAGCACCACTACCTGATTTATCGCTACCGGCTCAATGGCACCTTCCAGCGAGTCAAAATGCACATACTGGTTGATGCGCTCGAGCTTGCGAAACTCGCCTTCGCCACTGACCGTGACTTCCGATTCAACCGGTAAATCGAACATTACGTTATCGGCAATCACCGGTTCGGCCCGGACGTTGACTGTCGTCTTCGACGAACTGATGCGGGTTTCTTTGCGGTCTGGGTGTTTGAGCACCTGAGTAGAGAGATAACCCTTGATCGAGCCATCGGGGTTGAGCAGTTTGGCCGGTCCCAGACTGCTCTCCAACTTGCGAAATTGTCCGGTGCCACTAATGGTCACCTCGGCGCCTCGCGGCAGAACATCGATTACCTGGCCATTCAACTTATTGCGCACGTTCAGGCCACGCTGTTCAGGCCGGCCGGGAAAGACGTCATACGCCGTCTGCTTGACGCGAAAGGTCGGACGCTCGGGCCAGAATCTCGGGCGAGCGAGGGTGGAATCCAGCTGGTACTTCGCCCAATCCTGCAGATGCATGTACAGGCTATAAAAAATCAGGCTCGGTGGAGTGTCCTGGCTGCCTTCGATCTTCGGCGGTTGAAGGTGATGGCGAACCAACACGAAGTTGCGCAAAAAGGGTTTCTCGACCGTTCGATCATTGGCGAAGTAAGCGGTTTTCGGCGAATCCGTATCGATGCGGTAGGCCACCACTTCGCCGTCGGCCAGGCAATGCACGCTGGATTGCTTCAGGGTGCCGGCGGTGCCGCTGTCGAAATGCACGCCGCCATGAAACAGCCCGCTGCGGCCTAGCGGGTAGTAACCGGCAGCGGCATTGGCCATGTGAGTCAACTGCACCAGCGGATCGCGTTTGTCATTGAACGGATGGCACCAGTTTTTCAGAGGGAGCAGTGTGGAGTTATCCGCTTCCGGGGTCGCCGGGACTGGCCGGGTATCGGGTGGTGGCGAGATCGGGGAACTCGGCCCATCCCATCGCGAGTCCCCGCGGTTGCCGTGAAATCCAAAAAATCGGGCAAGCAAACTGGCCATGTTGAGTGTCGCTCCTTGTTCTGGAAAAGATCAGGCAGAGAAATCCGCAAGTTCCGTGGACTTGGCTTTGGGCGTCTGTCAGTTGCGAGGGCACCGGCACTTGCAGCTATTGATGGGCCGCACCGCTGTACGCGAAAGGACGTCGAAGGCGCGGACGTGGAATTTGTGGTGGCTGTGGTCGAAGAAGGTGCGAGGTATGTTGAGCAAGGTTCAGACCTCCCTGGCCTGTTTGAGGTGTACGAGGAGGTTGTAAATCCACCCTCGTTCAAGCGCTCGACAGCTTTCACGAAGGTGATCGGGGCTGGAATAGGACATTTCTGCGGGTGACGTAGGACACGTCCGTATACCGATGCGCCTGAACTGTAAGAGTTTTCCAGGCCTTGTCGGACAACCCACCAAGCTTACTTCTCGAAAGCCACAACGCCTTGCGTCGTTGCCTACGGTTACGCCAGAATCCGCCGGCTTGTGCGCCCTGGGGCCGCTCGGTAACTTGATTCGCATCACTGATGGTCAGTGATCGGGTTTAGTCGCCCGGGCAAGGTTAAAGCGGTCGCATGAGTATCATCAGTCAGGTATCCGCCTGCATTTGATGGTGGCTGTGCGCTTGGCGTCTTCGGACGCGCCGGTTTTTGCTTTCCTTGCCGGTCGACTAACTTGCGCACAGCCGCCACCCCTTCGTTTAGTCGCGAGATGGTGCGGCCCTACTAATAAAGGGAAGTACTTATGATCAAACCAACACCGAATCCGCCGGACGCAGATCCGGCAAAACTTTCAGAAGCCCTCGATTCAAACAATTCCCACGAGCCGTCCGAACGCATACCCTCAGCCGCCGACATACAGGCCACTCCGCGCAAGCTCTGCACCATGTTCATTGTCAATCCGGAACTCGATACCGAAACCCTTTTGGCCCATGCCTGCGAATCGCTGGCTTCGGCCAATGTGATGACCCTGGATCTGGCGGATCGTACGGTGGGGACCAGTCGCAATACGCTGCTAGGTATCGCGCAAGTCATCACGCTGGGCGAACTGGCGGTGAACCGGGCGCTGGATCGAATCGATCCGCCCGAGTAGAAGATCAAAAGATCGCAGCCTGCGGCAGCTCCTACATGGGTCCGGTACAAACGCCATTTTGCGGGTGTACGCAAAACCTGTAGGAGCTGCCGCAGGCTGCGATCCTTTGACCTTTCAGTGCCTGCGCAACCACTCGATAAACAGCGCAAACAGTTCCGACTGCGAACCCACTTCCAACTTCAGGTACAGGTTCTTGCGGTGCATGCGCACGGTTTCCGGTGAGATGCTCATCTGGCTCGCGGTGGATTTCACCGAATGCCCGCGCAACACCATGTGCGCCACTTGCCGCTCGCGTTCGGTCAGCAACTCACAACCGAAGTTCTCGAACGCCGCCTGCACGCGATGCTTGAGATCATCGCGTTTGCCTTGCTCGTTATCGCGCTCAATCCCGGTATTGCGCAGCAGTCCACGCTGACTGAACTCGCTGATGAATTCACGCACCAGCGGTTCCACGGCGCGCAGCAGATTCAACTGTTCGGCGCTCAGGCATTCACCGCCGAAACCCTGATAGAGGCTGACGGAAATCTTCGTGTCATTGCCGGTATCGACGATGTAGTAGCTGTCTTCCGAGCAGCCCGCCTTCAGGTAATAGGATTTGTAGTAGTCACTCTCGAAGAAGTTGTCTGGAGCAATCTCCTCCAGGTGATAGAACCCTTGCGCCAACCCCTGCTCCACCGCCAGGCAGAAGGGATCGAGCAAATAACCCCCGGCAAAATAGCGCTCCAGAATCGAGACCTGATACTCCTGGGCAATCCCGCGCTGATGCAGCAACTGTGGCGCGCGGTCCTTGCGCTCCAGGCTGATCATCATCGACTCAACGGACACCAGTTGCGCCAACGCCGACGCCAGGTGTTGCAGGGCGTCAGGCTCATCGATATGGGCGAATGCCTCGCGCATTCCCCCATGCCATTTGTGCAATGCCCCGAAGGGCATCGCGATCAGCGTATCGTCGTCTGGTTTGCTCATGCCCCGCAGTCTAGCGACTGGACAATCCCTTGGTAACAGCCTGACTGACGAAATCATTGGCCCGCGTACTGTCCGCTCGCTTCAAGCTCGGCGGCCACTTGCAGAATGCATTCGCGCAAGGTCTCGACGATTTCATCGACCTGGGCAAACGTCAGGATCAGCGGTGGCGACATCACGTTGAGGTGCATGATCGGCCGCACCAGCAAGCCCCGGGCCTGGGCCCGCACGTGGATTTTCTCGCCGATGTTGATCTCGTCGGGGAACAGCGCCTTGGTGCGTTTATCGGCGACGAACTCCACGCAGGCCATGAGTTTCTGGCAGCGCACATCCCCCACCAGCGGCAAGTCCCGCAGGGTTGCCAGGCGCTCTTCCAGATAAGCGCCCACCGTATCGACATGGGCCAGCAAGTTCTCCCGCTCGATGATTTCGATGCTCTTCAGCGCCGCGGTGCAGCACACCGGGTGGCCGCTGTAGGTGAAGCCGTGGGTGAAACAGCGGCCCTTGCCCGGCTCGGCGATGACCTTCCAGATGCGCTCGGAAAAGATGCACGCGCCCAGCGGCAGGTAAGCCGAGGTCAGGCCTTTGGCGGTGGTGATGATGTCGGGCTGCACGTCGAACACATCGTAGGAGGCAAAGAACTTGCCCAGTCGCCCGAACGAAGTCACCACTTCGTCGGCGACGAACAGGATGTCGTAGCGCTGGCACACGTCCCACATGCGCTTGAGGTAGCCCTGTGGCGGAATGATCACCCCGCCGGAGCCCATGATCGGTTCGGCAAAGAAACCGGCGACCTTGTCCGCGCCCATCGACAGGATCTTGTCTTCGAACTCCTTGACCAGGAATTCGAGGAACTGCGCCTCGTCCATGCCGTCCGGCGCTCGGTACGGGTTCGGGTTGGAGACGTGGTGGATCAGCGGGTTGGCGTAGTCGAACTCCGGCACACGGTCGGCGGCCTTGTTGCCGATCGACATGGTCAGGGTGGTGGAGCCGTGATAGGCGTTGAACCGGGCGATGACGTGCTTCTTCTCGGGTTTGCCACGGCAGTTCTGGTAGTACTGGATCAGCCGGTACGCAGTGTCCACGGCGGTGGAGCCGCCGGTGGTCAGGAACACATGGTCGAGGTCGCCGGGAGCGAGGCTGGCGAGTTTTTCGCACAGCTGAATCGCCACGTTATTCGACATGTCGGAAAACGGATTGGAATAGGCCAGTTGCCGTACCTGATCGGCGATGGCCTCGGCCATTTCCTCACGGCCCAAGCCAATGTTGGTGCACCACATGCCGCCCACGGCATCAAGAAAGCGGTTGCCCTGGGTGTCATAGATGTAGGCGCCATCGCCAGCGACGATGTTCAGCGAGCCTTGTTCGGCGTGTTCGTCGAACACGTGGTAGCCGTGCATGTGATGGGCCTTGTCGGCCTTGACCAGTCTGGACTCATCCGCCGGCGAAAGTACGGTGCGTGTTGGAGTCGCCATAAATAAACCTCTAACCGAATTGACTAACGATCGAACAAATCAGATGCCGCTTTTCACGGTGCTCCAGACCCGGGTAATCGCCCGCATGTCCTTGGCGTCCTGGGTCTTCTGCGGGAACAGGCGTTCGCGGGTTTGCGCGTCGGGGTAGATCGCCGGGTTGTCGCGCACAGCGGCGTTCAACAACGGTGTGGCCGCGGCGTTACTGTTGGCGTAATTGATGAAGTCGCTCACGTCCGCCATCACCTGCGGTTGCATCAGGTATTCGAGAAACTTGTGGGCATTGGCGACGTGGGGCGCGTCCGCCGGGATGTACAGGTTGTCGAACCAGATCAGCGAGCCTTCCTTGGGGATGAAGTACGCCAGGTCGATCTTCTTCCTGGCTTCCGCCGCACGGGCCATGGCCGTGGCGTAATCGCCGGACCAGGTCATGGCCATGCACACGTCGCCGTTGGGCAGGCTGGTCAGGTAATTGACCGAGTCGAATTTGCGGATGTACGGCCGCACCGACAGCAGCAAATCCTGGGCGGCTTTCAAATCCTCCGGGGCGGCACTGCGCGGATCACGCCCCAGGTACTTCAGGGCCATGGGAATGACTTCGGTCGGGGCATCGAGCAGGGTCACGCCGCAATCGGCGAAGCGCGAGACGATCTTCGGGTCGAAGACCATCGCCAACGAACCGATCGGCGCGTCCGGCATGCGTTCCTTGATCTTGTCGACGTTGTAGGTGACGCCGTTGCTGCCCCAGGTATAAGGCGCCGAGTACGTGGTGCCCGGATCATACCCTTGCAGATCCTCCAGGACTTTCGGGTCCAGGTTGGTCCAGCCCGGCAGCTGTTTCTTGTCCAGCGGCTGGAACACCTTGGCCTTGATCAGCGGTGGTGCCAGGGACGCATTCAACACGATCAGGTCATAACCGGAGTGGCCGGTGAGCAATTTGGCCTGCACCGTTTCGTAGGCATCGAAGGTGTCGTAGATGACTTTGATGCCGGTGGCCTTTTCGAAGTCGGCCACGGTTTTTTCACCGATGTAATCCGCCCAGTTGTACAACCGCAGCGTATGGCTGTCGTCCACCTGAGCGGCGTGGGCATTCAATGTCAGCGGTACAACAAACAGACTGGAAATCACCTTAAGCAGCGTCTTGCCCATAGCAAATGCACCTTATAGCGAGTTCGGCCCTGGATGAGCGGATGCCTTCACTATTGGTGGATTCGCCGGGCACAGCCATACCCCGAATGGGTGTGTGTCGCTTTTTGGCTCACCGGCATGGCAAAAAGCGGCAGTGCAGTTGACCCGTTTTGCCATAGATCCGGGGTTTGTCCGGCGCTTAAAGTGGCCACCTGATCCGAACGACCCTGGGTTTGCGATGACCGACCTGATCAAACACGAGCAACGCGACGGTATGCTGACGCTGACCATCGACCGCCCGGACAAGCTCAACGCACTGAACAACGCCATGTACACGCAGTTGGCCGACCTGCTGCTGGCCGCCGACGAAGACGAGCAGACCGGCGTGATCATCATCACTGGCGGCCCGACCTGCTTCACCAGCGGCAATGACCTGGTGGATTTCCTCCAGCACCCGCCGACTCATCTGGACGCCCCGGCGTTCCACCTGATGAAGGTCGTCACGCGCCTGCAAAAACCGCTGGTCGCGGCAGTCTGCGGGGCGGCCATCGGCATCGGCACCACGTTGTTGCTGCATTGCGATCTGGTGCTGGTCACCCGTAACGCCAAGCTGCGCATGCCGTTCGTCAACATCGGCCTGTGCCCCGAATTTGGCGCCAGCCTGTTGCTGCCACGCCGGCTCGGCCATGCCCGCGCCGCGAGCCTGCTGCTGTTGGGCAACGGCCTGGACGGCAACGAAGCTGTGGCCTGGGGCATTGCCAACGAAGCCTTCGATGACGGCGCACAATGCCTGGCGGCGGCGACAAAAATCGCCCAGCGCTTCCTGGCCATGCCCCAGCAAGCCTTGCGCCAGTCCCGGCAGCTGATGAAACAGGCTTCCCTGGCCGAACTGGAAGCCACCCTGCGCGAAGAAAACACGCTGTTCATCCAGCGCCTGAATACCGACGAGGCGAAAACCGCCTTGAACGCCCTGATCAATCGCAGTACAGACAAGAATCCACCGAAAGGAAACCAGCCATGAACACTCCAGAAATCTACGTCGTCAGCGCCGCCCGTACCGCCATCGGTACGTTCGGTGGTTCGCTCAAGGACGTGCCACTGGCCGATCTCGCGACCACGGCCGTGAAAGCCGCCCTGGAGCGAGCCGCCGTGGACCCGGCGCTCGTTGGCCATCTGGTGATGGGCAACGTGATCCCGACCGAAACCCGCGATGCCTACATCTCCCGCGTCGCGGCGATGAACGCCGGCATCCCGAAGGAAACCCCGGCCTACAACGTCAACCGCCTGTGCGGTTCGGGCCTGCAAGCGATCATCAACGCCGCCCAGACCCTGATGCTCGGCGATGCCGACATCGTCGTCGGCGCCGGTGCCGAATCCATGAGCCGCGGCCCGTACCTGATGCCGGCCGCCCGTTGGGGTTCGCGCATGGGCAACGCCCAGGTCATCGACTACATGCTCGGCATCCTGCATGACCCGTTCCATGGCATCCACATGGGCATCACCGCCGAGAACGTCGCCACGCGCAACGGCATCACCCGCGAAATGCAGGACGCCCTGGCCCTGGAAGACCAGCAACGCGCGGCCCACGCGATTGCCAACGGCTACTTCAGCGAGCAGATCGCGACCGTGGAAATCCAGGATCGCAAAGGCGTCAAACTGTTCAGCGTCGACGAACATCCGCGCGCCACGTCCCTGGAACAGCTGGCAGCGATGAAGCCGGCGTTCAAGAAGGACGGTTCGGTCACCGCCGGCAACGCCTCGGGCCTCAACGACGGTGCAGCGGCACTGGTCATGGCCAGCGGCAACGCGGTCCAGGCCAACAACCTGAAGCCACTTGCCCGCCTGGTCAGCTACGCCCACGCCGGCGTCGAACCTGAGTTCATGGGCCTGGGCCCGATCCCGGCCACGCGCCTGGCGCTCAAGCGCGCCGGCCTGACCGTCGCCGACCTGGACGTGATCGAAGCCAACATCGCCTTCGCCGCCCAGGCCTGCGCCGTCAGCCAGGAACTGGACCTCGACCCGGCCAAGGTCAACCCGAACGGTTCGGGCATCGCCCTGGGCCACCCGGTGGGCGCAACCGGCGCGATCATCGCCACCAAGGCCATCCACGAACTGCACCGCACCGGCGGCCGTTACGCGCTGGTGACCATGTGCATCGGTGGTGGTCAGGGGATTGCTGCGATTTTTGAACGGGTCTAAGCGCCTCCCCGCTCACCGCTCACCGTAGGAGCTGCCGTAGGAGCTGCCGCAGGCTGCGATCTTTTGATTTTCAAGATCAAAAGATCGCAGCCTGCGGCAGCTCCTACTTCGTTTCCTGACGACCGGCACCAAAAACAATTATCACAAAATATTACCATCGTAATATTATTACCGTAATAATAGCTAACTCCGACAGGTAATTCCCATGACCAGCATGCCCACCGTTGAACCTGATCTGGCCTCCCCGGTGAAGCCCGCAAAGCCACCCGCGCTCAAACGCCTGCTGTTGCCAACACTGGGTATCGCAGCGTTGGTACTGGCCGGTGTATATGGCGCGCACTGGTGGACTGCCGGACGCTTCACCAGCCAACCTGTTGCCATGGGTCGAAATCAGCGCGGCACCTTTTCACCCTCGGCAAGAAAAATCTGCGTTGGCAGCTTGAACCCGCGCAGCTTGAGCAGCGCCAGCGGTCCCGCGCCCAGTTCGGTGCGCAGGTGCCAGGTCAGGCCCAGGCCGTCCGGGGCCTTGAGCACCACGCGGTAGTGGCTGTCGCCGTCGTCCAGCGTGGTGACCCGAGCCTGTTCCAGCAGGCGGATCAGGCGCTTCATTGGGGAGTGGCCCTTACCAAGTGCCATAGGGAATCCCGTGCTGGTCCACGTAGGCTTTGTTTTCAGGTTCTATGGGCACGTATTGGCCGTTACTCTTTCCTTTGTAAGGCCCAAGCGGTTCGATCTCGGCCTGAAAGCGTCCAACCTCCTTGAATCCCAGGCACGGCCCGCCCACCCAGACTTTCACGATGCCGCCGGGGGCCAAGCCGAGGGTGATCATCTGTCGATAGTCATCAATCCACTCTTTTGAGCCTTGGCAAAACACCCGCTCTGGCTTGAGCATCTCCTCGCGCACCCACTGCGGGATCCAGATACCGATCTTGTAGGTCTGCGGCTCCACCAGCGATTGCCAGCGCACGAAGATGCGGTCTGGCAGGTCGACGTTGTTTACCGGCATCATTTTCCCCCCTCCTTTGTGCCAGCCCTCCGGGTTACGGGTGTATCCAGCCACGCCCCCAAACACGTGAAAGAACGCCAACCCGCGCTGGTCCAACACATCCACACTCTCGACCCATACTTCCATGAAGCGCGGCGCGGCCAGGCCGACGTACCAGCTGTGGTAGGGCAACTTGGGCGGTGTGGGACCATTGGCGCAGGCACACAGGCTGAACAATAGGCCGACCAGCTGGCTCAGGCGCTTCATTGGGGAGTGGCCCTTACCAAGTGCCATAGGGAATCCCGTGCTGGTCCACGTAGGCTTTGTTTTCAGGTTCTATGGGCACGTATTGGCCGTTGCTCTTTCCTTTGTAAGGCCCAAGCGGCTCGATCTCGGCCTGAAAACGCCCGACTTCCTTGAACCCAAGACATCCCGCACCCACCCAAACTTTGACGATGCCACCGGGCGCCATCCCCAACGTGATTCTGTTGCGATACAGCGTTACATTCTCCTGATCCGCTTTACAGAAAACCCGCTCCGGCCTGACCATCTCATCGCGCACCCACTGCGGGATCCGGATGCCGATCTTGTAGGTCTGCGGCTCCACCAGCGATTGCCAGCGCACGAAGATGCGGTCCGGCAGGTCGACGTTGTTCACTGGCATCATCGACCCTGCCCCTTGGTGCCAGCCTTTTGCTTTGCCGGTGTAACTGGCTACTCCTCCCGACACGTGAAAGAACGCCAACCCGCGCTGGTCCAACACATCCACGCTCTCGACCCACACTTCCATGAAGCGCGGTGCCGCCAGGCCGACGTACCAGCTGTGGTAGGGCAACTTGGGCGGTGTGGGACCATTGGCGCAGGCACACAGGCTGAACAGCAGGCCAACCAGCAAGATCAGACGCTTCATTGCGGATAGCCCTTACCAAGTGCCATAGGGAATCCCGTGCTGGTCCACGTAGGCTTTGTTTTCAGCTTCTATGGGCACGTATTGGCCGTTGCTCTTTCCTTTGTAAGGCCCAAGCGGCTCGATCTCGGCCTGAAAACGCCCGACTTCCCTGTAGCCCAGACACGCTCCACCTAACCAGACCTTGACGATGCCGCCAGGGGCCATGCCCAAATTGATCGTATCTTCGTAGAGCGTCATTTCCTTTTGAGCAGGTTTGCAGAACAACCGCTGTGGCTTGATCATCTCGTCACGCACCCACTGCGGGATCCGGATACCAATCTTGTAGGTCTGCGGCTCCACCAGTGATTGCCAGCGCACGAAGATGCGGTCTGGTAGATCGACGTTGTTCACTGGCATCGTCGACCCCGCCCCTTGGTGCCAGCCTTCCGCTTTGCCTGTGTAACTGACTACTCCTCCCGACACATGGAAAAACGCCAACCCGCGCTGGTCGAGCACATCCACGCTCTCGACCCAGACTTCCATGAAGCGTGGCGCGGCCAGGCCGACGTACCAGCTCTGGTAGGGCAACTTGGGCGGTGTGGGACCACCGGCGCAGGCACACAGGCTGAACAATAGGCCGACCAGCAGGCTCAGGCGCTTCATTGCGGATAGCCCTTTTGCGGCTGATGCGGATGGATCTTGCGTGTGCTGTCGGGTGCCGGTTTGTTGATCATCAAACCTTTGTTGGGCGTCCAGTGGGCGGACTGGTGGATATAACGAGCACGCAGCAAGCGTTCCTGCTCGGGGTCGAGGATGACCTCGGTGCCCGACAGTGCATGCCCAAGGATTTGTGCAGCGATCGGTTGCAAATCCGTGGGTAGTGCCAATCCGGGTTGCGCTTCAAGACTTTTGAAGGGCACACCATGGCGCACACCCAGTTCGCGCATCAGGCGCAGGGCAATCAGCGCCAACTCGCCCCGGACCGGGCGGTCCAGAACAATCGCCAGCAGATAGTCGTCCTGGTTGGACTCCAGCTTGCCCCGGGCGGCCGGGGTGAACGGCCAGGCCTTGGCCTCGATGCTGCCGTCGTCGGCCAGACCACTGGACCGCAAGGCCTGCACTTGAGCCAGGGCCTTGGCCCACTGCGGTGAAGACTGCACCGGCTGGTTACGGCGCAGGGTGATACGACCGGGCGGGGTCAACCACAGCCGCTCCCGGGCACGCGGTAAATAACCGCCGCCGATGTCCGAATGCACCCCGGGCAAACTGATTTGCCGATGGTCGTGCAGTACCCCGTTGAGGGAAAAGTTAAGCCGGCACTCATCGCGGGCCTGCAGCTGGACGATCTGACGCGCACAACCGGGCGGCAGGTACAGGTTCACGCCCGGGTTGTGATCATCGGACACGTTCAGGTCCATGCCAGCGATGGCGGCCACGGTGTCGAACAGGCCAATCAGGTTGAGGCTGATATCGACCGCCGGATCAAAGCTGTAGAGCAGGCCGAAACGGCCTCCCTGCAGCAGTTCACCGAACACACCGCGACTCGGTTTGAGCAGTTCATTAGCACAGTGGCGTGCGGCGGCGGCTCCACGACTAAAGCCGAAGATATCGAACTCAATATTACGAACAGAGGTACCGGGGTTAGCCGTAACGAAGTCGAGCAGAGCCTTCTCTATCGCAGCGGGCGCCTGCTGGACCCGCGCCACTACCCCGGTTTCCCCCAGCCCTAAGCCTTGGCCGAACAGCGAGTCGTCCCCTCCGCTGCGGGTACCGATGCCCTCCAGATAGACTTTTAAATAACCAATCTCTGCCTCCGGCGTTACCGGTGTCGCCGTATTGTCCGGATACAGATCATACAAATGCACCACATTACTCGGCGCATTCCCATAACTGTTATCCGGCGTACGACCAAAACCACTGCCATCAAACTCGTCAAACCCATACTGGTTGCACAACTGAATGATGGATGCAAGATCGCTTTCATCGAACAGTTGCAGATCCTCGCGTCGGCATTGTTCGGTGAGGGCCGCGTTGGCCTGGTTGTTACCGGTGCCATCAAAAAACAACCCGATGCGCAGGGTGATGCCTTCGAGTTCTTCCTCTTCCTCCTCTTCGTCCATGTCGTAGATCAGCGAGAGTTCCTCCGGAGCGGCGGTGTACACCCGCTGGGTGAAACCCTGGCTGTCGGTGGTGCCTTTCCACACGTTGCCGCTGGCACTGGAGATCTTGTACGGGACGCCGGCCAGGACTTGCTCGCCATCGTTGGCAAAAATCTGGTACTGCTGATCGAACGCCAGCGGCGGATCAATCACCGCCGGCAGCGGCGGCAAGCGCGCCGCCTGCGTGACCTTGGTCGGGACGTACTCCAGAAACGCCGCCTTGATGTTGTGATCGCCCGCCGTGCCCGACTCGATGCCACACGTCTCCAGGCGCAGGTAGCTGCCCCCGCCGTTGAGGACGATTTTCTTCTTCGCGGTGATGTGGATTTCGTCTTCGGTGCTGGTGATGTCCAGCCCATGCCGAGCGATCAGCTCCAGGCGATCGTTTTGCGCCTGCACCCTCACCGGGCCCTGATTGGCGATCAGCTTGAGGCCGAGCTTGCGCACGAACAGGCTCAGGCCCTGGCCCACGCCGATGAACAGGCGCTTGACCACACTGAGGTCGGCTTGGCCGCCGGCGTTGAGCATCAGGTTGTCCTGCGCGGCCAGTTGCAGGTGCTGGCCGCTGGTCAGGGCGATGCCTTGGGGCGCGCTGAGCAGCAGCACCGAGGCTTTCAGTTCATCGAGTTGTTGGCGCATCAGCGCCAGTTGCGCGGACACATCCGCGGGGTCGGCGTGGGCGGTTTGGGCGTCCGTGGACAGCTGTTGCAGTTGTTCGCCGGCCTGTCGCAGGCGCTCGATCGCCGGGCCCATTTCCAGCACCTGGCCCTGGGCTTTGCTCTGTTCATCGGCACTGATAAACAGCCCGTTGCCCGCGCGAATCGCCCCCCAGGCATCGGTGCGCAACTCAAAGCCTTCCCCACGTTTGGCCTTCTGCGCATCCACCACATGCCCGAGGTTGAGCTGGCTCTTGCCACTGTGTTCGGTGCTGAGCTTGATGTGCTCCTGCCCGCGGGTATCGTCCAGGCGCAGCTTGTTGTTGGCCGGGGTGCGCAGCACGTTGCGCTTTTCGTTGTACATCGTGACGGGGTCGGGGTGCTGGCTGTCGTGCAGGGCGTGGGCGATGTAGGGGCGGTCGGGGTCGCCCTGTTCGAAGGCCACCGCCACTTCGGTGCCGGCGATCAGCGGCAGGTGCAGGCCGTGGGTGTCGCCGGCGTACGCCCGGGCCAGGCGCAGCCAGGTGCTTTCGCGACCGGCGTCCCAGGTGTCGCGGTCGAACAGGAACTGCACCCGGTAGCGGCCCTCGGCGTCGGTATCGGCGTAGGGGTTGTGGGCCTGTGCGCTGGTCACCCGGGCCGGCACGGTGCCGGCGATCAAGGGTTTGGGCGGCACCTCGGGGCGAAAGCACACCGTCTGCGCATAGGGGATGGCCTGGAAGCTGC
>NZ_JBFUAE010000034.1:0-15455 GCF_056406435.1 Pseudomonas sp. P1_C12 | reverse complement strand
GCGAATGGACGCGCCTTGACTCCAGTCCTGCCGACCATGCCTGCGTAACCAGTTCAGTACGGTCGTTTTACCCTGAATGCCATAGCGCTCTTGAGCCTCTTTATAACTCAACTCGCCTTTTTCGACCTGATCGACGACCGACAATTTAAAGGTCAGCGTGTAATCACGCTGACTGCGCCTTTCTCCCGTATTCATTACTCCCTCCTGAGAATGGGTCAGAAGGTGTAAACCTTATTCAGGACGGGACACGCTTGTAAAAAAAGGGACTCGCCGTAAGGGCGAAACCGCCAGCCGCCGTTACCGCAGCAACGGATATGTACTCAGTCGCCATTCAGAGCGGCGCCACGCCCTCGACAATAATCACCTCAGCCGAAGCCACCCCTTCACGATACCCCCTAGCCTCCTGATACAACGCCGAGTGATAGCACGCCACCGCCTGCTCATAGGAATCGAACTCGATCACCACGCTGCGTTGCGGCGTAGCCCGGCCTTCCATCGCCTCGCTACGCCCACCGCGAGCCAGAATCCGACCGCCATACAGGGCAAACGCCTGCGGCGCCCGCTGAGTGTATTGGCTGTATTGATCGGGGTCGGTGACATCCACGTGAGCAATCCAGTAAGCCTTCATAGTGACCTCTCGGTTTATTTTGTATTATGGTATACCACATTACCAATCCAACAAATACCGAGACTCCAGCATGGCCTTCAACAGCATCGAAGAAATCATCGAAGATTACCGCCTCGGCAAAATGGTCCTGCTGGTGGACGATGAAGACCGGGAAAACGAAGGCGACCTGTTGCTGGCCGCCGATTGCTGCACACCCGAGGCGATCAGTTTCATGGCCCGGGAAGCCCGCGGCCTGATCTGCCTGACCCTGACCGACGAGCACTGCAAACGCCTGGGCCTGGAGCAGATGGTGCCAAGCAACGGCAGCGTGTTCAGCACCGCCTTCACCGTGTCCATCGAGGCCGCCGTCGGTGTGACCACCGGCATTTCCGCTGCAGATCGTGCCTGCACCGTGGCCGCTGCTGTCGCCGCCCATGCCGGCCCTGCCGACATCGTGCAACCCGGCCATATCTTCCCGTTGCGCGCCCGGGAAGGCGGCGTGCTGACCCGTGCCGGCCACACCGAAGCCGGCTGCGACCTGGCCCGCCTGGCCGGCCATACACCCGCCTCGGTGATCGTCGAAGTGATGAACGACGACGGCACTATGGCCCGCCGCCCTGACCTGGAAGTGTTCGCGCGCAAGCACAGGATCAAGATCGGCACCATCGCCGACCTGATCCACTATCGCCTGAGCACCGAGCACACCATCGTGCGCATTGGTGAACGTGACCTGCCGACCGTGCATGGCACCTTTCGTCTGATCACCTTTGAGGATCGCATCGAAGGCGGTGTCCACATGGCCATGGTCATGGGCGATTTGCGTCGCGATGAGCCGACGCTGGTGCGCGTGCATGTGATCGATCCGTTGCGCGATCTGGTCGGCGCCGAATACAGCGGGCCGACCAACTGGACGTTGTGGGCCGCCTTGCAGCGCGTCGCCGCCGAAGGCCACGGCGTGGTGGTGGTGCTGGCCAATCACGAATCCTCGCAGGCGCTGCTCGAACGCGTGCCGCAACTGACCCAGCCGCCCCGGCAGTTCAGCCGCTCGCAGTCACGGATTTATTCGGAGGTGGGTACTGGAGCGCAGATCCTGCAGAACCTTGGCGTGGGCAAGCTGCGTCATCTGGGTCCGCCTCTGAAATATGCAGGCTTGACCGGGTATGACCTGGAGGTGGTGGAGAGTATCGCCTTCACGGACTGACGCTTGGTTTAACGCGATTCATTGTAGGAGCGAGCCTGCTCGCGATGGCGGCATGACAGTTAACACTGATATCGACAGACACGCCCTCATCGCGCGCAGGCTCGCTCCTACAGGGGATTGCGCTGCCTGACGGGCTCAGGCCAATCCCCCAGAGCCAAAAAATCCACTTTCGGCTGATAGCCGGTACGGCAAAGTGCTTGCACAAAGTTTGGAATACCATAATATGATATTCCATAGACCGGACAGTCAGCACTGACTCGACGGACCTACTGCTCCCGATTGGCGGGCACTCCAAAGCCCCGCTCATAAACACAACAATGAGGGCGTGAAAATGGTGTTGAACAAACGTGCGACCGCGGTTTTTTTTGCAGGACTGCTGAGCGTGACCAGCCAGGCATTGCTGGCGGCTGAAAGCGTCAACTTCGTGAGTTGGGGCGGCAGCACCCAGGATGCACAGAAGCAGGCCTGGGCCGACCCGTTCAGCAAGGCCAGCGGCATCACCGTGGTGCAGGATGGTCCGACCGACTACGGCAAGCTCAAGGCCATGGTCGAGAGCGGCAACGTGCAGTGGGACGTGGTCGACGTCGAAGCCGACTTCGCCCTGCGCGCCGCCGCCGAAGGCTTGCTCGAGCCCCTCGATTTCAAAGTGATTGAACGCGACAAGATCGACCCGCGCTTCGTCAGCGATTACGGCGTCGGCTCGTTCTTCTTCTCCTTCGTCCTCGGCTACAACGAAGGCAAGCTCGGCGCCAACAAGCCTCAAGACTGGTCCGCGCTGTTCGACACCAAGACCTACCCCGGCAAACGCGCCCTGTACAAATGGCCAAGCCCTGGCGTGCTGGAACTGGCGCTGCTGGCCGACGGTGTAGCGGCGGACAAGCTCTACCCGCTGGACCTGGACCGCGCCTTCAAAAAACTCGACACCATCAAGAAAGACATCGTCTGGTGGGGCGGCGGCGCGCAGTCGCAGCAGCTGCTGGCCTCCGGTGAAGCGAGCATGGGCCAGTTCTGGAACGGCCGGATTCATGCCCTGCAGGAAGACGGCGCCCCGGTCGGCGTAAGCTGGAAGCAGAACCTGGTCATGGCCGACATCCTGGTCATCCCCAAGGGTTCGAAAAACAAGGACGCGGCGATGAAGTTCCTGGCCAACGCCAGCAGTGCCAAGGGCCAGGCCGACTTCTCCAACCTGACCGCCTACGCCCCGGTCAACGTCGACAGCGTGCAGCGCCTGGACTCGGTGCTGGCCCCGAATCTGCCGACCGCCTACGTAAAGGATCAGATCACTCTTGATTTCGCGTACTGGGCCAAGAACGGTCCGGCCATCGCGACACGGTGGAACGAATGGCTGGTCAAATGAAAATGACGGCAACCGCATCCCGTCCCTCCACGTCAGTCGGGAGCGCCCCTGGCGCTGCCGGCAAGGCGGCTGCAATGACGCAATCGCCAAGCCTGGCCCAGCGCTGGCGCGGATCGAGCAACCTGATCCCCGCCCTGCTGTTTCTCGGCCTGTTCTTTCTCGCGCCGCTGATTGGCCTGCTGTTGCGCGGCGTGCTGGAACCGGTGCCGGGGCTGGGCAACTACGAGCAACTGTTTGCCAACTCGGCCTATGCCCGGGTGTTGCTGAACACATTCTCGGTGGCCGGCCTGGTGACCCTGTTCAGCCTGTTGCTGGGCTTCCCGCTGGCCTGGGCGATCACCCTGGTGCCCCGCGGCTGGGGCCGCTGGATCCTGAACATCGTGCTGCTATCGATGTGGACCAGCCTGCTCGCCCGCACTTATTCGTGGCTGGTGCTGCTGCAAGCCTCCGGGGTGATCAACAAGGCGTTGATGGCCATGGGCATCATCGATCAGCCGCTGGAGATGGTGCATAACCTCACCGGCGTGGTGATCGGCATGAGCTACATCATGATCCCGTTCATCGTGCTGCCGTTGCAAGCGACCATGCAGGCCATCGACCCGATGATCCTGCAGGCCGGTTCGATCTGCGGCGCCAGCCCCTGGACCAACTTCTTCCGGGTGTTCCTGCCGCTGTGTCGGCCGGGGCTGTTCTCCGGCGGTTTGATGGTGTTCGTGATGTCCCTCGGTTACTACGTGACCCCGGCGCTGCTGGGCGGTGCACAGAACATGATGCTGCCCGAGTTCATCATTCAGCAGGTGCAGTCGTTCCTCAACTGGGGCCTGGCGAGTGCCGGCGCCGCGTTGCTGATCGTGATCACGCTGGTGCTGTTCTACTTCTACCTGAAGCTTCAGCCGGAATCCCCGGTTGGCGCCAGCAACGCGAGGTAAGCCGTCATGCTCCTGACCCCCAATGCCATGAGCCGGCGCATGCGCTTCGGCCTGTATGCCACCACCGGGCTGATCGGTCTGTTCCTGCTGTTGCCGATCGTGTTCATCGTGCTGCTGTCGTTCGGATCGTCGCAATGGCTGGTGTTCCCGCCGCCGGGCTGGACGCTGAAATGGTACGGCCAGTTCTTCTCCAACGCCGACTGGATGAACGCCGCCATGGCCAGCCTGAAAGTCGCGGTGCTGACCACGTTCTTCGCCGTCGCGCTGGGCCTGCCGACCGCTTTCGCCCTGGTGCGTGGCCGCTTCCCCGGCCGGGAAATGCTCTACGGCCTGTTCACCCTGCCGATGATCGTGCCGCTGGTGATTATCGCCGTGGCGGTGTACGCGCTGTTCCTGAAACTCGGCTACACCGGGACCATGTTCGCGTTTGTGGTCAGCCACGTCATCGTCGCGTTGCCGTTCACCATCATCTCGATCATCAACTCGCTGAAGCTGTTCGACCAGTCGATCGAGGATGCAGCGGTGATCTGCGGCGCCTCGCGCCTGCAAGCGGTGTTCAAGGTGACCTTCCCGGCGATCCGTCCGGGCATGGTGGCTGGCGCCCTCTTCGCCTTCCTCGTCTCGTGGGATGAAGTGGTGCTGAGTGTGATGATGGCCAGCCCGACCCTGCAAACCCTTCCCGTGAAAATGTGGACCACCCTGCGCCAGGACCTGACGCCCGTGATCGCCGTCGCTTCGACGCTGCTGATCGGCCTCTCGGTATTGGTCATGGTGATCGCCGCCGCTCTGCGCCGGCGCAACGAAATCAGCGCCTGAGCGCCCAGGAGTACGACATGAGTGCAGTGATCAAAGATTCCGCGCAGCAAAATGACAAGCCCCTGGTCAGCCTGCGTAACCTGAACAAGCACTACGGCGACTTCGCCGCCGTGGACAACATCTCGCTGGACATCAAGGACGGTGAATTCCTCACCTTCCTCGGCTCCAGCGGCTCGGGCAAAAGCACCACGCTGTCGATGCTTGCCGGCTTCGAAACCCCGAGCAGCGGCGAGATTCTGGTCAACGGCCAGTCGCTGGTCAACGTGCCGCCGCACAAACGCGACATCGGCATGGTGTTCCAGCGCTACTCACTGTTCCCGCACCTGTCGGTACGCGACAACATCGCCTTCCCGTTGGCCATTCGCAAACTGGCCGCCGCCGAACGCGAACGCCGGGTCGATGCGATGCTCAAGCTGGTGCAGCTTGAGCAATTTGCCCATCGCCGCCCTTCGCAACTCTCCGGTGGCCAGCAGCAACGAGTCGCCATTGCACGGGCGCTGGTTTATGAGCCACGCATCCTGTTGATGGACGAACCCCTCGGTGCACTGGACAAGAAACTGCGTGAAGACTTGCAGGATGAACTGCGCCAACTGCATCGGCGCCTGGGCATCACCATCGTCTACGTGACCCACGATCAGGAAGAAGCCATGCGTTTGTCCCAGCGCATCGCGATTTTCAGCCACGGCAAAATCGTCGGCCTCGGCAGCGGCTATGACCTGTACCAGAATCCGCCGAACGCCTTTGTCGCCTCGTTCCTCGGCAACTCGAACTTCCTCAAGCTCAAGGCCCAGGGTAATGCGGTGGCGACCTTCGAAGGCCAGGCGCTGTCGATCCGACTCACGGCCGGCCTGCACACCGATCAGGACGTGCTGCTGATGGTGCGTCCGGAAAAAGCCCTGGCCCTGAGCAATGAACAAGCCCTTGCCGAACCGCTGGCCGCCGGCTGGAACGAAGTCTCGGCCAAGGTCGTGGAAGTGCTGTTTCTCGGCGAAAGCCAGACCTGCAGCGTGGTCACCGCGGGCGGTACCTCGATGACGGTCAAGGCACTGTCCGCCGCCGGCATGCCGCTCAAGGCCGGTGACCCGGTGCGGGTGCGCTGGGCCACCGCCGATGCCTGCGTCTACACCGAATGGGCCGAAAGCGACCTGAACAAGGCCGCCGGCGCTCACTGATCCATTGGCCTGCGCGCGCGGGCCACTATAATGAGTCACCCTCGGGCCACCACAACGTCGGGTTGTGGTGGCCTTTTTTCTGTCGCCTGTAAGATAAATTGGACAACTTATTCCTAAAATCCCGGTTTAATGCTAAATAGCGCTCAGTATTTTTAACACCCGACCCTGTCGTGCCACACAGTGCAACGAGAATAACGATATGAAAGTCCATTTCGAGAAAACTGAAGTGTTTGGGACCCTCCACCTGCAAGCGGCGGTGGCAGCATGATCGAAGTTACCGAAGTTTCCATTGCCGAGCTGCGCGCCGCGCTCGAATCCGGCCAGACCACCTCGGTTGAACTGGTCCAGGCTTATCTCGCGCGGATCGACGCCTATGACGGCCCCGAAACCCCCACCGCGCTGAACGCGGTCGTGGTGCGCAACCCCGAGGCGCTCGCCGAAGCGCAGGCGTCCGACGCCCGTCGCGCCAAGGGCCAGACGCTGGGAGCGCTGGACGGTATCCCTTACACCGCCAAGGACAGCTATCTGGTCAAGGGCCTCACCGCCGCTTCCGGCAGCCCGGCCTTCAAGGACCTGGTCGCCTATCGCGATGCGTTCACCATCGAGCGCCTGCGCGCCGCCGGGGCGATCTGCCTGGGCAAGACCAACATGCCGCCGATGGCCAACGGCGGGATGCAGCGCGGTGTCTACGGCCGCGCCGAAAGCCCGTACAACGCTGATTACCTCACCGCCCCTTTCGCCTCCGGTTCGTCGAACGGCGCGGGTACGGCCACTGCCGCGAGTTTCGCGGCCTTCGGCCTGGCGGAAGAAACCTGGTCGAGCGGCCGTGGACCGGCCTCGAACAATGGCTTGTGCGCCTACACGCCTTCGCGCGGAGTGATTTCGGTGCGCGGCAACTGGCCGTTGACCCCGACCATGGACGTGGTCGTGCCGTTTGCCCGGACCATGGCCGACCTGCTCGAAGTGCTCGACGTGGTGGTGGCCGATGACCCGGACACCCGTGGCGACCTGTGGCGCCTGCAACCCTGGGTGCCGATCCCGAGCTCGTCCCTGGTGCGCCCCAAATCCTACGCGGCGCTGGCCGCCAACAGCGAGGCGCTCAAAGGCAAGAAGTTCGGCATTCCACGCATGTACATCAACGCCGACCCTGAAGCCGGCACATCCGAAGCGCCGGGCATCGGTGGGCCGACCGGCCAACGCATCAACACCCGTCCTTCGGTGATCGGGCTCTGGGAACAGGCACGCAAGGCCCTCGAAGACGCGGGTGCCGAAGTGATCGACGTGGATTTCCCGCTGGTTTCCAATTGCGAAGGCGATCGTCCTGGCGCGCCGACCGTGTTCAATCGCGGCATCGTTTCCAAGGAATTCCTGCACCACGAACTGTGGGACCTGACCGCCTGGGCGTTCGATGATTTCCTGCAAGCGAACGGCGATCCGAAATTGAACCGTCTGGTCGATGTCGACGGCCCGCAGATCTTCCCTCACGACCCGGGCACCCTGCCCAACCGCGAGGGCGACCTGGTTGCCGGCATGGACGAATACGTGCGCATGGCCGAGCGTGGCATCACCCCGTGGGACCAGATCAGCACGATGCCGGACGGCCTGCGCGGACTGGAGAAAACCCGCAAGATCGATCTGGAAGACTGGATGGATCGCCTGGGCCTCGACGCGGTGCTGTTCCCGACGGTCGCCGACGTGGGCCCGGCGAATGCCGATGTCGATCCGCAATCGGCAGATATCGCCTGGAGCAACGGCGTATGGGTCGCCAACGGCAACCTCGCCATCCGTCACCTTGGCGTGCCAACGGTCACCGTGCCGATGGGCGTGATGCCGGACATCGGCATGCCAGTCGGCCTGACGTTTGCCGGGCGCGCCTATGACGACTCCTCGCTGCTGCACCTGGCATCGGCGTTCGAGTCGACCGGCAACAAACGCATGATCCCGCCGCGCACCCCGCCATTGGTCGCTGACAAGCGCTGACCGGTAAAACCGTGGCGGCTCACGCGAGCCGCCACGGCTGGCAAATCAGGGATCAACCTGGGCCATCAGTTCCGGAATCGATTCCGGCCGATTGGCATAACGCTGCGCCAGCACTGCACAGACCATCAATTGAATCTGGTGGAACAGCATCAGCGGCAAGATCAGCAAGCCAATGGTGCTACCGGCAAACAACACCTGCGCCATCGGCACGCCGGTCGCCAGGCTTTTCTTCGAACCGCAGAAGAGAATGGTGATGCGATCTTCCTGGTTGAAGCCGAAGGCTTTGCCGAGCACCGTCGACGCCAGCAACACCAGCGCCAATACGATGCAGCAGACCACCACCAGCCCGACCAGATCCAGCAACGGAATCTGATGCCAGAGGCCTTCGATCACCGCCTCGCTGAACGCGCCGTAGACCACCAGCAAAATCGAACCCTGATCGACGAACTTCAGCCAGCTCTTGTTGCGCGCCACCCAGTTGCCGATCCAGCGCCGCGCGATCTGCCCGGCAATGAACGGCAGCAGCAACTGCACGCTGATCTTGAGGATGGCGTCGAGGGTCGAGGAGCCTTCGCCGTGGACATTCAGCAACAGGGTCACCAGCAACGGCGTGAGGAAAATCCCGAACAGGCTGGACGCCGCCGCGCTGCAAATCGCCGCCGGGATATTACCCCGTGCCAGCGAAGTAAAGGCAATCGCCGATTGCACCGTAGCGGGCAGCGCACACAGGTAAAGCATGCCCATGTACAGGTCGTTGCCGATCAGCGGCGACAATAGCGGTTTTAGTGCCAGGCCGAGCAACGGAAACAGCACGAAAGTCAGGCTGAACACCAGCAAATGCAGACGCCAGTGCCCAGCACCGGCAATGATCGACTCGCGGGACAGCTTGGCGCCATGCAGGAAAAACAGCAGCGCGATGGCGATGTTGGTCAGCCAGCCAAAACCGACCGCGACCTGACCGCTGGCGGGCAGCAGGCTGGCGAGCGTCACCACGCCGATCAGGGTCAGGGTGAAGTTGTCGGGTAACAGACGGGGGCGAGTCATGGGGTTGATCATCCGGGGGTTGCCAGTACGTGAAAGCGACTCTAACGTGCCTGATAATTACCGACTAACGCCGATGAGCCAGCTGATGCCGCCTAAAGGACATGACAAGAGTGTTCGACGCAGTATTCCCGGACTGTCCAGCCTGCCACGACCGCTCTACGGTCGCACCGAATCGCTGCCCAATCGCGCCCTGACCCGGCGACACAGCCATCCGTGGGTGCAGCTTTCCTATGCGATTCAGGGCGTGCTCGAAATACAGACCGGCGTCGGGCGCTTCGTGGCCCCGCCGGAGCGTGCGGTGTGGATTCCGGCGGGCATGCCGCACCGGGTGTTCAGCTCGCCGCGCACGGAAATGCGCAGCCTGTACATCGATTGCAGCGTCTCGACGTGGGCGCCGCCGGGCTGTCATGTGCTGGGGGTCAGTGATTTGTTGCGTGAGTTGATCCGCGCCTTTAGTCAGATTCCGGTGGAATACGATCAGAACGGTCCGCACGGCCGGTTGGCCCAGGTGATTCTGGATCAATTGGCTGAGGCGCCGCAGATCGATTTGATGCTGCCCCTGCCCCAGGACAGCCGATTGCGGCAAATCGCCCAAAGCCTGGAGTCGCATCCGGAGCAACAGACCACCCTCAGCCACTGGAGCGACAAATTCGGCATCACCGAGAAAACCCTCAGTCGCCTGTTCCTGCGCGACACTGGCCTGACGTTTCGCGCCTGGCGCCAGCGCTTGCGCCTGCTCGGCGCCCTGACGCCACTGGAACAGGGCGAGCGAGTGACCGACGTCGCGCTGGCCTGTGGCTACGACTCGACGTCGGCGTTTATCGCTGCGTTCCGCCAGCAGTTCGGCGAAACACCGGGGGAGTTTTTTCGCTGAGCCCTGCACAGGAAAAACTGTGGGAGCAATTCAATTCTTTTATTGCCTATCAGGCCGCCATCGCGAGCAGGCTCGCTCCTACAGTTGTGTTGGTTGCTCGCGGATTCTGCGGATAGCCGCGAACCCTGTGGGAGCAACTGCCTTCACCATGCCACTCGTCACCGCCATTCGGTGCCGTCCCGCAACATGGCATTCAGCCTAATCAGTAAGACTCGCATGCAGGCAAGAGCGCGACTTTCGCGCTCTTGCCTCGCTCCCGAAGAGCGTCATAGCGTGCCTTGAAGTCTGGCTGATGAAGGATTACGACCCAGCAAGACATGTAAAGCGCAGGTCGACCCTATGTTCCTGCCGGCAATGTCTGGCGCCGTTCGTCCATTGAGGGAGTAGTGGTATGGCGAACGAGGACAGATTTTTATGGGGGCGGCGCACCAGCCAAGAAATAAACCCGCCCTCACCGCCCTGGCTGTTTAAACCTCTGCAATGGCCTCGCGGACGAAGTCTTCATAGGTGCGCAGCGGGTGCCCGATGATGGTCTGAAGCTGTTCTACGGTTCCTTCAGTTGCTTGCATGCCAAACTTCTGGATACCCGTCATCATCAGGCGCATGTCATAAGCCAACCAGGTGGAACCGTATGAAGCCAGCTGTCCTTCGAAGGCCGCCACATCGTCACCGCCGTAGGCAATGTCGCGACCCAGGGCGGAACTCCAGATCTTCGCCACGGAAGCACCGGTAAGCGCTTGCGGTCCAACCAACTCCAGGGTTACACGATCCAGAGCAGAAGACGCTTTGTCGCGTCGCAGCAACTCTGCAACGGCAACATCGGCGATGTCGCGCGCATCTATCATCGAGACGCCCGCCGAGCCGATTGGCATCGGGTACACCGAGTAATTCTGAATCGACTGTTGGACCATACGGTCGTTTTGCATGAAGTAAGCCGGACGCAGGATAGTTGCGGGGATGTTGAAGCTTTCGATCATCCGTTCAACCGTATGCTTGCCGGTGAAGTGCGGCACATTGGTGAACTTGTCGGCATGAATCACAGACAGGTAAACGAGGCGCTCGATGCCAGCCTCGCGAGCAAGGTTCAGCGTGATGAGGGCTTGCGTCACCTCATCGGGCGTAACGGCGTTGAGCAGGAACAGCGTGCGCACCGACGACAGCGCGACGCGCATCGACGGTACATCGGTGAGGTCTGCAACAACTTCAGTGACGCCAGCCGGGAAGTCGCACTTACCCGATTGGCGCACTAGAGCTTTGACCTCGGCGCCCGCGCTGGCAAGGCCCTGAGTGATGAGTGAACCAATGGTGCCCGTGGCACCAATAACGAGAATGCTCATTTTTGAATTTCCTACAGTGGATACTTAGGGTGGATTAGCGAGAGAAGTCCGCAACGACCTTGCCAGTCCGTGAAACGCTGCGATTGCGTTCGATGGCATCAGGGATGTCGGCGAAACCAACGACCTTGCCGATCCTGGACTGCAGCGTGCCGCTGGCGATTTCCTGGGCCAGCGTCTCCAGCAACTCGGGGTCGGGCTTGTTCATGAACCAGAGGCCTCGGCGATTCGCCGGCGTGCGCGCCAGAATGTCGGGTGATGACGTGCCGACAATGACGCCGTTTTCCGCCAACACCTGCCACGAGCGATCCAGTACCTCACCCCCGACGTAGTCGAGCACCAGGTCAATGTCCTGGACGACGTCCTCGAAACGTTGGGATTGATAGTCGATGGCATGGTCCACACCGAGGCTGCGCACGTAGTCCAGGTCAGCCGTGCCCGCAGTTGCGAAGACCTCGGCGGCTGCCCGCTTGGCGTACTGCACGGCATAGGCGCCCAGCCCACCGGCAGCACCATGAATAAGGATTCGCTGGCCTGGATGAATCGGACCCGCATGATGGAGGCTCTTCCAGGCCGCCACGGCTGCGACGGGTACAGCGGCAGCATGGACGTCATCAAGGTTTTCAGGCGTAAGGGAGAGGCTCGCTTCACTGACGGTCACGAATTCGGCGTACGCACCCAGCCCTCCCACCGCGCCCATGACGCGATCGCCAACACGAAAGCGAGAGGCACCGGGCCCGACAGCCTCGACAACACCCGCCATTTCGGCGCCGAGTACTATTGGCAATGGAAGCGGGAAGGCATTTCTCACATGGCCTTCGCGGACCTTCCAATCGATGCCGTTCACGCCGGCGGCTCGAACTCGAATCAGAACCTGGTCTTGTCCAGGTTCTGGCTTGTCGATTTCGGCCACTTGCGCGGCGTCAGCGCCACCGTATGCCCGGATCAGTACAGCGCGTTGCATGGTGCTCATAGCAGTTCCTCGTATCGAGTTCCGATGACGAGAAGATATGCTGTTGCACAGATAAAGCAGAGGCACCAAAATACAGACACTTCGTTTCAAAAATGGAACACCATGAACCTGAACGCTCTGATCGATTTCACGCTCGTCGCAACGAATGAGGGGCTCGGGAAGGCGAGCCGTGCGAGCGGCATATCCAAAGCAACCTTATCGCGCCGAATCTCCGACCTTGAGGAACAACTGGGCGTGAGGCTGATCGAGCGCAGCGCTCGCGGCCTGAAGCTCACCGAAGCTGGCGAAATGCTGATGGCTCGAACAGAAGGTCCATTGGGCGAGGTGGCCGAAGCCATGACGGCGGCCCGTGAGGGCGTATCGACACCCCGCGGACGCTTGCGTGTCGCCTCCCCAGTCCTGTTCTCCCAGCTTGCGATGGGCCGCATTGGCGCCGAATTCTGTACCGCTTACCCGGAGGTCGAAATCGAAGTCGTGGCGGAGGATCGCCTGGTCGACCTTGTGGAGGAACAATTTGACGTCGCCATCCGGATCAACCCGAGCCCAGACAGCAGTTTGGTCGGCCGGTGCTTCGCCAAAGACCGGCTGGTAGTAGTGGCTGCGCCAGAAGTACCTAAGCCAATGCCCGGCGCAATCAGACCAATTCCAGGCATCGTAACTTCGAGTTTCCAGCCCACCCACTGGAGTCTCGATGGAGGGCAGTTGGTCCTGGAGCCGATCCCAAAGCTGCGGTTCTCTTCGTTACTGATGATCCGCGATGCTGCTATCGCCGGTGGTGGTGTTGCCCTAATTCCACAGTCCATCGCATGGAACCAGCTTGCCCGTGGCGAGTTGGTCCAGTGGGGCACGGTATCGGGTGTAGAACCCGCGCTCTGGGTCTTGCATACATCCAGGCGTCTTGCTGCTCCGAAAGTTCGCGCATTCGTCGATTTCATGTGCGCGAAATACCCGGATATGTCTCTGGTTTTAAAGGGATAGAAGCCCACTCCCTGTATCGCCTTTCTGCCAGCGATCCCATATCAGTTTTTTCTGGTTTTCGGTGCAATAGATCCGAGGTCGCTGCTTCATCTGCAACACTCCTCCTGTCTACACAGAATCTAGTGTGTTGCATCGATCGGTTGAATCCACAGGACAAAGAAGCTCCTCCCGGTAAATGACCGGGCGAAGCTTCATCCTCGACATGGCTTTTTTGTAGTTTATGAAGCGTTCATGGTTTTGTGGGTGTCGATCAGATACTGCACCACACCTGGATCGGCCAGGGTGGAAATATCCCCCAACCCATCGTATTCGGCCGTCGCAATCTTGCGCAGAATCCGCCGCATGATCTTGCCCGAACGGGTTTTCGGCAGCCCCGGTGCCCACTGAATGACATCCGGCGAAGCAATCGGGCCGATCTCCTTGCGCACCCAGTTTTTCAGTTCCAGGCGCAGTTGCTCGTTCGGCTCTTCACCGCTGTTGATAGTGACGTAGACATAAATGCCCTGCCCCTTGATGTCGTGCGGCACACCGACCACCGCGGCTTCGGCGACTTTCGGGTGAGCGACCATTGCGCTTTCGATCTCGGCGGTGCCCATGCGGTGGCCGGACACGTTGAGCACGTCGTCCACGCGACCGGTGATCCAGTAGTAACCATCGGCATCGCGACGCGCGCCGTCACCGGTGAAGTACATGCCACGGAAGGTCTTGAAGTAAGTGTCGACGAAGCGGTCATGATCGCCAAACAGCGTACGCGCCTGGCCTGGCCACGAATCGAGAATCACCAGGTTGCCCTCGGCCTCGCCTTCGACGATGTTGCCCAGGTTGTCCACCAGTGCCGGCACCACGCCGAAGAACGGACGCGCCGCAGAGCCTGGCTTGAGCGCGTGAGCCCCCGGCAGCGGGCTCATCATGTTGCCGCCGGTCTCGGTCTGCCACCAGGTGTCGACGATCGGGCAGCGGGACTTGCCGACATTCTTGTAGTACCAGTCCCAGGCTTCCGGGTTGATCGGCTCGCCCACCGACCCCAACAGACGCAGGCTGCTGCCATCGGCGCCTTCAACGGCGGCCGTGCCCGAGGCCATCATGGCRCGGATCGCCGTCGGTGCGGTGTAGAGGATGTTGACCTTGTGCTTGTCGACGATCTTCGACACCCGGGTGATGTCCGGGTAGTTCGGCACGCCTTCGAACAGCAGCGTGGTCGCACCGTTGGCCAGCGGGCCGTAGACGATATAACTGTGGCCGGTGACCCAGCCGACGTCGGCGGTGCACCAGTAGATTTCACCCGGGCGGTAGTCGAACACGCGCTCGTGGGTCATGGCCGCGTACAACAGGTAACCGCCGGTGGTGTGCTGCACACCCTTCGGCTTGCCGGTGGAGCCGGAGGTGTAAAGGATGAACAGCGCCTCTTCGGCACCCATCTCTTTCGGCGCGCACACGGTGCCGGCCACTTTCATCAGGTCTTCGTACCAGATGTCGCGATGCGGGTTCCACTTGATATCGCCACCGGTGCGCTGGCACACGATGACTTTCTGGATGCTGCTGGTTTCCGGGTTGGTCAGCGCGTCGTCGACGTTGGCCTTGAGCGGGATCTTCTTGCCGGCACGAATGCCTTCGTCAGCGGTGATCACCACTTTGGATTTGCAGTCGATGATGCGACCGGCCAGGGCTTCCGGCGAGAAACCGCCGAACACCACCGAGTGAATCGCGCCGATCCGGGTACAGGCCAGCATGGCGACCACGGCCTCGGGGATCATCGGCATATAGATGGTCACCACGTCGCCGCGGTGCACGTCCTGACCACGCAGGGCATTGGCGAACTTGCACACTTGCTCGTGCAGTTCGCGGTAAGTGATGTGGCGGCTTTCGGCAGGGTCATCGCCTTCCCAGATGATCGCGACCTGATCGCCGCGCTCGGCCAGATGSCGGTCGAGGCAGTTGTAGGACACGTTCAGGGTGCCGTCGGCGAACCACTTGATGTCGACATGGTGATCGTCGAAGGAAGTCTGCTTCACCGTGGTGAAAGGCTTGATCCAGTCGAGGCGCTTGGCTTGCTCGCGCCAGAAGCCGTCCGGGTTGACGACCGACTGCTGGTACATGGCCTTGTAGGTCGCCTCGTCGGTCAGCGTGTTAGCCAGAACCTCGGGACGAACGGGATACAGGGAAGCCGCACTCATCTTTCTTACCTCGGTG
>NZ_JBFUAE010000033.1:0-20910 GCF_056406435.1 Pseudomonas sp. P1_C12 | reverse complement strand
ACCGAGGTGCGCATCTTACAGCGCATCTTTTCAATTTGCAACCTTAAAAGTTTCTGATTTTTCAACAAAATCAACTACTTAAGCCAAGAACAACATCAAGCTGCTCGTTAGCGGGAGGCGAATAGTACAGTATTAAAATACGTGGTCAACCCCTCCACCTGAAAATTCTTCTTCCTTACCAAAGCGCCCGGGGTTGCCACCATGAAAACCTCCAGCGTCTATATAAGGCATCGGGGCAGCAGAGAGCCCGGACCACGTCGTCACTGAAGCCCCCCCTGTTATTTCGTGGACGCCACCCATCACCCTCTCCCAGCGATAGCACTGTTCCAGGCCACCACATTCAATGACAGCGCCACACCCGTCCTGCTCGATCCGCCCCTGCCAACATACTCGTCGGCATTTCGGACCGTGCGGCAGATTTCAAAAAGAAGTCGCAAACCCCGCGACTATTCAGGGTTTGCGACTCATAGCCGATACGTCCCTCAAGCTCCCGGGACGTTTTCTTCGGATATGCCTGCCATGTTCATTGCGGAACGGGCGGGTTAGTTCTCTACCTCAACCACGTCGACATCCGGGGCATCAGGGGCGTCGGCCGCATCCTCTCTGGCTTCTTTCGCCTCGACTTTGGCATCCTCTCTGGCTTCTTTCGCTTCGACTTTGGCAGCCTCTCTGGCGTCTTTCGCCTCGACCTTGGCAGCCTCTCTGGCTTCTCTCGCCTCGACTTTGGCAGCGTTCGCCTCTACTTTGGCAGCGTTCCTGGCCGCATCTGCGGCAGCCCTGGCAGCATCTCTGGCTGCATCTGCTTCTGCCTTGGCGGCATCCCTGGCTGCATCTGCGCCCGGTACGCCAGCAGCTCTCGCAGCGTCTCTGGCTGCATCTGCTGCAGCTTTGGCAGCATCCCGGGCTGCATCCGCCTTGGCTCTGGCAGCATCCCTGGCTGCGTCCGCATCGTTTCTGGCAGCGTCCCTGGCCTCATCCGCGTCGTTTCTGGCTTCGTCTGCGGCTTCCCTGGCAGCGTCACCGGCGTCTTCTGCGGCTTCCCTGGCTGCATCTGCGGCGTTATCCGCATCGTTGTCATCGTCGTTGGCATGCGCTTTGCCCGGGCCTCTGTTCCCGGCCATGCCACCATGGTCATCGTCGTTGTCACGCGCATTGCCTGGGCCTCTGTTCCCGGCCATACCACCATGGTCAGCGTCGCCGCGCCCCGGGCCGCCATGACCGTCAGCGCCATGGCCTGCAGCACCATGATCGCCACCCTCTCCGTGGCCGTTGCCACCGTGACCGCCTCCGCCATCACCACCGTGGCCACCGCCTCCGGAGCCTCCACTGCCGGAACCACCGCCGCCACCGTGACCACCACCACCACCTCCGGAGCCTCCAGAGCCTCCGCTGCCGCCGCCTCCACTGCCGCCACCGTGACCACCACCGCCTCCGCCGCCACCGTGACCACCGCCGCCGCCTCCGCCGCTACCGCCATCTTTGGCATGCACGGTGGAGAAACTACTGATGTAATCAGGCACCAGGACAGTCGATGCCGACAGGACCCCGCCAATTGCCAGAGCCAACAAACATTTCTTGAGCAGCATGATGCACCTCCGCTTGGAGTTGCGTCGTCATCTCCGTATCGAACGCAATGTCCAGTGAGTTCCCGGCCGCCCATTGGAGCGGCCAGCCAACCGGCACGGCCATAAATCTGCAGCAATCAAGAGCAACTGCGGTATCCGCACGATCCCTCAGAGCCAGCCGGCATCGTTGCGTGGGAAATATTCCCACACCTAATAGATTAGTGCTGTCAGCCTGAGTGTCAACGACCGAACATCAGGACTAAAGCGCGCGCTGGCCTGGGCCGAGGCAGTGAAACGCATCAGTGCAGGGAAACAGGTGGATATCAGTAGGTGTGACTGAACAACAGTCCAGCCTCGCCATCCGGGCTGGCGTCGGAAAAACCCTTGACGGCATACAACTGAAACTTCCAGTTCTGATTGAGCTTGTGCGTGAGGAACAGGGTGAGCTCCTTGATCTGGTCGCCCGTGGAAACGACCTTTTGCCGCCAATCGTAGGACACGCCCGCCGCAGTGCGCGCGAACACGGGCATGGCGAAGCCCAGGCCGGCGAATATCGGGTTGTCGAAGTCGGAGCCCGACGGGTCGCCGAATTTTTTCCAGCCCAGAGTGGCGAACCCGGTCACAGGGCCGAAGGCTTTGGCGACGTCGACCTGGGCGGAGTAGTCGGTTTTGCCCGTGCCCAGGCACTTGTCTTCGTCGGCTGTGGGCAACTTGACCTTGCCGATCAGGTCCACGAACAGCCCGCCAACGCTGCCGTCAATCACCGCATAATCGGCACCGGCGACAGTGTCACCCAAACCGCTTTCCACTTTGCCGCAACCACCGGGCAACGGCTCGCCATCAGGGCCGACCGAAGGATTGGTGATGCGCAGCCAGGGCACAGTGAGCTTGTAGGTCATGGGGCCGGTCTGGTATTTGCCCACCAGTGGGACGTACCAGGTTTCAGAAGTTGTACCGGTGCCATAGTCGCCCCGAGAGTAGTCGGTTCCGATCGAGGTCGAGAAGGTATCGGCCAGGGCCGGCAAGGCCAGGCTGGCAAGCCAACCGACGAGCAGGATGCGCTTGGGGTCCATGTTCACCTCGTGTCTTGCGTCATCGAAGTTCACACGCATGCTTTGTTGCGTGACTTACCAAGCCTAGTTACTTATGACGATAGTGCATCATGACAGCACTGTTTAACCCGACCTGCCGGAGTGATCGACTTTTTCAACCGGTTCAACCTTCTCGACTTTCTCGACCTTTTCGACTTTCTCCACCTTCTCGACTTTTTCTGGTCGCTCTACTTTCTCGCCCTTCTCTGGGCGTTCGATTTTTTCGACTTGCTCTACCTTCTCGACTCTATCGACTTTGTCGACTTTGTCGGGTTGCTCGACCTTCTCGACACGCTCTGACTTGCCGGACCTGTCCACGCTTTCCCTCTGGTCGCCGCCGCCATGACTGTCATTGCCCCCGTGGCGAGTATCTTCGCCGACGCCGCCCTCGCTCCCGGAGCGGCCGCTCCTGTCACTGCCCGAGTTCCCGGAGCTGTTGGAGCCGCCCGAATTGCCCGAGCCACTTGAGTCGTCCGTTTTTTGCTCGCTGCCCCGGAGTCGCCCGTGTTGGTTGCTGGCTGGCGAATCGGAGCGCTCGCGGGGCAATTCGATACGCGTTGCCTGCACGTCCCGCGCACCGGTAAACACGCCGTTGACCCGCACGCGTCGGTCCAGCGCCATTTCTGAAGGCTGCACACCGACAAACACGGTGTCGTGCGCCAGCGTCACATTAAAGCCTCCAACCACCAAATGGCTGTCCTGCCGGCCCTGTACCAGGCCCTCGATCACTGCATTGTGTGCCCGGCCAATGAATGGCAGGCTCGGGTCGGGGCGGCTTTGGGTCACGTCCAGCTCGCGGCCGGACCACTGGCCGCGCACCAGCATTTCCTGCGCCGCGCCTGAATGATTGCTGAGTTTGAGCCCCTGGAGATAGCCGCTGCGATCCACCGAGCCGATGGCACTGGCTTCCTTGAGGCCCGGCGCCCGGTCGATGCGGCTGGCCACCACTTCGCCACGAGCATCGCGCAGCCCGCTGACCCGTACGGGATCACCCAGGCGCAGACCGGGAGCGACTTGAGCACCGCTGGCCAGGCGTACCGGTTGCCCCATGACGCGCATGGGCATGGATGCGCGCGGCAGGGCTGTCAAGGGGCCTTCGTAGGCGTGCAGGATAGAGATGCGCCCGGCCTCCAGACCTCGCCGGGAGTTGAACGCTTCCACGGCAACCACTTGGCCGACTGCCAGGTGGGTACTGGTGGTGGCAACGCCGTTCTCGCTGACAGGGACGTTGTTGTTGAAGTGCACTTCCACGCCATTGACGCAGATCGAGGCGAACCCGGTGATGGTGCCGACAATGCCGGTGCCACCGATCCCTCCGTTATCATTGCTGATGCCCGTGCCACCCACGCCGCCTGCAATGGCACCGGTACCGCCAATGCCGCCAGGGCGTTTTTTCAGCGGTGCACCGGTACCGCCAATCCCGCCGTTGTCGGTGTCGATGCCGGTACCGCCCATGCCGCCAGGCGCTGCGCCCGTGCCGCCGGTACCGCCCGGAGCCTGGATGACTGGCACTGCGCTGGTGCCCGCGTCATTCTGGCTGACACAGGCTGGGGCGGCTTGCAGCACAATCGGAAGCCCGAGGCCCAGAGTGAGGGCGATTGCACGAATCAGGCGCAAATTGACGGTCATGGCTTAGGGGCCGTTGGTGAATCGGGATCGGAAGCTTCAGTGTAGAAGTACAATCCGACCGTGATGCGCTGGCGTGGTTCAAGGCTGGGCAGGTCCCGGAACTCCAGTTCGGCGGCGAGTCGGTTGAAACTCAACAGGGCCTGCATTCCCTCGCTGGCAACGGCCTCGCGCAACGCCTCGACGCTCATCGGGGCCAGTGCGTCATAGTGCACGCTGCGTTCAAAAAAGGCCGGACCTTCACTGCTCAGGTTGTGTACCGCAGCGCAGGCATGATCGTGCAGGTTATGCCCCAGGTAAGCGGTTTTCTCATCGAAGCCCTTTTGTGGCACGAAAGCCTGGGCTTCGAGGTGCACGAGATCTTTTTCGTCAAGGCGCACGACCCCCAGACGCAGCCACTCGTCCAGCACCACCCGCGCCCTGATATCCGTGCTGATCTTCGCCACCAGGGCGTCAAAGGAGCGGTCGCCGCCGACACGGGCCAATCGAGGCAGTGGCAGTGGCTTACCGGCGTCGTTGCAGAAGGGCGCGTTGGCCCAGGCGTTGATCAGTTGCGCTCCGAACGTGATGTTTTCCGGAAGCGTGGAAGCAGCCGGGTCGCTGGTATTGCGCAAGCGTCGTACATCCTTGCGATGCACGCCGGTGAGCAGGCTGATGCGGCTGTCGGTCGGTGCCTTGTCGCCCAGACGGAACTCACGGTCCGCCACTTCGACGAAAACCTCCTTGAGCAGGTCGACAAACACCAGGTAGGTGACGCCTTTGCGCAGCATCAGGCGCACCAGCGGCCGCATGACATGTCGCAAGGCTTTGAGGAGCGAGGTGGGCAGCGTCGACGATTGCATTCAGCGAATTCCTGGATAGATAACCCCAGTATAGCTACGTGGGAAATAATCCCATGAACGCACGCGCGTATTTTTTTCGCGCCTCGTGCAAAACCGGTCCCCAGGGTTTTGCATGAGGCCGCAAAACGCTTCAGATCCGGCTGTCGTCGTCGGGTTCACCGCCGACATGGACACCGCGGTCGTCACCAGGCTCACCGCCGACATGGACACCGCGGTCGTCACCAGGCTCACCACCGACGTGGACGCCGTGGTCATCACCAGGCTCACCACCGACGTGGACGCCGTGGTCATCACCAGGCTCACCGCCAACGTGGACACCGTGATCATCACCAGGCTCACCGCGAGCGCGGTTGCCGTGGTCGTCACCTGCTTCGCCGCGAGCGTGGTTGCCGTGGTCGTCACCGGCTTCTGCATGGGTACCACCGCGACCGGAGTTCGAGGCTCCAGAACCGGCATGGCCTGAATTCCCATGGTCGCTGCCGCTGTGACCACTGTTGCCACCACTCCCACTGTTGCCGCCGTGGCCACTATTGCCACCATGACCGCCACCACCGTTGCCGCCACCACCACCACCACCACCACCACCACCACCACCACCACCACCACCACCACCACCACCACCACCACCACCACCACCACCATCCTTGGCGTAGGCACTCGAGTCATGGGAGACGGAATCCGGTACCAAAACCATGGAAGCCGAAAGGACGCCACCAATTGCCAGTGCCAGTAATCCTCTCTTGAAAAGCAGGTAAGTGTTCATCGTGCATTCTCCTGGTGATTTACCGCGAGCAGTGTCAACGCAATACGCGTTGCAATCCGGGAGCGGCATTGGAGCAATCCGTCTGACTTACAGTTTCTCCTGAATTTATTGCGTGGGATTTTTTCCCACACAATGAAACTAGACCTTTCTGGCTCCGGGTCAACCGGCGCAGGAGAAAGCCGACCGACGGCTGGGGACACGGATGGGGATGGGGGGTTGCCCATGCGGGGGTGACATGGGCTTGGATTTTGGCGTGCTTCGTCGATAGCTACCCCGGTACCGAGGATTTTTGCGCACCGACACTGCCCGCCCTACCGGCGACTGCAAGTGCCACGCAACAAGCCAGTAACGAGAATGCGGCGAATGCGCCCATCACATGCAGATAAGGCAACACGTGATTCCAGGCTCGAGCCACCCCCAGGAATGCGGCGAATAGCCAACCGCTCATGGAAAGCGCACCCAACAAGGCAAGCCGCGTGCGCCCTGCACTGCGCAGTGCGACGAATGGAGCCTTTTGCAGCAGCGGGAAACCAACTCGATGCAACAATGCACCGTTCAGGCTAAGCAGCGCGACGACAGTCACCTTGGCCCAGAGTTTCTGATTGAGCAGATACGCGTCGCCTTCATTGAGGTAACCCTGGAGCACCAGCAACAATCCGCTTGCCCAAAGGCCCAGCAGTGCGAGGCTGACGATCTTCCGGGTTTCATCAAGGTACTCGAGCCGCGCCTGGTCCAGTATTTCCTTGCGCCAGCTCCAAAGCTTGTGATCCGCCTGCAACACCCTCCCCAGGGCAATACACGTAGCGAGCAGATGAGCGTATACGAGAAGCATTTTGAGCATTGCCTTGACCTTATTATTGTTTGGGCGCTGCGTTCCCTGCTTCGCTGAATTGAAAACGAATGATACAAATTAGCAGTTGCGTTTTCAAGACAAGCGCCTAATAACATGTGCCGAAACCGACCTCCATACAACTTTCGTCGTATTTGGAAACAGTCATTCCTGTGGCGGATGAATGCCGCGTCCCCCCTCATCGTCGGAATGCTGTAAACCGTTGTAGCGCTGCATCGCGGCCGCCCTGCCCTTGGCGTGCAAAAAGCAAGATTGCCATGTGCTCCCTTCGTTCTTTCTTGCGTCGCACTGTTCTTTGCCCGTTCCTGTACATCTGGAGTTTCCCCCATGCCCCCGCCTGAATACTTGCCCGCTGCGCTGCTGGGCCTGGCCCTTGTTTGTCCGGCCATGGCCGAGGCCCAGAGCCTGGAGCTGGGGCAAGTGCTGATCGGGGCTGAGGACCAGAGCGACGAAGACCAGGGGATCGAGGACGCCATGGCGCGGCTGGCCCAGGTGCCCGGCGGCACCAATGTGGTCGACATGCGTCGCCCGTTGCAGGGCCGCGTGGCCAGCAATCAGGATGTGCTGGCTTACCAGCCGGGGATCTACGCCCAGTCGGCGGGCAACGAAGGGGTGAAGATCTCGATCCGCGGATCAGGCATCAACCGTGCACCCGGCGCCCATGCCTCGGGGCTGTACACCATGCTCGACGGTCTGCCGCTGACCGGCCCCGGCGGCACGCCCTATGAATTGCTGGAACCGCTGTGGCTCGACCATGTGGAAGTGCTGCGCGGCGCCAACGGGTTCGACCGGGGCGCCCTGGCGTTGGGCGGGGCCATCGATTACGTCAGCCACACTGGCTACGACTCGCCGCTGCTGCAGGTGCGCTACGCAACGGGCAGCCACGGCTACCTCCAGCGCCAGGTCAGTTCCGGGCAAGTGCTCGGCGACTTCGATTACTACCTGGCCATGACCGATGCCAACGCCGACGGCTACCAGGACCACACGGCCAGTGAGAGCCAGGGTGTCATCGCCAACTTCGGTTATCGCTTCAACCCCAACCTGGAAACACGCTTCTACCTGCGCCACCGCCAGACCGACAACGACCTCGCGGGGCGCGTGACCAAGCACTCCATCGAGCATGACCCACGGGCGGCCAACCCTGCCTACGTGGTGCGGGACGACCGCCGCGATGAGCCGGGCAGCACCTTTATCGGCAACAAGACCACCTGGTACATCGATGACGATTCGAGCATCCAGACCGGTCTTGTCTACCACGACTACCCGATGGATTTGCGTGAGGGTCCCAACCGCCTGCAGGTGGCGTACACGGACGTCAGCGGCACGTTCGACTACAAGCGTCGCGACACGCTGTGGGGCCTGCAAAGCCAAAGCACGCTGGGCCTGCGAGTGACCAGACACCTGCCCAACTCAGGTGCCAGCGAGTTCGTGCGCATCCCCACCGGCAACACCGCCGGTTACGCACCGGGCACGCTGATTCGCAACTTCACCTACCAGGGCTCGGACACCGTCCTGCATGTGGGCAATGACCTGGAAATCGCCGACGACCTGTGGCTGACCACCGGCCTCGCTGCCATCTACACCCGCCGTGAAAGCGATGTCACCTACCCGCAAAGTGGTGGCAAGACCAGCCTGCACGACTGGGACTATGCCCCGCGCGTGGGCCTGCGTTATCAACTGACACCTGACCTGCAACTGTTCGGCAATCTCAGTCGCTCGGTCGAGGCACCGCACCCGTGGTCGCTGATCTATAGCTCCAGCATTCGATTCCCGGCAGGCAGTGGCCCCGCCACAGGCGCCCAGCGTGATCCGGTCAAGCTGCAAAACCAGACCGCCACCACCCTGGAAATCGGCGGCCGCGGTGACAGCACGTTGGGGCAGTGGAGCCTGGCCTGGTACTACGCCCAAGTGCGCCATGAACTGCTGTCGGTGTTACCGGATGCCAACGCCACCACCCCCTACGAACTCAACGCCAGCCCCACCGTGCACCAGGGCGTGGAAGCCAGCCTGCTGAGCCCTCTTTGGTCGCCGGACGATGGCGGCCAATTAAGCCTGCGCCAGAGCTACACCTTCAGTGACTTCCACTACCGCGACGATGACCACTTCGGCGACAACCGCCTGCCGGGCCTGCCGATGCACTATTACCAGGGCGAACTGCGCTACGACTGGCCGCAAGGCTTTTTTGCCGCGTTCAACACGCAATGGGCATCCAAGGTGGCGGTCGATTATGCCAACAGCTACTACGCCGATCCCTACGCAATCTTCGGTGCGACGCTGGGCTACAACGCGCCCAAGGGCGACTGGCAAACCTGGCTGGACCTGCGCAACCTGACCGACAAGCACTATGCCGCCACGGTCACACCGGGCTACGACGACAAAGGGCTGGACGCGGCACGCTCCACGCCCGGCGAGGGGATGGCGATGTACGTCGGGGTGTCGTGGAGCCTGCTCTGAGGCCGCGTACCTGTCTTCGCAAACGCACGTAACCGCGCGCGACGACTAAGCTTTAGTAACGTCATTTCGTCCCTCAAGGAGCTATCCATGAGCGCCGCCGCCCTGTCCGAACTCGATGCCACCCTGCCCGGTCTGACCCGCAAGATCCGCGTGCTGGATGCCCTGTCCTGGCCGGATGGGGTCGAGGAAGACTTCCTGGCGAAATGGCGCAGCGGGCGTGCGGAGTTACCCGATGTCGAGCTGCAGCCCCGCGACCACAGCGCTGACATCGCCGCCCTTGAATCCTTTATCAGCCGCTGCGATGTGGGGCATCCGGCCGGGAACTTCCTCGCCATGACCGCCCGCAGCTATGCCACCGCCGGGCACATGCTGGGGGCCATTGGCACTCCCGCCTTTACGCAATATTCGTCAGCGCTGTACCGGCGCCCGGATTTCTATTACTCGCGCCTGCAACTGAGCATGCTCGACGCGGCCCGCTTCTTTCTCAAGACCACTGACGCCCTGCTGGGCGGTGCGCGAATTCTACCGAGCCCGGCCGAGATTCCGGCCAAGGCATTCGCCGCCTGGATACAACCGGAACTGGACCGTTTCTTCGGCGTCGGACAGATCACAGTCGTGCTTGATCCGAACCTGGCCGCCAAGGCCATCGCCGGATCGAGCCGCATTCGCCTGCGGGCCAGCGCGCTGTTCTCGGAGCTGGACAAGAACCAGCTGTTGCAACACGAGGCCTTCGTGCATGTCGCCACGGCACAAAACGGCGCGCGACAGCCCAACCTCATAAGCCTGGGCCTGGGGGCGCCCCGCACGACCCAGACCCAGGAAGGCATTGCCACCCTGGCCGAACTGTTCACCGGCAGCATGGACATCAATCGTTTGCGTCGTCTGGCCCTGCGCGTGCTCGCCGTCCAGCAGGCGCTGGAGGGTGCCGACTTCATCCAGGTGTTCGAAGGCTTTCTGGCGGCTGGGCAGTCGCAGGAGGAGTCCTTCCGCTCCACCCAACGGGTGTTTCGCGGCGCCAACCTGCGGGGCGGTTCGGCGTTCACCAAGGATGCCGCTTACCTGACCGGATTGCTCGGCGTCCACACCCTGCTGCGCATTGCAATCCGCGATAACCGGCCGGAACTGGTGGGGCATTTGTTTGCCGGGCGCCTCAGCCTGGCTGACACCGTGCGCCTGGCGCCCCTGTTCGAGTCCGGCTGGCTCAAGGGCCCGGTCTATCTTCCGGCCTGGGCCTCTGACCTGCGTCTACTGGCGGCCAATCTGGCTTTCTCGGCGTTCATCGCCCAGATCAAGCTGGACGTGCTGGACCTGGAGGTGTTCATGGCATTCGCCGAAGAACACGAAAGCGATGCCAGCGCCCAGTGACCAGGGTGACACCGTTTTAAAGGCAACCTTGATTTTTGAAATGAACTGCTACCCTTAGGAAGCGGCAACGAAGCTGGACTCTGTGGCTTGCAAAGTCAGCTTTCACCTCTGCTGCATCGACTCACTCATTTCAAGCCTGCCTGACCACATAGGGGGTGCAATGCGCATTCCATTTTTTTACGCGTTGTCAGCCGTACTGTTTTTGAGTGGGTCTTCCTGCCTGGCACAGACTGCAGATGCGACCGCCGCCGCACCGGCACCCGCTACCGATACAGTGCCCGTCACCGCGCCTGCCAAAGATCCCGTGTTTACCCAGGAACAGCTGGATCAGATGCTGGCGCCCATTGCGCTTTACCCGGACCCACTGTTTGCACAGGTACTGATGGCCACCACCTACCCCGGGGAAGTCGGCGAGGCGGTCATCTGGTCCAAAGCGCACCCGGACGCCAAGGGTGACGATGCGGTCAAAAAGGTGGCGAACCAGCCCTGGGATCCGAGCGTGCAGGCACTGGTCGCCTTCCCGCAGGTTCTGGCAACGCTGGGACAGGATCCCGTCTGGGTCCAACGCCTGGGTGATGCCTTCCTGGCGCAGCCCGACGATGTCATGGAAAGCGCGCAACGCTTGCGTCGCCAGGCACAGGCAGCCGGCAATCTGCAGAGCAACCAATATCAGAACGTGACGATCCAGAATGTCGCGGCGCCAGCACCGGCGACCACGACTGCGGCACCGGCCCCTGAATCGGCCCCGGCCAGCAACTCCACCATCATCATTCAGCCTGCCGATCCGCAGGTGGTGTACGTCCCCACGTATAACCCGACAACCACCTACGGCACCTGGCCCTACCCGGCGTCGCCGCCTGCGTACTATCCACCGCCACCGGCCTATTACCCTGGTCAGGCCCTGATGGCCGGACTCGCGTTTGGCGCTGGTGTGGCGATCGTAGGATCGTTGTGGGGTGAATGTGACTGGGGCAATAACGACGTCGACATCGACGTCAATCGTTACAACAACATCAACGGCAACAACCGGATCACCAACAACAAATGGCAACACAACCCGGTGCACCGCAATGGCGTGCCCTATCGAGACAGTGCGAGCCGCTCACAGTACGGTCGGCAACTGAACGGCGCCAGTCAGCGTGAGGCCTATCGCGGGGACAATGCCCAACGCGCCCAGGCCCGTGAAAATGCCCGCACCTCAATGGACAAGCACGGTATCGAACGACCTGCCACCAGCAACCGCGAAGCCCGTGATCAAACGCGCCAACTCCAGTCCGCAACCGTGGGCGGAGATCGGCTACAGGCCGGTGCAGACAGGCCAAAGGCGGCTGACAGAGGCCAGGGCCCGGCCAGAAACACCCGGGAGAATCAGCAACTCCGCAAACAGGCCTCTCAAGTCAATCAGCAACCCAGGGACCAGAGCGCTCAGCTGAATCAGCGCAGAGAGGGCCAGGCGCAGACGCGTCAAACGGCGAATCAACGGCCGGCCGCCAGTACCGGCAGTGCCCGCAACAACGCCTTCGCCGGTGCACGTTCACCGTCCCAGGCCAACGTCCAGGCCAATCGTGGCCGGGCCAGCCAGGCATCCGCCCAACGCCCAAGTGCCGCGCGATCGGCCGGTCACCAGGTCAGTCGGCCGTCCAATCCACCAGCGCGTCAAAGGGGGGGTCGTCGTTGAAAAACCAACCTCGAGTGAAGGGACTCATGGGCTTGCTCCCTCATGTCCTTGCGATAGCTGCCGGCTTGTTGTGGTCGTGCATGGCGACGGCGCAGCAGGCCTTTCCAACGCCAGAAAAAGCCGCTGAAGCCTTTGTCGAAGCACTGGGCACGGAACACTCCGACCAGGCACGCCTGACGGAGCTGCTGGGCAGTGACTGGCACAGTTACATCCCGCGTGAAGGCGTGCAGCGCGAAGATGTGGATGCGTTTTTGCAGCAATACCGCGAGCAACATCACATAGAAAACTCCAGCGAGCGCAAGGCAGTCCTGGCGGTCGGCAGCAAGAACTGGACACTGCCCATCCCCATGACAAAAGACGCGAACGGTTGGCGCTTCGACCTGAAGGCCGGCAGTGCCGAGATCCGTGCCCGTCAAATCGGCCGCAACGAACTGGCCGCGGTGCAATCGGTGCTGGCCTATCACGACGCCCAGATGGACTATGCGTCAGTCGATCGAGACGGTGATGGCGCACTCGAGTACGCGCAGAAAATCTTCAGCACCCCCGGCAAGCACGATGGACTCTACTGGGCGGAAGACGACAGCGGCCAGATCAGCCCGCTGGGGCCTTCATTCGGCAAAGCCATTGCCGACGAAGAGTGGCATGGTTACCGCTTCCGCATCCTTGATGGCCAGGGCCCTTCGGCGCCGGGTGGCACCTACAGCTACCTCATCGGTGACAAGATGAGCCGGGGCTTTGCCCTGATCGCCTGGCCGGCGAAATACGATGACACCGGCGTGATGAGTTTCATGATCAGTCATGAAGGACAGGTGTTCGAGAAAGACCTGGGGCCAGGTGGTGAAAAACTGGCGAAATCGATGAAGCGTTTTGATCCGGATGACAGCTGGAAAGAGGTGGCTGAAGATCAAGCGCCATTTGTCACATTTACAACGGGCGGCGGATAAAATCCGCCTGAAAGGCGGAGCTGCGCCGCAAATCAGCAAAATTAAAAATAACACTCCAATCTAAGCAATCACACAAGACACAAGACACAAGACACAAGACAAACTATAGCTGACAGACATCGTCTCGCATCGCCTCCCGTCGCCACAAACTACAACTGAGTTCCCCAAACGCCATAAAACTATAGATGCGCCGTTTCCCGCGCTAAAATCATTGAAACAACATTTATTGCTTGCATAGATGAAGCCTGACCAACCACCAATACTCTCGCGGAGTTAACCAATATGTTGACAGAAGGATTCTCACTGAGGAGTTTCACCATTTCTTTATCTATTGCCTCAGGATCCTTCATGTCGACTGCATGAGTCTTTACGAGAGTTTCCGGGTAGCCCGAAACCATTCTTGAGCGTGCGAGCTTTAGACTTTCAAGATCTCTGGATAGTAATATCAAGCCCATGCCACGAGATGCAAAATATTGTGCCACCGCAAAACCTATTCCGCGACTCCCTCCAATGACCAATACGCATTTTTTCACACTCAAGGCTTATATGTTTCGCTATTTACAAGGTCTTTTGGCGCAAAGCCACCGCTTCGATCTCTACTCGCCACGCGTCATTGGGTAACCCAGCAATTTTCAGTACGGAGCGAGCGGGTACATTGGGCTGATCTTTTGTTCCGAAAAACTGCGCATAACCTTCCATGAAGCCCTCCATATCCATTTTGTTATTCTTGGCCGGGTCACCCACCAAAAACACTTGTAGTTTGACCACATCGCCCAGTCCCAGCCCAATATCGTTCAGACTTTTCTCTATCGCTTTAAAAACTGCAATCGTCTGCCCTTTTGTGTCCCCACCATAAGCGAGCGGGCTAGTGATACTCTGGCGAGGATCTTGCACCGGAGGAAGCTTCCCCGACAGGTATATCGTTGAAAAGGAACCAGGTACTTCAACGGCAGCGGCGACAGGAATAGTTGAGTTAGCGACGCGGTGACGAACAACCCCCTCCTGCGCAGCTTGTGCAGCGTTCACGGTGAAAAAAGACATGAGACACAAAATAGCCAGTGGCCTTTTACCCAGTAATTTCGGCATAAAACAACCTCCATCATCAGTTCAGTGTGATTTTATATAAGATGACATCCCTGTCATCGCTTACGAAAAAATCAGTTATTGAGTGACAACCGCTTGAGCGGAAGGTAATGCCCCAACCGCCTTCAATAGCATCCTGCCAATTTCTTCTCTTTTGGGAGCATCGGCCATTCTATTAGGCGTGTCGATATTCAAAGCAAAGAAAACCGGGCCTGTTGGCCATTCTATCCAGCCGACCCACCAACCTACTTGGCTCCCAAGCCCGGTTTTAGCGCGAATAATCCATTCACGCCCTGCTTCAATCACCATGATGTCTTTTGTCAAAAGTTGGTGCTCAACCTTGAAAGGCAGTTCATTCCTATAAAGCTTTTCAAGAAAATCGATCTGCTCCTGCGCTGAAACTTCCAGCCCACCGTCAACCCAGTAATCACGCTTTTTTACGCTTGCATCTTGATTTCCGTAGCTTATACTTTGCAAGTAACTTGTTGCTTTGTCCTTGCCGATTTCTTTTGCAAACCCACGATACACCCACAAGGCGGAGTGCCTCATCGCAGATCTTAAATTTTGGTCTGCATTATGGGAAAGAATTTCGTGTTTCTCTCCGTCCCATTTAAAGACCTGAAACTCATCATGAACAACGCCAGAATCAAGAGCGAATAGCGTATGAGGTATTTTAAAAGTTGAAGCGGGTGTAAAACGCTCTATCGAGCGCTCCTTGTTGTAGATGAATGTTTTACTTTGATTGCCCCGTTCATCTTTGACAATAATAGTGCCATTAGTGTTGAATTTATCAAAGACACTTTTCCAGCCCTTCTCCTCAACAACACTACCTTTAGCACCCGCCAACACCCCGCTTGAAAAAGTCGCAAGACAAGCAGCCAACAACAAAAATTTTGAAGATTTTTTTATACACACCACTCTTCACTCCACTCCATAGATTTTTTAAATACAAAAACATTGGTTATTGCACTAGCGCAACGGGAAGTTTGTATCAAGATACGTCTCGCGCGCACGGAGTTGAGGTGCGCAAACAGTTGCCGTGAGAAAAACCGCAGTCAAGGAGCGCCTATTGACACCCACCAAGGGGTGGGGTCGCAAGGTCTTTTTTTGAACCAAGAGACGTGAAATAACTCTCTGAGAATCTCATGTCGATTCAGCGTCTATCCGCTCAATCCCGGATTTCAACTCAACAAATTCGCAAAACCCTCAAACGATTGAAGACACCTCAGCTTGAATTCGAGGACCGTGCCCTTCGTCGTCATCTTATAAATACCCAAACTAGTCGCTCGATCATCGAATGGGTTATTCGCGTTGGCCAACAGCGAGGTAAAACAGCATCTGCCCGCCGTCCCCCCCCTTTAGCCCGATACACTCCGCCCCCCAGAAAATTGGTACCCACCCACGTGGTAGCAGAGTTTCCCGGTATATGTGAGAGCGTGGTACGCCACTTGATAAAGGCGCGGTTACTTACCTATATGCGGCGAAAATGCAAAGGATGCGAGTACCTTACTGACAATAATAGTGCTCGAAAAAAATCAAAAATAAATACGTGAGTGTAACCGAAGCTAAAAAATGATTGGGCTGCAGCTGCAGCCGCACATCGATAGTTAAAACGCTTGCAGCATTTGGCATTTCACCAGTCACTGACCCAGGAATCGATGACCTCCCTTCGAATTTTTACTTAAGAGAAAACGTATTAATACAGGCCAGTACCGCTGAGCAGCTACAGCGAGAAAAAATAGGGGATATACGATACTGGAAGCGGCAAAGAAGCTGCATATCTCAGCGTCGACGGTTCTATTATGGTAAAAGCTGGCTTACTCAAAATCGTCGTTGAAAGGTTTCCAGACAATCGTCTGCTCAGAAAGCGTTGCATTGACAAATGCTACCTAAATTAAGGATTGACCTTACGGACAAAAATGACAAATGGGGTCAAGCGCAGCAGGAGTGACCGGGGTGTCACCAACCTGCTGCCGACGCTCTGAATCGCTGAGGGATCTTATCTGGATCAACAGGACGAATCGGTCTTCGTTGCCCGTATTTTCGTTACAGGAGGGTTGTTCCAGTTGGAATCCGCAACGATCAAGGACTTTTCTCGAGCCCACGTTTTCCTTGTAGGCAAAGGCAACCAGTTGCGTAAGCCCCCAGCGCGTCTTTGCTTCCTGTATCAGATGCCTCAGCGCCAGCGTGGCCAGCCCCTGCCCGCACGCGCGCTGATCAATCCGATAGCCGACTTGCGCAGAACCCGTCGATGAGTCGATGCTTTTCAGATTGGCTCGCCCCACGATTCTCTGACTGGAATCCTCGATGACAAACGGGTGCCAGGCGCCATTGGCAAAATCGGACAAATAGCTTTCGATATGATCGGCGACACCCTGCAACGAGTAAAAAGCAGGGTCGCGCGCATCAATATGGGATTCGAACCATTCACGGTTATGGACTTCGAATGCCAGCAACGCTTGAGCGTCAGTCTTTTTCAGCTCGCGAACGCTAAACGATTCCATTCATAACCTCTCCTGAGTCTTGTGCCGAAAGGGCCCAAGTTTATCTCATACCTGAGCAACCTTGCCGGGCTGAGCAATCCCCCCCTCTCGAATCCGAGCGGCTTGTACGAGGCATATGGATAAACGTATATTCATATAACCATATGTATCGAGCCACGCCAATGCTCAACCCTGCCGCTGTATTCAAATGCCTGTCCGACGAAACCCGCGTCCGGGCCACCTTGCTCATCACTCGTGAAGGCGAGTTATGTGTTTGTGAGCTGGTCTGCGCCCTCGACGACAGCCAGCCTAAAATTTCCCGCCACCTTGCACAGCTGCGCGGGTGTGGCCTGCTTCTCGACCGCCGCCAAGGGCAATGGGTGTATTACCGGCTTAACCCCGATTTGCCCGCGTGGGTTCGCGACGTTCTCGAGGCGACGTTGCGGGCAAACGCCGACTGGCTTGCGCAAAACAGCACTCGCCTTGCCGCGATGGGCGACCGTCCGCTGAACACTTCCGCCTGCTGCTGACCCTTCATTCATCGAGACTCTGCATGTTCACTGCATTTAGCATTTTCCTGCTCACCATGGTCCTGGTCATCTGGCAACCCAAGGGGCTGGGCGTCGGCTGGAGCGCCTCCCTGGGTGCCATTCTGGCCCTGCTTGCAGGCGTCGTGACGCTGGACGATATTCCACTGGTGTGGAGCATTGTCTGGAACGCCACCGCGACGTTCATCTCGCTCATCATCATCAGTCTGTTGCTCGATGAGGCAGGCTTCTTCCAGTGGGCCGCCTTGCATGTGGCGCGCTGGGCCAAGGGTGACGGGCGTCGCCTGTTCGTATTCACGATACTGCTGGGGGCCGGCGTATCCGCTCTGTTTGCCAACGACGGTGCAGCCCTGATTCTGACCCCCATCGTCGTTTCAATACTGTTCGCATTGCGTTTTTCGCCAGCGTCTACCCTGGCGTTCGTCATGGCGGCCGGTTTCATTGCCGACACGGCGAGCTTGCCCCTGGTGGTGTCCAACCTCGTCAACATCGTTTCGGCCGACTACTTCGACCTGGGTTTCAGCGAATACGCCGCCATCATGGTGCCGGTCAATGTCGTTGCCGTGGCAACCACGCTCGTGGTGCTGTACCGGTTTTTCCGGCGTGACATTCCCCGGCACTACTCTCTCGATGACGTGCTGGATCCGCGACGCGCCGTGCGTGATCCCCTGACCTTCCGCGTCGGCTGGATGGTTCTGGGTCTGTTGTTGATCGGGTTGTTTGCGCTGGAACCCTTGGGCATTCCAGTCAGTGCAATCGCAGCGGTCTGTGCCGCGATGCTGTTCGCTGTGGCTGCGCGTGGGCATGTGATTTCAACGCGACGGGTGCTGCGTGAAGCGCCCTGGCAGGTGGTGATCTTTTCGCTGGGCATGTACCTGGTGGTGTACGGGCTGAAAAATGCCGGGCTGACCACCTACATGACAATGGCGCTGAACCACATGGCCGAATTCGGCATCTGGGGCGCAGCATTGGGCACCGGTCTGCTCACGGCTTTGCTGTCATCGGGGATGAACAACATGCCTACGGTGTTGGTGGGCGCACTGTCGATTCAAGCCAGTGACGCCACCGGCGTGGTCCGTGAAGCCATGATCTACGCCAATGTCATCGGCTCTGATCTGGGCCCCAAGATCACCCCCATCGGCAGTCTGGCCACCCTGCTCTGGCTGCATGTTCTGGAGCGCAAGGGTATCCGCATTACCTGGGGTTACTACTTCAGGGTCGGCGTGGTTCTGACGCTGCCGATTCTGCTCATCACCTTGTCTGCCCTGGCCTTGCGCCTGAGCGTTTAGCCCCTGGGCGACTGCAAAGAGGAATCACCATGCGTGTTCTGTTTATGTGTACCGCCAACAGCTGCCGCAGCATCCTGTCCGAAGCCATGTTCAACCATCTCGCCCCGGAAGGCTTTCAGGCGATCAGTGCCGGCAGCTTCCCCAAGGGACAGGTGCTGCCCCGCAGCCTGAGCACCTTGCAAGAGGCCGGCATTGCCATCGGCGGCTTGAGCAGCAAAGGCAATGACGCATTCGAAGCCAACCCGCCAGACATCGTCATTACAGTCTGCGACAAGGCTGCCGGTGAGGCGTGCCCCGTGTACTTCGGACCGGCATTGAAAGCCCATTGGGGCCTGGAAGACCCATCGGACATAACGGGCGATGAAGCAACGGTATCGGCGGCGTTCCACTCTACCCTGGCGCGCATCGAAACACGCTGCCGGGCATTTCTGGACCTGCCGTTTGCACAACTTGACCGCGATGCGCTGAAGCGCGAACTCGACCGCATCGGCACGCTGTAACCGGAGCCCTCGTCATCTGCTACCGGGTCGGGTATTGGTCGCTCAAGACCAAGCCAGACTCATTCAACTGACACTGCTGCCAGTTTCTGACCGCGCGACACGATTTCGAAAAAAAGTCGCAAACCCCACGACGCTTCAGGGCTTGCGACTCTTTGCCAATACGTCCCTCAAGCTCCCGGGACGTTTTCTACGGTATGCCTGCCATGTTCATTGCCGAACGTGCAGGTTTAGTTCTCCACCTCAACCGCGTCGAAATCCGGGGCGTCGGCCACATCCTTTCTGGCTGCGTTCGCCTCTACTTTGGCAGCGTTCCTGGCTGCATCTGCGTCGGCCTTGGCGGCGTCCCGGGCTGCATCTGCCGCGGCCCTGGCAGCGTCCCGGGCTGCATCTGCGTCCGGTACGCCAGCAGCTTTTGCAGCATCCCGGGCTGCATCTGCATCAGCCCTTGCAGCGTCCCGGGCTACATCTGCGTCGTTTCTGGCTGCGTCCCTGGCATCTTCTGCGGCCTCCCTGGCTGCATCTGCGGCGTTATCCGCATCGTTGTCATCGTCGTTGGCATGCGCTTTGCCCGGGCCTCTGTTCCCGGCCATGCCACCATGGTCATCGTCGTTGTCACGCGCATTGCCTGGGCCTCTGTTCCCGGCCATACCACCATGGTCAGCGTCGCCGCGCCCCGGGCCGCCATGACCGTCAGCGCCATGGCCTGCAGCACCATGATCGCCACCCTCTCCGTGGCCGTTGCCACCGTGACCACCTGCGCCATCACCACCGTGACCACCACCTCCGGAACCTCCACTGCCGGAGCCACCGCCGCCACCGCCGTGACCACCACCGCCTCCACCGCTGCCGCCATCTTTGGCATACACGCTGGAGAAACTACCGATGTAATCGGGTACCAGGACCGTCGATGCCGACAGGACCCCGCCAATTGCAAGAGCCAACAAGCATTTCTTGAGCAGCATGATGCACCTCCGCTTGGAGTTGCGTCGTCATCTCCGTATCGAACGCAAAGTCCAGTGAGTTCCCGGCCGCCCATTGGAGCGGCCAGCCAACCGGCACGGCCATAAATCTGCAGCAATCAAGAGCAACTGCGGTATCCGCACGATCCCTCAGAGCCAGCTAGCATCGTTTCGTGGGAAATATTCCCACACTCTCTTTGGAGAAGTGCTTTCAGCCCGAGTTCAACAAAAGAGCATCAGGACTGACGTATGGATTGCGCAAAAACTTCAACCTGACCCGAATGGTTAAAACCGGCACGACTGCTCGGTCGGGCTTTTCATATCGTTGCAGCAGTCCATCCCCATGTGCTCTAGATCCAACACCTGATACTTCCAGAGCGTTGACGAACCTTTGCGGCAGAAGGTAAACGCTGCTGCCCCCCCCCGATAGCCAATGGACAATTGAGTGAAAAGAGAAAGGGAGGGCATCCATTGCCCTCCCCTCCGCGGTCCACGCTCCCTGCGACAGTACTGACCAGTACCTCAAGTGACCAGAATGAAGTCCGTCTGATCAACGGTCGCACTGCTGACACCCACAAGGCGGATGGAGTCCGCTCCGATCCCGACCACCGTGTCCGCCCCGTCAGCCGTTATGCTCACGTTGGTCGCGAACACCGCGCTGGTGACCCCCATCCCCGTGATATCGAGCAAGTCCTGCCCTGCGGCCGGGTTGGATCCGAAGTTCAGGATCGTATCGTTGCCGAAGCCTGGGGCAAACGCGAAGATATCGTTGCCGGCGACGCCGCCACTCATCACGTCGTTACCTGCGCCACCGACGAGGACGTCATTACCCGCCCCCCCCCCCGATCACGTTGTCGAGCGCGTTGCCGG
>NZ_JBFUAE010000032.1:0-35438 GCF_056406435.1 Pseudomonas sp. P1_C12 | reverse complement strand
GACACGTTCAGGGTGCCGTCGGCGAACCACTTGATGTCGACATGGTGATCGTCGAAGGAAGTCTGCTTCACCGTGGTGAAAGGCTTGATCCAGTCGAGGCGCTTGGCTTGCTCGCGCCAGAAGCCGTCCGGGTTGACGACCGACTGCTGGTACATGGCCTTGTAGGTCGCCTCGTCGGTCAGCGTGTTAGCCAGAACCTCGGGACGAACGGGATACAGGGAAGCCGCACTCATCTTTCTTACCTCGGTGAATAGTTGTTTTTGTTAATTGTTTTTCACTGATTAATCGTGCTCGGCTCGCAAGCGCTACAGCCGACGTCTCAAGCCAGCCCGTGATGGTGTTGTGCTCTTTTAACGACAAGTCATATCCGGAAGTGGCTGAGCAACATGGGTTTGGACTTCGTACTGTTTCTAACTTCGTCTGATCCCATTGCTCTGGGTGGCATCAGTGACGCAATAGCCTACGTAGCGGGACCCCATCTTTAAGTACTGGGGATTTAATGACGATGTAACTGAAGTACTTTGAAATACCGATATTCTTGTCCAGCAGCCCTTCGATCACTTCCTGATAATGCTGAATACTGCAGGTCATGAAGCGCACCAGGTAATCGTAACCACCACTGACTAAATGGCACTCCAGTACCTCATCGACCAAACGAATATTGGACTCGAACTTGGCGAAGTCCTCCCGTTTATGGTCGCTGAGCGTGATTTCAGTAAATACCGTGACCGAGTCGGTGATCTTGGCAAGGTTTAGATGAGCTCTATACCCGGAAATATAGCCGGCCGATTCAAGTCGCTTTACCCGCTGCAAGCATGGACTGGATGACAGACCCACCGCATCGGCCAGACTGACGTTGGTCATTCGACCGTCTTTTTGAAGCTCAACCAGGATACTGATATCAATTCGGTCTAGTTTAATTAAACCTTCCATCGGGTACCTCTTGATTGCCGTTCAGATAGACAGTGGTTTTAGCAAACTCAACGTCGCAAAGATAGCTGATGCTGAGCGACCAGGTCGGCCATGCTTGTGATGTGAAAATCTGCGGAATATTCCTGAGTATAATTCTCGTGACCACGGCGGATCAGGCACAAACCAGCCAATTTTGGCGTCTGCGCAGGAGGTCTGGAAATCTGCAGAATATTTTTGGGCTCCAGGTTGTTGGCCAGCAACCACTCGCTGTCCTCCAATGGATTACTGGCTCGGGAATGCAGGTCTTCGGGCACAATCCCCAAACGCTCGCAGAGCTGTTCGCGATCCTCGGCATCTCGATCGCAGTACACCAGCAGCCGATAGAATTTGCGCAGATACAACATGGCACCGGGCGCGTCCTCGAACAACGACCAGTTGCACGCCGAACGGGCGAAACTCATGCCCTCTTCCCAACTGGCCTTGAGCCCAAAACGCTCGGCCAACTGACGATGGGCAAAGCACAACAAGCCACTGAAGCCCAGCTCGGAAAAACGTGGATAGAGCGTGCGCACCGCCTCGTCAAACTCAGCCAATACCTCTTCCCTGCCTGGCATGCCCGGATGGTTTTCGAGCAAAGGTTGCAGGGCCGTCCAGATACCGGAATCCCGATCGACCAGGACTTCGTCGCAATCGATCAACAGTGCACGATAATCAGTCAGGTACATGGTGTGTAGCCTCCCATGATGCATTCATCAATCCATGTGCGCTAAATGCCCTCGGTCGGCGCATTGCTACATTGCGCCAACCGAGACCTGAGATTAATCCAACACTCGCAACAATGCCGCTTCAAGAATTGTCAGCGCTTCGTCGATCTGACTTTCTTCGGTTACCAGAGGAGCAAGGAAGCGCAGCACATTTCGGTACACCCCGCATTTGATCACCAACAGCCCACCAACCCTGGCCTGATCGATCAGTTGCTGGGTGAGCTCTGCATCGGGGCTGCGGGCCTCATCGTCTTTGATCAATTCGATTGCCAGCATGAAGCCGGTGCCGCGCACGTCACCAATACGAGGGTAACGTGCCTGCAAGCGCAGCAGGCCCTGACGCAGCCGCTCGCCCAATACCTCACCACGCTCGAGCAACTGATCCTGTTCGTAAGTTTCGATCACCGCCAACGCCGCTGCGCAAGCCAGGGCGTTACCGCCGTAGGTACCGCCGAGACCACCGGGTAATGGCGCGTCCATGATGTGCGCACGCCCCACCACGCCCGATATGGGCAAACCACCGGCGAGGCTCTTGGCGACAGTGACCAGATCCGGCTGAATCCCGGCGTGCTGAAAACCGAACCATTTGCCGGTACGGCCGAAACCGGTCTGAATTTCATCCAGAATGAGCACGATGCCATGTTGTTCGGTCAGAGCCCGCAGCGCCTGGAGAAACTCCGGCGGCGCGCTAAGGAAGCCTCCATCGCCCTGCACTGGCTCGATGATGATCGCAGCTACTCGATCCGGAGCGACTTGGGTCGCCAGCAATTCGTTAAGAGCTTGCAAAGCCATCTCGCTGCTGAAACCGCGATAGGCGTTAGGGTATGGGGTATGGAAGACTTCTGGAGCGAAGGGCCCGAAATTTTGCTTGTAGGGTTGGCTCATGCCAGTCAGGGTCGTACCCAGTAAAGTACGCCCATGGAAACCGCCACGAAAGGAGATAACGGCTGGGCGATTGGTATGTGCGCGGGCGATCTTCACCGCGTTCTCCACAGCCTCTGCACCAGACGTAAACAGCGCCGCCTTGTAGGCTTCTTGGCCCCCCACCAACTCGCACAAGCGCTGTACCAGGTCGATATAGGGTTTGTAGGCCACCACCTGGAAGCAAGCATGGCTGATCTTTTGCAATTGGGTCTGCACTGCCGCGACCACCTTCGGGTGATTGTGACCGATGTTCAAAACGCCAATGCCGCCGACGAAGTCCAGGTAGCGCGTCCCGTCCACGTCCCACACTTCAGAACCCTGGGCCCGGTCGATGACCAGGGGGTGTGCCGTGACCAAACCCCGTGGCACGAATTGATCGCGCTGACGGAGCAAACTCGGGGTTTCTTCGACTTTACTGTTCATGGCATCTCCCATAGTGAACCTGGCAACCGGGAAACGGCTGCGATGTGTTCCAAAGGTTAAGCTTTCGACGCAATTGTCTAAGCCGAACTTGGCCTCTGAGAAATTCGGATCGACTGTTTTCACCCCGGTAAACAGCAGAATCCTTCAGCTGTAGCCAGCTCCCATGGAATCTGCCGACGCGCACCCCATACAACGCAACGTTATGCGTTTACGCAGATTCTTTCGACATATCCTGCTCTGCCACTCGGGCATGCTGGATACTCCCAATCTAAAGCGAGAAGTTACCCATGGCCCTGCTCTATAAAGCTGACCCGGTGCGCGGCGAACAATGGCAGCGCCTATTCGCTGAGCACGCTCCGGATATCGTATGGCGTGCCTGGCCGGACATCGGCGATCCGAAGGATATTCGCTACCTGGCAGCCTGGCAGGCGCCGGACGATCTCGAAACATTGTTGCCAAACCTGCAGGTACTGTTCGCCTTGTCGGCCGGGGTCGACCAGCTTGACCTTGACCGCCTGCCAACGACCCTGCCGGTGGTACGTTTACTCGACCCGAGCATCACTCGGGGCATGTGCGAGTACGCCAGTTTTGCGGTGCTCAGCCTGCACCGGGATATGCTCCGTTATCGCCAGCAACAAATGGCTCGGTGCTGGCAGGCTCACCTGCTGCAACCTGCAGCCAAACGTCGGGTAGGTGTCATGGGGCTCGGCACGCAGGCGCAACAGATTCTAGCCACCTTGCAGACCTTTGGATTCGCCTTATCAGGCTGGGCACGCAGTGAGCATCGCATTGCCGGGGTGGACTGCTTTGCCGGTGCCGAGCAACTTCCCACCTTCCTCGGCCGTTGCGACATCGTGGTTTGTGTCTTGCCATTGACTGAGGAGACTAAAGGGATTCTCAACCGACAGTTGTTCCAGCACCTTCCCAAAGGTGCTGCCTTGGTCAACATGGGCCGGGGTGGGCACCTGATAGAAGAGGATCTGCTTGAGGCTTTGGCCAGCGGCCAGCTCAGCGCGGCGGTGCTCGACGTACTGGAACAGGAGCCGGCGGCGCCGGACCATCCCTTCTGGCACCATCCGCAGATATTGCTGACACCGCATATCGCTGCGATGACCCAACCAGAAAGTGCGTTTAGCGTGTTGCTGGAGAATATCCGCCGGCATCAACGCGGTGAGTCAATGCTTGGTCAGGTTGACCGCGAGCGAAGTTACTGACCAACGACTGCCAACCCACCGGTAACAACCGACCGGCGCCAGATTTTTTACTTCTCTGAGGCAAATCTGGCGCTATGCAAAACAAACCTGTTGTTCATCCCACTTTGCTGTTTTTTGCGCATACCCTCCCCAAAAAATCAGCCGACATTTGCTGCTGATCTCCTCCCCCGATTGAGTAGTAATTGCGGCCCGTTAAGCCATAACTTTTGCAATCTACCGAATTGACTGCAGCCCATTGTCAGGCCTCGCCGTAACTGCGATACAGCCACCGCTGTGCGGAGCCCGGCTGCAGGTCAAGTCCACTGCAAGGCGCTGATCGACAGGACTCTCCCGGGTTTACTTCGCAGTGGTTTACCTGAGCTGCCGCAAGAGCATCGCCTGCCGCGCAGATAACCAACACTAATAAGATCAAATGGGGTAAGCGATGAACATCGCAAAACTAAGCTCTCTCTCCTTGGCTGTCATTGCCGCCACCACGCAACTGGCAATAGCGGGTCAGCAACAGGAAGCCAATGGCTTCATTGAAGACAGCAGCCTCGGGTTGCTCAATCGTAATTTCTATATGAATCGCGACTTCCGTAATGGCGGCAGCAATAGCCAAGGTACTAACGGCTCCAAGCCGGCCAGCGAGCGCAATGGCTATCGCGAGGAGTGGGCACAAGGGGCCATGCTCAACTTCGCCTCCGGTTTCACCCAGGGCACCATCGGTTTCGGCACCGATGCCTACGCGTACGGTGGGGTCAAGCTGGACACTGGCCGTGGCCGGGTCGGCAACGGCCTGCTGCCCATCAGCAACAATCGCACCGCCGAAGCCGACGTGCCAGATAGCTATGGCGAGATCGGCGGTGCAGTGAAGATGCGCATTTCCTCCACCGTGCTGAAGTACGGCGAACAACGCCCGACCGCACCGGTATTCGCCCCCGGTGACAACCGCTTGCTGCCGGAAACAGCTACCGGCTTCCAACTGTCGAGCAACGAATTCGATGCCTTATCCTTCGAGGGTGGCCACTTCACCGCATTCAACAATCGCAATTCGACCAACTCCAATGACAAGCTGCTCACTACATACGGAGGGACCGAAGCTGACAGCGTCGACTTCATCGGCGGCACCTATAAAATCAACGAAAACCTTAGCCTGAAGGCGTACACCAGTGAGGCCGAGAATGTCTGGCGTCAGCACTTCGGCAGTGCCTCCTATACGATTCCTCTGGCTGACCAGCAGTCGCTGAATTTTGGCTTGATAGCCTATAAGACCCAGGACCAAGGCGAAGCGCGTGCCGGCAAACTGGACACCACGAGCTGGTCGGCGAAGGCAGCCTATTCCTTCGGTGCCCACAAGCTCACCCTGGCTTATCAGAAGATCGATGGCGACGAGTATTTCGACTACATCGGTGTGGACTCGATCTGGTTGGCCAACTCGATTCAGTATTCCGACTTCAACGCTCCCAACGAGCGCTCCATCCAGGCTCGTTATGACCTGAACATGGCTCCATTCGGCATACCGGGGCTGAGCTTTATGGCCCGCTATGTCAAAGGTGATCAAATCGATGGCACCAAAGCCGATCCGAAAGGTGCCTATGCCAACAAGGTGGGTGACGACCAGAAGGAGTGGGAGCGTGACCTGGAAGCAAAATACGTGGTCCAGGGAGGGGCCGCCAAGGACCTGTCCTTCCGCCTGCGCCAGGCTACACACCGCGCGACCTCGTTCGAGAGCGATATCGACGAGGTCCGCCTGATCATCGAGTATCCGCTGAGCATTCTGTAACGTTTGGTCCTGGCCGGTTTACCTGTGGACCGGCCGGTTTTATTGAAGGTCTGCTCCACGCGCCCTTAGCCTTGAGGCGCCCATCCGGGCGCCTTTTTTTAAGCAATCTCCCCATCAGAAGTGCCTTTTGCTTTGCTCTGCATCCTGTAAGTCGATCCAGTATTTGCTGCCGATCCTGCTTCTCATTTGAGCAGTAAATGTGGCCTACAAAGCTGTCGCTTAAAGAATCTGCCGAATCAATGGAGGCCTCTTGTCAGGCCTCGCAGCAGGTGAGATACAAATACTTTCCACGGAGAAATCCGACCGGTCACGCTCCCTGTATACGGAGATCTGTCATGTCCAACTCGCAACGCCCTACGTATAGCTATCGCCCCATGACCCCGGCCGATGTGCCGTTGGCCCACGCCTTGTCCGTACAGCTGAAATGGCCCCACCGCCTGGAGGAATGGGCCATGTTACAGCGCATCGCGCAGGGTTATGTCGTAGAAGATGGAGGTCGCCTGATAGGTACCGCGTTCACCTGTGCGCAGGGAGATTACGCCACTATCGGCCTGGTGATCGTCAGTGATGAGTACCAGGGCCAGGGTATAGGTCGCAAGCTGATGGAACTGGCACTTGAGGCTTGCGGTTCACGTACCGCCATGCTCAATGCGACGCTGGCCGGTGCCCCACTTTATGCCAGTCAGGGATTCATTGACTTTGGACATATTCAACAACATCAGGGGTATGCGCTGTCTCCAGTACCAAATGATCTTCCAGCCGATGAGCGCTGTCGCCCGCTGACCGAAGCCGATAGAAACGATCAAGTCGTACTGGCCAACGACGGCAGCGGCCTGAACAGACACGCCGTGCTCAATGATCTATTCGATGTTGTCGAACACTCAGTCGGTATCGAGCGCGAGGGTCAGCTACGCGCCTTCGCCATGCTGCGCCCATTCGGCCGTGGTCGCTGCATCGGCCCGGTCATCGCGGAAAGTCCAGAGCAGGCCAAGCACTTGATCGCGGTGTTGTTGGCCCGAGTTCCGGACGCATTCGTGCGCATGGATATACCGTCCGATAGCGGACTGGCCCCTTGGCTGGAAGAAGCCGGGCTGAAGCAGGTCGACACCGTTGCGCAAATGGTTCGTGGCACCCCACCGCAGGCTATCGGCGCAGTGCGCCAGTTTGCGCTGGTGACTCAGGCCATCGGCTGACAAACCAGCGTTACATCCAATGCATTTTCCTGGAGAAACACCTTCATGCTCGAACCCACTGCAGTGCTGTTGGCACACGCCGACGGCAGTCTCGCTTCAACAAAATTCACCCCCGGTTCGTTGGGGGCCACCGATCCTTTCGACCGGCACATTGCTTATCTCGGGCCGGATGACATCGCTGCCGGCGTGGTCCAGGCGAGCGGACAGTTCAACGTCGATGACTATCCCTATAGCGAAACGATCGTGGTTCACGCGGGACGCGTCACCCTGCGGAGCCAGGATCACAGGCTCCAACTAAATCCCGGCGACAGCGCCGTGATCGCCCGCGGTACGTCGCTCCAGATCGAGGCGCAACCCGACTCTCTCTGGGCATTCTGCGCGGATACCCAGCTCGTTGAAGAGCGCCATCCCGGGCTCACCGTGCTCCCCCCGCTAACCCCGCTCTCTCCCTCGGCGGCACCGGGGCCAGAAATTCTGCTAAGCCCGCCACCGCAATGTCGCTCGCACAATTTGTATGTCGAAGAGGCGACCAACCTGCGCATCGGCGTCTGGGATTCGACACCCTATACCCGCGGGGCGAGGCCGCACCTGCTGCATGAACTGATGCACCTGATCGAAGGTAGCGTCACCCTCCGGCTGGCGGACGGGATCGATCTGACAGTCAACACTGGCGATACGGTATTCGTGCCCCGAGGCGCACCATGCGCCTGGCATAGCAGCGCCTATGTACGCAAGTTCTACGTCGTCAAATAACTCGAACCGAGTTAGCGCCGGCAGACGGATTTTCCTCCTCCGGCCCCACCACCAAACCGATCAATCACTTGCGGAGTACAGACAATGGGATTGGGTGGCTTCAGTACCGGAAAACTCCTGATCATCCTGTTGATCGTGATCATGCTGTTCGGAACCAGGCGTCTGAAAGGCTTGGGGTCGGATCTCGGCGACACGATCAGGGGGTTCCGCAAATCCATGGGCGACGATAAGCCAGTCACCGAGGAGCCCGGCGACCCACCCATCGACGCTCAGGCGCGCACACTCGAAGACTCGGTAAAAAAATACTAACCCCTAATCTATATCGGCTTTAGCGAACGTCTATTGGTGGTCCAGACAGCTCTGAAGAGATCACTGATCGTGCCATTGAAGCTCGTCGGCGTGGCGAGCGCCCAAGCCCAAGTAAACAATTCAAACAGAGGTGAGAAGCGAAAATGGAAGTGCAGCTGATGTCAGACAAGTCTGTCGCTGAGGAAGCATTCTGGGAGCGCGTGTGCGCAGCCTATCCAGAGCAGCGCCCCCTATTGAACCTGAACAACGCGGCCGTGAGTCCGCCACCGCTGGTGGCAGAGCAGGCCATGATCGATGCCTATCGGCTGATCAGCCACAACCCGGACGTCAATATGTGGAGCAAGCTCGACACCGAGCTCCCTACGATCAAGCAACAGCTGGCTGACATGGCCGATTGCGATCCCGATGAGATCGCCCTGAACCGCAACTCATCCGAAGGCTTGTCGACAGCCATCTTCGGCATTCCATTGAAGGCCGGCGACCAGGTGCTGGTCTCACAGTGGGACTATCCGAGCGTGATAGCCGGATGGTTGCAGCGTCAGCAGCGCGAAGGCATCGAAGTGGTGACCGTCGACTTCGACCTGATGGACGATGAGAATGTCATCGTGCAATCGTATGCACAGGCCATTACCCCGCGTACCCGGGTGATCCAGCTGACCCACATGCTGCATTGGACCGGGCGAGTCCTGCCGGTCAAGCGCATCTGTGCGCTAGCCCGAGCGCGGGCGATTATCACAGTGGTGGACGGTGCCCAGACGTTTGCGCAGATACCGCTCAGCTTCCGCGACCTGGATTGCGACTACTTCATCACCAGCCTCCACAAATGGCTGGGGGCGCCGGTCGGCAATGGCATGCTAATTGTGAGGCGTGACCGAATCGACAGCACCTGGCCATTGCTGGGGCCTTTCGATCCGCCGCCGCTACAGATCGACAAATTCGACCACTGGAATCTCGGCACCTATAACTCGGCGATACAGGCGGGCATTGCCCCGGCTATCCGTTTCCATGCACAAATCAGCACGCGAGTCATTCACGCGCGCCTACAGGAGCTGACCCGTTACTGGGTTGACCTCGCCAAAGACATTCCCGGTTTCAGGCTCCACACGCCACTTGATACCGTCGAGCTGGGCGCAGTAAGCCTGTTCTCTATCGATCAATGTGATGCTCGATGGGTTGAGCAGGAGCTTCGAAAAACCCACCAGGTGCATGTCAAATTCCGCCAGATCAGGCACATCAGCGGACTTCGGGTGTCGCCGGGCATCTACACGCAGAAGAGCGATCTGTGCCGCTTTGTAGAGGCGCTAAAGCAGGTGGTTGCAAGTAAATAGGCCGGTGGGCTAAGGCCACTTCCGCCAGACCGCGCGCCCAAGGTACGGGACAAATTTGCACGTTATATTCCGGCATGCGGGTAAAGGCTTTGCGCAGAATATCGGTGTAAAGCCCCTTGGCCTCATCCCCATCGGCATAGCTATATGGTGGATAGCCGGCGTCACAGAGAATGACCAGGTCTAAGGGGGCGCTCGCCCAACTCTTGGCGTGTATGGCGCAGCCCACCAACATCATCAATAACAACCGCATACTCGCCTTCCTTCACATTCCTTTGATCCCTCCTCTCTGGATCTTCGCAACACTGAAGGAAAGAGCCGTTAGAAGCAGTTCCACTGTGCAGGCGCTCAGCAGGGCACCTTGAAAAGAGACTGTCAGAGGGGTATTGGCACGCGATAAAAAAAGCCCGCAGTGAGACGGGCTAAAAGGGTGAGACATAAGAAGGGGTGGAGCTCTCCAGCCGACCTGTTGTTATCTGGAGTTAAAGCGCCGCAGCGATTGCCATTCCGACATCCTGGGTCGAGCCCTGTCCACCCAGATCAGGGGTGATCGGTCCCTCGGAGATGACCTGTTCGATGGCCTTCAGAATACCGTCATGGGCCGCCCGGTAGCGCTCATCGCCATTGCCCAGGAAGTCCAGCATCAAGGCACCGGACCAGATCATCGCAATCGGGTTGGCGATGTTCTGTCCATAGATATCCGGCGCTGAGCCATGGACCGGTTCGAATAGCGAGGGAAAGCGCCGCTCCGGATCGAGGTTGGCCGAGGGGGCGATGCCGATGGTACCGGCGCAGGCCGGTCCCAGGTCGGACAGAATGTCGCCGAACAAATTCGACGCCACCACCACATCGAAACGATCTGGTTGCAGCACGAAGCGCGCACAGAGAATGTCGATGTGTTGCTTGTCCCAAGTGACGTCCGGGTACTGCTGCGCCATTAACGCCGTGCGTTCATCCCAGTACGGCATGCTGATGGAAATGCCGTTGGACTTGGTGGCCGCGGTCAGGCGTTTGCGCGGCCGGGTCTGGGCCAGGTCGAAGGCGAACTTGAGAATCCGGTCCACGCCGCGCCGAGTGAACACCGACTCCTGCAGCACGAACTCATGCTCGGTGCCTTCGAACATCTTGCCGCCGACCGACGAATACTCGCCCTCAGTGTTCTCGCGGATCACCACGAAATCGATGTCCCCGGCTTTGCGCCCGGCCAGCGGACACGGCACACCAGGAAACAGCCGCACCGGACGGATATTCACGTATTGGTCAAAGTCACGGCGAAACTTCAGCAGCGAACCCCACAGGGAAATGTGATCCGGCACTTTGTCCGGCCAGCCCACGGCGCCAAAGTAAATCGCATCGAAGCCCTTGAGTTGTTCGAACCAGTCGGCAGGCATCATCTGCCCGTGTTCCAGGTAGTAATCGCAGTGGGCCCAATCGAGCACTTCGATGCTCAAGTCCAGCTGCCATTTCTTCGCGGCCTGCTCCAGTACCCGCAGCCCTTCAGGCAAGACTTCCTTGCCGATACCATCGCCGGCAATCGCGGCGATTCTGAATGGTTTGCTCATCAATCGTGGCTCCTCAATGTCCTGTTCAAACGCTGACCGGATCACAGCCCACCGATGTGGAAGGCTTTGACTTCAAGGTATTCATCCAGCCCGTACTTGCTGCCCTCACGGCCCAGACCCGATTGTTTGATACCGCCGAATGGGGCGACTTCCATGGAGATGAGCCCGGTGTTGAGACCGATCATGCCAAACTCCAGCGCCTCACCGAAGCGCCATGAACGGCGTAAATCCTGGGTGAAGAAATAGGCGCCCAAGCCATAAGGCGTGGCATTGGCCAGGGCCAGCGCTTCTTCTTCACTGGTGAAGCGCATCAGCGGTGCGACTGGGCCGAAAGTTTCTTCGTTGGCCAGCAACATCCCGGCATGGGCCTCACCGAGCACCGTCGGCTGGACGAACTGGCTGTCGCCTTCGGGGATGCCGCCACAGAGCAGAAGGGCTCCCTGACTCAAAGCATCGTCGATATGTCGAGCGACCTTGCTCACCGCCGCCGCATTGATCAGTGGGCCGATGGTCACCTCAAAGTCCAGGCCATTGCCGACCTTGAGCTTGCCCACCTCCTCCACCAGGCGCTGGGCGAAGCGCTCGTAGATCCCGTCCTGCACCAGAATCCGGTTGGCGCAAACGCAGGTCTGGCCGGCGTTGCGGAACTTGCTGAGCATGATGCCGGCCACTGCCTGTTCCAGATCAGCGTCATCGAACACAATGAACGGCGCGTTACCGCCCAGTTCCAGGCTCAAGCGCTTGATGTGTTCGGCGCTCTGGCGCATCAGCAGCCGACCGACAGCAGTGGAACCGGTGAAGGAGATCTTGCGCACCGTCGGGTTGCCGGTCAGTTCTTCGCCGATGCCGACAGGCATACCGGTCACTACGTTGAACACCCCGGCCGGAATGCCGACGCGCTCGGCGAGCACCGCCAGAGCCAGGGCGGACAGCGGAGTCAGATCCGAGGGTTTGACGATGACCGGGCAGCCGGCCGCCAAAGCGGGTGCGCATTTGCGGGTGATCATCGCGTTGGGGAAGTTCCACGGGGTGATCGCGGCGCAGACGCCAACCGGCTGTTTAAGCGTGAGCAAGCGGCGGTCGCCGCTGGGTGCCGGGATGGTTTCGCCGTAAACCCGACGGGCTTCTTCGGCGAACCATTTGACGAAACTGGCGCCATAGCGGACCTCGCCCTTGGCTTCATTCAGCGGCTTGCCTTGCTCGCAGGTCATGATCAACGCGAGATCGTCCAGGTTGTCGATCATCGCCTGATACCAGCGTTCCAGCAGCGCCGCCCGTTCTGCCGCCGGGCGGGTGCGCCAGGCCGGCCAGGCGCGTTCGGCAGCGTCGATGGCGCGTCGGGTTTCGCTGCCTTGCATCGCGGGTACGCGGGCGAGCAACTGGCCGCTGGCCGGGTCGATAACGTCCAGGGTGGCGGCGTTGTCGGCGCTGATCCACTGACCGTCGATGTAAGCGAGTTCTACCAGCAGGCTGGGGTCTTTCAGGCGATTGTTGAGCATGGTCGAGTCCTGTTCCGAGACAGCCTCCAGTCTATTGTGTCGCCACAGACGAGGATGCTGAAAGCGCCGCCCCGGCAGCGTCGAATGCTGAAAATCGGCATTCGACGGCAGGCTCTACTGTTGGTGGGGTGATGGATACTGTCGCGGTCAGACGATGCAGTGCTTGACGATGTCATTTCAGTTCGCAGGCCAAGGCTCGGCGGCATTCGCCTGGGAATTTCGCAAGAGTTACGAGCGGCTAGCGTTTTTTTTGAGAGGGCATAGGTATCTACACATTCCGTGGGCTACAGCGATTCACTGTCGGGGCTTGGGGCTTGGGGCTTGGGGCTTGGTGCTTGGTGCTTGGTGCTTGGTGCTTGGTGCTTGGGGCTTGGTGCTGGGAGTACATATCCGTTTCTGCGGTAACGGCCGCTGGAGGTTTCGCTTTTACAGCGAGTCACTTTCGAAAAGCGCGAAAGTAACCAAAGCGCTTCTGCCCCGCCATTCGGTGCCTCGCCTAGGCTCGGCATGCCCTCACTCCGGCATTGCTCCGGGGGCCCGCCGCCATCGGCCATCCATGGCCGGGGGCGGCTACCGCGGCATCCTTGCCGCGGTGCCCCCTACGCAACGCCTGCGTTCGGCCTCTGGGAAAGGGGCGGCAGATCAAGATCAAGATCAAAAGCCAAAGCCACGGCAATGGCAACAGCAACAGCAACGGCAAGATCAACAGCTTCGCGAGCAGGCTCGCTCCCACACTTGGACTGGGTACATTCGGGGAAGATGGGCCGGCTGACAGGTCGCCATCGCAGGCAAGCCAGCTCCCACAAAAATTCAGACATATCCGCTCTGCTTTTCACCACGCAACAGGCCGAGCGTTAGCTCGCCTGCAGCTTTTGATCTTGACGCACCGCCCCCTCGTGAGGCCGAGTGGAGGTTCTGCGCAGTGGGCAACCCGGCATGGATGGCCGATCGCGGCGGGCCCACGGAGCAGGACCGGAGCGAGGGCATGCCGAGCCTAGGCGAGGCACCGAACGAAAGGGGCAGAAGCGCTTTGGTTACTTTCGCGCTTTTCGAAAGTGACTCGCTGTAAAAGCGAAACCGCCAGCGGCCATGACCGCAAAAACGGATATGTACACCGATCAATGTTCGGTGTCAGCAAGCGGGACACTAGAGCCGCATCGAGCCCAACAACCCTTGCAGAAAGTGCTCGCCGGCTTCCATCTGGCTGATCTCGATGAACTCGTCAGGCTTGTGCGCCTGTTCTATCGAGCCCGGGCCACAGACCACAACCGGCACATCCAGGCGTTGTTTGAACAACCCGCCCTCGGTGCCGAACGAAACTTTGGCAGTGCCGGTGTCCGGCGCGGCAAAGTTTTTCAGAAAACGCACCGCTTCAACGCTCGGGTGGGTATCGAGGCCCGGATAGACGTTCAGGGTTTCGATCTCGATATCCGCCACGCTGGACAGCTTTTTGGCTTCGCGAACGATCAGTTCGGCACGCTCGCGCATCTGTTCCAGGAACTGATCCAGGTCGTCCGCTGGCAAGTTACGCACTTCGAAATCCAGGGTGCACAGGTTCGGCACGATATTCAGCGCCTTGCCGCCGACAATCTGCCCGACATGCACGGTGCTGTAGGGCACGTCATAGTCGGCATCCTGGGCGCCCTGCTCTTGCAGTTGCTGCTGGCTCTGACGCAGTGCCGCGATGAAATCGCAGGCCACATGAATCGCATTGACCGAACGCGGCGCAAGCGAGGAATGCGCTTCCAGACCGCGACAGTAAGTGCGGTAAGAACCCTTGCCCTTGTGCCCGAGCACGAACTGCATGTTGGTCGGCTCACCGATCACGCACAGAAACGGCCGCACCGGCGCCAGATGCAATACATCCAGTAAGCGTCGAACACCCACGCAGCCGATTTCTTCGTCGTGGGACAGCGCCAGTTGCAATGGCCGACTCAACGGATGATCGGCGGCATCGAGCATGGCGTCGATAGCCAACGCGACAAAGCCCTTCATATCGCAACTGCCACGGCCATAGATCCGACCGTCCTGCACGGTCGCCTGAAACGCTGGAAAGGTCCAGGCCTGCCCCGCTGCCGGCACCACGTCGGTATGGCCGGACAGCAGAATCCCCGGCACCTCCCGCGGACCAGTACTGGCGAACAGGTTGGCCTTTTTGCCGCTGGTGTCCTTGACGATCAGCGACTCGATGCCCTTGCTCAGCAGCAGATCGCGCACGTACTCAATCAAGGCCATGTTCGATTCCGCAGAAACGGTTTCAAAGGCCATCAGGTGTTTAAGAATCTCCAGTACACGAGGCTTCATGAGGCCTTGCTCCGTTGCTCGACTGAAGAAGCGAACCGGTTGATGGAGAACGGCAAAATCGAAGTGCTGGTGCTGCCGGTGCTGATCAGTTCCGCCATCACGTCGCCCACGCCCGGGCCGAGCTGGAAGCCATGACCGCTGAAACCGAACGCATAGAACAAACCATCAACGGTGCCGCTCGGCCCCATTACGGGCAGTGAATCAGGCAGGTAACCTTCGATACCACTCCAGACCCGAATGATGTTCAGGTTGCCGACACCCGGCAGCAGGCGACGCATCTGATCGAATTGATTGAGAATGCTGCGCGGCTCGACATAGGCCCGGCGGTTGAGCATGTCCGGCTCGCTGCGATAGCCGCCACCGATGATGATATTTCCACGGGGTATTTGGCGGAAATAAATCACTTCCTCGGGAATCTTGGTATAGACACCGATGACTGTCGGCAAGGCGTAAGGCACTGGCTCGGTCACGGCCATTTGCGGACCATGGGTTTCCAGCGGCACCGGTTCGCCGAATTGCGCCGAGAGTTTTTGGCCCCAGGCGCCAGCGGTGATCAACAGCTGGGCGGCGCTGAACTGACGACCGTCGGTGGTGCTGATACTGAACTCGCCGCCGACCTTTTGCACCTCGGCCACTTCCGTGCGCTCTTCGATCTGCGCACCGAGGCGTCGTGCCGCGCGGGCAAACGCCGGGGCCGCCAGACGCGGGTTGGCGTGCCCATCGTGGGGGGCATAGGAGCCGCCTTTCACATCCGGGCCGAGAAACGGAAAGCGCTTATGTAATTCGTCGCCACTAAAGATCTTCAGGTCCAGCTGCTCTGCCTCAGGGGCGTCTGCGTAGGCTTGCAGCTCGGCGATCTCGTCTTCGCGGTAACACACCCGCATATGCCCACTGGCGATGAATTCCAGGTCATCGTCAATCAGTTCTGGCAGACGCTTCCATAACGCCCAGGAACGATTGGCCAGTTCCAGCTGCCCGAGGTATCGCCCTTGACGTCGCACGTTGCCGAAATTCACACCGCTGGCGTACTGACCGATCTGGTCGCGCTCCAGCAAGATCACCGACTGCCCGCGCAGGCGCAGGAAAAACGCCGCCGCTGAGCCCATCAGGCCGCCGCCAACAATCACGACATCGGCTTTCTGTACCGTCATGGCGACACCTCCTCGGTGAGTATCGAAAGGGGTTTGACCGGCGCTTGACCCCGTTGTCGGCCAACCTGTTGCACGCTGACGCCCGCGGCGGCGGCAATCACCTCTGCCCCGGCCTGGGAGCAATAACGGCCCTGGCAGCGGCCCATGCCGACCCGGCTGAAGGCCTTGGCCCGATTGACTTCACAGGCCCCCTTCTCACTGACGGTCCGACGCAATTCGCCGGCCGTGATCATTTCGCAGCGGCAGACGATCGCCTCGTCCGGCAGCGCTTTGGCCTGGGCGGAGGGCCAGGGAAACGCCTGCGCCAGGCCGAGGCGAAATTCATCCATCACCGCCAGCGCGTGCCGTTGTTCGTCGCGCAACCCGACGTTCATCGGTTGCTGCTGATCCTCCAGCAGCGCCATGGCCACCAGCCTCCCGGCGTGTTCGGCCGCATCGGCACCGCGAATCTTCGAGCCGTCACCGGCGGCATACACGCCGCTGACCGAGGTCCGGCCGTCTTCATCCGTGGCCAGCCACCATTGGCTCGACGCTTCATCGAAGCGCATACGGCAACCGGCCAGGTCGGCCAATTGAGTTTCCGGACGCAGGTGATAACCGAGGGCCACGGCATCGCAATCCACCGTCAAGGTATCACCGCGCGCCGTGCGCACGCGTACGCCACTGACACCGCTGGCCGCATCGCCTAGCACTTGAAGCGGTGAAATGCCCAGGTGCACCGGGATCTTCGCCCGGTAAAGCTGCGCCAACAGTTTCATCCCGGTGAACAGCAACCCCGGGCGCGCCAGCAGTTTCGGCATGGCAAGGATCCGTTTGCTCAACGGCGAAGTGTCGAGCACTGCCGCGACCTTGGCTCCCGCCTTCACATACTGACTGGCAACCAGATACAGCAACGGCCCGCTGCCCATGAACACCACGCTGTGGCCGATGGACACAGCCTGAGATTTCAGGGCGATCTGCGCACCGCCCAGGCTATACGTGCCCGCTAACTGCCAGCCTTCAATCGGCATCAAACGGTCGGTGGCGCCGGTGCAGAGGATCAGCGCGTCGTAATCCACCGTCGAGTGCTTGCCCTGGCTGACACAGCACAGTTGCCCCGGCGTCAGGTTCCACACCAGTGTGTCCGGACGATAATCAATCTGCCCGCGCAAACGGTCGAAGCTCTGGTGCAGGTCGTTGGCCTTGGCGGCTTCGGTGCCATACAGCGTGGCGTAATCCCGGGTAAACCTTTCGGGTTGGCGCCGGTAGATCTGCCCGCCATCCCGGCGATTTTCATCGATCAGGATGGGCTTGAATCCAGCGGCGACCAGGGTTTCGGCGCAACGTGTACCGGCCGGCCCGGCGCCGACGATTACGACTCGATGAGGGTTCAGCCGCGCAGTGGCCATATCGCCTCCGGTTGTGTGGTGACAATATCCAGCCCTTCACGGACCTCATTGGAACAGGCGCGTAGACGTTCGCCGCTGCGGGTCCAGACCCAGCAGTCCTGGCACGCGCCCATCAAGCAGAAACCGGCGCGGCGGCCAGAATCGAACTCCGATTGGCGCAAGGCCGAACCCTGAGTCAGCAACGCGACCATCAGCGTATCGCCCTGCAGCGCCTCGATAGGTTTGCCGTCTACCTGAAGTTTGATGATGGGCCGGCCCTGTTCGGCCAGCCTTACGAAACGCCCGTTCATGCATAGGCTCCCACGGTCATGCTGTTGGAATCCTGCTGAGTTTTCAGCAGCTCGGCACTGTCGTGATGGCAAAGGACTTCACTGCCGCCAACGATCATCCGACGGTCCGGCGGTACACAATTGCACAGGCCGTCGACCCGCACCGGGCAGCGATTGAGGAACGTGCACAGCCCCGGCACATTGGCTTTTGCACCAATGGGCGGCAGCGTGCCGCAGGTCGTTGTTCCACAGCTTTCCAGCCAGCCCTGACGCAACTCCGGCACCGAATGGATCAACAAGTCGGTGTAGGGGTGGAACGGTGCCTGGGCGTACGACTGGCGACTGCCGGCCTGGATCTTGTGGCCGCTGTACATCACCACGATGTCGTCGCACAGCGCTCGCACGGTGGAGATGTCATGGCTGATGAACAGATAGGACACGCCCAGTTGCTGACGCAGGTCGCGCAACAGTTCGAGAATCGCTGCACCGACCACGGTATCCAGTGCCGAGGTCACCTCGTCGCAGAGAATCAGATCCGGCTTGGCGGCCAGGGCCCGGGCCAGATTGACCCGTTGTTTTTGCCCGCCGGACAGTTCGTTCGGACGACGTTCAGCCATCGTGCGTGGTAAACGAACGAGATCCAGCAACTCACCGATACGCTCGCGCAATGCTGCACCCTTAAGCCCGAAATACATTTTCAGCGGGCGGCTCAGAATAGTGCTGACGCTGTGCATCGGGTTGAGTGCGGTGTCGGCATTCTGAAAGACCATTTGAATGCGTCGGAACTGCTCATCGGTGCGCGACGACAGGCTGCCACCCAAGGGCTGGCCATCGAAGGTCAGTCCCCCGAGCGCCGGCTCCAACAACCCGGCCACCACCCGTGCCAAAGTCGACTTGCCAGAACCTGACTCACCAATGACGCCAATCGCCTGGCCCCTACGCACGGTCAGATCAATATCCCCCAATACGAGGATCGATGGCATGCCATGCGCGTTCTTGTTGCCGTAACCGGCGGTCAGACCCTGGATGGTCAGCAAAGGAGTGTCTTCAGCAACACCGCAGGGTGGACGGATAGTGGTGTCCGGCCGTGCTGCCGCCAACAAGCTGCGGGTGTATTCGTGGGTCGGGCCTTTGAGCAAGGGTGCCGTGGCGCTCTGTTCGAAGATCTCGCCGCCATTGAGCACCACGATCTGATCGGCCATCTGCGCCACTACCGCCAGGTCGTGGGACACGTAGACTGCCGTCGCGCCACGTTCACGGACCACCCGTTTGAACGCCCGCAGTACATCAATCTGGGTGGTCACATCAAGTGCCGTCGTCGGTTCGTCGAGTACCACCAGCAATGGATCGCTGATCAGCGCCATGGCCGCCATCACCCGTTGCAGTTGCCCGCCGGAAACCTGATGAGGGTAACGCTGGCCAATGTGATCGGGGTCTGGCAGGGCCAGGTCGCGGAACAACTCGATGGCCTTGGCCTCAAGCACAGCCCTGCTGCCCAGACCATGAATCAACGCACCCTCCACCACTTGGTCGATGAGCCTTTTCGCCGGATTGAACGCCGCGGCGGCGCTCTGGGCGATGTACGACACACGGTTGCCGCGCAAGCCTTGCAGCTCGCCTTCGCTCAACGCCAGCATGTCGTGTTCGCCGATCTGCACCACCCCGCCCGCCAACCGACAACCGCGTCGGGCATAACCGAGTAACGCCAGGGCGATAGTGGTCTTGCCGGAGCCGGACTCACCGATCAGCGCCAGCACTTCGCCTTTCTGCAGGGAGAAGCTTACGCCCTTGACGATTTCCACCTCACCAAGCTCGCCACAGGCGACCACTCGCAGGTCCTGAACCTTAATTAACTCACTCATTTCAATGACCTCCCGAACGTCGACTACGTCGCGACGACAGTCGGTCGATAAACAGATTCACACCGATGGTCAGGGTGCCGATGGCCAACGCCGGAATCACGATGGCCGGCGCCCCCTGGTTGAGACCGCCGATGTTTTCGCGCACCAGCGACCCGAGATCGGCATCCGGCGGTTGCACACCCAGCCCCAGGAAACTCATGCCACTGAGCAGCAGCACGATGAAGCCAAAGCGCAAGCCCAGGTCCGTCAGCACCGGGTTGAGCATGTTCGGCAGGATTTCCACGCAGGCGATGTACAGCCGACGCTCGCCGCGAGTACGGGCCACTTGCACATATTCCAGCGCTTCGATGTTTACCGCCATGCTGCGGGCGATGCGGAATGCACCCGGGGTGAAGCTCAATACCGCCGTGCAGATCAGCAAGGTGACCGAGGAGCCGAAGGCCGAGACCATGATCAACGCCAGCATCTTGCTGGGGATCGAAATGAAGGCGTCCATCAAGCGACTGATCAACTCATCCAGCCACTTCGGCGACACCACCGACAGCAACGCGAAGCTGGTCCCCAGACCGCTGGCCAACACCGCCGCCACCAAGGCCAGGCCGACGGTGAATCGTGCGCCGACGAGTATCCGGCTGAGCATGTCGCGGCCCAGGTAATCGGTGCCGAACGGGTAAGCAGCGCTCAGGTTGTCGAAGACATTGTCGGAGACCACTTCCCCCACCGGATGCGGTGCCAGCCATGGGCCGAAGATGGCCACCAGCAACCAGATCACACACATCGCAGCGCCGATCAGGCCGAGCCAGGACGATCCGTGGGAAACCTTGCCCAGCGCCAATTTGGTAGTAGCCGGCGATTTCACAATGAGATTGTTCATTGATTTCTCAGCCTCGGATTGGAAAGAATCGCGCACAGGTCGGCAATCAGCACCAACGTCAAATACGCCGTACAAAACAACATGGTGCAGGCTTGAACCAGGGCCATGTCGCGGTTGGTCACGGCATCGACCATCAGGCTGGCGATGCCGGGGTAGTTGAAGATCGTTTCAACGATCACCACCCCGCCCAACAGGTAAGACAGGCTCAAGGCGATGGCATTGGCGATGGGCCCGATGGCGTTGGGCAAGGCATGGCGTAGAACGATCCGGATCTTGCTCACACCTTTGAGCCGGGCCATTTCCACGTAAGGGTTGTCGAGCTGATCGATCACCGCCGCCCGGGTCATGCGTGCCATTTGCGCGACAATCACGCAGCACAGCGTCATCACCGGTAAGGCGTAAGTGCGCATGAATTGCCAGGGTGACGTGATGTCACTGGCGTAGGACAACGCCGACAACCAACCCAGGTTCACCGCGAAAATCAGCACCGCCAGGGTCGCAACCAGAAACTCTGGCACCGCCACCATGGTCAAGGTAAAAAAGCTGAGGACACTGTCGATGCGCCCGCCCCGGCCCATGGCCGAACCGATGCCCAGAATCAACGCCACCGGCACTGATACCAGCGCCGTGGCGGCCGCCAGCATCAGGGTGTTGGGCAGACGCCCGGCCATCAAGTCGCGGACCGGCATGGCGTTGGATACCGACTGCCCCATGTCACCGCCAAGCAGGCTCATCAACCAGTGCAGGTAACGCAACACACCGGGCTGATCCAGCCCCATTTTCAGGCGCAAGGCTGCCACCTGCTCGGGCGTGGCGAATTGCCCCAGAGACTGTTGTGCCGCGTCTCCCGGCAGCACCGCCGTGATGGCGAACACCACCATGGACACAATCAACAAGGTCACGATCGCCGTGCCCAAGCGCCGGCCGATCAACCACAGTGTGTTGCTATTCATCACCCTATCCTCATGCAATGTAGCTGCAGCAAAAACCCGACTTTCATCAAGCGTCCAGCCAGACCTGCTCGGCAAACATGTACCCCATGAAACCGCCTAGAGGGTTGGTGCCGTAGCCCTTGATTCGCTGATCGGCGGCATCGATGTTGCTGATGAACACTGGCACGCCGATACCGCTGTGCTCATGCACCAGGGTTTGCATATCTGCGTACATCTTGCCGCGCTTGGCCTCGTCGGTTTCACCTCGGGCTTGTACCAACAGCTGGTCGAACTGTTCGTTTTTCCAGCCGGATTCATTCCAGGGTGCTGTCGACTGGAAGAACTGCGAGAAAAGCATGTCGGCATTGGGGCGCGGGTTGATGTTGCCGAAGCTCAGCGGGTGCTTCGCCCAGTGATTGGACCAGTAGCCATCGCTCGGCAGACGGTTGACGTCGAGCTTGAGTCCAGCCTCTTTGGCTGACTGCTGCAACAGCACGGCGATGTCCACCGAACCGGTCGCGGCCGGCGAGCACATCAGCGGCATCGTGATGCTTTCCATGCCGGCCTTTTTGAGCAGGAACTTGGCTTTTTCCGGATCGTAGGCACGTTGTGGCAGGTCGGCGTTAAAGAAGCGCGCACCCGGTGCGATCGGGTGATCGTTGCCAACCCGGGCGTAGCCACGGAATATCGCCGACTTGATTTGCTCGCGGTCCATCAAGTATTTCATGGCCTGGGTGAACTCCGGGCTTTGGCCCGGCATCTGGTCTTGACGGATGATCAGGTCAGTGTAGTTACCCGACGGCGAGTCCACGACCCGATGCTTGGGGCTGGCCTTGATGCGAACCGTTGAGCGCGGGTTAACCTCGTTGACGATGTGCACGTCGCCCGACAACAGGGCGTTGATCCGTGACGACTCATCGGCAATGGAGATAAATTCGATCTCGTCCAGATAGGGCAAGCCGGGTTTCCAGTAATTGGTATTGCGCACAGCAATCGAACGCACCCCGGGCTGGAACTCCTTGGCCTTGAACGGACCGGTACCGATGCCCTGGCTGAAATCGCTCGTACCCTCGGGAACGATCAACATGTGAGAGACGGCAAGAACCGACGGCAATTCAGCATTCGGGCCGCTCAATTGTATCTGCACTTCGTGGGTACCGACGGCTTTGACCTCGGCGAACTGCGACGCCAGCGGCAGGACCTTGGAACCGGTGAGTGGATCCTTGTGCCGCAACAGCGAAAACACCACGTCGGCGGCGGTCAGCGCCTTGCCGTTGTGGAAGGTCACTTCCTTGCGCAGGCTGATCACCCAGAGCGTGGCGTCAGTGGTTTCGATACGCTCGGCCAACTCCAGTTGCGGCACCATATGGCTGTCGAAACGCGTCAGACCGTTGTAGAACATGTAATGGCGCACGTAGTCGGTGGACCCTGAACCTTTGGCCGGATCCAGGGTGTCGGCGGTGGAACTGGACGAGCCTGAGACGCGGATACGACCGCCGGGCTTGCCTTTGCCAGGGCTTGCAGCCTCATCATCGGCAAACAGCTTGCCAGCGGCGCCGAACAGACTACTGGCGCCCGCGACAGCCACCCCGGCCAACCCCAGCATCTGCAATGCATTGCGGCGTGACATGCCGCGATTGAGCCCTTCGAAAACGCGCAGACTTTCTTCACCGGTGATCAGCTGGGAGTCGATATTATTTTTTTTGTCAGTCATGTCAGTCCTACCTTTCGTCAATGATCAGGCTCAAGTGCTGCTGATTAAGCGCAGCGTGGTTGAAACGTAAAGCAACACCATGAACTCAGTGCAGGTAGTCCTGCAGGCGGTAATACGCCCCCACCAGAGGCAGGAACCAGGGTTTTCCGAAATGCCCGGGAATGGCTGGCCAATCGAGTTCGCGCCACGGATTGGCCTCGACCTTGCCGGCCATTACCTCAGCCATGACCTGCCCCATGTGCACCGACATTTGCACCCCATGACCGCTGTAACCCATGGAGTAATAAACCCCTCCATGCTGCCCGGCGCGGGGTAACCGATCGGAGGTCATATCCACCAGGCCACCCCAGCAGTAATCGATCTTCACGCTAGCCAGTTGCGGAAACATCTGGACCATCGCCGCCTGCAATACCTTGCCGCTCTTGGCGTCGGAAATGCTGTCGGACATGGCAAACCGGGCACGACCGCCAAACAGCAAGCGGTTGTCCGGTGTCAGGCGGAAGTAGTTACCGATCATGCGGCTGGTGACATAGGAACGCCGTGCCGGTAGCAAGCTGTCGATCAGGGCCTGCGGTAGCACCTCGGTGGCGATCACGAAACTGCCCACCGGCACGATCCGCCGCCGATACCAGCCCAATCCGCCCTGCTGGCACGTGCCTGTGGCCAGCAGAATCTGCGTGGCGTGTAGCGAGCCCTTGGTGGTATTGACCTGATAGCCGCCGGCACTGGCCTTCCAATCCGTCACTGACACGCCCTGAAAGATCAATGCGCCGTGACGTGCTGCCGCCTCGGCCAACCCGACACCGAAGCGCCCAACGTGCATCTGCACGCCGTTGCGCTGCAGCATGCCTCCATGGAACTGGGTCGAGTTGGCTTCAGCACGGGCTTCTTCTGGAGAGAGCAACTCGACCTCGGCGTCGACCTCCCGCCGAATCAATTCGCAGGTGCGCGCCAAACCTTCGTAATGCATCGGTTTGGCGGCCAGCTTCAGCTTGCCATTGCGCTGTAGGTCGCAGGCAATCTGCTCCTGCTCCACCAATGAAACGACGCTCTGTACGGCGCTTTCATAGGCTTGGTAATAAGCACGCGCCTTATCAGCGCCGAGGCTGGCGCTGAGTGCCGCGTAGTCCTGGGCAACGCCGGTGCTGCAGTGGCCACCATTGCGCCCCGAAGCCTCGCCAATCACCCGCCCTCCTTCCAGCACCACCACACTGGCCCCCTTCAAGGCCAGGGCTCGGGCCGCGGCCAGGCCAGTGAGACCACCACCGACGATGGCCACATCGACCTGCCCGGGCAATGCGCCGAGCTGTGCACCGGTGAATTGCGGTGCGGTATCGAGCCAATAGGACTCACTGCCCATGTCTAACCCCTTTTGCCTTGAAGAGTGCCTTGAGACTTAGAGACCGACCAACCCGGGCAATGCGCCGATATCCGGGATCTGGTGGTAGCCATAAACGGCATTCGCCGGCTGTTCATGACCACGAGCAACGAAGGCTTTGTTCTTGATCTTCATGTCGTTGGCCGGCATCAGGTCGTAACGGAAGCTCGAGGACACATGCAGAACGTCCTCAGGCCCGCAGCCGAGGTTATCGAGCATGAACTCGAAGGCGGCCAGGCGCGGCTTGTAGGCCTGGGCTTGTTGGGCGGTGAAGACTTTATGGAAGGGAGCGCCGAGCTTGTCGACGTTGGACATGATCTGCTCGTCCATCGCGTTGGAGAAAATCACCAAGGGAATCTTGTCGGCGATTTTTGCCAGGCCGGCCGGTACGTCGGCATGTGGCCCCCAAGTCGGTACGGCGTCGTAGTAGAGTTGGCCTTCACCCCGGTACTCGACACCCCAACGCTTGCAGACGCGCGCCAGGGCGGTCTTGATGATCTCATCATACGGCCGCCAGTCACCCATCACCTGATCCAGACGATAGGCGGAGAAGTCCTTGACGAACTGATCCATTTGCTCAAAAGGGACACGATCGGCGAACAGTTCGCGCGTCATGTTTCCCATTTGAAAGTTGGTCAACGTGCCATAGCAGTCAAAGGTAATAAACTTGGGTCGAAGAAAGCTCATGAGTGCGGTCCTTAATGATTGTTGAGGTCATGACGGGGCAAGCAGTTACTCCGCTCTGGAAGCATCGGTGCAACGCTGCATCACGGATTTATTACAACACCAAGAGACCATGCATAAACTGTTAAAAGTATAGGCTGCTTGGTACAAACCACCGTTTTGCAGGGCTTGCTCAGCAGACTTTGCGGGACGCTCCAGACTCGGGCGCTCCACCCCCTGTTTCTACGCCTTTGCGGGCTTTTATGGTGCGCTGGCAAGCCACGCACAATGCAATGTGCGGCAGTATTTATGGCTGGCGGAAGGAGAACGAGGGCATTCTCTGAGGCGCGCCCGCTGATTGTGCTGCGAGGTGAGGCGGGGCCAATCAAGCGTCAATGCGCGCTGGGACAACCTTGCTTCTATTAGCGATAGCCGTGACATACCGGTCAAAACAACATCTGTACGCGTCGCGACAGCTCTACAAAGGCGGCGCATCGCACGATGCATCACCACGCCCCCACCTGCCTATCTATATGACCCATCACCGCCACCGATGTGCCTACGAACGCACTGACCAGGAATGGTCTCACTGAGCGGTCTATCAGAAGGTTTACTAACGAAATCGGTTCAACTTGTTCTCATACAAAGTCAGCCTGACAGATACGGCAGATTCTCCCTTGCAAACCTGAAGAACAGCACATTTTATCTGGCACGCTTTGCTAGCTTATTGAGAAGACCCGGCATAGCGATGTCCTGGTCGCCACGGCGATGTTCTGGTGATTTCCACGTTCGGCTTGATCTTTGTTTCAGCGGCCTTGCAAGGTCGCGAGCCAGACCGCCCTCTGCTGCTTGCAGTGCCTGTTACCGCTCTAGGGAGCCAGTTGAATGACAATACAATCTTCGAATAGCTACAGCATTGATCCGCAAACGGCTCAGAAATTTTATATCAATGGCTGTTGGTCTTCCCCGGCAATCCCGGCAAGTTTGCCGGTGGTCAATCCGGCAACTGAAGAGGTCGTTGCGCAGGTCGCGCAAGGCTCCGCCGCGGATGTTGATCGGGCAGTAGCTGCTGCGCGCGCAGCGTTTCCTGGTTGGTCTGCTACCCGCGCAGAGTCACGCGCGCTTGTCCTTGGAAAGATCCATGAGCTCATCCTTGAGCGAAAAGAAGTGCTCGCGCAGGCCCTCTCTCTCGAAATGGGCGCTGCCATCGGTTCCGCCCGGGCAATGCAAGTGCCTCTCGCGGCCGAACACGTTCGGGTCGCCCGCGATCTGCTGTCCACTTATCGTTTCCAGACGGTTGAAGGGGGAACCGCGATTGAGCGCGAACCCATCGGCGTCTGCGGTCTCATCACCCCGTGGAACTGGCCGCTTTATCAAATCACCGCGAAAGTCGCCCCGGCTATTGCTGCCGGATGCACTGTGGTCCTCAAACCAAGCGAACTGTCGCCTCTGAGCGCCCTTCTTTTTGCACAACTGGTCCATGACGCAGGCCTTCCACCAGGCGTCTTCAACCTCGTGAACGGAAGTGGATCCGAGGTCGGCGCAGCGATGGCTGCGCACCCTGATATCGATATGATTTCGATTACCGGCTCCAACCGCGCGGGGGCGCTGGTCGCACAGGCGGCCGCCCATACGGTGAAGCGGGTTACACAAGAACTTGGAGGAAAATCCCCGAACATTCTGCTTCCCGACGCCGACTTCGCCAAAGCCGTCCCACTGGGCGTGATGTCAGCGTTCCGCAACGTCGGACAATCGTGCAGCGCCCCGACACGAATGATCGTACCTAAGGATCGGCTGGCGGAGGTTGAATCGCTGGCAGCCGAAACCGCCAATGCGATCATCGTGGGTGATCCGCAATCGGAAGCTACGGTGCTCGGTCCCATTGCCAACGAGGCCCAGTTCAATCGTGTGCAAGCCATGATCGAGGCTGGTCTGAGTGAGGGCGCAAAACTCGTTTGCGGCGGACCAGGACGTGTGCCGGGTTATGAAAAGGGTTTCTACACTCGACCGACAGTATTCTCCGACGTAGATACCGCAATGCGCATCGCCCAAGAAGAAATTTTCGGGCCGGTGCTGTGCATCATTCCGTATGAAACGATCGATGAGGCGGTCGTTATCGCGAACGATACGGTATACGGGCTGGGCGCCCATGTTCAGTCTCAGGACCTTGATCTAGCGCGTGCAGTGGCCTCTCGTATCCGCGCGGGACAAGTGCTTCTGAACTATCCCGCCTGGAATCCAATGGCTCCATTCGGTGGTTACAAACGTTCTGGTAATGGTCGTGAGTATGGTGTCTACGGCTTGGAGGAATACCTGGAAACCAAGGCAATCATTGGATTTGGCGGATCACTTGATAGTACTTCCCGCACGTAGAACTCATTCAAATGTTCGGTGCCGTCCAATTCGGCTAGCCGCCGATGCGGACGCCCATCGCGCAGCCCCGTCGCGAACGCTTGTTGCGCCAGCAGAAAACACCGATCTCACACTCCTTGCGGTGGTTGCTGTTGGTCCCTGTCGGATTACTTGATTGCATGGCAGCCTACCGCCACGACGTAACCGCTCACCCGCTGCAAAAAAGTCCTCTTGTATTCGTTCTGCCCAGTGATGGGGTTGCGCCACAGGTAAGCAATTTCCCCTTTTTCATGGGCGCTCATTTGCTTGTGGATGTCCTCGCCAATAGGCTTGTCGTCGACTGAACGCAGTGACTTGAAGTCGGTGCCGATCAACCGGGACGAAAAGCCGCGAGCGACAAACCGTTGGGTTTTCAAGTCCACCACGAAGGCATAAAGATCCTCCTGGGTGAACCGCTTATCGTTATTTGAAGGTTTCACCGCCAGTCAGGACCCGATGACCGCCCACGCAACAGCGCTCAACACGAGCGCGCAATCAGGCGCGCCCGATGAGTGACATGCGCATCGGAAGTTCGAGGTGAGGGTTGACTGAAGAGCTTGTGAAACGCCTAAAACATTTCGAGAGGCTATTATCAAACGCGATGAAAGTAGTTTTCGTACAGGGATAAGCCTTGTCGCACAGGGGTATGGACGAACACTGTTTTTGCATATCAGTGCGGCGGATTTTCATCATACTGACATGATTGGCAGTGTTCGGTGGCTGCCTGTGTCCCGACAGGAGCAATGACCCATGAACGATCAAATCGAACTGTACGGCGCGAACACCGGCAACAGTCTGCGGGCCGCGATTGCCCTGGAAGAATCCGGCATCGCCTACACGGCACGCAGGCTCGACCTGTATGCGCAGGAACACCGTGGCCCGGCCTTCCTGGCGCTGAACCCGGCCGGGAAAGTCCCGACCCTGATCGACCACGGGACCACGCCGGCGCTGGTCATCAATCAGTCCAACGCCATCATCCAGTACGCCGATGCCAAGGCGCCGGGACGACTGGCGCCGGCGCAGGCCGGACCTGAGCGTATCCGGGTGATTGACCGCTATTTCTTTTTCGTGACCGATGTCATCGCCCCCAGCCATGCCGCGTTTTTTCTGCACCAGGCGGGGCAGGACAAGGCGGCGGCGATCATCGATCTGCGGGTGATCGAGCAACTCACCTACGCGGAAAGTTTTTTGACTGCCGGGTTCATGGCCGGAGCGCAGTTCTCCATGGCCGACATTTCGGCGTTCACCATCGCCACAGCGTTCCGTGATCGACTGGAATGGAAAGAGCTTCCGCAACTATCGCGCTGGTTCGTCTCGGTCGAAGCCAGGCCGGCGGTACAACGCGGCCTGAATGCGTTCAAGGATGCCTGAGTGGTCGATGTGCTGACGCTTATGTAGGAGCGAGCCCTGCTCGCGATGGACGTCAACGATAACGCGTGCTTACCGGTTAAACGCGCCGTACTTGAGTCTTTCGCGAGCAGGGCTCGCTCCTACAAAGTGCGGCATTCCAATAGATCAGTCGGTGTAGCCGAACTTCACCGAACGGCTTTCCTGCACCTGGCTTCGCGTAGCGAGGCAGTAATACAACGGACACGTCACCACCAGCCCCACCAGCCATGACAGGTCCGCGCCGTCCACCAGATTGGCGTACGGTCCGACATACAGCGACGTATTGGCGAATGGCAGCTGCACGATGATGCCGATGAAGTAGGCAATGATCCCGTGCAGATTGAAGCGACCGTAGATACCGCCGTCAGCGCGGAAGATCGAAGCGATGTCATAGCGACGACGCTTGATCAGGTAAAAGTCGATCAGGTTGATCGAGGCCCACGGCACCAACACCAGCAACAGCGCGAGAATCAGGCCGATGAACTGCGAAATGAAGTTCGCCGAAGCGCCCAGCGCCACCACGCAGCAACCGGCCAGTACGATGCCCGACAACACCACGCGCACCTTGATGCTCGGCGTCCACTGGCTGGCGAAGGTCTGGATCGAAGTGATGATCGACAGCACCGCGCCATACAGATTCAAGGCGTTGTGGCTGATGATGTTGAGCAGGAACAGCACCATCAGGATCGGCCCCAGCCAACCGGTGGACTGCTTGACCGCCGCCATCGCCTCAGTGCCTTCCGGGGTTGCCAGTACCGCCACGGCGCCGAAAGTGAACGACAGGATCGTGCCCAGGGTCGCCCCCAGGTAAGTGGCGAAGAACGGACGGGTGATACCGATATCCGCCGGCAGGTAGCGCGAGTAGTCCGACACATAGGGTGAGAAGCTGATCTGCCAGATGATGCCCAGCGACACCGTGGCCAGCCAGCCGGACAGGTTGAATCCGCCGCGGGTGAAGAAGTCCGCCGGCAGATCATGGGCGAAGATATAGAGAAAGCCAGCGAGCAACGCGCTACCCATCACCCAGGTGCCGATGCGGTTCAGGGTATGGATGAAGCGGTAGCCAATCACGCCGATGGCGGTGGCGCTGAGGGCACCGATGAGAATGCTGGCCGGCACCGGAACCGACGGCGCAATGCCGACAATCGATTTGCCTGCCAGCACGATGTTGGAAATGAAGAAACCGATGTAGATCAACGCCGCGAAGAACACGATCAGCAGAGCGCCGTAGCGGCCGAACTGCCCACGACTCTGCACCATCTGCGGGATGCCCATGCACGGCCCCTGGGCCGACGCCAGCGCAATCACCACACCGCCGACCATGTGCCCGAGGGCAATCGCCAGCAGGCCCCAGAACAGGTTGAGGTGGAACACCTGGACCACCATCGCGCCGGTGACGATGGGCAGTGGCGCGATGTTGGTGCTGAACCACAGGGTGAAGAGATCGCGGGCCTTCCCGTGGCGCTCTGCGAGTGGAACGTAGTCGACCGTGTGGTTCTCGATCAACGGATCTTGCCGGGACATCTGGGACATGTGCATGAACTCGAGTTTGTCTGTTCTTATCTTTGTATGAAGCCAAACCGGGGGGACTCTTTGGCCGCCCCTCAGATGCGGACCATATTATGGTATTCCAATCTTTAAACAAGACTGATCCGGTCTTTGAACAAGCATCTGAGCCGCTATGCTGCCCGAATCCTGCCAGCACTGGCTAGCTGAAAGCCCCGTAAACATTGACTTTCCGACGAAAGCGGTACGTTTATCGGTTCACCTAAAAAGACCTTGCAATCTATGTATTACGGTATACCATCAGACCTACAAACACATAAAAAAAGCGTCACATCACCCGAGGACCGTCCAATGATCGATGCCGCCATCTACAAACAAGTCATGGGTTCGTTCCCGTCCGGAGTGACCGTGATCACCACCCTGGATGACGACGGGCAAATCGTCGGCCTGACCGCCAGCGCCTTCAGCTCGCTGTCGATGGACCCGGCCCTGGTGCTGTTCTGCCCCAACTACAGCTCCGATTCCTACCCGGTCCTGATCAAGAACAAACGATTTGCCATCCACGTGTTGTCCGGCGGCCAGCAGAACGAAGCCTATGCCTTCGCGCGCAAAGGCAAGGACAAGGCCCAGGGGATCGAGTGGACGTTGAGCGAGTTGGGCAACCCGATTCTGGCCAACGCCACGGCGGTCATCGAATGTGAGCTGTGGCGCGAATATGAAGGCGGAGATCACGCGATCATGGTCGGCGCGGTGAAGAACCTGATCGTGCCCCAACAGAGCAGCGGGCCGCTGGTGTATTGCCACGGCAAGATGGGTGCCCTGCCCGTTCTGGCCTGATTTGACATTTCGGCTGCAGCTATCCAGTATTATGGTATACCAACAATCATCAATGCCCTGCGCCGACGGGCCAATAACAATAGATCCGAGGTAAGCGTCATGAAGTTTTCCCTGTTCGTACACATGGAACGTTGGGACGAAAGCGTCAGCCACCGCCAGTTGTTCGAAGACCTGACCGAGCTGACGCTGATGGCCGAGGCCGGTGGTTTCAGCACCGTATGGATCGGCGAACACCACTCCATGGAATACACCATCTCGCCAAGCCCGATGCCGTTGCTGGCTTATCTGGCGGGCAAGACCACCACCATTCACCTCGGTGCCGGCACCATCATCGCGCCGTTCTGGCATCCGCTGCGGGTGGCCGGTGAATGCGCGTTGCTCGACGTGATCAGCAACGGGCGCATGGAAGTCGGTCTGGCCCGTGGTGCCTACCAGATCGAGTTCGACCGCATGGCCGGCGGCATGCCGGCATCCTCCGGTGGCCAGGCGCTGCGGGAAATGGTTCCGGTGGTGCGCGCACTGTGGAACGGCGACTACGCCCACGACGGCGACATCTGGAAGTTCCCGACCTCCACCAGCGTGCCCAAGCCGATCCAGCAGCCGAACCCGCCGATGTGGATCGCCGCCCGCGACCCGGACTCGCACAACTTCGCCGTGGCCAACGGCTGCAACGTCATGGTCACGCCGCTGATGAAAGGCGACGAAGAAGTCCTCGACCTGAAGAACAAATTCCAGGCCGCGCTGGACAACCATCCTGGCGTGCCGCGCCCGCAATTGATGGTGCTGCGTCACACCCACGTGCACACCGCTGACGATCCACAGGGCTGGGAAGTCGGGGCCAAGGCGATCTCGAAGTTCTACCGCACCTTTGATGCCTGGTTCGGCAACAAGACCACCCCGGTCAACGGTTTCCTCGCGCCGAGCCCGGAAGAGAAATTCGCCGGTCGCCCTGAGTTCGAGCTGGAAAGCCTGCACAAGACCGCCATGATCGGCACCCCGGAAGAAATCATTCCGCGCATCAAGTACTACCAGGAACTGGGGGTCGACGAATTCAGCTTCTGGTGCGATAACAGCCTGCCCCACGCGGAAAAGAAAAAATCCCTGGAGCTGTTCATCAAGCATGTGGTGCCAGCGTTCCGCTGATTGCGCCGTCCTGCTGCAGCACACCTCAACTGTGGGAGCGAGCCTGCTCGCGATGGACGCTAACGATAACGCGCGCCATCTGAATGACCGCGTTGTCCAGAGTTTTTCGCGAGCAAGCTCGCTCCTACAGGGGTCGATTCCAATGATGACTGGTCGTCTCCCACCACTCGCCCTTCCCTCCGGCGCCGCGCGGGCTTACCTGCGCGGTGAATGGACCGCTTCGCACCTGCATTTCAAGCGCCTGCGCGCCAGCGTTTCGGCCAAGCAGAACGGCTTCTGGCAAATAGTTCACTGAGCCCACCCGAACAGCCAATCACGCACCCCGCGTCTCGCCATTGCATGGCGCGTGCGGTGCATCGTGTTTCGCCTTTGATCAGGTTTGCCCAATGAACAATAACAACGCGCTGTTGATCATCGACATGCAGCAGGAGGACGGCTTCGTCCTGGAAAACCTCGACAGGGTGGTCGCCCATACCGCCGCCCTGCTCGATACCGTCCGCCATCAGCGGATGCCTGTCATCTATACCCGCCACATCAATCAGGCCGACGGCAGTGACCTGCCCCACGGCGAACCTCTGGCCGCCGACGGTGGCCCCGGCAGTTACCGCGCCGGCACCCGGCAAGTGGAAATCATCGAGTCGCTGACGCCGCAGCCCGGTGAATTGATCATCGACAAGGGCCGTTACAGTGCCTTTCACCGCACCGACCTCGACGCCCGACTCAAGGCAATGGAGGTCGACACGCTGATCGTCTGCGGCGTGCTGACCGACGTCTGCGTGCTCACCAGCGTGTTCGATGCCTTCGCCCTGGGTTATCGCGTGCGCCTGGTCAGCGATGCCTGCACCACGACCACCGAGGCCGGGCATTACTCGGCCCTGCTGATCATGGCCAACTGGGTCTACGCACTGGAAATCCTCACCACGACCGAGTGCCAGCGCGACCTGGAACACCGCGATTACATCAGCCTGATCCCCGAGCGTCCGGACCTGTTTGCCCACCAGCCTCATGAGCTGCAAAGCACCATCGCCCGTCTGCAATCCCGTCTCGTCCGGACTCAGGAGTGATCGCCATGCAAGTTGAAAAAAGAAGCATCGATTTCATCCCCGAGACCGAACGCCACGGCAAGCCGGGTTCGCTGTTCTATATCTGGTTCGGCGCCAACATGAACATCACCACCATCGCCTCCGGTGTGTTGCCGGTGGTGATGGGGCTCAACCTGTTCTGGAGTGCGTTGGCGATCATCATCGGCTCGTTGCTGGGGGCGATTTTCATGGCCTCCCACTCGGCCCAGGGACCGAAGCTGGGCATTCCGCAAATGATCCAGAGCCGGGCGCAATTCGGCGTGTTGGGGGCCGTGTTGCCGTTGCTGTTCGTGATGCTGATCTACCTGGGCTTCTTCGTCAGCAACACCTTGCTCGCGGCCCAGGCGCTGGAGTCCGTCAGCCCGCTGCCGATGTCCGGCAATATCTACCTGATCGGCGCGTTGTGCTTCGTCGTCGCGCTCTATGGCTATCGGTTGATTCACCGCTTGCAGAAGCTGCTGTCGATTCTGTCGCTGGTGGTGTTCGTGGCGGCCACGGTGCTCGCCTTGCAGTTGCCGATCCCGGCCGAACAATGGCTGCCAACCGGCTTCTCGCTGTCGAAGTTCCTGGTGGCGGTGAGCATCGCCGTGACCTGGCAACTGTCCTACGCGCCTTACGTCGCCGACTACTCGCGCTACCTGCCGAGCAGCACCCCGACCGCCCAGGTGTTCTGGTACAGCTACGCCGGCACGGTCAGCGGTGGTGCGTGGATGATGATTCTCGGGGCGATCCTGAGCGTCGGCATCGGTGACTTCTCCAGCAACGTCGGCGGGCATGTCGCCGGTCTGTTCGGCGCTGGCGCGGTGCTGCTGTTCGCCTTCATCGTCTACGGCCAGGTGTCGATCAACGTGTTCAACCTGTACGGCGCGTTCATGTCGACCATCACCGTGATCGAACCTTTCGCCCGGCTCAAGGTGACCCCGCGAGTACGCGGTGTGTTCATGCTGCTGATCAGCCTGGTGGCCACGGCCTTGTGCACCATCAGTCAGGACGACTTCATCAACTTCTTCCTCAACTTCATCTTCTTCATGAGCTACTTCCTGATCCCGTGGACAGCGATCAATCTGGTGGACTACTACTGCCTGCGCAAAGGCCAGTACCGGATTGACGACATCTTCGACCTGAACGGGATCTACGGACGGGTCAACTGGATCGCCTGCGGCAGTTTCCTGCTGGCGATTGCCCTGGAAATTCCGTTCATGAACACCACGTTGTATGTCGGCCCGATCGCTACGGCGCTGGATGGTGTGGACCTGGCGTGGATCGTCGGGTTGCTGGTGCCGGCGTTGAGTTATTACTGGCTGATGAAAATGACCACGCGCGTCAGCGTGCCAGCGTAGTAATCAGCATTTGACGGCATAACAGATCGCAGCCGACGGCATCTCCTACGAATGCAAGGCGTACATCCCCGTAGGAGCTGGCGAAGCCTGCGATCTTTTGATCTTCTACTCCGGCCCGACCCGAACGGCTGGACGCCATCAAACGCCAGCCGCGAACCGTCCTACAGCCTAGGCGCATCCATACACGGAAGCGTCCTACGCACCTTCCAGAAACATCCTATATCAACCATTTTCAGCTTCCTGAAAGCTGTCGAGCGCTTGAACGCGGGAGGCAACGAAGCCTCCCCGTCCGCTTCAACAGCCAAGGGAGGCCTGATTTTGTCCAACGCACCGCGCACCTTCTTCGACCACAGCCGCCACACACTCTGGGTCCGCGAGGTAGACGCCCCCCTCGACGTCCTGGCCTTCCACGGCGAAGAGCACCTCAGCCAGCCCTTCAGCTACTACATCGAGTTCACCTCCAGCCAGCTCGACATCGCCGCCGAACGCCTGCTCGGCCAACAAGCCAGCTTCAGCCTGCACGCGCTGCCGGAAAAGGTCTCGTCCCTGATCTTCGAACCGTCCGAGGTCAA
>NZ_JBFUAE010000031.1:0-36518 GCF_056406435.1 Pseudomonas sp. P1_C12 | reverse complement strand
ATGATGACGTGTTCACGGTGCAAGTCAGCGACGGCTTGGGTGGCGTCGACACCCAGCTGGTGACCGTCACCGTCACCGGCAGCAACGACGCGCCGGTGCTCAGTTTCGTGACAGGCAATGAGGCGGGCGCGGTGCAGGAAGACACCAAACTCAGCGTCAATGGCCAGTTCAGTTCGGCCGACATCGATCACGATGCCACGGCGACCTGGACCATCAATGGCGCGTCCACCGGCACCTACGGTTCGATCGCCGTGGACAGCAGCGGCCAGTGGACCTACACCCTGGCCAACGGCACCGACGGGGTCGCCAGTGCGGTGCAGGCGCTGAAGGCGGGCGAGAGCCATGAGGACGTGTTCACGGTGCAAGTCAGTGACGGCCTGGGTGGCGTCGACACCCAGCTGGTGACGATCACCGTCACCGGCAGCAACGACGCGCCCGTGCTCAGCTTCGCGACGGGCAATGCTGCCGGCGCGGTGCAGGAAGACACCACGCTCAGCGTGAATGGCCAGTTCAGCTCGGCCGACATCGATCACGACGCCACGGCGACCTGGAGCATTGCCGGGTCAAATACCGGCACCTACGGCGCGATCGCCGTGGACAGCAGCGGCCAGTGGACGTACACCCTGGCCAACGGCACCGATGGGGTTGCCAGTGCGGTGCAGGCGCTGAAGGCGGGCGAGAGCCATGATGACGTGTTCACGGTGCAAGTCAGCGACGGCTTGGGTGGCGTCGACACCCAGCTGGTGACCGTCACCATCACCGGCAGCAACGACGCGCCCGTGCTCAGCTTCGCGACCGGCAACGATGTTGGCACCGTGCAGGAAGACACCACGCTCAGCGTCAGCGGCCAGTTCAGCTCGGCCGACATCGATCACGATGCCACGGCGACCTGGAGCATCAATGGCGCGGCAACCGGCACCTACGGTTCGATCGCCGTGGACAGCAGCGGCCAGTGGACCTACACCCTGGCCAATGGCACCGACGGCGTTGCCAGTGCGGTGCAGTCGCTGAAGGCGGGCGAGAGCCATGATGACGTGTTTACGGTGCGGGTCAGCGACGGCCTGGGCGGCGTCGACACCCAGCTGGTGACCATCACCGTCACCGGCAGCAATGACGCGCCCGTGCTCAGCTTCGCGACGGGCAATGCGGCCGGCGCGGTGCAGGAAGACACCACGCTCAGCGTGAATGGCCAGTTCAGTTCGGCCGACATCGATCACGATGCCACGGCAACCTGGACCATCAATGGCGCATCAACAGGCACCTACGGCTCGATCGCCGTGGACACCACCGGCCAGTGGACCTACACGCTGGCCAATGGCACCGACGGGGTCGCCAGTGCGGTGCAGTCGCTGAAGGCGGGCGAGAGTCATGAGGACGTGTTCACGGTGCAGGTCAGCGATGGCCTCGGCGGTGTCGACACCCAACTGGTGACGATCACCGTCACCGGCAGCAACGACGCCGCCGTGCTGTCCTCGGCCAGCGTTACGCTGAGCGAAACCAATGCTCCGCTGACCACCAGCGGCACCCTGACCATCAGCGACGTCGACAACGCCGCAACCTTCGCCGCGCAAACCAACACCGTCGGCAGCCACGGCCAGTTCTCCATCGGCACCGGCGGTGCCTGGACCTACGTCGCCAGTTCCGCCCACAACGAGTTCGCGGCCGGCACCACCTACACCGACACCTTCGCGGTGAGCAGTGCCGACGGCACCCTCACTTCGGTCACCGTGCATATCCTCGGCACCAACGATGCCGCCGTGCTGTCCGCCGACATCGCCAACCTCACCGAGACCAATGCTGCGCTGACCACCGCTAGCACCCTGACCATCAGCGACGTCGACAGCGCCACAACCTTCGTCGCCCAAACCAACACCGCCGGCAGCTACGGCCAGTTCTCCATCGGTACCGGCGGTGCCTGGACCTACGTCGCCAGTTCCGCCCACAACGAGTTCGCCGTCGGTACCACCTACACCGACACCTTCGCGGTGAGCAGCGCCGACGGCACCCTCACTTCAGTCACCGTGCATATCCTCGGCACCAACGATGCGGCCGTGCTGTCCGCCGACATCGCCAACCTCACCGAGACCAATGCTGCGCTGACCACCGCTGGCACCCTGACCATCAGCGACGTCGACAGCGCCGCAACCTTCGTCGCGCAAACCAACACCGCCGGCAGCTACGGCCAGTTCTCCATCGGCACCGGTGGTGCCTGGACCTACGTCGCCAACTCCGCCCACAACGAGTTCGCCGCCGGTACCACCTACACCGACACCTTCGCGGTGAGCAGTGCCGACGGCACCCTCACTTCGGTCACCGTGCATATCCTCGGCACCAATGATGCCGCCGTGCTGTCCGCCGGCATCGCCAACCTCACCGAGACCAATGCCGCCGTCGACATTTCCACCGCCGGCACCCTGACCATCAGCGACGTCGACAGCGCCGCAACCTTCGTCGCGCAAACCAACACCGCCGGCAGCTACGGCCAGTTCTCCATCGGCACCGGTGGTGCCTGGACCTACGTCGCCAGTTCCGCCCACAACGAGTTCGCCGCCGGTACCACCTACACCGACACCTTCGCGGTGAGCAGCGCCGACGGCACCCTCACTTCGGTCACCGTGCATATCGCCGGCAGCAACGACTCACCGACGATCACTTCCAATGGTGGCGGTGCGACGGCTTCGATCAACGTGGCGGAGAACACCACGGCGGTCTCGACAGTGGCGGCGACCGATGTTGATCTGCCGGCACAAACGCTGAGCTACAGCATCGTCGGCGGAGCGGATGTCGCGAAGTTCTCGATCGTTTCAGGTACAGGCGTGCTGAGCTTTATCTCTGCACCCAACTTTGAAGCACCGACTGATTCGGGAACGAACAACGTTTATGACGTGATTGTGCGGGCGTCGGACGGCACGCTGTTTGACGACCAGGCAATCGCGGTAACCGTGACGGGAGTCAACGACAACTCCCCGGTGATCACCTCCAACGGTGGTGGTACGACGGCTTCGATCAACGTGGCGGAGAACACCACGGCGGTAACGACGGTGGTGGCAACCGACGTTGATCTTCCGGCGCAAACGCTGAGCTACAACATCGTCGGCGGAGCGGATGCCGCGAAGTTCTCGATTGCTTCAGGCACAGGCGTGCTGAGCTTTATCTCTGCACCCAACTTTGAAGCGCCGACTGATTCGGGGACGAACAACGTCTATGACGTGATTGTGCGGGCGTCGGACGGCACGCTGTTTGACGACCAGGCAATCGCGGTAACCGTGACGGGAGTCAACGACAACTCCCCGGTGATCACCTCCAACGGTGGTGGTACGACGGCTTCGATCAACGTGGCGGAGAACACCACGGCGGTCACGACAGTGCTGGCGACCGATGCAGATCTACCAGCGCAGACGCTGAGCTACACGATCCTGAATACGGCCGGGACGGACTTCAGCAAGTTCTCGATCAGTTCGAGTGGGGTGCTGACGTTCAATTCGGCGCCGGATTACGAGAATCCCCAAGATGTCGGTGGTACCGACGGCGACAACGCCTATGTTGTGGACGTTCAGGTGGCCGACGGCAATGGCGGAACCGACACGCAGACCATTACGGTAAACGTGCAGAACGTCGTTGAGACACCAGTTGATACTGTGGCGCCGACGGTGACAATAACGGGGACAACCTTAGCGAGTCCGGTTGGAACGTCGACGGTCACATTCCAGTTCAGTGAGGTTGTGAGCGGCTTCAACCTTTCGGACGTCACGGTGAGTACAACGGGTACAACGCCCCGCGGAACCTGGAGTAACTTCACGCAGGTAGACGGCGATACCTACACGGCGACGCTGACTAGAACGCTGACCGGTAGCGTGAAAGTCGACGTTGCCGCGAACAGCTACACCGACCTGGCGGGTAATCCTGGTGCTGCCGGGAGCAGTGCAAACCTTCCGGCAGGCGTTGCCGGCGAACCTATCAATCTAGCCCTCAACATCCCGTTGGCCGATATTAGCGGCCCGATAACGGTGGCCATCAGCGGTGTTCCCTCGGGATGGACATTCAACGCAGGTACCGACAACGGCGACGGCACCTGGACCGTGCAAACCAGCGATCCCGCCGCATTGACTGTGACAACTCCAAGCGACTTCGCCGGTGCGTTGGTGCTCGATGTCAACATGCACTGGAGCAACAGCGACGGCAGCCCAGCAAGCGCCTATGTGTTCAACAACGTCGAAGTCTATGCCCCGGGCGCGCCGATCTTCGCCTTGTCCGCTGACGACAACCTGACCGGCTCGTCCGGTGCCGACACCTTCGTCTTCGCTCAGCCGATCGGCAACAACGTCATTTACAGCTTCGATGCGGCGGCGGACAAAATTGACTTGATCGGCTTCACGGGCGTCAACGATTTTGCCGATGTGAGTGTCGCCAACGATGCGAACGGCAATGCCGTGCTCAGCATCAGCGCCGACCAGACGATCACGGTCAAAGGTGTGGATGCGGCGGCGTTGAGCGGGGCCAACCTGCTGTTCGATGTGGACCCGGTCACGACCAATACGGGCACCATCACCATTGCCGACGGCGCGATCATGCCGTTCGGTGGCCGCATCGACAACAGCGGCACCATAGCGCTCGGCTCCACCGGCAGCGGGACCGATCTCGAGATTCTGTTCCGTGGCGCGACGTTGACCGGTGGCGGGCAAGTGGTGCTGTCCGACAGCGCGCAGAACGTGATCTTTGGTGGCAGCGCGGACACGGTGCTCACCAATGCCGACAACACCATCTCGGGTGCCGGCCAGTTGGGAGCGGGGCAGATGACGCTGGTCAACTCGGGCCTGATCCTTGCCAGCGGCGTCAATGCGCTGGTGATCGATACCGGTAGCAGCGTCGTCGCCAACACGGGTGTGCTGCAAGCCAGCGGCAGCGGCGGATTGGTGATTGAAAGTGCGCTCGTCAACAGCGGCAGCCTGTGGGCGAACGATGGCAACATCACCGTCCACGCAGATGCCAGTGGCGCGGGAAGCGCGACTATCAGCGGTTCGGCGATGCTGGAATTCGGTGCAGCCTCCGATCAGCATGTGACGTTTGACAACGGCGCGGCAGGCATGCTCAAACTCGATGAGTCGGCGGCGTTCAGTGGCAGCGTCAGCGGTTTTGCCGCGGGTGACAAGCTGGACTTTGGCGATATTGCGTTCGGCGCCAATACGCAGATCACCTATGCCGCGAATGACACAGGCACCGGCGGGATGCTGAGCGTGAGCGACGGCACACATGTGTCGCAGGTCGCGCTCAATGGCCAATACGCGGCGGCGGGTTTGCAGGCGAACGACGAGGGCAGCGGCAGCGAGCTGGCCTACGATGCAGCGGCGGCAAACCACACGATGCTGGGCGGCCAGGCCAACGACATTCTGATCGGCGGTGCAGGTGACGATTTGTTCTTCGGCGGGCTGGGCAACGACACACTCGACGGCGGCCTCGGCAACGATACCTTCGTGTTTGCTGCGGCAGGTTTCGGCAACGACTCGATCCAGGGCTTCGATATCGATCCGGTCGGAGGGCAGGACTTGCTCAATATCGCGGGGCTGGGGATCAGCAGCGAGACGTTCGCTGCCAACGTGAGCATTGCGGCTGACGGGGCGGACACGGTGATCGGGATCGGAGTGGACACTATTCGCCTTGTCGGAGTTAACAGTGCAGGAATCGATCAGGCGGACTTTATCCTGACGGCATGATGCTTTTCCTGCTGGCCGCACGTTGCTTCGCGGTTTCAGCGGGAACTTCAGGGTACTGGCCAGGTCAATTGGGGCCCTGTATCGGAGATACCGAGCAGCGCTGAGGCCTGTTTTATGGCAGTGCCGTCCGAGATCAGTCGAGTCCGCCCCCCGATGCCAACCAAGAGTTTTCTACCGGGTCTCATCCTGGCGTTCTGCGCCGTCGCGTCGCTTTGTTCGGTTGCTGCCGAGCGAAGAGCGCCCGCGCAAAGTAACAGCGCATCGACCACCCTGATCGAAACCGCCTCGCGGCAGTATGAAAATGGCCAGTTGGACCAGGCCGCTGCCACGCTGGAGCGTGCCCTGCATATCCAGCCGAACAATCCCGCGACGTTGCATTACCTCGGTGTGTTGCGTCTTCAGCAGGGGCAGTACCAGCAGGCGGAAACCTTGGCGGCGCGCTCGAATATGCGGGTTGGTCGCAACGTCGAGTTACGCAACCGCAACTTCCAATTGATCCAGGCGGCGCAGCAGGCCCAGTCTTCGAATACCCCACCCACTGCCAAAGAGGACCTGGTTGCAGTACAGAAGGGGCTGGAAGCGGAAACCCAAAGGCACCGCGAAGCAGACATGGCCGTTGCTGAACAATCCACTGCGGACAATGGGCGCGACGCTGGCAACTTCGCTCGCGCAAAGGCAGATTGGACATCGGATTCACCGATGGCTGGCAGACCTCGACCCGAAGGAGAAGGGCAAGTGGCTTCCGTCCCGCCGGCGCCCGCGTACGAAGAGGTTGAGATTCCCCGCGGCCATTTGCCGCCTCCGGGTAAATGCCGGATCTGGTTCCCTGATCGCCCGCCGGGGCATCAGCCCCCACCCGGCAAATGCAAGAAGCTGCGATATCGGGTTCCGTCAGGGGCCTACCTGGTGCACGGTTGAGTTTCCGAGTGCCCACTTCTGGCCGTTATCGACCTGGTGCAAAAGCCGGTTATCCCTGGCAACGCAGCCGGCCCGATGCGCGCGGTTATCGGTTCAGCAGCGGTGCCAGCAATGCACACATGCCGCGCCAGTGTGAACCTTCCCAGTAAACCCGTTGGCAGGCGCCGCAGCGCAGGAAGTGCGAATAGAGGGCGCCAATGCGTGGCGGTACCAGCGGCCGAGCCAGTTCCGGGCTGATCTCGTGCAGCGGCAGGTTGCAATGAAGGCACAGGCTGAATGGCCGCGCGCTACGCGCCAGGTCGAGGCGCTCGTACAATTCGCGCAGCTGCAGCGACGGTTTCAGGGCATGCACGTAACAGCCGTGGCTGATGATCCGCCGCTTGAGCAGTTCGCGGTCACGGGTTAGCACGATGCGTCCTTGCTGCGCAGCGATCTCGGCGATCTCGCCATCCTCGAAACCATTGTCGTAGAGAGTGTCGAAGCCACTCATGCGCAGCAGGCTGGCCAGCCCGCCAAGGTGCACATCAGCGACGAAGCGCAGCACCCGTAAAGGTTGCGCACGAACCTTGAGCAGCGGGCTGATGTCCAGTGCTTCGAACTTGGGATACACCGCCAGCCGGTCACTGTCGAGGATCACCCGCTCGAAGCCCGCCGACTCGCCGTTGAGCAGCACCAGCTCGACCTCGGTGTGCGGTACTCCGAGCGCCTCGATCATGTGCTTGACCGTCGCCCCTTGCGCGCACTCGCAGGTGAAGGATTGCCGCCGCCGTTCGGCCGGCAGGAAATCGTTGAGTTCATCAAAGAAGCGGAAAGTTGCACTGGTCATGCTCAACAGTATGGCAGGGCTGCGGGATGTGCGAGTCTGGTCCGGACACCACCCATCTCGCTTGGGAGTGATCGACTTACCTGCTTATCACGATTTAGCCACTACAAAGCTTGTAACAGGGCGCCCGAAATCATTCCCGAAAAAGTCGTCTCTACCGGACCGGTCAGGACGACAGATCCCACGCCATCCCATTGAACCGTTACAGTTCCGCCATCACATTCAACCTCAACGCAATTGTCTAACAAGCCGCGACGAATTCCGTTTACAGCAGCGCCACAAGAGCAGGAACCTGAACCAAGCGGAATCGCTCCCCAGCGCTCCCAAATGCGCAAACGAATGTGCTTTCGGTCAATGATCTGGACGAAATGCACGTTCGTCCTGAGGGGGAAAAGGGAGTTGGTTTCTATGATCGGTCCGATTGTCGCTATGTCCACAGCTGTAAGATCATCCACAAAATAGGTGCAGTGCGGATTTCCCATGCTGCAAGCTGTTGGGCTACCCGCAAGTGGCAAACCTACAGTATCCATTTCCACAGCCAGAGGAATATCCGACCAGTCGAAAAGTGGTACCCCCATGTCGACGGAAATTGCGCCGGTTGAGGTCCGTTCGCAAGTGAGCAGGCCACGGTTGGTTCGCAGTGTTATCGACTTGGTATTTGATTGGCGCATCAACAAATCCGCGGCACCCCGCGTCGCGCTGCCACAAACGTCCAGTGTGGAGCCACCTGCATTCCAAAACATCAAGCGCGCATCTGCATCATCGTCATCGAGCACCACCGCAAGTTGATTGAACCCGACTCCCCGGTTTCGGTCACCCATTCGCCGAGCCATGCTGTCTGTCATGGGATTGGACGAGTTACGCGAGTCCACGATAACGAAGTCATCGCCATTGGCGTGCATTTTATGAAACCTCAGCGGCATGAATTGACCCTGGCGATGAGAAAAGGGATGAGTTGATGTTTAAAGTCGATCTATCCCCATACGCATGGTTTTTGCAAGCTGTGTGGAAGCTCAAGACGGGGAGGTGCCTGGCAGACAATTGCGTTGCGCAGTCAATCTTTAGGAACAAGCAGTCCGCTATTGGCCGTTTTCTGCCTGCTACGACGCAGCTATCGGGCCAAAATCCAAATCGCTGTCAGCGCAATGACTTCTGGTAATAGAGCCGGGTATGTCCCGGTGGATAGTCTGCCAGGCGTCCGAATTCGGAATAGCCAAGTTTTTGATAAAAGCCGGGTGCCTGAAAGCTGAAGGTCTCCAGCCAGATACCAGTGCAATTCTTTTTATGTGCGACCTCTTCGGCCATGCGCATTAGCCGCTCTCCGATACCGTGGCCACGCATCGACTCGGGAACGCTGACAAGATCGATGAGCAGCCATCGATATGAGACCTTGCCGTACAGCCCGCCAATAACTTCATTGCTGTCAGGGTCTCGTAGCAACAGGGCAAATGTTTCATGGGCATCGTCCCCACCGTTGGCCAGATTGTGGGCCAGCAAAGGGGTCAAAATTCCTAACCGCTCTTCTTCAGTCGCGTTTTCCGAAAGCTGGACTTCTACAGACATGGCGCTCTCCCTGAGCTATGAGTAACGGGGTCAACAAGGTAGCCCATTTCTGTCACCCCATGGTGAATCAGCAAATGCATCAATCGTCCGATTTTTGATGGGCTGGATGGCTGCTCTTGGCCGTTATTTGCCTGTCACGACCGCAGCCGATTGCTGCGAGAGGTCGACGGGCTCACCGGCATTGCCCCACAAGCCCTCAAACCTGAAATGGCTCTTGGATTTCTGTGTCTGCCGCTCAACTCAAAAATTATCGATTTTTTGAAATCACACCACTCATGTATTGATTTAAATCGCGCAGATCTTCAATCCTCCATGAGTACGGCGATAGCTTTACACCATTCTCTCGCAAAGTTTTTGGAATCAAGTCTCCATTTGGACGAAGTATTATCGATGATACAATCACGCCCGGATAATCATTTAATCGTTTTTTGAAAACGGATGTTGTTAGATCAGGTGTAGGAGGATTGCTTTTGTTAGCCAATGGTCCTGTTGCTTTGAGATCTATTCCGTGGCACATGGTGCATCGCTGTAAATAGAGATTTTTTCCATTAACATTATCCGCGAAGGATAGTGATGTTTGAATTAGCGATAAAATTCCTAGCGAAGCGATGAATAATATTTTCATTGTTTTTATCTTCCTTGATGGATCAGCGTCGATTGGACGCGATTTGGTGCGCGGGAAAGATATCAGCCATCGTATCGGCACACACAGTCATTTCTGATGCCCATTGAATCAACTCGTTTTCCGATTGCGCCAGGTAACCGGGTAGTTGCTTTGAATCAATACCTGCTGGTTGGGCGTACCAGGACCAGGCTTTACGCCCAACAGGAAATTCGAGTAACCCAGTCTACACGTCAGTGTTTTCAGGTTCCCCCAGCCAGTCCTCGAAGCGCTCCGTCTTACCGGGTTGTACCGGATCATCCATTACCAGCATGGTCATTTCCTTCCATGGTCACACCGTTCGACGGTGCTCTCATCCTGAGATAGCACGAGGGATATCGAGCCCTGCCATTAAAGTGGGGCGGCAAGGTAGTGACGGGGAGCGTTGAAGTCAATATGCCAGCAAAGGCCCCGTCAATCGCTCACTCAGTCGTCGGGGCCGGGGCTTTACTGCCCAAGCGGATCAGCTCATTGGAGAAACACAGCCCGACGATGATCAGTGCCGCCCCCGCGAACAGGCTTTCGCGCGGTACTTCATGGAGCACCACAAACGCCAGCAGCGCGGCGAACAGCGGCTCGGTCAGTTCCAGCGCCTGCACTTGGGATGGCTTGAGATATTCGATGGCCTTGGTGGTGCAAAAGAAGCCGAGGATGGTCGGCAGCGCGGCCAGCGCCAGCAGTGCGGCGATCGCCAATGGCGACAGCTCGCCGATCACAAAACCATCGGCCGCAGCCGGCATCAGCAGGTACAGGCTGCCAAAAAACAGCAATTGCCGGGTGAGGTGCGGCCCCCCGGACACGCCCATCTGCTTCATGGCAACCGAAAAGGCCCCATAACCGCAGCCGGCCATGGAGGCAAGCGCAGCGCCTTGCAGGGTAAAGCCCTGTTGCAGGTCGGCGCCAAAGATCACCGCGATCCCGGCGATGGCCAGTGCGGCGCCCACGGTCGCGTTCGCGGTGATGGCATCCTTGAGGAAAATGCGCCCCAGGATGATCGAGGAAATCGAGGCACTGGCCATCAGCACCACCACTACACCTGCCGCAGCGTAATGCCGATAGGCAGACGTTTCGAAGTGAAACAGCACGAAGATGCCAAGGAAGGCGCAGATTGCCGCCTGAGTCCATTTGGCTGTAGACGCCGGGCGCTTGAGGAAAAGCAATAGGATCGAAAGTAGCATGCAACCCAGCAGGGTCTTGATGACGGCCACACTGCTGGCAGTGAAGCCATTACTCATGAGTACTTTGCTAAGCACACCGATCGTCGCGTTCAGTGCCGCGGCGCAGAGTGCAAACATGACGCCTTTGCTGAAACTGGATTGCATTGATGACGGTCCCTGTCGTTGCTTTGTCGTTAGATAGAATGCCAGCCCACATCGACGGCGCCAAGTTCGAGGATACAAAGATCCCGCCAACCCCGGCATTGATTGTGTGACTCGTCCTGAACAAGGGGCAAGCCCAGGCACTTACAGTGGCAAGGTATTGCAGTGCTTGATCTCCTTGAGCGAAAACCCGGTGTACATTTCCTTGATATTGCCGAGCGTACGTATGCGATGCATGGCGAGTTCATGGAATGCCTCCATGTCTTTGACGACTACCTGCAAGAGGTAGTCGTATTTCCCCGACACTTTGTGACAGGCAATAATGTTGGGCAGCGCCAGAACGCCCGCTTCGAAATGCTCCATGGCGTCCTCGGAGTGACTATCGAGGGTGACGCTGATGAAAGCAAAAAGTCCCAGCCCCATGGTCTTTGGGTTCAAGTGCGCGTGATACCCGACAATCACCTCCTCTTCCAGGCGCTTCAGGCGCTTCCAGCAGGCTGGCGCTGACAGGTAGACACGAGCGGCGATCTCGGCGTTCGTCAGGCGACCATTCATTTGCAGAATTTCCAGAATTGAACGATCAACCTTATCCATTTCCGCCATGTTTTCTCTCCCTTTAACAATGAGTACGCGGTAGGGCGATTGGCCCCATCCCGCAGGTCCTTGATCAAGCATCCATTTCTAGAAACGACAAATATTAGAAAGAAAATTACCTAAAGAACACATTTTGGATAATTAACGTCTGAAAAATAATCAAATACAGATCCGTTTCGAAAGCTAATTTTCAAGGCGCTGAAATACAATTTCTTGTCATTTCCGACACCCAAGCCACTGGCTCTGACAATAAAAACAAGTAACAACGGAGGCAATATTGAGCATTTTCAGAACAAAAGACCTGGACGCAATGATTGCTGCTGCCCGAGCTCCTGCCGGGTTGAAAAAAGTGCTGGGGCCGATGGATCTGGTCCTGATTGGTATCGGTGCAATCGTGGGGACAGGCATCTTTGTATTGACCGGAACCGGCGCATTGACTGCGGGACCGGCCCTCATGGTTTCATTCCTGTTAGCGGCGTTGGCCTGTGCATTTGCAGCGCTCTGTTATGCTGAGTTCGCCTCATCTGTACCGGTAGCAGGCTCGATTTACACCTACAGCTACGCGACGCTGGGAGAGTTGGTGGCCTGGATGATCGGCTGGGATCTGATGCTCGAATACGGACTGGCCAGTTCGGCTGTGTCTGTTGGGTGGTCGGGTTACTTCCAGTCCCTGCTGAGCGGATTTGGGCTGAATCTTCCGGTTGTGCTTACGGCGGCTCCAGGCTCTTTGCCCGGTGTGGAAACCTGGTTCAACCTACCCGCGCTGGTGATTATGCTGGCAATTACCTGGATGCTTTCCATGGGCATCAAGGAATCTGCGCGCGTAAACAACGTGATGGTGATCATCAAGATCGCCGTGGTGCTGCTCTTCATCGCCGTTGGTGTGCGACATGTTCAACCGGCTAACTGGCAACCTTTCGCGCCCTTCGGTGGCCAAGGCATTTTGAGTGCTTCGGCCCTGGTTTTTTTTGCTTTTATTGGTTTCGATGCGGTTTCCTCTGCCGCCGAAGAAGTGAAAAACCCGGCGCGTGACCTCCCCATCGGCATTATCGGTTCCTTGGCCGTTTGTGCGGTGTTGTACGTTGCCGTTTCAATGATCATGACCGGTATCGTGCCCTATGCCCAATTCCTTGGCGTTGATCATCCGGTCTCATTGGCGTTGCAACATGCCGGTGAAAGCTGGGTTGCCGGGTTCGTTGATTTAGGCGCAATCATTGGCATGACGACTGTCATTCTGGTTATGGCGTACGGTCAAACCAGGATCATCTACGCGATGTCGCGCGACGGACTGCTTCCCCAGCGCCTTTCCAGGGTTCATCCACGATTCGGCACACCATTTTTCGCCACCTGGATGGTCGGAATAGTCTTCGGGCTGATCTCGGCTCTGATTCCGCTGAACGTCCTCGCCGAGCTGATCAATATCGGTACGTTGGCCGCATTCAGTTTGATCTCGGTGGCAGTGATCGTATTGCGCAAGACCCGACCCGATCTCCCTCGCGCATTCAGATGCCCGGGCGTGCCCGTTGTTCCGTTGCTCGCCATCGCGTTCTGCGTAACCTTGATGACCTTCCTCAAGCAGACGACCTGGCTGGTATTTGGGGCGTGGTTGGCAATTGGCCTGGTGATCTACTTCGCCTATGCGAGGCGCCGCTCGTTGTTGCATTAATCCGGCATTTCGTCAGGCCTCTTTGGAGTGTCAATCAACCTCCAATAGTTTTCAGGTGCGAAACTGCATTCCAGTTGCGCACCTGATTGCATTCGCCTGTCAATCCTCACCTCATTTATCCTGCTTTTTGTCAAAGCGAGCAGAACTTGCTATCAGGACCCGCTGTGAGGATTGCAACACTTCTTGAATGGGGCCTGTTTGCTCTATAACCGAAAAGGATAGTCACGATATTCTATTGCAGCTATACGTGATCCCGCTCTCGGCCAGGAATCGGAATACAAACTGTCCGCCATGGGGCCAGGCTGTGTGAAAACGTCTGAGATTGTCTAATCTTCTGAGCGTCTAGATCGTAAAACGTTTAACGTCGAAATTAGTTCGAATACCCGTTTCTTCAGTAGACTTTTCTGGGGGCCTGGCTGACGTGCAAAATGGCCTGAACATGGATGCGATAGGCAGCTTTGGACCGTTTGCCGCTACTCGGGATCGACAACCAGCCTGGATGGCCACGCTGTTTCGTCGGCTCGATCAGATGTGACAAAACCCGGTCTGGCGCTGGGCTTTTCTACTTTGTGCAGGGCTCGGATGGAATGAGGACGACTAAATCCGTATCACCTATGTCGACACCCGCTTGTGAAAGCAAGGTAGTAACTTGTCCGCGGTGATGCGTCTGATGGTTGAAGAAATGCATGACCAAACCATAAAAGCTCCTGTCAGCGGGTACTCCCTTCATGTTTGTGTAATTGAGGGTGTGATCTAAATCCGAATCTGTAATGGAGCGAGCCCATGCGACAATTATCTGATCGAGCGACACTCTATGTGCCGAAAGCTCCCGGATATTTGAGAACAGTAACTGGTCGAGGCTTTCAGGAGCGGGAAGCTGCCGAATCGGCTCCAGAGCCAAGTGGTTAGCTGGGTGCCTGGCGAATCGCTTTAGCCAGATAGTGTCCCCGGCCACCAAGTGGTTCAACGTCCCGAGAATAGAACCAAAGAATGCTTTCCTATCCACTGAGAGCTCTTCATCTGGCAAGCTTCTGGATGCATCATAAATCTTTGCGTTCATCCACTCGTTATAGGTCGCCATCAGGCAAATATGGTTGGGGCGGCTCATCGTGTTCATCCTTTGAGTGAATACTTGATAAGCGATCCACGCTCATCCTGAAACCCAGTCTAGTGCTGGGCTTTGTTGTTTCTGAGGTGATGCAACAGGGAAAGGGACCACTTTTGCTTGGTAAGCGCCCGGTAAAGTCATCTGACTTTCACCTGACAACCAACCTGATAGAGAAACAATCGAACGCGCTTATCGGGAAAGCTCACATACCATTACAGCCATCCCAATTTCAGCCAGGTCAGTTTTGAAAGGGATTTCACCGACCTTTTGGAAACCGAATCCCTCATAGAAGCGCCGGGCGCTTGAATTGGTCTTGAGTACGTCAAGCCAGAGCAAGCGTTCTCCGCGCTCTATCGCTCGGTTGCAAATGAAATGCAGAAGCTGTTTCCCATACCCTCGTCCTGCTTCAGATTTGAGGAAGTAAATCTTTTGAAGCTCCGCGCCCACTGTGCCAGTTAGAGGCGCAGGCGTTGACCAGTTAACTTTGGAAAAACCTACGACCCTACCGCTTTCGTCTGAGACTATAAGCCACAAATGGCGAGCGGATGATTCGAGTGATTTTCTGAGCGTGCAGGGTGAGAAGTCTTGATTGAGGAAGCCCTGTATGCCGGCGAGAGACCAGATGGCCGAAAAATGCTCTCGGTAGGTCTCACAGCCGACTTCACGTAGAACATTGAGGTCGGCTTTAGTCGCTTCACGAATGTTGATCATATTCTTCCCCGGTTTATTCGCATGAAGAGTTTGATGGGAGCTCCCGGCGACGAAATTTGTCTTAGTTGCTAAGGGCCGGCCTGCGCTCGGGTTCTATCGTCATCAAAACAGAATGTAAGCACCAGACCAATCGTAGGCGAACGGTGAACGGCGCACCCACCTTGCATGATTATGCCGGCTGCCACTTATGCGACAGCAGACTGGATCAAACTCATGATCGCCGCCGCCCGTTTGCCGCTGCGTAGCGATCCGGCAAACATCCAGTTCGAGCGCCCAACCAGGTGGATCTCCTGGATCTCGTCCTGGGACATTATCCATTGGTCCAGGGATTTCTCGTCCTTGCCGATCGAGAGGATCTTTATCTGACATGACCTTCTCCTTAAGAATATTTGCCTTATCTTCGCGGTATGAGCACAACGCCACTACAGTGCTGTGTGTCTGGCCACCGTCCGCTTCTGGCCGTTCTCTGCCGATCATGGTTACAAAGCGTGCTGGTCAAATCCGATGCAATCGGTGGTCAGAACGAATGCAAATGACTGGTCAGGTCGAATGCAAGCGGGTGGTCAAGTGGAGTGCAATTTCGCAGTCATCTGACATGGTCGCTTCTCCAGTTCTTGTAGAAATCGTGGCAGCGACCAAAAAAATGGCCCGCATGCGGGCGGGCCAAATGGGAATTCTTCAAAGGAGCAGGGTTAATCTGCGCTCCGCCATGTGAGCGATTGGTGAAAAGCATGTCGCAGAAACGAAAAAGCCCGGCACATTAGCCGGGCTCTCTGTAGATGGGCCAAATCCCTTTGGCTGACTGCATTGTGCTTGGTAGGTGTGACGAAGGCATGACAGGGGCAGATACGAGAAGACCCGGCTCTGGACCGGGCATTTGAGTTACATCGGTACGACCGCCAAGCCGCTACAACATCTCGTCGTCATACCACGCGCCTACTCCGCCTTCCCCCGCACACTTCTTCTCGCCTTCATAACCCGCCAGCTAGTTTGTGCCGTTCAATGGAGAACCCTGCGACTCTCTCCAATCCTGATTCGATCAAGCGCCCGGTTTAATGCGTCCAAGGCATCGAGGAGAGCTTTCGCCTCGGCTTCCCGGTCATCCCCCCATAGGCGTTCAGCCATTTTGTTCAGGGCTTGGATAGAACGCTCAATTTCAGCAGCAGTCACTGCTGCTTTACTGTCCGTCAGCTTCTTCTTCATTGAGTAACCGTTTACAGGGCATTGCTTGTATTTCAGATCTAGCGCGAATACGCCCGCCAGACGCATGGCTATTCAGCCTTCCGGACAATCCTTCCCGCCTTCACCTCATCTGTGTAAGCAGTCAGCCGATCAGCTTGCTCATGCAGCTTTTCGATCGTCTCCATTGCCTCCAGAAGCTCTGTATCCCCGCGCTGTTTTGCAAGCCTGAACATTTCCAGGGCAGCTTCTTCGAGGGAATATGCAGCGGCTTTCAAGTCGCGGCGTAACTCTTGATTGGGTTTGTTAAGTGCCATGACAACCTCCTGCCAATCCCTTCCGCGATCATTGGCAGTGGTCTGCCTTCGCCGGCCGGACTACCTGACCTGCACCGATTTCTTTAATCCAGCCATCTAACCGATTCTCACCTTGCTGGAAGATTGTGATCATCCTTCGAAGCGCCTCAGCGTCTGGTCCATTACCTGCGTGGCTTAGCCGCTCGGCAATCCGAACTAACTCCACGGCCGACCACTTCAGATCAGAGGCGACACCCTGCAGATCGCGCTTCAGGTCCTGCACTGGTTTGTTGAGCCCCATCATCACCCCTTACAAGTCCCCACAACACTAATCCGATATTCAGTTGCAAAATTGCACTCTACTTGATCACCCGCTTGCATTCGACCTGACCAGTCATTTGCATTCGTTCTGACCACCGATTGCATCGGATTTGACCAGCACGCTTTGTAACCATGATCGGCAGAGAACGGCCAAAAGCAGGCGGTGGACGGAGCGATGGAAAAGAGTAGCTATGCTTGGTTTGCTGACGGAAATGATTGAGCCAAATGGGCTTCCGTTCTGTGAAGGTGTTATCACCTCACGTGAGGTGTCGAATATTCCTTGCGACTTTTGACCCAAGCCTTGCAGGAGTCCTTTCATTTCATGGCGAAGCTAATAGCCTTCACAGCGTTTCTACTGGTGGGGACTCCTCTCGAACAAGCCGCTGCCGGAAGTGCAGCGCTGAGAATATTCTGGTCAGAAACTATTCCTGGAGGGAGAGACACGCAAGACGCTCTCGCTATTCGAGGAATCTCGCTCGACGCCAGCGGTTCAATAGTGGCGTTAGGAAATAAAGGGGTATCGCAATCGATTCTCTTGCGGCCCAGCGGAGCAGGTCCTGGATCTATCATTGAGCTAGCAACTCAAGGGCAGGCCTTGCAAATTGTGCAGGGACCCGCTGAGACTCTTTGGCTTGCCGGTCTAACAAACAGGCGAATGTACGTCCCCGGCGGAACGATGGCAGATGCCTATCTCGGAAAGCTCGATCCACAGGGGCGAATCGTTGCGGAATACTCTTTTAGCTCGATCCGATTTCGCTTCATCAATAGCGTGACCTCGCTCGACTCAGGCGAATTGGTCGTCGCGGGTCGTGACGGTGCTGAAAATTGGCTGGCGGCCGTATCGACTCAGGGCAGGCTCTTGTGGCAACGAAGGTTAGGACTCGGAAAAGGGGTGGCTGTTTCAGCAGCAGGTGACCAAATCGTAGCGGCCACCATTGCAGGTAGGCGCGAGGACAACAACAAAAAATACTGGGACGATGTGAATGTCCTAAGTGTTGACCGCACGGGACACGTGATTGGCTGGCAAACTGTTAGAGCAAACATCAACAGCCATTCTGGAAGTGGTTCAGGAACGGTTGCGATGGTGAAGTCACGAACTGCGTTTTATGTACTATCGAGTTGGGACGATACTCAGAGCGCGAAGCCTCTGGAAATCACAAAGCTCTCCTTCGACGGTTCTATCTCCTGGCGCAAGGAGCTTTCGCAGTCAATATCGCAGGAGAGGAATAAAACCTGGAGATCCTGCGATCAAGGGCAGATGGCTCTTGAAAATGACGACCTCTTGGTCGTGTGTTCTATCGAAGCGCAGATTCTGGTTTTTCGGCTCGACGCAAAAAATGGTGATGTGACAGTTATGTCCGTACCATTGCCCGAATGCCATGAAGGCCGGCCGGCTGCGCTCTTCCTGACGCAAAGGAAGAATGGGGCGATCTGGATTTTTGGTTCGAGGCCGGACAGTAATGTAGGGAAAAGTTGCACGTGGCTTGGAGAGCTATCGCTTCCATGACGTTTATCTGCTTGGTTTTGTAGACACCTCCAAGCCTTAAAGTTAGACCACCAAGAAGTTAACTGCCCCCCGTCTCCCTAGACAAGGAAGATGTCTGACGGGCAGCTATGGGTCGATTCTGTTGAAAACAGTCGGATTTTCAGCTGGCCCGAACTCAGGCACGACCACCATCGGAGAACCTACTCACCACATTGAGTGGTTTCTCGGCCCTTCGTTGACCTTTGCTGCTCGGTTATTGGGTTAGTTTGAGGTTTTTTGCTTCGTGCAGGCGCACCTATCCCGTGGCAGGTGGCCCTTGAGAGGTAAATTTAGCCAGCCGTCGTAGGTTCTGCACCGCAGCGGCCAGCGTGAATTCATCAGTCGCGCCACTCATGCCTCGTAGTCTCAGGCGATCCAATTTCAGGATGCGCTTGAGGTGGGCAAACAACATTTCGACCTTTTTACGTTCGTGACGAGAGCGCACGTACGCAGGTGTCGCTGCGATTCGCCGAGCCACGTCGCGCGCGGCTTCATGGACGCTGCGAGCGATCTTGCGGAACGCAGTATTCGGACAGCACTTGGCTTTCATAGGACAGGCAACGCAGTCGGTCTGCCGGGATCGGAAGATGATGGTGTTGGCTTTGGTGACGTGCGAACGCTCGTTCTTGAAGGCTCGCCATTCACTGCGCAAAGCGTTGTCGGCCGGACAGCGGTATTCCTCAGCCTCTTCATTCCAGTGGAAATCATTGCTCGAAAAACTGTCGTTCTTGCGCTCGGTTTTGTCCCATACCGGCACGTGCGGTTCGATGTCTTTTTCCTCCACCATCCAGGCCAGCATCGGCGCGGTTCCGTAAGCGGTGTCGCCAATAAGGCGTTCCGGCTTGATGTCGAACTGCGCTTCGACCCGATCGATCATCGTCTTGGTGCTCTCGACTTCTGCGGTTCGATGAGCCGGTGTGGGTTCCACATCCATGATCACGCCGTGCTCGGTATCGATCAGATAATTCGTGGAGTAAGCGTAGAACGCTGGGCCACCTGGAGCTGCGGTCCAGCGGGCTTGAGGATCAGTCAGCGATAGGCGCTTCGGTAGCGTTTCGGCCAGAGCCTCTTCATCGAGCGCCTCAAGATACTCACGCACGGCGCGGCATCGCTCCAGTTGACCGGTTCATCTCCTGGCACGCCGCGCTGCCGGCGCTCTGAGCGAATGCCGTAGCAATAGCCCACGATCAGCATACGAATCATCAGTTCTGGATCAATCGACGGACGCCCAATCGGGCTGTAGAAATCGGCGAGGTAATGGCGCAGGTCGCTCAGATCGAGACATTGATCAATGCTGCGCAGAAGGTGATTGGCGGGGATGTGATCTTCAAGGTTGAACGAGTAAAACAAGCGCTCCTGCCCACTCGATAACTGTCCCATCATTCTGCGTGCTTCCCTGCTGGCCAATGTAGAGATTTTGCCGCAGGCCAGACAGGGGAGCTACTTTTTCAACAGAATCGGTCGACTACTGCCCTTCGTGACAGGCAGAAATCGGCCGAGGCTGTGTAAAAACGTTTTTGAGCGCGACAGATACTCGAAACCGGACTGGAAATCGCGCTTCTACGCGAAATCCACATCTGCTGACGTGCCGATAAATTTCAGATTTAACGTAGACAGGCACACTTCAATTTTGGCGAAGAGTTTTTACACACTCTGAACCCAAAGCCGACGGTGGTGACAGACAGAAAGCGGCCAAAAGCAGACCATGGACACGCAGCTAATACGTCAGTAATGTGCAAAAAAATATGCCGCTTTCCCCCTTCTTAATGTCGCGTTTACAGACTCGATTTTTTGATTGCTCAAGGGGTTACGCATGCGACATCGCATGTCGCAAAATTAATTGTTATGCCAAAAGCCGTACGGCACCTCAATGTTGAATGATAGGAGCAATAAAGTGGAAATCAAGATTGATATATTGGATTCTCCAACAGAAAATGATCAAGGAGATCTGAATAATAGGTTTTCAGAATATCTTCGAATTCAATATCCAAATCTACCGCCAGAATCGGAAGATAAAATATTTATGGTGGTTGCACACGATGAAGTAGGCGACTACATCGGTGCAATAAGCTGTAATTGTTACTGGGATGGCTTAGAGATTGATACGTTTTGGGTTAAGGAATCTCATCGCGGTAGAAAAGTAGGTTCTATGCTATTGGAGAAAGCAGAAACGATTGGCGCCAACAATGGGGCAGTAGTTGCATTCTTAAAAACCGTTGATGCTAAACAGTTCTATGAGCAGCATGGGTATGAAATTTATGGTGTTCTTGAGAATCGACCAATCGGGACTAACCTGTATCATTTAAAGAAACGGCTAGTAAAACATGCATAACAACTGGTTCAAACCGTTCGCTTCGCTCACTGGGACGGGCTAAAGTCCGCCCCTTAACCAAATGCTGGTCAGCGTCCGCATTGGGTCGGATAGCGACCACCAGCCATCGTGACTGATCCACCCTTGTCCTCCCCTCAACGTGGAGGACGAGCCATGAACACGATTGCTAGATACAGCCATCAGCCTTGGAACAAGGGAAAGCTTGTCGGGCAGAAAGCTCCGCTTCGAGTCAGAGATATCTGGGCTATCCGCGTAAGGCTTCAGCTTGCTGAGAAGACGCGTGATTTGGCGCTCTTCAACTTGGCCATTGATAGCAAGCTGCGTGCCTGTGACTTAACCAGGTTGCGAGTTCGAGACATCGCCCATGGGGAGCATGTGTCGTCACGGGCCATCGTGATGCAGCAGAAAACTCAGCACCCAGTGCAATTTGAAATCACTGAGCAAACCCGAACGGTTCTGGAGGCTTGGATACATCGGGCGCGTCTCCGCAGCGAGGACTTCTTGTTCCCGAGCCGGTTGCACGCCTCAGACACCTTTCCACCAGGCAATACGCTCGAATAGTCAAAGCGTGGGTGACAGCCATTGGCCTTGATCCAACCATGTACGGTACCCACACGCTACGGAGAACCAAGGCATCGTTGATCTATCGCAGGACGAAGCACCTGAGAGCTGTCCAACTCCTGCTTGGTCATACGAAGCTTGAAAGCACTGTCAGATACCTGGGAATCGAGGTCGATGATGCCCTGGAAATGGCAGAACAAACGGAGGTCTGATCATCCATAGTGACGGTCGATGCTAGACCGTCGCTATCCGACCCAATGCAGACGTTAAAAACCTGACTGTTTGGCGCTAGCAGTCGTTCTCACGCTGGGACAGCGAGGTTTAGATCAAATCCGCGTCATTTGTTCGAGGGCTGATCGACCGTTTCCCAATGAAGGTCGTTCCTCAATGGCATAAGGCACAAGCCCAAACTTGGGGTAACGCGGTCCCTGTGAGCGGAGCGAACGATTGGAAGCGATTGTTAGGTGCAAATGCTGACCCAGTTATTTATAGCCTGAAACTCAATTTTCGCTTCAATTGCATTTCCTTTACTTGGAAACCTCTTCAGATAAACAAATGAAGACTCTGTAATCACGAAAGATTCGGCAAAGCCCTTCTCAACAGTCTTAAATTCTGCGATTGACCACGACGTTACATCTATTAGTACAGCTCGCGTGATTGGACCTTTTTGATAATCGGTGGTAAGCCACTCTTGAACAGCTAAAAACCTTGAGTCGTTTGACCATGCCATAGGGTGGCCAAATATTTTATTTGGAAGATTTCGACCATCAATGCGAAGACGGAAATATTCCGGGCCAAAACGAATTTCTCCTTCAAGGATTTTTTCAACGGAGTGAATACCATTGGGGGATTTACTCAATTTGGCACCTAACGTTTGGTTAAGGGCCCGCGGCACGCAGTCCCGGGTGAGCGAAGCGAATGGACCGAGAAGACTTCCTCGGCACCAGCAGCATTGGTGACGCTACCTATTTGCCATCACTGTGTCCACCGTCTGCTTTTGGCCGATTCTGTTGAAAAAGTCGGCCATGGTTTGCGCATCGGAAAAGTACGCGTCCGAGATTGAAATCTTTACTTTTGGCAGAGGCTTCCGGACTCGGATTTCACGTAGCCGCGTGCAAAAAAGGCGTTTTCACCAGTCAATGAGCAGGCAGTTTGGGCGGACCGACTTTTTCAACAGAATCGGCCGATTTCTGCCTGCCGCGAAGGGCATCAGTCGACCCGAAGCGGTCATTCGTAGAGTCTCTCTAGCAAGCTTGCTCGCTTATTTGCGATGCGAACACTCGATACACCCAATGGTGCAACTCATGAACCCTACAATTTTGCCAGCGACAGTTCTTCGTCCCGACATGCGTGATAGCATTTTGATCTAAGCGTTTTTAACTTGCCGGAATTTTCTTGTCTACGCTCGCATTAGCACCTGATATCTCGATCACAACACACAGGTATCAACTGAGGTTAGGTTATGTCCGATGACGGCTATGGGCGCAGCAGGGCAAGTATCTTTTTTCCTGTTTTCAGTATAGGGCAGGCAAAACTGGTGGTTGTATTGCTTATGCTTTTACTGGTTATGGTCAGCGCCGTTGTGCCCGATAGAGCTGAGGGAGGAGGGTGGTTGCTGGTCCAGCAGATGATCTTGGTTGGATACAAGGATGTTGGGAGTCTTAGTGAAGGGTCAAGTTATAGATTGGTAGTAATGGTTAGTTTTTCTATGGCGGTTATTTTGTCTTGGATTGCTGCCATTGTGATGTCATTGACTCGTCTTCATATGCGTGCTTTTCAGACTGTTGAGAGAAAAAGTTATTTATCAAGAGTTTTGACTGTTGGGGTCATACTGGTATTCCTGTTACTGCCTATGTTTCAAGCGCTGCCAAATAGTGAGTTGCACTTCTCATATCATGTGTTTAGGGCGATGTGGGAAAGTAAGTTGTTGATAATCGGGGCGAGCGTTGTGTATTTTTTGCTCTCTTTGTCGCTTTGGGTGCTGGTTTTATTTGAGGTTTCTAACTTGCTGGGTTGGAGATCGTCAACGCGTAGTTGAACTCTGCCATGGCCAAGCAGCGAGTTGCTGACCGTTTGCAGTCGATCGCAACTGGCTGCTTCTGGCCGATTTCTGCCTGTCACGAAGGGCAGTAGTCGACCCGAAGCTGACATTCGAAGTAAGAAAATAAATCAGTCCTCTTTTTCCTTGAGGCCTCAGTGCTGACCCGCCAGGATAGGCCTGATCGACTGAGCATCGGCTTTCAGTGCGAAGTAGGTCCATATGCCTCCAAAAAGATCCACTACTCCGAAGAGAACGATCATTGGACTGGCGAGGCCAACGACAGCGAAGGTAGTGAAGGCCACGAAGACGGCGAAGCGCGTGTACACCGACGCTTCCAAAAATGGCTTGTTTTTGTGCTTGGCTGCGACCCATGCGTAGATGCCGATATTGAACGCGATAACGCCAACCACGTGAATCCAGACCTCGGAGGTTGGTGGAATCCGAAAGATCGCCAGCAAGAAGTTCGGCGCGACGACTAACACGGCACCCACGACGAACAAATAGATGGCGAAGACCTTGGCACTGAACGCAGACCTGGACATATTTTCCATTCCTTTAGTGATGAACGGCAGATGGAGCGAATGAATCCTGGAGGCCTGACGTTTGACATGAGCGGCTGGGCCGGGCTCGCCGGAACAAGCCTTTCGATGGAAGGGTTGACCTCAGGGGCACACAGCGTTTTCAGCCTTAGGGGCAGGTAGCCAGAGGCCAACCGACTTGCGCTGCACGGAGGAGGCTGGCCTTAACAACCAAGCGGTGAAATGGGGCAATGACGAAGATGTAGGCCCGGCCTAGACGGTTGTGGCACTGGACCACGGTTGAAAAAACGAGTTGGTGACTGCCTTCTGGCTCTGCCTCTCCAGAACATAGAACCGATATCCGGAAGTCGAGGTGCTTGTCGTCCTCTCCCAACACGATTTCAGTCTGGTTCGTGCTGTAGACCTTGAAGATTCCAATCCGATTAGCAAGTGATGCCAAGTGTTTGGCTGTCTTGAGACCGAAACAGGCAACGATAGTGTCTCGGACTTTCGTGAGCCATCCGATCCAGGATGGCTGGTGGGAAAAGATGAATCGAGCTAGCAAATCTGGATTGTTGGATGTGCCCGCAGGGAGCCGAATCGCAAAAGCGTCCGCTAGGTTCATCGACTTGTAAAGGTGGGTGATGCCGGACCTCGAGGGGACTGGCACGGACGTAATGAGCTCGAATTCTCTGGGCATCGGGGATCTCTCCTGAGGTCTAATTACTAATTAGGCGACATGCCATGTCGCGTTTCTTGTTGCGATGGCTTGTCGTATAACGCTCCTTGTCGCCCTGCAAGTGCTTGTCTATCTTAGAAGTGGTTGCGGCAAACGTGACATCGCCCTGAGAGAAACACAACAAGGGCGGCGGTAAGCTCTGCTGCCTTCTGGATTCGAAAGCGGCATCGGTAACGCTACCCATTTGCCATCACTGTGTCCACCGTCCGCTTTTGGTCGAGAGTCGCCTCTGGCCACGTGCAGAAATCAGTCAGAAGTGAACGCTTGGCGCCGGTACCTACGGCCAGATTCGACCCAAGACGTCCTGATGTATCAGACATAAAACCGTAGGGTCACCTCACAGCCGCAGCCGTAAGGTTTCAAACAGCGTGCGGTCTTCCTTTTTGGCCGAGCGCGCATGGCGCCGAATGACCTGCAACAGGCATTCGGTGAAGCAGACCGCCGGATTGCTCAGTGCGCCATTGCGGCGTGTCACGATGCTCAGCTGTCGGGGCTCGAACTGCTCGGTCAGCCCCAGGGATACCACACGCCCCAGAAATGGCGGGGCTGTGCTCACGATGGACGGCCCCCAGGTGCACATGTCGGCCCGCTCGACCATCATCTGCAAAATGGCCAGTGAATGAGCACGCACGATTCGATTCTCATCAATCTGCGCGCCGTGTTTCCAGAACAGTTCCTGCATCAGCCCGTCGTGCCCGTCCGGCGCGTAGTTCAGGGTCCAGTTTTCTTCCAGTAACTCGTGGATTGATCGCGCATGCTGTCGGGCGTGACCCTCGCGGACCAGCACCGAGGTCTGGTAATCGAGCAAGGTTTCGCAGGCGAATTCCTGGGTTGATTGTGTGGGATGGAGTTGGCCAATCGCAAAGTCCATGCTGCCGTCGCGCAGCAGCGGTTGGGCAACGGCCATCAGGCTTTCGAACAGTTCCAGCTTGATTTGTGGCATACGTTCGCGGAAAGCCAGCACGACTTCGGGCAGGAAGGTCAGGGCAACCCAAGGGGTGATCCCGACGCAGAGCCGGCCTTGAGCCTTCCCACGCATGTGATCAAGCTCGGTCTGTGCGTGCTCCAGTTGCTTGATCACCAGCCGGGCGTGAGTCAGCAGCACTTTGCCATATTCGGTGAAGTTCAGACCGCTGGCGGTTCGGGTAAACAGCGGTAGCTGCTGGCTGGTTTCCAACTCGCGCAGTGCTTTGGTCACAGCGGCCTGGGAAATCTCCAGCGAACGAGCGGCCGCGCGGATACTGCCGGTTTCGGCGCTGGCAATCAGCGCCTGTAATTGATGCAGTTTCATCTGCTCACCCTGGTGACAACTAATGGTTGTCATCATAACCAAACTGCGCCTCCCCAGCCCAGCGCCCGTTCCCTAAGATCGACCCCAACAGCGCTTTCGCTGCCGCACAGCCCCTGTCGAAGGAGAACACCCATGAATGCCGGCCTGGTCCTGCCTGGTATTGCCGCGATGCAAGATGAAATGATCGCGATACGTCACAGTATTCACGCGCACCCTGAACTGGGTTTTGAAGAATTCGCCACCAGTGAGCTGGTTGCAGCGTGTTTGACTCAGTGGGGCTTTGAGGTCAGTACTGGGGTGGGCAAGACCGGGGTCGTTGCCACCCTGAAAAATGGCGAAGGCCGGTCCATTGGCTTGCGCGCTGACATGGATGCGCTGCCGATACAGGAAACCTCTGGTTTGCCTTATGCCAGCCGGATCGACGGAGTCATGCATGCCTGCGGTCACGACGGTCATACAGCAGTCCTGCTGGCAGCCGGTCAGTACCTGGCCCGGACACGGGCGTTCAATGGCACCGTGCACCTGATTTTCCAACCGGCGGAAGAAGGGCTGGGCGGTGCCAGGAAAATGCTGGAGGAAGGGCTGCTCGAACGGTTTCCGTGCGATGCGATTTTCGCCATGCATAACGTGCCGGGTTATCCCGTCGGGCATTTGGGTTTTTACAGCGGACCGTTCATGGCGTCTGCCGACACGGTTAACATCAAAATCATCGGTAACGGTGGCCATGGCGCGGTGCCGCACAAAGCCGTCGACCCGGTGGTGGTCGGTGCCTCGATCGTGATGGCCCTGCAAAGCATCGTCTCGCGCAACGTTAACCCGCAGGAGATGGCGATTATCACGGTGGGCTCCCTGCATGCCGGGAGCGCCTCGAATGTCATCCCGTCCAGCGCCGACCTGAGCCTGAGCGTACGCGCCCTGACCCCCGAGATTCGCCACTTGCTGGAAGTCAGAATCACTGAATTGGTCAAGGGCCAGGCCGAGAGTTTTGGCGCCCGGGTCCACATCGATTACCAGCATTGCCATCCGGTGTTGATCAATGATCCCGAACAGACAGCATTTGCCCATGAAGTCGCCCGCGACTGGCTGGGAGAGGAACACCTGATCGATGACTTGCGGCCGTTCACGGCCAGCGAGGACTTTGCTTTTGTCCTGGAAAAGTGCCCCGGCAGCTATCTGGTGATCGGCAACGGCGAGGGAGAAGGCGGGTGCCTGCTGCACAACCCCGGCTACGACTTTAATGACGGCTGCCTGCCGGTGGGCGCGAGCTATTGGGTCAAGCTGGTCGAACGTTTTCTGTGTTGAGACGGCGCATTTTCGCCCGTTGTGCCGGTAAAAAATCTGCGGCCTGAAGAGGAATAAAAATGAACAAGATGATTGCAGCCGTTTCCCTGGTGTTCCTGACGGTCTCGAGCCTGGCGGGGGCGGCCGACTGGTCTGGCAAAGTGTTGAAGCTGGGGGTGGACCCGACGTATCCACCGCTGGAATACAAGAACCAGGATGGCACGCTGACCGGCTTCGGGGTCGACATCGCCGAGGCGTTGTGCGCCGAACTGAAAGCCCGATGTGTCTGGGTGGAAAGCAGCTGGGACGGGATGATCCCGGGACTGCTGGCGCGCAAGTTCGATGCGGTGGCGTCTTCGATGACCATCACACCCAAACGCCTGGAGCAGATTGCGTTTACCGACAAGGTGTCCAATGCACCGGCACGGTTAGTGGTCAAACGTGGATCGGGATTACAGCCGACCCTCGAATCGCTCAAGGGCAAGCGCATTGGTGTGGAGCAGGGCTCGACCCAGGAGTCCTATGCCAAAGCGGTTTGGGGTTCCAAAGGCGTGGACGTTCTTTCCTATCAGAATCAGGACCAGGTGTACGCCGACCTGGTCGTGGGGCGACTTGATGCCTCGTTGCAGGGTTCCATTCAAGCCAGTTACGGCTTCTTGAAAACAGCGGCGGGTAAGGACTATGAATTTGCCGGTGCCACTCTGGATGACCCGGGCTTCTTCGGCGTCGGTGATGGCCTTGGTCTGCGCAAGGACGATGTCGCGTTGCGCGAAGATTTGAACAAAGCCCTGGCAACCATTCTCGCCAACGGTACTTACGCGCGGATCAACAACAAGTACTTCGATTTTGACGTCTACGGCGCCCAGTAACGCGTCGTCGTTAGCTTGAACAGGGCGCTCGTTCGAGCGCTCTATTGCCCCCCCTTCACCTCACCCTGACAAGAACAAGGAGAGTGAGATGCTTCTGGAAGGTTTTGGCCCGCAGATTCTGCTGGGCACCCTGGCGACCATCAAACTGGCGCTTTGTTCATTGCTGATCGCCGTCCTGGCCGGGCTGATGGGCGCCAGTTCCAGGTTGTCGTCCAATCGTTTGTTGCGCACGCTGGCCACGGCTTACACGACCGTGATCCGCAGCATGCCGGACCTGGTGATCATGTTGCTGCTGTTCTTCAGCCTGCAGATGCTGCTCAACCGGATGACCGATTGGCTGGGCATCGCCCAAATAGATATCGACCCGTTTCTGGCCGGTGTCGTGACGCTGGCATTCATTTACGGGGCCTACTTTACCGAGACATTCCGCGGCGCCTTCCAGGCAGTCCCGACGGGGCAGATCGAAGCCGCGAGGGCCTACGGCATGACCCACGGGCAGACCTTTCGCAAAATCCTGTTCCCGCAAATGTTGCGCCATGCGCTACCCGGCATTGGCAACAACTTGCAGGTGTTGATCAAATCGACTGCGCTGGTATCGATCATCGGCCTGACAGATGTGGTCAAGGCCACGCAGGATGCGGGCAAGGGCTCGATGCAGTTCTTTTACTTCACCCTGGTCGGCGGCCTGATCTACCTCGCCATTACCACGGTAGCCAATGGTGTGTTGATGTGGCTGGAGCACCGCTACTCGGTCGGTGTCAGGAAGGCTGCGTTATGAACGGCATTCTTCAAGACTACTGGCAGGCTTACCTGTGGAGTGACGGGCCATACTTTTCCGGGTTGGCGGTGACGTTGTGGCTGCTCATACTTTCGGTGGTGATGGGTTTTGTGCTCGCGGTACCGTTGTCGATTGCCCGCGTCAGCCGCAACCCGCTGCTGCGCCTGCCGGTCTGGTGTTACACCTACGTGTTTCGTGGCACCCCGTTGTACATCCAGTTGCTGTTCTTTTACACCGGGGTGTACAGCTTGCATGTGGTGCGGTCCCAGGATTTTCTCAACGCTTTTTTCCGTGACGGCTTCAACTGCACGGTGCTGGCTTTCGGGCTCAATACCTGTGCCTACATGACCGAGATTTTTGCTGGCGCCATCAGGGCGACCGCCCACGGAGAAGTCGAGGCCGCCAGTGCCTACGGAATGAGCCGGTTCACGCTTTATCGGCGGATTATTCTGCCGTCGGCATTGCGCCGCGCGCTGCCGTTTTTCAGCAATGAAGTGATTCTGATGCTGCATTCCACCTCGGTGGCCTTTACCGCCACGGTGCCCGATTTGCTGAAGATCGCCCGGGATGTCAACTCGGCGACCTATGCATCCTTTACCGCCTTTGGCATTGCCGGGGTGTTGTACGCCACCAGTGCTTTTTTCCTGATCTGGCTGTTTCGACGCGGCGAGCTGCATTGGCTGGCCTACCTCAAACCGCGGACGCACTGACCCCTATCGGACTTGCTCGAATGTATAAATTGATCGTTGAAGATGTCCATAAAAACTACGGCAACCATGAAGTGTTGAAAGGGGTTTCGCTCAAGGCCAGGGCGGGTGATGTGATCAGCATCATCGGCTCCTCCGGGTCCGGGAAAAGTACCTTCTTGCGTTGTATCAACCATCTGGAACAACCGTCGGCCGGGCGCATTGTTGTCAATGACGAAGAGTTGCTCACCCGCAGAAACTCAAGGGGTGAGTTGTGTGTGGTTAACCCCGGGCAGTTACGGAGCCTGCGCAGCCGGTTGTCGATGGTGTTTCAGCACTTCAATTTGTGGAGCCACATGTCCGTGCTGGAAAACATCATCGAGTGCCCGATGAGCGTGCTCGGTATCAGTCGGGCGCAGGCACTGGAGCGGGCGCGTCATTACCTTGCCAAGGTGGGGCTGCCACAAAAAGTCGAGGCCCAGTACCCGGTGCATTTGTCCGGCGGCCAGCAACAGCGGGTGGCCATTGCACGTGCGTTGGCCATGGAGCCTGAGGTGATGCTGTTCGACGAACCGACCTCAGCCCTTGACCCTGAACTCGTGGGCGAGGTGCTCAAGGTCATGCAGCAACTGGCCGAAGAGGGCAGGACGATGGTGGTCGTCACCCACGAAATGGCGTTTGCCAGGCAGGTGTCGAACCACGTCATGTTTCTACATCAGGGGCGGGTGGAGGAGTCGGGAGCGCCAGGCACGCTGCTGGAACAGCCTCAAAGCGAGCGGTTGCAGCAGTTCCTGGCCGGGAGTCTCAAGTAGTTAAATTTCGATTTTCCGGGCGTGAAGGATAATTTCGAATACTAACGCCAGCAGAGCAATCGACCGACCGCATCTGGCCGATCTGTGCCTATCGCCACTGTCAGCTTCACGCCCTGAGGAAGTCAGTCAACCTAAATCGAGGTTCTTCAGCAGCGGTGAACCGCGCTTCCTCTGCGCCGACCAATAAAGTCGCTGATAGCACCGGAAAATATCTTGACGAGCATGGCGGTCGATTCAGCAATACCCTCGATCACGCCGACGGCCAACGCACTCGCACCCAATGTAGTGACCAAAAACACAGGCAGTAAACTGTGCACCAGCTCGGATGATAGATCCATGAATAGGCTGACAAAGCCAAGAGCCCAAATCGCGCGCGGAATACGAAAAAGCTCAGCTTTGGTGTTTGAACTTCCGCTACTCATATTTTCATCCTGTACTCATCGGCATCAAGGAGAGACTGAGGAAACGGTTTAGTCGTGCATGCAGGCGAACCAAGTTTCCGCCAGAGCGGCAAAAATCAATGGAGCTGCCGTTGCCTCTGTAGTTCCCTCTTCAGCCAGGTGCGTGCCGGTTGTGCGCCCTCTGGACATCGCACCTCATAGGCGCGGCCAGTCATACTGCTTCTGGTGGCAGCAAGATCGATGAAGTCTTCTGCGCTTGTGTGGCTTGATGTGTGGCTTGAGCCTGCACATTGGTTACGATTGCGATAAGGCTGATACCAGCGGCCATCATCAATTGGCTGATGGGCCTGGCCGCTGCTCCTATCCACATCTGCATGCGCATCCGCATGATTCATCCTCGTCCTGAAAGTGGCTGGTTTCTGCCTGTCGCCAAGGGCCAGAACTGGCCAAAAGCATACACTTTTCAGCCCTGATGAAGTCGGTGCCTCACAATACCCTGTGACTTGATGGAGCGCAGATGTTGCGCAAATTGTCTATCCTGAACTCGCACGCTGAACACTTGCATTGAAGAATATGAAATACCCCTAGGCCGTAGCAATTAGCGTCCTTTAGCTCAACGTTAGGGTTCGGAGAGTCAGCAATGAGCAATCAAAACATGCCAAATCAGACTACTCCAGAGAAACCTACCCACACACCCAATGACGGAAACGCAATTGTTTCTGAATCCGCTTACACCCCGAACGCAGTTCATTTAAAGGTCCGCTTACGGAATATAGCGTTGTCAGTCACCCTCCTGATCTATGGAACATTTGGAGTGGTCACCGACAACTTTATGATTCCCACCAAGCGCGGGGTATTAACACTGTATGGCTACCCAGCATGGATCATGTATGGAGCGCTGCTGTGTCTGGTGGCTAACCTGACTGCGGTGATCATTGATCATTACGACACGCGAAACAATGAAGGAAGGTACAAAAAGTTTGAAGCGTTTGTGCGAAAATTTGGATGGATACTGTTTGGTCTTGCATTGATTCTAAGTCTCGTGAAACACGCCAAAGATTACGTATGTGAGGATAGAGTAATCCTACAAGCGACCAGCGAAAAAGTTGGACTTACTGCAATCGCATACAATCGCTACTGCGCCTTGCATGATCCACTCAATGCAATCGAACCGCTACTACAAATTTCTATTATTCCTGCAGCTTCTATTCTTCCGGCAAAGTTTAAAATTGCCGCAAGCATGAATTTGACAGATATTGTTCGCATGTACTGGAATGGCAATAAATTGACCCTTGAGTACCGCCCGCGTCAAGATAAAAAAGGCAAGAAAGCTCTTCCAGTAGTCTACAGTGACTCACCCGTTCCGGTTGAGCTTATTAACGTGAGCCCTAACCCGGTGGTGCAGGGGACGCGCCGCGATAAAGCTGCACAGAAACCCGGACCTTGAACGTTATTGAATGATCGTTTTTTTGCCGTTTTCTACCTGGTGCAACGGGCTTCTATGGGTTGGTTTCAGCCGGTCGTGGAAGACAGTAATCGGCCGATTCTGTTGAAAAAGTCGGCCATGGTTTGCGCATCAGAAAAGTACGCGTCCGAGATTGAAATCTTTACTTTTGGCAGTGGCTTCCGGACTCTGATTTCACCTGGCAGCGTGCAAAAAAGGCGTTTTCACCAGTCAATGATCAGGCAGTTTGGGCAAAGCGACTTTTTCAACAGAATCGGCCAGAAGGAGACATTCGTTTGCGTCGGGATGCCCCCTATCCAGTCGTCAGGCATTAAGCACTGTTGAGATGGTCGCATATGAGCTCGATGAACCGCTGGGTCTTCGCAGGAAGCAGCCGTGTTTCGGTCAGTGCGTAGACCGAGATGCGAGTGCGACTACGACGAGATGTGCCACATCCTCGAAGGCACCGTGCGCCTGACCGATGCGGACGGCGTGGCGAAGACCTTCGGGCCGGGGGATTCGTTCGTGGTGGCGGCGGAGTTCAGGGGAACCTGGGAAAACATCACGCCGGTGCGCAAGGTGAATTTCATTCTCGGATGAGTTCGGCCCGGGCGGATAACGATGACAACTTTGCCGTCGCCTACCTGGGCCTGTCCCGCACCGGCTCCGGGTCCGTCACCCGCGGATCGGACTTGCGCCCGGCCCTGGCAAGCCGGGACGACGCGTCGTGCGAGCAACCAGGCCTGCGCTTCGCCTGGGAACGCCGGCAGCCCGTACGTCAACGCAAGTTCCAAGGCCGGTTACAAGGGGTATAACTATTAGAACAACAGGCGGGTCACCCAGAACAGGCCCTCCAAAGGCAGCGTCCGGGCCAGGCGCTCCAGGCCTGATCGACGCCTGCGGCGCGGAGCGATGAGATGAGTTCCAGAGCATGGCGATGGGCTCGCAAGAGCCTTTTTGGCTGCATCGAGCTGGCCTTGCTGGTCGCTCCACTGTGCGCCAGCGCCATGTTCAAGTGCCAAGCCAGGGACGGAGCCATCAGCTACACCAGCCAAGCCATCGCCAGCGCCCGCTGCACTCGCCTGAATGGCATGGCGGGCGCTGGTGTCGGCGCCAAGGCAATGGCCCTGCCACGGCTTGTGCGGGACGACAACCCGGGCGCGGTGCGGATTCGGGTGTACACCTTTATCCACAAGGGTATTCGTCAATATGTGAGCCGGCGCCCCGTCGGGATCTCCGCACGGGTCGATGTCCTTGAGCTCTATTACATCAAGGGTTGCTATCTGTGCATGGCGCCGAAGGATTTCAAGGTCGCCTCACTGCGCCTGGACACTCATTCCTATCGGCGGGAGATCGAAGCCGCTTCGGGTCATTATGGTGTCGACAGGGCGCTGGTCCGCGCAGTGATACATGCCGAATCGGCGTTTCGCCCCAACGCCATTTCCGAAGCCGGCGCCCAGGGGCTGATGCAGTTGATGCCCGCCACCGCCGAGCGCTTCGCCGTGGACGATCCGTTCGACGCACGACAGAACATTCGTGGCGGCGTGCGCTACCTGGCCTGGCTGCTCAAGCGCTTCAACGGCAACCAGGTGCTGGCGTTGGCAGGTTACAACGCCGGCGAAGCGTCCGTGGTCGAGTACAACGGGGTGCCTCCCTACGCCGAGACGCAATCCTACGTCACCCTCGTGCGGTCCTTGACCGAACGCTATCGCAACCATCGCTAGTACCGTAGGGCGCATAACCCGGAATAGGTAATACGCCGGCCCCTCCACGGCGGATAACGCTGGCGCGTTATCCGCCCTACGAAAGCAATCAGGTTCTGCGCTCGATCAATACGCCGGGTGGGGAATGGCTCAACCGAACTTCCACGCTCACCGGTAGCTATCGACCCATAACGGTCATTTGTCCGCCGACGATGGAAGCTCTAGCTCCGAGCTACAGCTTGAAATGCTGGCATTCTGGAAATTTTACAACCAGGTAAGTTGTCAATTTTTTTGTAGCAAGAGGGCCTCAATGAGGCCCTCATCGCCAAAACCTGGTTGTACTCAGTTCGCCTTTATTGGCACCGTCACGGTTTTGCCGAAGGCCGATTTGATGGTCGCTGTCGGGCTAGGCGACGGGCCACTGCCGACGGTCGTCACCGCTATCTGCCAACGTGCGCCTGTAGGCGTAAGCGTCAGGGTGGCGGCGCCAAGGTTCACCGTACCGGTTGTGGTCGTGGCAGTCGCCGTGATGGTATTGCCCGTGCCACGCGAAGTGGTGCCGGACAAGACCCAGTAGTAGCGGCTGTTGCTGCGGGCGGTGACGGTAGCGCTGGTGACGATCAGATTCTCGTTGACCGCTGCCGAGACCGCCACGGACACCGTCGCCGGTGCCGATTCCGCACCCTTGGCGTCGGCGGCCTTATAGGTAAAGGTCGCGGTGAACGGCGCGGGGACTGTTGCCGGTGGTGTGTAGGTCACGTGCGTACCATCGGTGCTGACCACGCCCTTGCCGGAGTCCGGTTGCTCCAGCCCCACCACTTTAAGTGGCACGTTACCGTCAGGGTCGCTGTCGTTGGCCAGGACGTTGATGATCACCGGTTGGCCGGTGTTGCTGATGGCGCTGTCGGCGTTGGCGATCGGTTTTTGGTTATCGCCGTCCTCGACATGTTTATCGCCAGTGCGGAAAGTCGGCAGCGCAGCAGAATTGACGTAGGTGACGCCATCCCAGCCAGGCAGGGGTGTTGGCATCAACTGAAACTGGCCGGGGTGCTCGACATCCCAACGCAGCAGCATGGACGTGTCCTCGTGCTGAGTGTTGTGGCAGTGCTCCATGTAGGTCCCGGCAAATTCACGGAAGCGGATCGCAATGTCCACGTCCTTCGAACTGTCGATGCCTTCGCCGATGAGATAGACGTCCTTGCGGGCCCATTTTTCCCATTCCGGCGGCGCCTTGCCGTCACGGTTGAGGACGATGCCTTCTTCGAAATGCACGTGCACCGGGTGGCTCCAGCCGTTGCCGCCGTTCCTTATTTTCCACACTTCCAGGGTGCCGTCGCCGGAGAACCCGGCAGGGGTCGGGCCGTTAGCCAGTTGCGGAGCGGCGCTGATGATTCGAGGGTCCATTTGGAAGCCGAAACCGCCGTCGGTCTTGATTGTCCAGGGTTGTTCGTCGGTACCGTCGGAGCGACCGAAAGTGAACTCGCGATGCCGCGCCGCCTTGAGCGTGGCCTGCACCGTCGGGTCGTCACGGTTGAGGGTCAGCGGGATCATGGTCTTGCCGGCCGGTTTGCCCGGTTTGGCGGGTTCGTAGTCGGCGGGGTTCATGCTCACGTCCTGGCCGGCATAAGACTGGACCACCAGCTGCATGAACTTGCCCACCACCGGGTCGCCGGCGTCCCATTCCAGCCCTTTGCTGCCCAGCTTGAGCAGCGCTTTGTACTTCCCGGACAGCACATCGGCCAGGCTCAGCGGTACAGGCTCTGGACCCTTGCCGTTCTGGTGTTCCATCAGGTTGACGAAGTACAGCTTGTCGCCGGTCTTGATCCCGTATTTTGAGAAGTTGACGATGATGTCGAAACGCTCGGCGATGCCCTGGGTGGGCAGGATGGCGTTGTGGTCCTGCAGGTCGCCGTCAGCGTCCAGGTCCATGCTGCCGTCGAACGGCACGGCGTGTTCCATGAGGTTGCCGTCGTTGGCAATCATGTGGAACGGCACGCGGGTATAGGACAGACCGGAACCTGCAGGTCCGGGGAATTCGCCGCCGGTGCCAACAACTTCACGCACCAGCGCGATCCTGAAGAAGCGCGACACCGAGCCATTGAGAATGCGGAAACGATAGCTGCGCGCCCGCACATTCAGGCGCGGCTGGTACTGCCAGTTGACCAGGATCTGATCGCCGAGAAAACCATCGGTGTTGAACGGGTTGAACCACAGTTGGCCGTTCTGATCCCAGGCCTTGTCGGCCACCAGCAGGTTGACGTCATAGTCGCGGTTGCCCCAAGGCAACGCCGAACCACTGGGCAGGCGCAGGTTGACGCCGTCTTCGAAGGCTTCGTTACCGCGATCCAGGGCGCTGTAGTAGTTCATCATCGTCGCGTTGCCCTTGTAGACGTTCTGCGCAGTGAAATCGAGCATGTGGTCGTGGAACCAGTGGGTGCTCATGGTTTCGCGCCAGTCGCCACGGATCTTGATGCTGCCGTTGTTACAGGTCTTGAGGCCCGGCGTGGCATCGTTGACATACAGGGTTTCGCCCGGGGCGCAGGGGAACGCCGCGCGCGGATCCTGGGCGCTGGTGTTGATGGTGTCGTAACCGGCCAGCTGGACAGGCCAGCGATAGTCGTAGTACTGCCCCGGAAAGAAAAACGCATTGGCATAGCCGTCGCTTTC
>NZ_JBFUAE010000030.1:0-39061 GCF_056406435.1 Pseudomonas sp. P1_C12 | reverse complement strand
CTGTAGGAGCTGCCGAAGGCTGCGATCTTTTGATTTTGCTTTTAAAAAACAAGATCAAAAGATCGCAGCCTTCGGCAGCTCCTACAGGGTGTTTATTTGCTGATTAACCCATCCGCCCTGAACATCCCGCGAATCCCGCGTACGGCCTGGCGAATCCGGTCCTGGTTTTCGATCAGGGCAAAGCGCACGTGATCATCGCCATACTCGCCAAACCCGACGCCCGGCGAGACACACACCTTGGCCTCGGACAGCAGTTTCTTGGCAAACTCCAGCGAGCCCAGGTGCGCATAAGCCTCGGGAATCTTCGCCCAGACGTACATCGAGGCTTTCGGGTTTTCCACCATCCAGCCCAGTTCATGCAGGCCCTTGACCAGCACATTGCGTCGCTGCCGGTACTGCTCGGCGATGTCGCGCACGCATTGCTGATCGCCTTCCAGCGCGGCAATCGCCGCCACTTGCAGCGGGGTGAAGGTGCCGTAGTCGTGGTAGCTCTTGATCCGCGCCAGGGCGTTGACCAGTTCCGGGTTGCCGACCATGAAGCCAATGCGCCAGCCGGCCATGTTGTAGCTCTTGGACAGGGTGAAAAATTCCACCGCAATGTCCTTGGCCCCTGGCACTTGCATGATCGACGGGGCTTTCCAGCCGTCGTAGACGATGTCAGCGTAGGCCAGGTCGTGCACCACCAGCACGTCGTACTGCTTGGCGAGGGCAATGACCCGTTCGAAGAAGTCCAGTTCCACACACTGCGCGGTGGGGTTGGACGGGAAACCGAGGATCATCATCTTCGGCTTCGGGATCGAGCCGCGAATCGCCCGTTCCAGTTCAGCGAAGAAATCCACCCCCGGCACCAGTGGCACCGAGCGCACCTGGGCGCCGGCAATCACCGCGCCGTAGATGTGAATCGGGTAGCTCGGGTTCGGCACCAGTACGGTGTCGCCCTGATCCAGGGTCGCCAGCATCAAGTGTGCCAGGCCTTCCTTGGAACCAATGGTGACGATGGCTTCGCTTTCCGGGTCGATGTCGACCTCGTAGCGGTCCTTGTACCAGTTGGAAATCGCCCGGCGCAGGCGCGGAATACCCTTGGAGGTGGAGTAACCGTGGGTGTCTTCGCGCTGGGCCACCGTGACGAGTTTTTCGACAATGTGCGGCGGCGTGGCGCCGTCGGGGTTACCCATGCTCAAGTCGATGATGTCTTCGCCACGACGACGGGCGGCCATCTTCAGCTCGGCAGTGATGTTGAAAACGTAAGGGGGGAGTCGATCTATGCGCGCAAAGCGGCGCGGCGAACCTTGTTCGGCCATTGTTGCCTCGGATAACGTAAGCGCCCGGAACCGTCCGAGCGACGCTGGTCACTGCGGTGACCTGTGGCGGAATGTAAGGGCAGCTGTGGCAGACTGTCCAGCCTCAATGTAAAAAAATTTGTCCGAAGGAAAAGGTTCGATGGAATTTACCAGCGGCTTCTTGCTGAGCCTCTCGCTGTGCCTGGATATCGGCGTGGCCAACATCGCGATGATCACCCTGGCCATGCAGCGCGGCTACTTCCAGGGCTTTGCCCTGGGCCTCGGGACCTGCGTCGGCGACCTGATCTACGCGGTGCTGGCGCTGGCCGGCATGACCGTGTTGCTGCAGTACGAAACGGTGCGTTGGGTGTTGTGGATCGGTGGCTCGGCGCTGCTGGTGTACTTCGCGGCGAAGATGATTTATTCGGCGATCCACCATGAGGCGCTGTTGGCCGAGACGGCGGAGGTCGGAAACAACTCCCACCGCAAGGAATTTTTCCGCGGGATCTTTCTCGCCATGTCTTCGCCCAGCGCCATTCTCTGGTTCGCCGCGGTGGGCGGCACCCTGATCGCCCGTTCCGGTGGCGGTGGCCCGCTCAGTTCAGCACTGTTTCTCGGCGGTTTCCTCTGTGCCGGGCTGCTCTGGTCGGCAGGCTTGTGCTTCGCCGCAAGCCACGGCGGCAAGTTGCTGGGCGACAAGTTGCTGCGTTATTCCTACATGGCATCGGCGGCGATCTTCTGCTATTTCGCGGTCTACGTGATTCTATCTGGCTATAACGAGTTCGTTGGCGCCGCTGCCGTCGAGCAATTGCACGCACTGTAATTGGGCGAATCGGGTTTGGCTTCTATACTCCCAGCCGAACCCATTTTTTCGTTTCAGGAGTCGAGCCATGGATGAGCAAACACGCGTCGAAGTGACGGAACCGCGCTTTGAACACGGACACTTCCTGCTGATCGCAGGGCTTGGCGGACGATTTACCCAAGAGACCACTAAAGACATTCCCGATCTCTGGGAAAAACTCGAGCCCCACATTGGGAGCATTCCGGGGCAAAAAGACGAAGTGACTTACGGCGTCTGCTGTAATTTCGACGGCAAGGGCGGCTTCGATTACATCGCGGGGGTCGAGATCAGCAAACTCGACGATTTGCCGGATACGTACCGCTGGGTAGAGATTCAGCCCCAGCAGTACGTCGTGTTCGAACATCAAGGACCGCTGGCCACATTGCCGCAAACCTTCCAATACATCCATGGCACATGGTTGCCACAGTCCGGGCATGAGTTGCTGGCTGCCCCGGAATTCGAGCGCTACAGTGAAGACTTCAACCCCAGGCTCAACACCGGAAAGCTGGAAATCTGGCTGCCAATCAAGGCATGACACCTGCAGCGAGAGGCGGATCAGCCGATTCGTCTCTCGATGTCCCACGGCGGCTGATTTATCATCCCCAGCCTTTCCCACGCTGATTCCGAGCTGCCATGAACACCGTCATCCGCAACGTCACCCCCGCCGATCTGGACCGCTGCTTTGCCATCGAAACCCTTGCCTATGAAGGTGACGAAGCCGCGACCCGCGAGAAGATCGCCACCCGCATCGCCACCTGGCCCGAGGGTTTTATCGTTGCTGAAGTGGACGGGGCAGTCGCCGGTTTCATCAACTCCGGTGCGGCGTTCCAGGTGGAAATGTCGGACGAAGCGTTCAAGGAACTGATCGGCCACGACCCGGCCGGGCCGCACGTGGTGATCATGTCGGTGGTAGTGCATCCGGATTTCCAGGGGCTAGGCCTGGCCAAACGCCTGATGGGCGAGTTCATCGAGCGCATGCGCGCGATGGGCAAGGTCAGCATCAACCTGATGTGCAAGGAACGGCATATTCCGTTGTACGCCGGGTTCGGTTTTGCCTACGTCAAACCGTCGGCGTCCGACCATGGCGGCATGGCGTGGCATGAGATGGTGCTCGAACTCTGACCCGACACAAATCCCCTTGTAGGAGCGAGCTTGCTCGCGAAGAGGTCATCACATTCAACAGTGATGTTGACTGACACACCGCTTTCGCGGGCAAGCCCGCTCCTACAGTAGTTTTGTGGTGTTGGCGGGGGCCGCGTTCAAAACACCAACCCCATCCGCCGCTCATAACCGATCCGGCCCTTGTACGCCTCGCCGCTGTCGACAAAGCCAAACCTGACGTACAGGGCGATGGCGGCCTCGTTGTCGGCATCCACCGACAACTCCAGCCCCCTGATTTCCGGCCAGGCCAGGCGCGCCGCCTCGGGCAGCGCCTGCAGGCAGGCCTTGCCGTAGCCTTTGCCTTGAGCGCGTTGATCGACTTGCAGGGCATGCAGCGTGGCGCTGTGTTCATCGGCCCACGCAGGCAATACGGGCGGGCGTTTGAGCAGCAGGAAGGCCACGGGGATGTCTTCGGTCAGCAGGGCAAATCCTTTGACCCCCGGGCCGGGCCTGGACAACAAGGTGTGCAATGCACCGTGGATGTCACCGGAGAACTTTATTTGCTCCGGATGTACTTCAATTGCCTCGACCTGCTGGCGCTGCAGCGCATTCAGGCTTTCATAAGGCACGAGTCGGGCTGTCACTGGAGTGTCCTTTTTCCAACTGAAAATGAGTCTCGGATTCTAGCGAGTCTGGCGTTATGGATTATTTTTATTTCTTCTGTCGATTCGCCGGATCGCCAGACGACTAAGGGTGTCTTCCAATAAAAACCACGGAGAACCACCATGAATGCGCAAACCCAGATCCAGAACCTGATCGAAACCTATCGTCAGGCCATGATGGCCAAGGACGTAGATAAAATCATGACCCTGTATGCCGACGACATCGTCTCCTTCGACGCGGTCAAGGCCCTGCAATTCAAGGGCAAGGAGGCGTACCGCGCGCATTGGGAGGATTGCATGAAAATGTGCCCAGGGCCGCACATTTTCGACTTCCAGGACATCCGCATCGAGGCGTCCCAGGAGATCGCCTTCGCTCATTGGCTGGCCCATTGCGGCGGCACCAACGACAAGGGCGAAACCCAGGCCTGCTGGATGCGCGGCAGTGCGTGCTATCGCCAGGAGGACGGGTTGTGGCAGATCGTCCATGAACACTGGTCGGCGCCGTTCGACATGATGAGCGGCACCGTCCTGTTCGATCTGAAACCCTGATCGATGTTTTTTCTCGGGGCGCTGCGCCAAATGGTCAATCCACGGCCATAGTTGATCCGTTCGAATCAGGAGACGTTCATGAAATATTTATGCCTGGTCTACAGCGACGAGCGCCTGCTGCATTCGCTACCGGAAAGCCCGAAGGACGAAGAGTGCATGGCCTATGCCGAGTCGATCCAGGGCAGTGGCCGGATGGTCGCCGCCGAGGCCCTGGAATCGGTGCAGACCGCCACCACGGTACGCATGCGCAACGGCAAGATGTCGATCACCGACGGCCCGTTCGCCGAAACCAAGGAGCAGTTGGCCGGCTTCTACCTGATCGACGCCAGGGACCTCAACGAAGCCATCCAGGTCGCCGGGAACATTCCGGCGGCCCGGGTCGGCAGTGTCGAAGTGCGCCCCGTTCGGCAGTTGAATCCTTAAGATGCCGGGGCTGCCGGTTCAGGCGCAGGTCGAGCGGGTCTATCGCGAAGAGTCGAGGCGCATTCTTGCGACCCTGATTCGCTTGCTGGGGGATTTCGACCTCGCCGAAGAGGCCTTGCACGAGGCGTTTTTCGTCGCGGTCGAACGCTGGCAGCGTGACGGCGTGCCGGACAATCCGCGGGCCTGGCTGGTGTCCACCGGGCGTTTCAAGGCCATCGATGCCTTGCGTCGGCGCGCGCGTTTTGCCGCATCGCAGCCCTTGTTGATCGCGCAACTGGAGGCGCTGGAACAGGCAGACTGGAGTGATGAAGACGTGGAAGACGATCGCCTGCGGCTGATCTTCACCTGCTGCCACCCGGCCCTGGCGGCGGACGCGCAAGTGCCGCTGACGCTGCGGGAAGTCTGCGACCTGACCACGGAAGAAATCGCCCGGGCCTTTCTCTCGGCCCCGGCCACCATCGCCCAGCGCATCGTGCGCGCCAAGGCGAAGATCCGTGATGCGAAAATCCCTTATCAAGTACCGATGCTGGCTGAGTTGCCTGAGCGTCTGGACAGCGTATTGCGGGTGATTTATCTGGTGTTCAACGAGGGTTATTCGGCGTCCATCGGAGCCGAACTGATCCGCGAGGATCTGACCCGAGAAGCGATCCGTCTCGGTCGGTTGCTGGTGGAACTGCTGCCGGAGCCGGAGGTAATGGGCTTGCTGGCGCTGATGCTGTTGCACGAGTCGCGCCGCCCGGCCAGGACCTCGGCGAGCGGCGAGCTGATTGTGCTGGACGAGCAGGACCGTTCGCTGTGGGACGCCGGGTTGATCACTGAAGGCTGCACGCTGATCGAACAGGCACTGATCATGGGACGATTCGGACCCTATTGCCTGCAAGCGGCCATCGCGGCGGTGCACGCCGAAGCTCCGACGGCGGGGGAAACCGATTGGCCACAGATTGTCGGTCTGTATGACGTGCTGCTGCGGGCGGTGCCGTCGCCGGTGATCGAGTTGAATCGGGCGGCGGCTATTTCGCAACGAGATGGTCCGCTGGCGGGGCTGACGTTGGTGGACGCCATTCTGGATCGGGGAGATCTGCTCGACTACCACCTGGCGCATTCGGCGCGGGCAGAGTTTTGTCGGCAGCTGGGTCGCAAGCAGGAGGCGCGGGCGGCGTGGGAACGGGCATTGGCGTTGACCCGGCAAGAGCCGGAGCGGCGGTTTATCGAAGAGCGGCTCAAGGCACTGGATTGATGCGGCCGTTCTGGCTTCATCGCGAGCAGGCTCGCTCCTACAGGGGCAGTGGTGCACACAAGTTTTATGACCGACACAATAACCTGTAGGAGCGAGCTTGCTCGCGATAAGGGCCGAAGGACCTTCACTCCAGCATCTTGCTCAGCAACCAGCTCCCCGCCGGCCCCGGCGGATTCAGCCGCGACCACAGCGCATCCACCGACACCGTTTTCGGCCAGCCGCGCACCACCAGTTCCTGCAACGTGCCAGGCCCGAACCGCTCGACCAGCCAGCGGGGCAACGGTGCCCAGCCGAATCCACCCTGGGCCATTTCCAGCAGCATCAGATAACTCGGCGCCGACCAGACGCGGCCCTTCGCCCGACTTTCATAGGGATTGATGATGGTGGCCAGGCGCAACTCGCGGTGCTGCTGCAGCACGTCCCGGTCGATGTAGTCCAACGTGGCCAACGGGTGTGCCGGGGACACGAACAAGGCGATCTCCGTGCGCTCGTCCACCGTCGAGCTGACCAGGTCCGGCGGGTAGCTGTCCTGCATTTCGGCAAAGGCAATCTGCGCCCGGCCACTTTGTACCAAGGACACCAGGTCATCGCATTCGGCGATCAGGCATTCGAGTTCAAGGTCGGGATAACGCTGCTCGAAGGCGCTGAGGGCGGTTTCGAAACGGTCCGACTGATAGGTATCGGACAGCGCCACCGTCAACTTTGGCTCCACCCCTTGGGACAGTTGGCTGGCGGTCATTTCCAGGCGACTGGTGGCGGCCAGGATGTCTTCGGCCCGTTGCAGCATGACGTGCCCGGCCGGAGTCAGTCCGGGCTTGCGGCTGCTGCGGTCGAACAGCGTCAGATTCAGGTCGATTTCCAGGCTGGCCACTGCGGCGCTGATGGTCGACTGACTGCGGCCCAGCTTGCGTGCCGCGGCAGAAAATGAGCCCTGGGTCGCCGCTTCGACAAATGCCAGCAACACTTCGTGAGAAGCCATGAACTATCGCCTTGATCGATGGTTATTGGTTATGAAGTATCGGTGTGATGACAGATCATGGCAACCACAGTCACTCAAGGGAGTTCGGCCATGAGCGCCAACAAGTCCATTACTGAACGTATTTTCCAGGCCATCGGCTTCGAACTGCTGGCCATCCTGATCTGTACCCCGTTGCTGGCCTGGATCATGAACAAACCGATGCTGGAAATGGGCATGGTCACCGTCCTCATCGCCGGCCTGGCCCTGGCCTGGAACGTGGTCTTCAACGGTATGTTCGACCGGGTGCTCAAGCGCCTCGCCATTGCACACAACGCCTGGGTCCGCGTGGTGCATGCGCTGTTGTTCGAAGGCGGTCTGGTCGCCCTCGGCGTGCCGCTGATTGCCTGGTGGCTGAATGTCAGCCTGTGGCAGGCATTCCTGCTGGATATCGGCGTGCTGCTGTTCTTCCTGCCGTACACCTACGTCTACCACTGGGTGTATGACGTGGTTCGGGAGCGGATGGTGATGACTCGTCAGGCTTGCTGAGGTGTGTTTTTGTGGCGAGGGGGCTCGCCCCCGTTGGAGCGCGAAGCGGTCCCAAGCTTTACGACTGCTTCGCAGCCGAACGGGACGGTGCGGCGATCCGACAAGCCCCCTCGCCACAGGGTATTCCAATCGCCGTTGTTAGGCGTTTTACAAAAACATCCCCCCCGACGCCTCGATACGCTGACCGTTGATCCACTGACTGCCCGGCGCCAGCAGTAATGCAATCGCGGCGCCGATGTCATCCGGCAAACCGGCGCGACCCAGGGCGGTGTTGTTTGCCACCAGGGTGTTCAACCCGGGGTTGTCGCGCACGGCGCCATCGCCGAAATCGGTTTCAATCGCACCGGGTGCGAGGATATTCACCGCGATGTTACGCGCACCGAGTTCCTTGGCCTGGTAGCGGGTCAGCACTTCCATCGCGCCTTTCATCGCCGCGTAGGCGCTGTGCCCCGGCAGGCTGAAACGGGCCAGGCCACTGGAAATGTTGATGATGCGGCCGCCGTCATTGAGCAAAGGCAACAGTGTCTGCGTGAGGAAAAACGGCCCCTTGAAGTGGATGTTCGCTAACAGGTCGAACTGTTCGACGGTGGTGTCGACGAAGTTGGCGTGCAGGCCGATTCCGGCGTTGTTGATCAGAAAATCGAAGCGCTCGCGCTCGAAGTGGCTCTGCAAGACTTTAGCGACTTCGCTGCCGAAGGCGCTAAAGCTCCCACTCTGGGCAACGTCCAGTTGCAGCATGACGGCGCGACCGCCCAGGCTTTCAATCTCGACCACCAGTGCCTGCGCCTCATCGGCGCGGCTGTTGTAGGTGCCAATGATATCGATGCCTTGGGCGACCAGATGCAGGGCTGCGTTTTTACCGAGGCCGCGGCTGGCGCCGGTGATCAGTGCGATTTTACGGTTCATGGGACTTCCTCAAGTGCAGTGGGCGGTTGTTGTGAGGAAGTTTATTTATCCGCTTGGTGGTGATAAACAGAGTGAAACCGGAATCACTGGTCGGATAATCCGAACAATAGAAGAACAGGCTGATGAACAAACTGGAACTGTTGCGCACCTTTGTCCGAGTCAGCGAGATGTCGAGTTTCACCCTGGCCGGAGAAAGCCTGGGCCTGCCTCGCTCAACGGTGTCCGAACATGTGCAGGCACTGGAGGCCTTGCTCGGCACCCGGCTGTTGCAGCGCACCACGCGCAAAGTGCAGGCGACCCAGGATGGCCTGGTGTTGTACGAGCGCAGCAAGGACCTGCTGTCGCATATGGACGAAATCGAGGGTTTGTTTCGCCAGGACGAAGCGTCGCTGGTTGGGCGGATTCGCATCGACCTGCCGAACATTCTCGCCCGTCGCGTGGTGATGCCGCGCTTGCCGGCGTTCATGGCGCAGCACCCGCTGCTTGAACTGGAAATCAGCAGCACCGACCGTCGGGTCGATCTGCTCGCCGAAGGGTTCGATTGCGTGCTGCGCATCGGCGCCCAACCGGACCAATCGGTGGTGGCGCGACACCTGTGCGACTTCACCATGGTCAACTGCGCCAGCCCTGCGTATTTGCAGCGTTATGGCGTGCCCGAGCGGCTGGAGGATCTGGCGCAGCATCGGCTGGTGCACTACGTCGGTGTACTGGGCGGGCGTTCGGAAGGGTTCGTGTACGTCGACAAGGGGCAGGTGCAGCGACTGCCGATGGCCGGGAGTGTCACGGTCAACAGCACCGATGCCTACGAGGCCGCATGCCTGGGTGGTTTCGGCCTGATTCAGGCGCCGAGGATGGGTATGCAGCAATACCTGCAAAGCGGCGAATTGATCGAGGTGTTGCCGTCGTTCAACGCGCCGTCCATGGAGGCGTCGCTGCTGTATGCCCGGCAGCGGCATTTGCCGTTGCGGGTGAGGGTGTTCATGGATTGGTTGGGGGAGGTGATCCGGTCAGTGGCCTGAACCCGGACCCTGTAGGAGCGAGCTTGCTCGCGATGACGGCGTGTCAGACAACATCGATGCTGAATGTCAGACCGCTTTCGCGAGCAAGCTCGCTCCTACAGGTATTGGCGTGCCATTAGACGTGGAAGTAACCCACGCACGAATCGAACGGCAAACGCTTGAGTTCGATCTTGTTCAGGTCGAGCACTTCACGCAGGGCTTTGGTTTCGCCCGGGAAGTTGCGGTAGGCGACTTCGTCGAGCACCACGATCGCGCCTTTGGGCATGTACGGCAGGAAGGTTTCCAGCGCGACTTTGGTCGATTCGTACAGGTCGGTGTCGAGGATCAGCATGGCCACGACCAGGTCCGGACGGGTCTTGACCCACTCCGGCACGGTCTTGACGATGTCACCCTTGACCAGTTCGCAACGCGGAATCCGGTTGACCGGGCGCAACAGGTCGTTGGCGTCGATCATGTCCTGGATCAGCGACTGGTCGGTGTCGGCGAACATGGTCTCGTTGACGTCGGCCGGGTCTTCTTTCTTGTCGATGCTCTGGAAGCCTTCGAAGGTGTCGAAACCCACGATCGAGCGGTTGATCGCATACGGCTCGAGAATCATCGACAAGTGCATGTACAGCATCAACGAGTTGCCCTTGTACACGCCGCACTCAATGATCGCGCCCGGCACTTCTGCGACTTTCTTGAACAGTTCCATGCGCGACAACGCGGCGGTCACGCCGATACGGTTGGCGAAGACGAACGGCGCGTCGGCCACATATTCGGCATCGACCCGTTTCAGGACATTGGTACGGGTTTCGTTGTACTGGGCCTCGGCGGGCGTGATGCGACGCTTGGTCATTGCTGGATTCCTCGGAAATTCGAAAAGTCGTGGACGTGGAAGTAGTCTTTGAAACCGGCGCCGACATCCGGGCAGGCGCTGTCGACGTTGATCGCGCCGCGCTGCTGCTTGAGGTCGTCGAGGTGCATCAGGCGAAAGTCCACGCTGAAGCGGGTTTGTTGCGTGTAATTGGGCACGGTGCCGTGCAGGTGCGAACCCGAGAACACCAGCATCTCGGCGGTGTTGCCGGCGATGCGCAGTTCAGAGGTGGTGTTGATCGCTTCGGTGGGCACCGGGTGCTGGCGCGCCTCTTCCTTGACGTTGTCCTTGGCGCGCTGACGTTGCACGTCGATCCAGTCGGACAGGCTCCACTGCGCCGAGGTGTTTTTCACCGCGACGTCGAAGTAGGCCGGGTTGATCATCATGGTCTGCTCAGGCTGGATCGTGTAGACCGGCATCCAGGTATTGATCTGGCAGTCGACACCGCCGTACCAGGTATCGCGATGGGGCTTGTAGGCGTAGCTGACGCCGGCGTGCAGGTAGTCGTAGTTGGGCACGACACGGATGCGCGGTACGTCGAAAATGAACTCTTCGGGAGCGGCACCGATTTCGTCGGTGAAGCTGCGGATCAGTTCCTTGGCACGCAGGCTGTTGGTGAACTGGCCCTTGAGGCGAGTCACCAGCACCACGAACTCTTCCACCGGCATCAGCGTGTGCAGCGCCTGGTGGTTGGTCTCGCCATCGAAGGCGGCCGTGATGCTTTCCTGGGCAAAGGCACAGAGTTCCTTTGCCGCTTTCAGTTCGGTGTTGAGGAAGATGTCGCCAGCGTAGATCGCACTTCTGAAATCAGCGTGCTTGTGCAACTGATTGATGAATAAGTTCACGGTTCTCACCCAGGAATACTTTGGCTCTCATAAGAGTCGGCAACAGGCTGACAAACTGAAGCGCCATCCTCGAATGAAACGATCAATACCTTGAGTTGGCGATGAAATGCGCGGCTTTGCGCCGGGCTGAAAGCAAACATCCCGCAGCGATTGCTCGCTGCGGGATGTGAGTACAGGCGGGAGTGATCAGAACAGTTGGGTGAACAACCAGTACAGGCTACCCGACAGCAGGATCGCCGCCGGCAAGGTCAACACCCAGGCCATCAGCAGGTTGCGGATGGTCCTCATCTGCAAGCCGCCGCCGTTGGCGACCATGGTCCCGGCCACGCCCGAGGACAGCACGTGAGTGGTCGACACCGGCAGGCCGAACATGTCGGCGGCGCCGATGGTCAGCATCGCCACGGTTTCTGCCGAGGCGCCCTGGGCGTAGGTCAGGTGGGTCTTGCCGATTTTCTCGCCGACGGTCACCACGATGCGCTTCCAGCCGACCATGGTGCCCAGACCCAGGGCGATGGCCACGGCGATTTTCACCCACAGCGGAATGAACCGTGTGGAGTTGTCGATCTGTTGCTTGAACAGTTGCAGCTTGCCGTTGGTGTCGGCGTCGAAATTGCCGACCTTGTTCTTGTCCATCAGGCGAATGGTTTCGCTGCTCAAATACATGTCGTTACGCACGTTGCCCACGGCCTCGGCCGGGACTTTCGACAGCGAGCCATAACCCTTGACCTGGGCACCAATGCTGCCGGTCAGCGCCGCCAGTGCCGGCACCAGTTGCGGGGTCGCTTCCTTGCTGCGCATGTATTCGGACAGCACCGCGCGTGGGTCGGCGGGGGGCAATTGCGGTGCCGCCTTGACCAGCGCTTGCTGGGTCACTTCGGCGACCGCGGCGAACTGCAAGGCTTGATCGGCCGGCATGGTGCGGTTCAAGGCATAAGCCATTGGCAGCGTGCCCACCAGAATCAGCATGATCAGGCCCATGCCTTTCTGGCCGTCGTTGGAACCGTGGGCAAACGACACACCGGTGCAGGTCACGATCAGCAGGCCGCGAATCCACCATGGTGGTGGCGTCTCGCCCTTTGGCTCCTTGTACAGCGCACGATTCTTGACGAACGCGCGCAGGGCCAGCAACAGCAGTGCGGCGCAGCCGAAGCCGACCAGGGGCGAGAGCAGCAGCGCGTAACCGATCTTGGTGGCTTGCGCCCAGTCCACACCGCTGGTGCCGTCGCGGCCGTGCATCAGGGCGTTGGCCACGCCGACCCCGATGATCGAACCGATCAGGGTGTGCGATGACGACGCCGGCAGGCCCAGCCACCAGGTGCCGAGGTTCCACAGGATCGCGGCGATCAGCAGGGCGAAGATCATGGCGAAACCGGCGGACGAACCGACTTGCAGGATCAGCTCCACCGGCAGCAGGGCAATGATGCCGAACGCCACCGCGCCGCTGGACAACAGCACCCCGAGGAAGTTGAAGAAACCGGACCAGACCACCGCAACGTTTGGCGGCAACGAGTGGGTGTAAATCACCGTGGCCACTGCGTTGGCGGTGTCGTGGAAGCCGTTGACGAACTCAAAGCCCAGGGCAATCAGCAGCGCCACGCCGAGCAGCAGAAACGGCGTCCAGGTGGTGACCACCGTGCCAAGTTCGCTCATGTCGTGCATCAGGCTGTAGGCGGTAAACAATAAGCCGATGGCCAGCACGGCAAAAAACACCACGATGGTGAGCAGGCCGGGTTTTTTGTCGAATAGTGGTTTGGTGCTACTGGCGGGTGCCGGGGCGGCGGTGTAGGAGGGCGTAGCCATCACGGACATTCCTGAGGGGGGAGGTGTACCAGTGATAATCGTTGCCAATTGTTACAGGGAGGCTGTTCTGGGTCAGTGTTTGGGTTTTTTGCAGGGCCGCTGATCTGAGTTTCCACACATTGCCTGATGCCATGCAAGCCCCCTCGCCACAGTTGTTCAGTGTGTCGGGTGATGAAGGGAACTCAATAATCCTGCTGCTTGCGAAACGCCCAGCGCCCGGCAATCACGGTAAAGGTCGCGACCAGCGCCACGAGGATCCAGAAACCTTCCGGATCACCGGCCAGCGGAATGCCGCCGACGTTCATGCCGAAGAAGCCGGCGATGATGTTGATCGGCAGCGCCAGCACCGTTACCACCGTCAGGGTGAACAGCGTGCGGTTGGTCTGTTCGTTGATGTTGGCGGCGATCTCTTCCTGCAACAGCTTGATCCGCTCACCCAGCGCCGTGAGGTCGTTGATGATCAGCGCAAACTCCTCGGTGGATTTTCGCAGCTCCTTCACGTCTTCCTTTTGCAGCCATTGCGGCGGCCGGTTGAGCAGGCGCAGCAAGGAGCCTGGCTCCAGCGCCAGCAGCCGTTGCAAGCGCACCAGCACCCGGCGATTGGCGCCCAGCTCAGCGCGGTTGGTCGACAGGCGCGAGGAGAGCAATTCGTCTTCGATCTGATCCACGCTCTGGCTGGTCTTGCGCACGATCTGGGTCAGCACTTCACCTTGGTCGCGCAGCAAATGCACCAGCAACTCCAGCGGGGAGCGAAAGCATTCCCGGGCCTTCACCGATGAGCGCAGTTTGTCCACCGAGTGCAGCGGTTGCAGGCGGGCGCTGATGATCAATTGGCTGCGGGCGCACACCCACAGGGTCGAGACATCCGACGAGACCATGTTGCTGAGGTTGAACACCACATCGTTGACCACCGCCAGCAACGCGGAGTCGACATGTTCGATGCGCGTCGAGCGCGAGCCTTCGTGCAGCGCTTCGAAAAATTCTTCGGGCAATTCCAGATGACTTTTCATCCAGCGTTCGCACGCGGCATGGGCGAGGTTCAGATGCAGCCAGAGAAATTGCTCGTCGCTCTGCGGTTGTTGCAGGTACTGCAAGGCCTCCGCCGAATTGATTTCCCGGCCGGCCTCACCGGGGCGAAAACTGAAACCGTAAAGCAGGCCGAACAGATCCGTGTCGCGATGGCTTTGATCGATGCTGTGGTTCATGAGGACTCGCAAGGGGAGGCGCCTGTCACGTGTTTTACAGGTTCACTTGAGCGGCATCATCGCAAGCGGGGATGACGGTTTTGTGACGGGAAAATAACGCAAACGATTGCACTACCGGCGGTCGGAATTTTCTCAAGAACCGCTCTGGCTTGCCGATCACGCTTGGGTTGGATTGCGCGCCCCCGGCCATCGGCCGTGATCGCAGACAGGGAAGTCCGGACACTTTTCACGCCTTACCGGGGCGTGCCTCATTCCCGTCATGAGTACCATCCGATGCTTTTGCAAAAGTCCCTGAGAGCACAAATTCTCGCCCTGCTGAGCGGCAGCCTGCTGGCGACTCTGTTGATCGCGCTGGCGTGCTTTCACTTCCTGTCCAGCGGCGTGCAGAGCTACGCCAATCTGATCGAAGGCCCGCTGCATACCTCGCAATTGATCGATGAAGCCAACCTGCAATTCAAGGTGCAGGTGCAGGAGTGGAAAAACGTCCTGTTGCGCGGCAAGCAACCGGCGGACCTGAGCAAGTACTGGGGGCAATTCGAAGACCGTCAGCGCGATGTGCAAAACATCCTCGGCGAGCTGGCCGGGCAGAAGGGCATCGAGCCGCAACTCAAGAGCCGCATCGAGCGCTTGCGTGACGAACATCGCCAGTTGGGCGCGGCCTATCAGAAGGGCCGGGACGCGTTCGTGGCCGCCGGTGGTGACCCGACGGCAGGCGACGCGGCGGTCAAGGGCGTGGACCGCGCGGCCAGCGATCAGATGAGTGAACTGGTCAGCGAGTTGCGCAAGCAGGGCGCCGAACAATCGACGCTGATCAGCGCCGCTGCCGATCGCACGGTGATGCTGGGGATCATGGTGATGCTGGTTTCGGGTTTGCTGATCGGCCTGCTGAGCCTGTGGCTGGTCAACCGCAACCTGGTCGAGCCGATCCGCAAACTGATCGAATACGTGGCGCAGCTCAGCCAAGGGCGTATTGCCGAGCGCGTGGCCAGCAACCGTCAGGACGAGTTGGGCAAACTGGCGATGGCCGCCAACACCCTGCGCGATTTCCTCGCCGAAACCTTCAGCCGTTTGCAGCGCAGCGCGTCTGACCTGGACAGCGCCAGCGGTGAGTTGAACTCGATCGCCACCGTGATGGCCGACGGTACCAACGAGCAGTTCAACCGCACCGATCAGGTGGCCACGGCGATGAACGAAATGTCCGCTACCGCACAGGAAGTGGCCCGTCATGCCGCCGAAGCGGCACGGGCCGCCGATGATGCCGACCAGTCCGCCCAGCAGGGCGAAAAAGTCATGCAGGGCACCATCCATACCATCACCCAGATGCGCGGTGAAATCGCCAACACCGCCACGGTCATCCGCCAGCTGGAAACCGACAGCGGGCGTATCGGCAAAGTGCTGGAAGTGATTCGCGGCATCGCCGAACAGACCAACCTGCTGGCGCTCAACGCGGCCATCGAAGCGGCGCGCGCCGGCGAGGCCGGACGCGGATTCGCAGTGGTGGCCGATGAAGTGCGAAGCCTGGCCCAGCGCACGGCGGCGTCGATCATCGAGATCAACCAGATCATCCAGACCGTGCAGACCGGTGCAATCGAAGCGGCCCAGGCGATTGAAAGCGGTCAGTCGCGCAGCGAGCAGAGCGTGCAGCAAGTGACCGAGGCCGGCGCCATGCTCGAACGCATCACCCTGGCCGTGGAAGCCATCCGTGACATGAACCGCCAGATCGCCACTGCCGCCGAAGAGCAGACCTCGGTGGCCGAAGACATCTCGCGCAACCTCACCGAGATCACCAGCATTGCCAGTACCAACCTGGACAACGTGCAGCGCACTGAAGCGGCCAGCAGCAACCTGCATGGTTTGTCGGGGCAGTTGAACGAGGTGACGGCGCGTTTGAGCGCTTGAGTCCAGAATGCACAAAAGCCGCACGACTTCTCAATCGTGCGGCTTTTGTGCGCTTCGGGATCAGGTGTCCTGTTTGTTCTTCAGGACCTTGCCGTTGGAGGCATCGATGTCCACATCCCACTCGACGTTTTTGGCATCACGCAGTTCGACTTCGTACTCGTAACCGTTGAAGTAGTTGTCCAGTTCGGTTTTGGTGATCGTTGCACCCGGGTGCAGATCCAGCGCGATCTTGTTCAGATCTTCCAGCGACTTGATCTTGCCGTCCTTGACCAGTTGCGGGATCTCATCGACTCGCACATCGGCCTGGGCCAGGCCCGCGGCGAAGGTCAGGGTTGCAGCGGTCAACAAAGCAGTCAGGGTCTTCATGGGCTTCTTTCCTTGGGTGATCCGTTCAAGTGAGATCAGGTTACCTTGTGTAAATTAATCCACCCTTAAAACCCCCGACATGTCCTGCATCAATCCCTGTAGGAGCGAGCCTGCTCGCGATGCAGGCACCTCGGTGTCATGCCAGGCACGGCTCAATAGCCGTTGTTCTTCAACACTTGATCGACACTCGCCGCCGGGCGTTTATAGAACTTCAGCAATTCACTGGCGCGATTGGTGAAGATGCCGTCGACACCGGCGTCCATGACTTTCTGGTAGTCCACCGCATCGTCGATGGTGTACACGTGCACCAGCAGGCCCTGGTCGTGGGTGTACCGGTTCATCCACGGTTGCACCAGATCGGAGTAACTCTGGTCGCCCCCCTGGGTCAGTGCGGCGGACGGCCCGGTGCCAATTGCACCCTGGGCCTTGGCGTAATCAACCCAACGCTGGAATTCGGCTTTGTCCTTCGGTTGCTGAGCTGCGTAGTACGCGGCCTTGTCCTTGGCGCCGGACTCGGCAAATGTCACCTTGGACTTGGGCTCGATACTGCCTTCACCGACCCACAACAGCAGGATCTTCGGCACCTTCGGCATTTCCTTTTGCAGCAGTTCGAGGCTGCTCTTCTCGAAGGTCTGCAGGACTACCTTACCGTTGCCCTGGCCGACCCCCAGTTCGCTTTTCGCCAGTTTCGAACCGGTCGGGCTCAGCCAGCCACGGTCCTGAAGTTTTGCCTTGAGGTCGTGTTCGATGCCGGGAAACTGCTTCGGCTCCTTGGTCTCGATGTACAGGCCGGGCTTGTGCAGGGCATTGCCCTCGGCGATGTCGATGATTTCATCAAGGGTCAGAATCTTCAGGCCGGCAAAGCCAGGACGCGCGCGATCCGGGTACGCGGTATTGAACCAGCTACCCGCATCCAGGGTTTTCAGTTCGGCCATGGTGAACGCGTTGGCCGGGCTGTCCTTGCGCTCGGGGAATTTGCTGGCGACGTCGGTGGTGCGTTGCAGATTGTTGTCGTGCAGGGCAAACAGCACGCCATCCTTGCTGCGCTGCAGGTCCATTTCCAGATAGTCGGTGCCCAGGTCGCGGGCAGTCTTGTAGGCGGCGGCGGTGGATTCCGGCGCATCGAACGACGCGCCACGGTGGGCGATCACCGCGGGATGCGGAATACCCAGGCGAGTCGCCAGCGCCGCGGGACCGGGTTCGCTGGCGGCCTGTACCTGGCCGAGGCCGAGCAGCAGGCTCAGTAACACGGTGCTTTTAGTAAAGGTTGCAGACATGGTCGAGATCCTTTCGCAATGAGTGAGCGGTCCCTTTTAACAACTGATCTTTGCAGGCGCTATCGCGAGACCGACACAAACCTGTCTAAAGCTGATTTTCGTCAGCGCTTTTGTGCGCCCGATTGCAGTACGCTGGGGCCCTGCAATTTCCCCGGCAGAGGGAAACGCAGGCCCTGCGTGCAAACCAACGATCACCATTGCGGGGTTTACCATGCGCATCACTTCCCAGATCATCTGCCAGGCTGCCGACCAACTCAAAGGCTTCGTCGGCCTCAACCGCAAGACCGGGCACTACATCGTGCGCTTCAGCGAAGACTCGTTCGGCATGGACGTGGCGGACGACGGCATCATCCCGACCAGCGAATTCGTCTGGGCCACTGGTCCCGGGCAGACCATGACGCTCAAGCGTGAGTTGATTCAGTTGTTGCTGGACCAGAACATCGATGACCGGATCAACATCACCGAGCCGTTGCGGGTGTACATGAACCGGCGGGAAGTGCCGGAGATTTCGGCGGTTCGCAGTTTGGTTCAGGGCTGAGTTTTTGCGGTGACTGTTCTGGCCTCTTCGCGGGCAAGCCCGCTCCCACAGAGATCTTGGGTGTACACAAGAAATGTACCCGACACAAAACACTGTAGGAGCGGGCTTGCCCGCGAAGACGGCCTCAAGCACACCACATTATTTACCGGCTGAACCCGTAGGCCCGCTCAACCCGGCACACCCGCGTATGACACCGCGCATACCAGGTCGAGCGCCCACGCTCGCGAATCGCACTGTGCTCCGGATGATGCTTCCACGCCAGAATCGCCGCCTCACTGGCCCAGTACGACACCGTAATCCCAAGCCCATCCTCGCCCCGCGCCGATTCCACCCCGAGAAACCCCGGCTGTTCACAGGCCAGTTCCAGCATCCGAGCGGCTGCTTCTGCGTAACCCTGGTCACCTTCGGTGCGCACCGAGGTGAAGATCACCGCGTAATAAGGCGCGGCTGGCGTATCGGCGATCATGACGACCGCCCCGCACAGGCTTCGACAAAGGCGCCAACCAACGGCGGCAAGACGCCCTTGAGCGCCGCTCGCTCGGGCTGGAACAAGGTCGCGACAAAGAACGGATGACCGCTGAGTTCGACCACGCGCAGTCCTTGTTCAGAATCGTGGCCGACGCTGTGAAGTTCGCGCTTGAGCAGCTCCCTTTCGAACTGCGGATTCACTCCATAGCGACAGCGATAGCCTTCACGAGTCTCGGCGCTTTCGTACGCCTGGGCGATCAACGAGCCTTCACGTAAATGAATGGTATCGACCGCTTCCACCAGCGAGCACGTCAGCGGTGTCAGCAGCGCCCGTGTTGCATCGGGTGAAGTCTCGCCGTGTTCAGCATCCGACCAGCCCAGCACATTGCGCGCATATTCCAGCACCGCGTGTTGAAAACCACCGCAGGTGCCGAGGAAAGGTCGCCGCTGTTCGCGGGCAAAACGGATCGCTCGTAATGCGCCGTCCATGCTCCGGTAAGGGCTGGCTGGTACGCACCAGAAACCGTCGAATGTGTGCAGCGCTGTCTCGGCGTGGATTTCATCGGTGGCCAGCCAGTGCCATTGCAGGTTCAGGCCAGTGTGTTCGGTGACTCTTTCGAGGGCGACGGGAATGGCCTGGTGGGCGGTGACGTGTGGGTCGTAGTCGCCGATCAGGGCGATGCGAATCGGGTTGGTTTCCATGAGGGGCCTCTGCACTTGTTGATTCCTGGTGCCCACTATAGATTGGCGCTCATGCACTCAATATTGGCGTTTTCCCAAGTGATCAATGCAGTGACGCACTATCGATTGGAGTATCCGGACCTGGCCCTGATCCTCGCGCTGGTGCGCGGCGGCTCTCTGGCCCGGGCTGCGCAACTGCTGAAAGTGGATGTCTCGACGGTGTTTCGAGCAGTGCGCCGGCTGGAGGCTGCCCTGGGTCAGCAACTGTTCGAAAAAAGCCGCGCCGGTTACCTGCCCACCACCCTGGCGCAGTCGCTGGCTGAACAGGCCGAGCGCGCTGAGCAGGCGCTGGAGGCGGCGCGTATCGGTGTGGAGCAGGGCGGTGAAGTGATCAGCGGCATCGTGCGCCTGACCTGTACCGATTCGGTCCTGCAAGGTTTGCTGTTGCCGGCGCTGGCGCAGTTCATGCCGAACTATCCGGCGTTGACGCTCGAACTCAGCACGTCCAATGATTTTGCCAATCTCAGCCGCCGGGATGCCGATATCGCCCTGCGCCTGACCCGCACGCCACCGGAGCATCTGGTGGGACGGCGACTGGCGGATATTGCCTACCGCGTGTGCGCCAGCGAGCGCTATCTGCGATCGGTCAACACCACTGACCTGGCCTCATTGACCTGGATCGCCCCGGATGACTTCCTGCCTGATCACCCGACCGTTACCTGGCGTCGTCAAGTCTGGCCGGGCGTAACGCCGGGCTATCGCTGCAACAGCATGCTGTCGGTGACTGAGCTGGTCAGGGCCGGCCTGGGTATAGCGGCGTTACCGGACTTTTTGATCGGCGACGGATTACAGCCGCTGGGCGAGCCATTGCACGGATACGACACCGCGCTGTGGCTGCTGACCCGTCCCGACTGTCGCGCCTTGCGCTCGGTGGTCACCTTGTTCGATGAGTTGGGACGGGCGCTGAAACTGCCGTGAAAGCGTTCAGGTTCTTGGCTCATCCTTGCGCACCAGGTGCTGATGCATTTCCGTGGTCAGGTTTTCGATGCGCTCGGTAAGGCTCTTGGTCATCTCCGTGAGACGGGTGTTCTGCTCAAGCAACTCCAGCAGTTGCGCAGTGTTTTTCGCGGCTTGCGCCTGTCGCTCACTGTTGGCGGTCGCCAGCGCTTCGCGGTGCTGCGCATCGGCCTCGGATTGGGCTTTGTCCCTCGCAGCCTGGCGAGTCTGGGCCAACAGAATCAATGGCGCGGCATAGGCCGATTGCAGGCTGAAAGCCAGGTTGAGCAGGATGAACGGGTACAAATCGAAATGGGTGAAACCGGACAGGTTGAGGCACACCCAGATCACCACGATCAGCGTTTGTGCGCCGAGAAAAGTCGGTGTGCCGAAGAACCGCGCAAAGGCTTCGGCGCGCAGGGCAAACTTGTCATTGCCAAAGGTCGGCGCGAGGTGGGCATGAGGGCGATGGAAACGCAGGTGATCGACGTGGGCGGCGGTTTCGTGGCTCGTGCTGGTCATGATGCTCTCTGTCTGGTGTTGGGACTGAGGCTCACTATAGCCTCAGTGCCAGTTTCATTCTGAAACACATCGCGCCATTCAAATCAGAGCCATCAATCCATCGACACTGCCGTCGACCTTGTCATTTATTGCACCTGATAGCAGGCCAGAAACATGTCCAGCGCGGAATCCGCCACCGTGTTTTGCTCCTTGGCTGACAAGCCGGGTTGCCCCATGGAAATCTGTGGCCAGAATGCAAAGGACTTGAGCAGGCCATGGATCTGTTGAGCGGCGAATTCGGGAGCCACGGGCTTCAATCGGCCATCCGCTTGAGCGGCTCGAATCCACACCGTCAGTCCCTCTTCGCGTTCGCCCATTCGGGCCACCATGTCCTGCGCCCGCTCCGGGGAATGAATCGTTGCCGCAATGGCGACCCGTGCCAGGTCGAGAAAATTGTCATCGCCCAACATTTGCAGTTTGGCCATCAGCAGCGAACGCAACTGCTCGCGCAGCGGCAGGTCGGGACGGTAGGCCGTTTCCTGTTCTGCCGTCACCCGGATCCATAACTGATTGAGGATCTCGGCGAACAACTCTTCCTTGCTGGGAAAGTGGTTGTACACCGTGCGCTTCGACACACCGGCAGTGGCAGCAATCTTGTCCATGCTGGTGATCTCGAAACCGTTGTCACGGAATTCGTTGATCGCGGCTTGAATGATCGCTTGGCGTTTTCGGTCAGTGAGGCGCTGTGGAGCTGTCATAAGTACGCTTCGGCAGGGAGAAGGGGGTAATTACACTCAGCAGTTTACTTGTCATCGACTTTGATGCAACCTAGAAACTACACTGTGCAGTGTAATGTTTTGTTAATCCTGCCCAGTAAAAATAGAAAGTCCGGCTGATGCGTGCGTGCCTTGGCCATTTATCGTCCCAAAGCGGAAAATCGCGTCATGCGCGGTTTTTCTGGAGTCATTCAGTCATGGCCAATTCAACCTCCCCGGCGGACAACGCCTCCACACCTGAAGCGTCCCGACAGGCTCAAGGGCAGTATCAAAACTTCACGCCGGTGCAACGTTTAAGCTTTGGCAAAACCATGGGCATCCTGTGGAACGCGCTGTTCCACAAACCGCAAAACACCCGCCCGAGCGCACCCGTCCCGGTACAAGCCCTGACTCGAGTCGCATTGATCGCCGCGCCCAACCACAGCGTCTATCGCCTGGGCCACTCTACGGTGCTGCTCAAGCTGCGCGACAAGTTCTGGATCACCGACCCGGTCTTTGCCGAGCGTGCCTCGCCGGTGCAATGGGCCGGCCCCAAGCGTTTCCACCAGCCACCGATCAGCCTGGAAGAATTGCCACCGATCGAAGCGGTGATCCTGTCCCATGACCACTACGACCACCTGGATTACCAGGCCGTGCTGAAACTCGCGGACAAGACCAAATACTTCCTTACCCCGCTGGGCGTAGGCGACACCCTGATCAAGTGGGGTATCGACGCCAGCAAAGTCCGCCAACTGGATTGGTGGCAAGGCACGGAAGTCGAAGGCATCCAGTTCATCGCCACCCCGTCGCAGCACTTTTCCGGCCGTGGCCTGTTCGACAGCAACAGCACCCTCTGGGCCTCGTGGGTGATGATCGACGGCGACACACGCATCTTCTTCAGCGGCGACAGCGGCTACTTCGACGGCTTCAAACGCATCGGCGAACAGTACGGCCCATTCGACCTGACCCTGATGGAAACCGGTGCCTACAACGTCGACTGGCCGCACGTGCACATGCAACCCGAACAAACCCTGCAAGCCCACCTCGACCTCAAGGGCCGCTGGCTACTGCCGATCCACAACGGCACCTTCGACCTGTCGATGCACGCCTGGTACGAACCCTTCGACCGTATCCTGGCCCTGGCCTGGGAGCGCAACGTATCGATCACCACACCGCAGATGGGGGAGGCGTTCAACTTGATGCATCCGCAGCGCGGTGGTGCGTGGTGGCTGACGGTGGAAGGGGAGAGTGAGCGGGTGGTGGTGCAGAACGCGTAGAGTGAATAGTTGAGTTGTGGGCCTCAGCTGAAAACCACTTCAATTCGGCCCGCTTTGCGTGAGCGAGGGGCCGATTTGACCACGATTTGCACGTCACGCCCGAGGAGTAACAGGCATTCCATCATCTTGGCCTCGCTGATCCCGCGAAATTTTCCGCGCAACATTTCAGATAGCTTGGGCTGTGACAGGCCTAAAATTTCGGATGCCTGAACCTGGGTCAAATGGCGAGCCTTGATGATTTCGCCAATTTTTGCGGCCAACTGGGATTTGACTCGCATTTCATTGGCGTTCGGTGTCCCGAGGTCTTCGTAGACGTTGCCACTGCTTTCTTCGATTTCAATCATTTTCAATTCATTTCGCATAAATGGGCCCTGTAGGAGCGAGCTTGCTCGCGATGGACTAAAGGGCGACATGTTTAGTCAGGAAATGCGCGCTATCGTTAACGTCCATCGCGAGCAAGCTCGCTCCTACAAAAAAATGATGCCTACACCGTCTTTTGATTTATGCGAAATATACCTATATAGGAATAATCGTCAATCGATGAGTTAGCTCACTCAACCATCGCAAAATCCGCCCGACCAACCGGATTCGGCGTCGACCCTTTCACATTCATCCCTCGACCCGGCGCAAACCCCGGGAAGAACACCAACCCCTCCGATTCGAACCGATAGGCCAACGCCAGGCGCGTGACATCCAGCACCTCCTGGCGTGCCTCGAAGCGTTGAATGGCCTCCACCGAGACTCGGGATTCCCGCGACAGCTCTTGCACACTCCAGCCCAGCATCGCTCGGGCCTGGGCGCAGTGGGCCGGGGTGAATTGGAAGAGGGCGATACGTTCCAGGGTGATTTTCATCGCTTGAGAGGCCATGGTGTTCTCCGGGCTCGAGAGTGTTGGTCAAAATATACTGTGTTTTTGTACAGTTGTTTTGAGCCCGGATCAAACGCATTTTTTGATTTGTCTTTTCAGCCAGACGAACGGCACTGCGCTTATTTGCCCGCCAACCCCGGCGCTTCCCGCACAATAAAGTGATCCAGGTTTTCAATGTTGGCGCTGAACACCCCGAACGTCTGCTCGGGTTTTTTCTTGCTCGGCACCTGCTTCAGCTCGGGCGTTACGCCATAAAAGAAGCAATACAACTCCCGCCCACTCTCGATGGCGTGCTTGATCTCCTCCAGGAACGCCTTGCGCTTGCGGTAGCTGTCGATGAGTTTTTTGCTCAGGTAGACATTGACCGAGTAAGGCTTTTTCTCGAACCAGACCTTCTTCTCGAAGTCGATGCGAAAACTCTGGGTGTAGTCCTTGATCTCCTTGACCTTGCCCCAGTAAATCAGTCCCTTGTTGTCCTGCAGGTATTCGATCTTCTTGAAAAACGACCCATAAGGCGCGGTGTGCTCGCCAATCTTCAGGGGCACGCGCTTGAGCAAATCCTTGTCGTCGAAGTTCGATACGAAACATTCCACCGGATGGGCGAAGACGCTGGTCTTGTCCGGTGCTGATTCCCTGCCTGGTTGCTCGACGTTGCTGGCTACCGAAGGCGTTAGCGACTCATCCCGCACCCCATCCGCCGCGACCTTCGGACTGGACGGCTTACGCACGTACTCACGCCGGGTCAGTAATAATTCCGAGGGGAAATTTTCCTCGCGGCTGTCATCCGTTTCCGCCTCATCCGCACCCGACGCCGGCGACTTCAAACTGACATAAGGGCAACCCTCGACATGTCGCGTACTTGGCAAGTTCTTGAAGTGCGGCGTGCGCACGTAATTCACGTTCTTCGCGTTGAACGTACCCAGCTCATTGGCCGTGTCGAACGCCAGGCGACAGGCATCGTTCGGGCATTGGAAATGTTCCCTGGCGGAATCGAAATCCATCGTCTCGTCGAAATTCAGATCCCGAACGTCGTAGATCGACAACTTGTCGTTGAGGCTGAGGCAGTAGGCGAGGTCGAATTTCATGTCGGGTTCCAGGTCCTTTAGTTGGCCAGCTTCCAGTGATGGCGCATTCGAAGCAATAGCTACACTGAGATCACTTCGATATCGCCGAGTCTGCAGAGTCCATCAAAGAGGGCGGTTTCATGAGCCATTCAGATGCTTCGCCCTCCCTCCCGGAGCCGGGTCGGATAGCCCGCCGGGACGAGCAGACCGGTTGGCGCCGCTGGCTACCGGGACTGGGCATGCTGCGCGAATACCAATGGGCATGGTTGCGTTACGACATCATGGCCGGCCTGGTGCTGACCACGATGCTGGTGCCCGTCGGTATCGCCTATGCGGTGGCTTCGGGCGTGCCGGGCATTTATGGCCTCTACGCGACCATCGTTCCGCTGCTGTTCTATGCCTTGTTCGGCCCCAGCCGAATTCTGGTGATGGGGCCGGATTCCTCCCTGGTGGCCGTCATCCTTGCCGTCATCCTGCCACTCTCCGGCGGCGACCCGCAGCGTGCCGTCGCCCTGGCGGGGATGATGGCGATCGTCTCGGGAGCGGTGTGTATCCTGGCCGGTATCGCACGCCTGGGTTTTATCACCGAGCTGCTGTCCAAACCGATCCGCTACGGCTACATGAACGGCATCGCACTGACCGTATTGATCAGCCAATTGCCCAAACTGTTCGGTTTTTCGATTGAGTCCAACGGTCCATTGAGAGACTTATGGTCCATCGCCTCAGCGGTGATGGAGGGTAAAGTCAACTGGACCACCTTCATGGTGGGCGGGCTCACCCTGGCGGTGATCCTGCTGCTCAAAAGGTGGCCGCGGTTGCCGGGCATCCTGATCGCGGTGGTTGGCGCGACGGTCGCGGTGGGAGTACTCGACCTTGCGACACGCGCCGGCGTGAAGGTCCTCGGTTCGCTCCCGCAAGGCTTGCCCGGATTCGCCATCCCCTGGATCACCAGCGCCGACATCGTCCCGGTTTTGATCGGTGGTTGCGCCGTCGCACTCGTCTCGTTCGCCGACACCAGCGTGCTCTCCCGTGTCTATGCGGCGCGGACCCGAACCTACGTCAACCCGAACCAGGAAATGGTGGGCCTGGGCATCACCAACCTGGCTGCCGGTTTTTTCCAAGGCTTCCCGATCAGCAGCAGTTCGTCACGTACGCCCGTGGCCGAGGCTGCCGGTGCCAAAACCCAACTGACCGGCGTCGTCGGCGCACTGGCGGTTGCCCTGTTGCTGCTGGTGGCGCCGGACCTGTTGCAGCATTTACCGTCCAGCGCACTGGCGGCGGTGGTGATCGCCTCGGCCATTGGCTTGATCGAGATCACCGACCTGCGCCGGATCTATCGCATCCAGCGTTGGGAATGCTGGCTATCGATTGTCTGTACGGTCGGCGTGGCCGTGTTCGGCGCGATCGAGGGCATCGGCCTGGCCATCGTGATTGCGATCATTGAATTCCTCTGGGATGGCTGGCGCCCGTACTCCGCGGTGTTGGGCCGCGCCGATGGAGTCAAGGGCTACCACGACATCAAACGCTACCCCGACGCGCGTCTGATACCCGGCCTGGTCCTGTTTCGCTGGGATGCGCCCTTGTTCTTCGCCAATGCCGAGCTGTTCAGCGACCGAGTGCTGGACGCCGTGGCCGCATCGCCCACGCCCGTGCGCTGGCTGGTGGTCGCCGCAGAACCTGTGACCAGCGTCGACGTGACCTCCGCCGACATGCTCGCCGAACTGGACGACACCTTGCACGCGGCGGGCATCGAGTTGTGCTTTGCCGAGATGAAGGACCCGGTCAAGGACAAGCTCAAGCGGTTTGGATTGTTTGCGCGTTTGGGGGAGACGGCGTTTTTTCCAACGGTCGGGGCGGCTGTGAATAGCTATGTCGCGATGTATTCGGTGGATTGGGTGAAAGGATAGGTGCTCCCGTCATTGGACAAGCCCCCATCGTCTGACTAGCGTTGTCTGGCAGATCGAATCGCCGCATGCCGCTGGCTCAAGCGCCGGATCAGGCGAATTGTCCAGCCATCCAAGCCTTGATTGCCGTGAAACCCGAGAGATCGAAATAGAGACTTCACAGCAAGGAGCGCACCATGCCGAACAACTGGCCCGCCGGGATTGAGCACGTTGTCGTGCTGATGATGGAAAACCGATCATTCGATCATCTGCTGGGGGATTACACCCGCATCAACCTCGCGTGTGACGGTATCGACCGTAACGCGCCCAGCACCAATGCGCTGAAGCTGGCCAATGGTAATTCGACGGTGATCACTCAGGCATCGGAGTTCCCGGAGAACTACAGCCTGTGGGCGCCGCCACCCCCTCTGCCTCCGGCGCTGCCGCCGAGCAACAGCGAGGGTTTCGACCTTGGCCACGAGTTCGTCAACGTAGAGAAACAACTGGGCGTCTCCTTCAAGACCAGCCCGGCCAACCCCACGCTCGCCGGTTTTGCCCAGGACGCCTACGACAAGGCCCGCACCGACCTGAAGGTGTACAAAACCTGGTCGCAATCCATGGCCCAACGGGCGATGAACTACATCCCGTTCGGCGCCACCCCGGCCGACGATACGTTACCGGCAATTCATGGACTGGCACGCAATTTCACCGTGTGTGATCGCTGGTTTTCCTCAGTGCCAGGCCCAACCTGGCCGAACCGTTTTTTTGCCATGCTCGGCAGTTGCAATGGCCACTTGCTGATGCCCTCCACCGGCACGGTACTGGCCGGCATCAAAAGCCTGATCGCACAGTTTGGCGGCGAGAGTATCTTTTCGCTGCTGCGCAACAACGGCCACGACGCGCGAATTTATTCCGACGGCGCCGTGCCGCTGGCGGCGCTGGTCAAGGGTGGTTTGCAGCACCTGAGCATCGACGACTTCAAGTCGGACGTCGCCGGTAACAAACTCCCCGAACTGTCCTGGATCGAGCCGAGCTATGGCCTGCTCAACGGTAAACTCGGGCCAAACGTGTCGCATCATCCGCCTGAAGACCTGCGCTTTGGCGATCAGTTTGTCGGTGAGATATTCAATGCCTTGTCGGCCAACACCGCTGTCTGGAATAAAACCCTGTTCGTGCTGCTGTACGACGAGCATGGCGGCTTCCATGACCACGTGGTGCCGCCGACTTGCGTGGCGACCGGTTCAACGGTCGATGTCCCCTGGAAAAATCCTTTCACCCGGCTCGGCGTTCGTGTACCGGCAATCCTGGCTTCGCCGTGGCTCAAGCCGGGCTTGATCCCCTGGACAGGCGATGTCCAGGCGCAGCATTACGATCACACCAGCCTGCTGGCGTTTCTTTGCGATCACTTCAAATTGCCACGCAGCGCCCTCGGCCCACGGGTGGTCGCCGCGCAGCACTTCGGCAATGCGCCCATCTGGCGCACTGCACCGGGTGTATCGGCTGCGCCAAAGTTGACGGCCACCGTGGTGCCGAGTCGCACCGGGTTGCCATTGATCGAGTCCGAACTGGCGACCCAGAGTCGACAGGTGGTGGACAGCGCTACCGGTTACCTCGACGGCCTCGATCCGGAGCAGATCTGGAAGAGCAGCGCCCAATGGGTCAGCGGTTTTCTCGGCAATCGCAGCCGCGCCTTGGCTGATCCGGGGCAAGCGGCACTCACGCCTGCCGCGCCCAGTGCAGATAGCCTGGAGGCAAAACTGCGGCGCCTGCAGGATTTGATGGTCACTGCCCAAGGGCAAACGGTGCCTCCGGTTGCGGCGCCGGCCAGCAAAGCCCTGGTCGAGCCAGGGGCGGAGGTCGCGCCAACACGGCTGCGTGTTCTGTGCCTGCCCGGTGTCGGGTTCAGCCGGGCAACGGGCGGGCAGGGCGGCATCGACGCGAACTGGCAGGAGCAATGGCGCACATTGATCCGCACTCAACTGGCACAGAACGGTCGCCCCATCGATGACCAGGACATCGACTTTCTGACTTTCGATGACCAGCTCAAGGAAGGACCGGACTTCGCCCAGATCACCCGAGGCCTGGCGATGCTGAGGGCCGACGCCAGGGGCAAGGCCGACGAGAACTTCGGCAGTTGGGGCTTGCCGGTCAACCAGATGTTGCGCACCACGGTGGGCGCCCTCGTGCAATGGATCGAAGACGCCGATTTGCGCACGGAGTTGACTCAACATCTGCTCGCAAAGATCGAGGCATTCAATCCGCAGATCATCTTCGCCCAAGGCCTGGGCAGCCTGATCGGCTACGACGCCCTGCGCCGTTCGGTGGCGAAAAAAGGTTCGGCGCTCAAGCGCATCGATGGCCGAGTATTCGTCAGTTTTGGCTCACCGATCGCACTGCCGCTGGTGATGCGCGAAGTGTGGGGCGGGCGGGTCTTGCGCCTGAGCGAAAACGGCCGAGGCATCCGCCGCTGGTTCCACCTCCATAACCCCAACGACGGCTTGCTGACCCGGCCGATCACTTCGCCGGATTCCGCGCGAGTCGACCTGCAAACCGAATTCACCTTGCCATTGCGCGATGATCTGCTCGACCTCAATCACGCCGCCCAGGCCTACTTGTCGTCACCCACCAGCCAGACCGGCCTCTGGCCGCAACTGGCCCGCGATGTGGTGGCCGCACGGGCACTGGAAGTGCCGGCGTTCCTGTCCCGCAGCGGCCAACGCAAACGCCGCGCCCTGGTGGTCGGCATCAACGATTACCTCGACCCGAGCGCACGCCTCGACGGCTGCATCAACGACACCTACCTGATCAGCCGCATGCTCCAGGAAAGCGGCTACGACGCCGGCGACATCCGTTTGCTGCACGACGCCCGAGCGACCCGGGCCAACTTCGTCGAGCGCCTCGAATGGCTGGTGGAAGGCGCCCGTGCCGGGGACGAGCGCGTGCTGTTCTACTCCGGCCACGGCACTCAACTGCCGGTCTACAGCAGCAGCGGCGAAGCCGACTGCATGGACGAAACCCTGGTGCTCCACGACTTCGACTGGGACGACGAAAGCACCCACTTCACCGACAAACTGTTCCGCCAGTTCTACAGCCACCTGCCATTCGACCCGGACGGCCACGGCGCCAAACTCACCGTCATCTTCGACTGCTGCTACGCCGGTGGCATGACCCGCGGCAACGGCCGCGTGCGCGGCATCACCCCACCCAGCGACATCCGCCACCGCATGCTGCGCTGGGACCCCTACGCCGGCGACTGGGACCGCCGCGTCTACGCCGTCGACGCCGACCGCCGCGACTTCAGCGAACAAGACAACAAAACCCGCGGCCTCACCCGCACCCGCACCACCCAAGGCGCCGCCGCCGGCCTTCGCCCCGAGAAAAAAGCCCAACTGCTGCGCCAGGGCAAACTCTACGGCCACCATGGACCCTACATGCCGCTGATGCTCTATGCGGCGCAGGAGAATGAAAAGGCCAATGAGTATGAGGTGGGGTCGAACAGCTATGGGGCTTTCACTTATGCCTTGGTTGAGCAACTTCGCAAATTGCATCAGGAGGATGCGGCGTTGGGGTTTGATCAACTGATTGAGCGGGTGGGGAGTGTGTTGAGTGCGAGGTCGTTGGGGCAGACGCCGGAGATTGTCGGGCCGAGTGGGGTGAGGGCGGCGGTGTGTCCGTGGCGGATTAGTGGGTTGGGGAGGTGAGGGGGCTGGCCTATCGAAAAGCTACGGCTTCGGCTAGTTTGGCTAACTCCATGGAGGTGCCAAATGACTGAGTGGGTAAAAGTAAACATGCGCGAAGCCAAATCACAGCTTTCTCAACTTGCTGAGCGCGCATGGAATGGTGACAACGTTGTGATTACCAAAAACGGTAAGTCTTACCTGGATCTGTTACCCCATCTCGATACAGCCCGGGCGCGAAAGCCTGGGCGGTTGAAGGGGGCAATTCGGATGTCTGCGGATTTCGACAAGACTCTCGATGATCTAATCGATGGATTTGAGGACCGTCTATGAGGTGCTTGCTGAATTGATGTTTCCCAAGCCGACGCAGATCCCCTGTAGGAGCGAGCCTGCTCGCGATTCGCAAGACCAACGCAGCAACCAAGCCAGCCACCAACCTTGTGGCGAGGGGGCTTGCCCCCGTTGGTCCGCGAAGCGGCCCCAAATGCTGCAACTTGGGTACATCAGATAAACCGAATTGTGCGGATTGACTGCTGCTCGCCTCAAAAAAATGGCTGTCTGAAACTCGGACAGCCAAGAAAATTCAGCGGTCCTGATAACACAGATGTTCCCGAGCCAACCGCAGACCCCCTGTGGGAGCGAGCTTGCTCGCGATGGCATAGGTGAATATGTCGCATAAACAAAGTCTGCCACCGAGTCCCTAAGTGGACTTCGCTCGGCAGAACGACTGTTTGATGATCGGCGGTCGAGTGCTTCTAATCTCCGTAGCCTCGCCTCTCTGTACTGCTTTACCCGTGATAGCAATGTGGTTACCGTTGTAGGATTAATCTCCTGCGGCTGTAGCCTGTTTCCATGGTCGGGTTTTGGTTCCTATAACTCCTACCGACTTTGATCGAGCCGCCACCACGCGATGCCCCTTTTTTGCTCATGTAGCCAAGGAAAGCGACTCGATGACCTCGCCTGCACTCAACCAGATTTTGTTTGGCCCCCCCGGTACCGGGAAGACTTTCGCCACCATCGAGGCAGCGCTAGAAATCCTTGCCCCTGAGTTTCTTCAGACCAACAAAGAAAATCGGGCTGCGCTGAAGAAGCGTTTCGATGAGTTAGCCGCAGACGGACATGTTGAGTTCGTCACGTTTCATCAAAGCTTCAGCTACGAAGACTTCGTTGAAGGCCTACGTGCGGAAAGCGGAGACGACGGGCAATTGCGCTATGAAGTTGTTGATGGTGTGTTCAAAAACTTGTGTACCACTGCCAGCGCTAAAGTCACCCAACAAGCGCCAGCGCCTATGGACATTGAGCAGCGTCGCGTCTGGAAAATGTCATTAGGCAACATTCACGGAGACGATGCGTACATTTTTGATGAGTGCAAAGAAAACAGCTATGCCTTGCTTGGTTACGGCGGGTGCATCGATTTCAGTGGTTGCAAGAGTAGGGAAGACATAGCCCAACGTTTCGCGGAGGCAGGCGAGGTTCTACCTCAAAATGCGTATGGGATTACCGCCGTTTACAGCTTTCTGCTGAAGATGAAAATTGGTGATTTGCTGGTAGTGACCGAAGGGAATAGTAAGTTCCGGGCGATTGGAGAGGTGACTGGCGAGTACCGATGCCTGAGTGGCGAAGATCGTGAGTTCGAGTACGGCCAATGCCGCTCGGTGAAGTGGCTACGAATTTATGAACCGGCCCTGCCACATGATCAACTCATGAATGGAAAGTTCACCCAGCGCACGCTTTACGAATTGAGTCCTGGATCGTTGGACCGCAGTAAGCTGGCTCAACTACTGGGTGCTGAATCTTCGGTTGCTACAACAGAGGTTGGCCCGAGCGAGCTTTTTAAACTGGGTGATAACTTCGGAACCGGTTACGTTGTAACCCATGCTTCTGCCGATATTGTGGAGTTAAGTAAACCTAAAGGTAACCAATTGCCTATAGGTATGAGTATTCTGAGTACGCTTGCAGGCTATGTGCGAGAAGGTCGTTTATCCATTGCAGATATACGCAACCGGCTCTTATTTAAAAAAGTACCGGAAACCAAGCTTGATCCACACTTGGTCAATGGTTATCTCAATGTTTTGCCCGCCTTGGTTGAACACCTCTTGAAGGTTTCGTCTAACCACTCAGCGGTAACGGTAAAAGCTCCGGGAAATGATGCCCGCGTACTGATCATTGACGAAATAAATCGCGGCAATATCTCTCGGATTTTTGGTGAGCTGATCACGTTAATCGAACCTTCCAAACGCGCGGGAGCCGATGAGGCTTTGAGAGTTACACTGCCATACTCGAAGCAGCATTTCAGCGTACCAAGCAATGTCTATCTAATTGGTACTATGAACACTGCTGACCGTTCATTGTCCAGCCTAGATATCGCATTGCGTCGTCGTTTCACTTTCCGTGAAATGCCGCCTAAGCCGGAGTTGCTGAAAGATATTGCCGTGGACGAACTCAATGTTGCCCAACTCCTGATAGTGATGAATCAGCGAATCGAGATGCTGCTTGATCGAGATCATTGCTTAGGGCATGCGTATTTCATGCCGTTAGTGAGTGATCGAACGCTGGAACGGTTGGGGCAAATCTTTCGCGAGCAAGTGCTTCCGTTGCTACAAGAGTACTTTTTTGAAGATTGGCAGCGGATTCAGTGGGTACTCAACGATCATCGAAAATCCCCTGAAAATTGCTTTATCGAACAGCCACCATTCACCCCCGATTCATTGTTCGGCGATCAAGTGGTGCTCAACAACCAAAATAACCAATGGCTTATCAATGAAGAGGCTTTTGCCAGGATCGAGTCTTATTGGGGGGTCATAGATCACCAAGCAACACCTCCAAAGCTGCGGGACGCTATCGAAGCTGAAAAAGGCGATATCCAGATTCGACAACTCGAAAGCGGTTCCATCGAGGTTTTACAGGCTGGGAAGGTTGTTCGCCCCTCTAAGCCTATATTGCGCGACCTAGCGGCAGAGCATGGCCTGATAACACACCATTCAAGTGGCCGTGAGTTTAATACCCGTCATCTCGGTGAGGCAGTTATCAGTGCATTGAAAGGTGTGACGGTGTGAAACCCGTCGTCACGGTCCGTGAATACGCAAGGCTGACGACAGATAACATCACTGCGCCGACGCTGGATATCGCTCAAGTATCAGTTTCCGCCTTCGATTGGTTGTGCAAATTAAATGCTTCTTTCAGCAGCGCTGGGGCTGCGCTGGTTCAGCTTGAGAATCGTTGTTTGCTCAAGCTCGACAACTACGTCGGCGTATTGGAAACCCCCTGTGGTACGCGCCTTGAAATTCTTCCCAAGCATTTCGAGCGAGAGGATTGCATCAAACAGAGCAGAGCGTTGCTGAGGCGCATGATCCAAGCTTCCCTAGATTTACCCACCCGTGAAGTCGGTGCGGCGGATCTTCAGAGTTTCGATGCGCCACTGAGCGAATGGGTCATGGGTCGATTCTTACTGGCTTTGGATCACTTGATCAATCGAGGCCTACGCTTTGACTACCAGCGAGTGGAGGAGGAACAGCGATTCCTGCGTGGTCAGTTAGATGTGGTCAAGCAAATGCGCCAACCCCCTGGTCGACAACACCATTTCCAGATACGACATGAAATTTATTTGCCCGACCGACCAGAGAATCGCTTAATCAAATTCGCGTTAGATCAGGTCTGCAAAGCAACAAAGGATGCTGGTAACTGGCGACTGGCTCATGAGTTAAGAACCGTGTTGTTAGAGGTGCCTACAAGCCGTAACGTGCAGCAGGACTTCAAGCAATGGAGTAACGAGCGACTGATGGCACACTACGCACCGGTGAAACCATGGTGCGAGCTGATCATCAAACAACAGATGCCTTTAGCAGTCGCTGGGGAATGGCACGGCATGAGCTTGTTATTCCCTATGGAAAAGCTATTTGAGCGTTATGTAGCTGCGAGCCTAAATAGGGACCTGCTACATGATGCGCGACTGCTCACCCAAACCCGCAGCAAACACCTGTGTAAACATAGGGATGAAAACTTCTTTCAGCTGCGGCCGGACCTGATGATCCACCATCAGCAGAAAAGCTGGGTGCTCGACACAAAGTGGAAGCGGCTGAGTTCATCGGGAGAGTATAAAAACTACGGATTGAAACAATCAGATTTTTATCAGTTGTTTGCCTATGGTCATAAATATCTATCGGGTAATGGGGAGTTGGTGCTGATCTACCCAAAACAAGCTGCGTTTGATGCCCCATTGCAGGTGTTCGAATTCGCACCACAACTTAAGCTCTGGGTGCTGCCATTTGATTTGGAACAGGGCATCTTGATAGGTGGGCCTGAGGGATTTCCACTGCAATCTCAGTGGTTACAGAAGACCAGTGGTGAGTCGATTGGATGTTCGGCGGGCTAAGTCAATATAGGGTGCAGAAGGTTGCACCCTTTTTGCGACAACCTGTTAAAACAGAAAAAACTGCGAAACCTTCCGCCACCAAGACGTTTGCCGCTGGCCCAGCAGTAAACAAGGCATATCCCGCAACCGAATCCACGGCTCATCCTGCCAATGCAGCAGGCTCAGCGACATTTCTGGCCAATCCAACAAACTCAGCATCGGCCGATGCGAATTGTCCGACTGCTCAGCATCACGTAAGGCCGGCACCACTTGATGAGTGATCCACTCACGCAGCAACCGATTTCCTGGCGCGTAGTGATACACCAACAGCGCATATACGCCGGACTCACTGAGCATCAGCTGCTTTTCTGGTTGCCGGTAATACTCAATCCAAAGCGTGCGGTGCTGGTCTTTGTCTAGCTTGTTGACCATGCGTTCACTTAGATGGAAACCCATCAAGCGGCCGATATCGCGGGCGCAGAACCATGGTTGGTTTTCTAGGAGGAGGGCATGGAGAGGAAGGTTGTGGCGGGCGAAGACTGTTACAGAAAAGAGATCAGACATGACCGATCTCCATGATTCGGAGAGTGACGAGAAGGTTGTGTTCAGGCATATCCATTACCTCTACGTTTGGACTTTGGCGGGCCTGACCCCAACGTAGAGTGGACATAAGAAGCTCCAACGAGCAAAAGCCTCACACAGCCGTACGATAGATCACCAAGGGTGACTGCTCGTCTGTGCAATTGGCTAGCTTTCTACGTTGGGCGTTTCTTAGGCACCTGCAGTAGAGCTTAGGGCTGCTTGGAATGGCCCTCAATACAGAAGGTGCTGGAATACATGTAGGAGATTTAGCTACTACCGAGATTGCGAGTAAGAGTTTTCCTACCTCATAAAAAAAGCCCCGATCAGATCGGGGCTTTTTGGTATTCGATTTGTCGATTCAAGTCGTCAAATCGCTGCAAGCTCTAGAATCAATCCCAGCTCAAAGCCCCACCAGTCTGATACTCAATAACCCGCGTCTCAAAGAAGTTCTTCTCTTTCTTCAAGTCCATAATCTCGCTCATCCAAGGGAACGGGTTAGTCGTCCCTGGATACTCTTCCTTCAACCCAATCTGCGACAAGCGACGGTTAGCGATGAACTTCAGGTAGTCCTCCATCATCGCCGCATTCATGCCCAATACCCCACGAGGCATGGTGTCACGCGCGTATTCGATCTCCAGCTGAGTGCCCTGCAGAATCATCTGCGAAGCTTCTTCCTTCATCTCGGCATCCCACAAATGCGGGTTTTCGATTTTGATCTGGTTGATCACGTCGATGCCGAAGTTCAGGTGCATGGATTCGTCGCGCAGGATGTATTGGAACTGCTCGGCGACGCCGGTCATTTTGTTGCGGCGGCCCATGGAGAGGATCTGGGTGAAGCCGCAGTAGAAGAAGATGCCTTCCAGGACGCAGTAGTAGGCGATCAGGTTGCGCAGCAGTTCTTTGTCGGTTTCGACGGTGCCGGTTTCGAACTTCGGATCGGAGATCGAGCGGGTGTATTTCAGGCCCCAGGTGGCTTTTTTCGCGACCGATGGGATCTCGTGGTACATGTTGAAGATTTCGCCTTCATCCATGGCCAGCGATTCGATGCAGTACTGGTAGGCGTGGGTGTGGATCGCCTCTTCGAAGGCCTGGCGCAGGATGTACTGGCGGCATTCCGGGTTGGTGATCAGGCGGTATACGGCCAGGACCAGGTTGTTGGCAACCAGGGAGTCGGCGGTGGAGAAGAAGCCGAGGTTGCGCATGACGATGCGGCGCTCGTCGTCGGTCAGGCCTTCCGGGTCTTTCCAGAGGGCGATGTCGGCGGTCATGTTGACTTCTTGCGGCATCCAGTGGTTTGCGCAGCCGTCCAGGTACTTCTGCCAGGCCCAGTCGTACTTGAAGGGTACGAGTTGGTTGAGGTCGGCGCGGCAGTTGATCATGCGCTTTTCGTCAACGGCGACACGGGCGGAGGCGCCTTCGAGTTCGGCGAGGCCTTCGGCGACGTCGAGGGAGTCCAGGGCAGCTTTGGCGCGGGCAACGGCGGCGGAGTCAGAAGCGGTCACGGCACGGGCTTCCAGGGCGGCGGCACCGCCGGCGCTGTCGAGACGGTCCATGTTGGCTTCGGTGGCGTGGCCAGCGTTGGCGCTCTTGACTGCTACTTCCGTGTCTTCTTTGTCGAATTCGTCCCAGCTCAGCATGACGTGTCGTCTCCTGCGTGAGGGCCAGTGTGCCCGTGTGAAATTGGATAGGTCGGTTTTTCACACGGCCTTACTGGCCGCGTTGGATCTAAAGGAATTGTTTTTTGCAGCAGCTATACGCAGGCATCAAACAGAAATTTGTACGGGGTTCCGAGAGCCACTGATGGGCGCAGCAAGCTTTGATCGCTTGTGCGGGGCTTCAGACTGGCTTTTCATCCCTGTAAGGGAATATTGCAGGCCCGTTTAAGGCCGCATTATAGGGAAGTTTTGCATGCTGTGGGGCGGCGAAATGGCTCACGGATCGGTCGACGGGGGCGGTTTTTCGTTCGGAGCGAGGGTTTACAGGGCTTTGAACGATGTTGGCGGGGGAAGATTTTTTTTCCTGATTTTTTGCCCTGGATTATTTTTGTTCAAGAAATAACCAGAAAAGGTATTTTTCACTACATCTTGTGTTTCGGTGGGGTTTTCTCAGGCTCCAGACACAACTAAGCCCGACCGAAGTCGGGCTGTGAAGTCACGCTGGCGGATCAGCTCAGGCGAGCGGCACCGATGTGGTCGGCACCATCGGCGGCGAGGCGGGCGGCGCCAGTGCGGTCAGCGCCGTCGGAAGCCAGTTTGCCAGCGCCAATGTGATCTGCGCCATCGGCGGCGAAGGACGCGGAACCGGTGTGGTCGTAACCGTCGGAAGCGACAGCCGCTTCGCTGGTGTAAGCAGCCGAGCCGGTGCGGTCGTAACCATCGGCGGCGAAGGTGTTGGCAGCCAGGACGGAGAGGGTCAGGGCGAGGATCAGTTGGGTTTTCATGGTCGTTGCTCCAGTTTCGCAGGCGTTGTTTGTCTTGGGTTGCAGTTGATACTACGCCGACTATTTCGATTAAAAAGCGCAAATAAGTGCTAAAAACAATCGATTTAATTGATCATTAAGGTTCGGCGCTTCATCTGCCTGATCGAGGCGGGTGGGTCGAACCTTATTGGGGGAGGGGTGAAGCAGGGGATCAGCCGTTAGAGCAGCCATTGCCCATCGCGCTGTAGCGCAGGATATGCCGTTGACCGTGGGAATCTTCGTATTCCATTTTCATGGGGACAACTTCACACACGTTCGGTGCTTCGCTCATCGAGATCACTTTGGCGATGTCCAGATTCATCGAGTAAGTGTATTCCTCAACGGGCGGTTGTTGCTGGGCGACATCAGTCGGGACCTCGCCGGCCATGGCGGTCAGGCACACGCTGCTGAGGGCCAGAACCAATAAAGCTTTCATTTAATTTTTACCTTTTAGAGATCGAAAGGGGGCACGCAATCTTTTTGGGATTGCGTGTGGAACTTCAGTACCAGGGTGTTTGATTAACTGCCTTCGTGGGGGCTGTAACTGGGTTAATCAGGTTGCCTTGTTGGCGTGGCGGATTTTAGGCGTGGGCGCTTCGTCCATATAGCCGTGGTTTTGATAAACACCTTTGACAGATTTCGTAACAATCCCCGAAATTCAGGTGATGTGCACGCGTAGGAGCTGCCGAAGGCTCGGGCCGCGTTCGGACGATCATTTGATCTCGCTTTCGATTCTGATTTTTAAGATCAAGGTCAAAAGATCGTCCGAACGCGGCCCGAGCCTTCGGCAGCTCCTACCTCGTTTGGAGTACGACGGTTTATCCCCGGTGTGACAGGGTAGATGGCTATTTCAGCGCATTTTGTAGGGGCTTGTTACTACCATCGTCGAATGGTTCTATAGGCCCGGCCCGGCTAAAACGTGGTCATACAAAAACAACTATTCCACCGAGGTAAGAAAGATGAGTGCGGCTTCCCTGTATCCCGTTCGTCCCGAGGTTCTGGCTAACACGCTGACCGACGAGGCGACCTACAAGGCCATGTACCAGCAGTCGGTCGTCAACCCGGACGGCTTCTGGCGCGAGCAAGCCAAGCGCCTCGACTGGATCAAGCCTTTCACCACGGTGAAGCAGACTTCCTTCGACGATCACCATGTCGACATCAAGTGGTTCGCCGACGGCACCCTGAACGTGTC
>NZ_JBFUAE010000029.1:0-40979 GCF_056406435.1 Pseudomonas sp. P1_C12 | reverse complement strand
GCATTCTACAGCAGCCTCATTTGCTGTCAAGTGGTATTTTTCAGAAGTTTTCCAAGTTTCCTTTTCAACTTCAACCACTTGCGCTTCAGATCTCTCGTCAGCGGGAGGCGAATTCTACAGCGTTACACGCTGCTGTCAACACCCCTTTTTCAACTTCCTTTTGGCTTCGATGACCTGAAGCAACCCGCTGCCGAAAACTGCATAACTCATTGTTTACCAAGGAGTTTTCCGTTTCGACTGCGCCGGAAGTGGGGCGAATTATAGGCCTCCAGAATCTGCCGTCAAGCACTGATTCTGGCTTTCTACCGATATGTACAAAAACACTGCATATATATAGACGCGCCTGCGGGGAATGCGCAGTATATTGCCCAACACAAAAAGAAATACCCTTGATTCCTATATTTCGGACGATGCCACGTAATGAATGATCAGCCTCGCAGCCTGGCCTCTACCCTGTTCTCGGTTGGGCTGCTGCTCATAGCCATGGCATCGATCCAGTCCGGAGCCTCCCTGGCCAAAAGCATGTTCTCCGTTGTTGGCCCTCAGGGGACGACAACATTACGACTGATTTTTGCCAGCGTGATCATGATGCTGATACTGCGTCCATGGCGGGCAAAACTCACCGCAAGATCCCTGCGCACCGTCATCGTCTACGGGATGGCGCTGGGCGGCATGAACTTCCTCTTCTATATGTCATTGCAAACCGTCCCGCTGGGCATCGCGGTGGCTCTTGAATTCACCGGCCCACTGGCCGTTGCGATCTACGCCTCGCGTCGCGCTATCGACTTTTTGTGGATCGCCCTGGCTGCCGTCGGCTTGCTGTTACTGATACCAACAGGAGAAGCGACAGCAGGAATCGATCTGGTAGGCGCCGGTTATGCCTTGGGTGCAGGGATCTGCTGGGCACTGTACATTCTGTTTGGCCAAAAGGCCGGGGCCGATAATGGCGTGCAAACCGCCGCACTGGGGGTAATGATCGCCGCGCTTTTTGTAGCCCCTATCGGTATTGTCCATGCCGGCTCCGCATTGCTGACCCCGTCACTGATCCCCGTGGCCCTTGGCGTCGCCGTCTTGTCCACTGCCCTCCCCTACACCCTGGAGATGGTCGCTCTGACCCGCATGCCGGCCAGAACCTTCGGCACATTGATGAGCATTGAGCCTGCCTTCGGTGCGTTATCGGGCTTGCTGTTCCTGCATGAATACCTCTCACTGTCGCAGTGGATGGCAATCCTGTGCATCATCCTGGCCTCCGTCGGCGCAACCATGACCATGAGCACTGCCGCCAGGCCAGCAGTAGCGGCAGATTGAGAGCGGAGATGACACGGGTCTGGTATTTACCGCTCAACTAGGCCATGTTTAGCCCCGCAACCCAAGGTCATGCCATGGACAAATCCAGATAGGGATATCGGTACGCGTCAAGCGAAAGCGAATGCAGCCAGACCCGGGCACAAGATCCGGGGACGCTAAAAGGACAGTAATGAAACGAATTTTGATACTGGTCGCCGTACTTGCAATTGCAGGCTGCGCAGCGACCTCGGAAACACAGATCAAGCACGGCAAGAAAGGGCTACACATCAACTGCTCCGGATTGTCTTCATCCTGGGACAAGTGCTACGCCAGCGCCGCCAACTCCTGCGCACCCAAGGGATACAAGGTCATTGCCAAGTCGGGAGATGCCGTGGAAGAGCCCGGCGACTATCCTTTTGGCCTCAATCCTGCGGGTTATACCAGCCGCAGCATGATCGTCATCTGCAAATAGGCAAGGTCGTCGCGTCAGATTCTCGGACTTGCGATCTGACGGCCGATTTCCTCGTAGCTGGACTTCAGCACTGTGCGCTGGATATCCGGGCTAGCGAGCATACGCGCCACGACCAGCGCGCCAATACATTGCGACAGAATCGCCCACGCCAGGCTGTCGCTTTGCAAAACACCTGCCCAACTTTCCTGAAGCCGACAAATCCAGTGCTCTGCCTGTTGGCGGACTGTCAGGTCGGAACGGGCAATTTCCGCCCCCAATGCCGGTAATGCACAACCGGTTTCCGGATTCTCGACGTGAGACATGCTCAGGTACTGTTTCAAGCAGCGCTCAAGCTTGTCACGTTCCTGCCCTTCCCCCAGTCGCGCCAGACTTTGACCCAACTCACGTTCAACAATGGTTGCGAACAACTCGTCTTTCGACGAGAAGTGGCTGTAGAAAGCACCGCCACTCAAGCCAATCGCCTTCATCAGGCCGTCCACGCCCACCGTTGAAAATCCCGACTTCTTGGCCGATACCGCGCTGCTTTCCAGCAGCCTTTGCCTGGTTTCCAGCTTGTGACTGGCCGAATAACGCATTGTCCTTCTCCCGAGGTTGATCACCTTGACGCTTGTCGAATCGTAGCATAACGTTCGTTTAGCTAACGATCGTTTACCAAAAGGGATCTACCCATGAATAACAAGAAGGTCGTACTGGTTGTCGGTGCAGGTGATGCCACGGGCGGCGCCATTGCCAAGCGTTTTGCCCAAGAGGGTCTTGTCGCCTGCGTCACCCGCCGCAGTGCGGACAAGCTCCAGCCACTGGTGGATGCCATCAAGGCCGATGGTGGCGAGGCCCACGGTTTTGCCTGCGATGCACGCAAGGAGGAAGACGTGATCGCGCTGGTCGAGCGGATCGAAAGCGAGATCGGCCCAATCGAGGCATTTGTCTTCAACATCGGCGCCAACGTGCCGTGCAGCATTCTCGAAGAAACCGCCCGCAAGTATTTCAAGATTTGGGAAATGGCCTGTTTTTCCGGCTTCCTCAACGCGCGTGAAGTGGCCAAGCGCATGGCCAGGCGCCAGCGGGGTACGATCCTGTTCACCGGCGCCACCGCAGGCATGCGTGGCGCTGCCGGGTTCGCCGCATTTGCGGGTGCCAAGCACGGCATTCGTGCACTGGCGCAAAGCATGGCCCGAGAGCTCGGCCCCATGAATATTCACGTTGCCCATGTCGTCGTCGACGGCGCCATCGATACCGACTTCATCCGTGAAAGCTTCCCGGAAAAATATGCCACCAAGGATCAGGATGGCATCCTGAATCCCGAGCATATCGCCGAAAATTACTGGTACCTGCACAGCCAGCCCCGCGATGCCTGGACCTTCGAGCTGGACCTTCGCCCCTGGAGCGAACGCTGGTAATTCCCCAAAAAAAACAACAAGACGAGCGCCTTGACCATGAGCAAAACCGTGGAGTTCTACTTCGACCTCGGCAGCCCCGCCACCTATCTGGCCTATACCCAGCTACCGAAAATTTGCGCACAGACTGATACCCGGTTGATCTACATTCCGTTCTTGCTGGGCGGAGTGTTCAAAGCCACCGGCAACGCCTCTCCGGCGACTGTCCCGGCCAAGGGCCGCTACATGTTTCAGGATCTGGACCGCTACGCCAAACGCTACGGCGTGCCCCTGAAATTCAATCCGCACTTCCCGATCAACACCTTGATGCTCATGCGCGCCGTGACAGGCATGCAGTTGCGCCACCCTGAACGCTTTGCCGCCTTCATCGACTGCCTGTTCAACGCCATTTGGGTCGACGGTCGCAGCCTGGATGAACCGGCAACCGTCGCGGCAGTATTGAGCGAAAACGGATTCGATCCACAAGAGGTGCTGGCCCTGACCGCCGATGAGGAAGTCAAAGCCCTGCTCAAGGACAACACCGAAAAAGCCGTGCAGCGAGGAGTGTTTGGTGCGCCGAGCATGTTTGTCGATAACCAGCTGTACTTCGGCCAGGATCGACTGGACTTCGTACTCGAGGCCCTGGGTTAAATCTCGACCACCAACCGCCCCTTTGCCGCTCCTGACAAGAGCAGTACATGGGCGTCTTCTGCGGATTCCAGCGTGAACGAGTGCGGGTCAAGCAATGGCGCGAGCTTGCCCGCCTCAATCAACTGCGCCGCCTCGTGCAGAATCTCGCCGTGATGCTCACGCCCCTTGCCGGTCAGGAGCGGCAGCAAAGTGAAGACACCGGAGTAAGTCGCCCCGCGAAAGGAAAGCGGTGCCAGGCTGTGCTGCCCCCACCCCAGGCAACTGAGCACATGACCGTGATACATCCGTGCCGCCTTGAATGACGCATCCAGCGTTTCCCCCCCCACTGTGTCATAGACAATGTCGAAGCCCTCACCGGCCGTATGCTCCGCCACATAGTCTTCAACCGAAGACTTGCGGTAATCGATAAACGTCGCGCCGAACCCTTCGATAATCGACTGCTGCCCGGCAGAGCCCGTAGCAAAAACTTCTGCGCCAAAAGCGCGGGCGATTTGCACCGCGACATGGCCAACACCACCGGCGCCACCATGGATCAATACCTTCTGCCCGAGCCGAACGCGAGCCCGGTCGACCAGACCTTCCCAAGCGGTGATCAGCACCAGCGGCAATCCGGCAGCCTCACGCATGCTCAAGTTGCGCGGTTTACGTGCCAACAGCCGTGCATCGACCGCCGCGTATTCGGCCAATGAACCTTGAATACCACCAATACCGGTGGCCATGGCGTACACCTCATCCCCCGGCAGCCAGCCACTGACGCCCTCCCCCAACGCCGCTACGGTCCCGGCCAGATCCATTCCCACTATTGCCGGCAATGGTTGCCCCGCATGGGTCGCCTGCCCGGAGCGGATTTTTCCATCCAGCGGATTCACACCGCTGGCCCGGATCCTGACCAATACCTGCCCCGCCTGCGGCACCGGCCGTGCAACGCAAACCAAACGTAATGGCGCATTGGCCGAGTCGACCATCAGAGCGCGCATATTCAGTGAGTCAGTCATTTCGCCATGTCCCATCAGAAGTGAATACAGGATCAATCTTGCCTCGCCCTATTCATGCCGATAAGACGCCATATCGCTATAGTGATCATGCCTATACAGCATCAATGAGGAATCCCGTGGACAAACTCAATGCAATGGCGATTTTCGTGCGGGTGGTCGAACGGGGCAGTTTTTCCGCCGTTGCCCGGGAGTTGCAGACCAGCCAGCCGACCATCAGCAAAGTATTGCAAGCACTGGAAACCCGATTGGGCGGAAAGCTGATTGCCCGCAGCACCCGCAAGCTATCCCTGACGGACGAAGGTCAGCGCTATTACAACGAATGCCGGACCATCCTCGCCGCCGTGGATGCGGCAGAACATAGCTTCCAGTCCGGTCGGGAAAGGGTCGCCGGACCTCTGAAAATCGGCTCGTCGGTGAGTTTCGGGCGCCTGCAGATCGCACCCCGGTTGCCGGACTTTCTCAAACACTACCCTGACGTACAGATAGACCTGCAACTGAGCGATCAAAACCTGGATCTGGTCGGCGAAGGGCTGGACGTCACATTCCGGATCGGTGCCCTGAACGACAGTGGCCTGATCGCTCGCCATGTCGGCAGTACCCAACGTGTGACCGTCGCATCACCTGACTACCTCAGGCAAAACGGCCAACCGCAAACACCGCAGGAACTGGGCAGGCACAACTGCCTGATGTTCAACCTGCTGAGCAGTCAAAACCTGTGGGTGTACACAAAAGACGCCCAACGCCACGAAGTGCGGATCAAGGGCAATGCGCAGAGCAACAATTCCGAGGCGATCCGCGAAATGGTGCTGGGGGGATTGGGGATTGCGCTGTCACCGGTGTGGCTATTCAGCGAAGACCTGAGCGCCGGCCGGGTGAGCGCGATTTTGCAGGACTACAGTACGTTGTCGCTGCCAATTTATGCCGTATCCCTGGCGAATCGTCGCCAATCCGCCAGGGTCAAAGCCTTTGTCGACTATATGGCTCAGGCGCTGGAAAAAGCGCCTGAGCTGCACATAAACAAATAGCTACACAGGAACCAGTAGCTGTACCCGATCAGATAGCCGTAGTGCGAGTGTTCAGCCACTCAAGTGCAACACCCTCGACCAACGGACTCAGACGCTCACGCACTTCGGCGTGGTAGGCGTTGAACCACTGTTTTTCCTCGTCCGACAGCAACGATGTTTCCAGGCAACGTGTGTCGATCGGGCACAGGGTCAGCGTTTCGAACTTCAGGAAATCGCCGAATTCGCTCTTGCCCGCCTCACGGTTCATCGCCAGGTTTTCGATCCGCACCCCCCAACGACCCGGACGATAGGTGCCCGGTTCAATGGACGTGATCATGCCGGGTTGCATCGCAGTTTGCGGTGCAGGCGCGGCCTGATAAGCGATGACTTGCGGACCTTCGTGGACGTTCAGGAAGTAACCGACGCCATGACCGGTGCCGTGACCGTAGTCGACACTTTCCGCCCAGATGGGCGCACGGGCGATGGCATCGAGCAGCGGCGACAGGATGCCTTTCGGGAACTGCGCGCGGGACAAGGCAATCACGCCCTTGAGCACGCGGGTGCAATCGCGCTTTTGCTCATCGGTCGGTGTGCCCACCGCAACCATCCGCGTGATGTCAGTGGTGCCGCCCAGGTACTGGCCGCCAGAGTCGATCAGCAGCAGGCCGTCCCCTTCGATCACCGCGTGTTCCTCTTCGGTGGCGTGGTAGTGCGGCATCGCGCCATTGGCGTTGAACGCGGCGATGGTGTTGAAACTCAGCGACACATAATCCGGACGGCGCTCACGGGCGGCGGTGAGTTTTTCGTCGATGGTCAGTTCGGTGATGCGCTCGCGCCCCAGCGCCAAGTCCAGCCAGGCAAAGAATTCGCACAGCGCTGCGCCGTCCTGTTCCATGGCCTGACGGATGTGTTCGGCATCGGCCAGGCTCTTTTGCGATTTGGCCAGGGTCGTCGGGTTCAGGCCTTCGATCAGCCTCACTCCGCTGTCGAGGTTGTCCAGCAACCCCGCCGTGACCCGCGCCGGGTCGACTTGCAGGCTCGCACCGCTCGGTACGGCACGCAGTGCGGCAGAGACTTCGCTGTAATCGCGCAAGGTCACGCCGTCCTGTTCGAGGATGGCGCGCAACTCGGCGCTGACTTTGCTCAAGGCAACGAACAGCGTGGCCTGTTGCTGATTGATCAAGGCGAATGAAACAAACACCGGGTTGAACGACACGTCGCCGCCACGCAGGTTGAACAGCCAGGCGATGTCATCCAGGGTGGCGATGAAATGCCAGTCGGCACCCCGCGCCTGAAGGGTTTCACGCAGTTTGGCGAGTTTTTCGCCACGGCTGACGGTCGCCTGTGGTGGCAAGTGCTGATAGATCGGTTCGTTCGGCAGGACTGGGCGGTCGTTCCAGACTCCGCTCAGCAGATCGATGTCGGTGCGCAGACGGGCGCCACGCTCTTCAAGCTTGCTGCCCAGGGTCCGTGCCGAAGCCACGGCCATGACCGCGCCATCGACCGCGACAACGCCCCCCTCGGGGGTTTGCTCGGTCAGCCATTCCAGTGGCCCGGGCTGACCCGGTTGCAGCTTGACCAGATCAATGCCGCTGCCCTTGAGCTCCTTGGTCGCCTGCTCCCAATAACGGCTGTCGGCCCAGACGCCGGCAAAATCCGGGGTCACGATCAGGGTGCCGACCGAACCATGGAAACCCGACAACCACTGACGCCCCTGCCAGTAGCCCGGCAGGTATTCGGACAAGTGCGGGTCGGCCGACGGCACCAGCAAGGCGTGAATGCCCTCCCGGCTCATCAATTCGCGGGTTTGCGCCAGGCGCTGAGGCACCGATCCATTGATCGAAAGCTGCGTATTCATCGTGTCTCCTGCTAACCACTTCATCATTATTGTTGGGTGCCGATCAGCGCCGGCGCTTCGTCGCCTTATTGCCAGAATGCCGGAGCACTGGCGCAGGCCGCCTTGATCAGTTGAACCGCCTGGTCGATGTCCTGCTCGGTGGTGAAACGCCCGAGGCTCAAACGAATGGTGCGACTGGCCGAACGGGCATCATGCCCCAGGGCCAGCAGTACATGGGATGGGGTATTGCTCGCGGAATTGCAGGCCGAGGTCGCGGAAAACGCGATCGAGGCCAGCAACGCCGCCGGGTTGAACTCGCCTTCGCTGAAGGTCAGGCTCAGGGTATGGGGAATGCGCCGGGTCGGGCTGCCGTTGAGCCGCACGCCGGGAACACTTTGCAATTGCTCGAGCAAGCGTTCACGCAAACGCACGATGGTGGCTTTCTCTTCATCGAACGCAGCCGCCGCCAGTGCAAAGGCCGCGCCCATGGCCACGATCTGATGGGTCGCCAGCGTGCCGGAACGCAAACCGCCCTCATGCCCGCCGCCATGGATCTGCGCCTGCAAACGCTGTTGTGCACGCGGACCGACGTACAACGCACCAATGCCTTTGGGGCCATAGAGCTTGTGCGCGGAAAACGACATCAGGTCCACCGGCCACTGCCCGAGATCGATCGCCACTTTGCCCACGCCCTGTGCGGCGTCGACATGGAACAACGCCCCGCGATCACGCACGACCTGACCGATGGCGGGAATGTCGTTGAGGGTGCCCAGTTCGTTGTTGACCAGCATCAGCGACACCAGGAAGGTGTCCTCGCGCATGGCTTCGCTGACCGCTTGCGCGGTGATCAGGCCCTCGGCGTCCGGCACCAGATAAGTCACCGCGACACCGGCCTCCTGCAGTTGCTTCGCAGTATCGAGAATGGCCTTGTGTTCGATCTGGCTGGTGATGATATGGCCGCCGCCAATGCCGCGGGCCTGAGCCACGCCTTTGAGCGCGAGGTTGTTGGATTCGGTGGCGCCGGAGGTCCAGACGATCTGCCCCGGCGTCGCGCCGACCAGTTCGGCGACCTGGCATCGCGCCTGTTCGACCGATTGCCGGGCCTGCTGGCCGAAGACGTGGGAGCTGGAGGCCGGGTTGCCGAAATTGCCGGTAAAGCCCAGACACTCGACCATCACCTTGATGACCCGCTCATCCACCGGCGTGGTGGCGGCGTAATCGAAATACAACGGACGTTTATTCATAAAAGACTCGCAGAGCGTGTTCCGGGATCAGGAAGCTCGTGACTGCAAACGGCAAAGCGCAGCCTTGTGAGCTGCGCGCTGTTTTCAGAACGCTACCAATACCTGATCGGATGCCGTTAAAGAAGAACTACTTCATTTAAAAGTGCGTAGGAACGCTCCTGAAAAGTCAGCTTAACAGGCATCGGGCAAGCGGTTGAAGCAATGCGTCAGCTAAAGCTTTCGAGCAACAGCGGATACAGCGAACCCACGAGCAGCGCGGCCATGCCCCAATTGAACAGGCGCAGCCAGCGGCGATCCTTCAGAACGTTGCGCAACAGCGTGCCGCAAGCGGCCCAGACACCGACACTCGGCAGGTTGATGATCGCAAAGACAGCCGCGATCACGATCACATTCGTGAAGTAACCCTGCATCGGCGTGTAGGTGCTGATGGCGCCAATGGCCATGATCCAGGCCTTGGGATTGACCCACTGGAACGCGGCGGCACCCAGATAGCTGATCGGTTTCGCCTCGCCCTGCTGACTCTCCGACATGGGCCCGGAATGGGCGATTTTCCACGCCAGATACAGCAAATACGCCGCCCCCGCATAACGCAGCACGGTGTAGAGCAAAGGGTAAGTCTGGAACACCGCGCCAAGGCCAAAACCGACCGCCACCACGAGTACAAAGAAGCCACAGGTGATGCCGAGCATGTGCGGAATCGTGCGGTTGAAGCCGAAGTTCACCCCGGATGCCAGCAACATGGTGTTGTTCGGGCCGGGTGTGATCGAGGTGACGAGGGCAAACAGGGCGAAGCCCAGCAGCAGGTCGAGAGAGAGCGTCATGGGTGGCAGTCCGTCAGGGGCGTTCAGGTGTTGACCCTATCGCACACCCTGGACAAAACCCATGGACAGTTACGCGAAACTTGGAGCAGTACAGTTTCGCCTCAGCTTGGACGACCGTGGAGCTGTACAGATCGCCCGGCGTTCATTTCACCCTGGTTGTCGAAGTTGAACGACTTTTGCGGCTGGCCGAGCAGTTCGGCTTTTTTCGCGTGGTATTCGTCAAAGGACAAACCGCGGCGGTTCAGCGCCTCCAGTGCCAGTTCCTTGCTTTCTTCAGCCGTGTAAGGGCGAAGCTCGGGGGAGACATGGCTGGCACATCCGGCGAGTACGGAGACGGCGAGCATCAGCATCGTAGCGATCATCGGTTTCATTTCTGGCGTCCTGGCGACTGGGTTCGAGGCAATGAACACAGGCTACCCGCGCCTCCCGGGCAGCAGAAATCAACGCTTTCAATAGTGGCTATCAAGAAATGGCGATCATTGTCGATGCGCTGGGAGAACGCGGGCCGGGGGCGCATTGGCTGGACCCGACTTGATGGCACTTGTATGGCGCTGCTGCTCGTCGGGCAATCGGTGAGGCGAAAGAGGCTGGCCTATATTTATTCGGTCGTACAACGGCACAGCCACTTTCCATTCACACTACAAGAACAGGGAGATCCATCATGAGCGTCAAACCCATTCCAGAGGGGTATCACAGCATCACCCCCTACCTGGGCATCGACAAAGCCGCCGAAGCCATCGCTTTCTACAAAAAAGCCTTCGGCGCCATTGAAGTCATGCGCCTGAACATGCCCGATGGCGGTGTCGGCCACGCCGAACTGCGCATCGGCGATTGCCCGATCATGCTGGGCACACCGTGCGATCAAGGGCCGCTGAGCAACCCGGACAATTCGCCGTCGGTGGGTCTGCATTTGTACGTGACGGATGTCGACAAGTCCTACAAACAGGCGATCGATGCCGGCGCAACCGTTGTATCCGAGGTCAAGGATCAGTTTTACGGCGACCGTTCAGGGACCTTGAAAGATCCCTACGGGCACCTGTGGTTCCTGGCCACGCACAAGGAAGACCTGACCCAGGAGCAGATCGAGCAACGGGCGAAGGAGATGTTTGCCCAGGGTTGAAATCCCTGGTGCTGGAGCGGGCCTCTTCGCGAGCAGGCTCGCTCCCACAGGGGCCCCGCCTTCAACAGCACCGCCGACTTGCTGATCACTTGCGCAAGCATGCCCGCCCCTGACCTGTCGGCAATGCGAAACATTTTCTTTCATTTCCCCTTTCGGGATTTCCCCTGCTCATCCGTCCTACCTAGATGCAGTCCTGTCGCGTAGGCAAAAACCACGACCGGACTTTCAGGGCGCTCATCCCTGCGAAGCCCGCAGCCGAGTAGCCTCTCATCCAGGCAAGACCTCCAACATGTCAAAGAAGTCCCGTTCAAAAATCTGGTTCCTGGTCCATAGCTGGCTGGCGCTGCCGATCTGGTTTTTCGTGCTGATCGTCTGTGTGACCGGAACCCTGGCCGTCATCAGCCAGGAAATCGTCTGGCTGGCCAACCCGCCAATGCGCGCCAGCCAGCCCTCGGACGATGCTCCGCTGCTCAGCTATCAGCAGGTCATCGAGGCCATCAACAGGGCCGAACCGCAGACCGTGGTGCAGAGCATCAGCCGCCCCGACGAATCGCACTTCGCCCTGGATGTCGAAGTCAGCTACCCCGACGGGCGCTCGGTGGTGATTTATGTCAATCCGTACAGCGGCGTGATCCAGGGTGTCGCGCCGCAATTCAACTTCCGCGCCTTCACCCGCGCCCTGCACGCTTGGTGGCTGGTGCCCTTTACCAATGGCTATAGCTGGGGCTGGTACCTGGTGTCGTCGCTCGGCTTGCCATTGCTGGCGTCGCTGATCACCGGGCTGGTGGTCTACAAACGCTTCTGGAAAAGCTTCTTCCGCCCGACCCTGCGCTTTCGCCACGGTGCGCGAATTTTCTGGGGCGACTTTCACCGCTTGAGCGGTATCTGGTCGATCTGGTTCATCGCGGTGATTTCCGTCACCGGCACCTGGTTCCTGATCCAGGCATTGCTGTCCGATAACCAGATTTCCATTTCCACGGAAAAAATCATCCCGGCGATGTCCCGCGAAGCGGTGCCGCTGTCAGCCGATGGCTCGCCCCCGTCGCGTATCGACCTTGATCGCGCGATTGAAATCGCCACCCAGGAAATCTCCGGGCTGGAGGCCAGTTTCGTCAGCCTGCCGGGCAATGCCTACAGCCACTTGGATGTCGGCGGACGTGGTTGGTATCCGTTGATGTTCCAGACCGTCACGATCAACCCGTACAACGGCGAAATCGCCGCCTCACGCCCGATCTCGGACCGTTCGGCCCTGGAGTTCGTCACCGAGTCCATGCGCCCGCTGCACACCGGCGATTTCGGCGGACTGTGGATCAAGCTGATCTGGGCATTCTTCGGCCTGCTGCTGAGCATGATGGTGCTCAGCGGCCTGCTGATCTGGACCAAGCGCACGGCGCTGGCCACGGCCAATGCCTTCAAACGCAGCAACAAGAAACAGCGCGACACCGCGGCGCAACCGACCACGAACAACGAAGTGTCGGAGGCCAACCTGTGAGCAAAGACATTGCAGCCCCGCAACCCTCGCGCCTGAGTGTGTTCTGGCACAAATGGCGCTTTCACCTGAACGTCCTGTTGCTGCTGATTCCACTCGGTTTCATGCCCAAGTACTTCGCCGACGAGGCATTGATGCGCGGCGACAGTGGCCTTGGCGAACGGGAAGTCGGCGAAGTCCGGGTCGGTCCCTGGAGCCTGCGCCTGGCGGAATTGCGCAATTCAGCCCCGATGCTCGAAGGCCCCGCCGGCTACATGAAGGGTTTCAACGTCGCGCTGTGCGAGGTCTGTATCGGCCAGGTCAAGGCCACTTACCTGCGCATCGGCAAGCCCCGCAGCCTGCGCGCCGCCGGGGTGATTTTCTTCGGCGCCCCGTACCGCATGGGCGCCTCACTGCCCGTCCCGGAAAAGACCACGGCCGACGCCGAACTGTGGATCACCATGGAAGGCTGGGACGGCGCCATGCATCAGGCATCCATTCCTTTGAGCCAGGCCTCCCCCGCCACCATCGCCTGGTTGAACAAACAAGGAGGCAAACCATGATCAACCCTCTTCGCTCGCTCAACGCCCTGTTGCTGTTGCTCTGCGCCGGTTTCAGCGCCAGCGCCCTGGCCCACAACCCGATGTGCGAATGCAAGGCCATCGACGCGGAGCAGATCAAGTGCACCGGCGGTTTTTCCGACGGCAGCGGCGCTCCGGGCGTGACTCTCGATGTGATCGGCTATGACGAAACCATTCTGGTGCCGGGCAAGCTCGGGCCTGATTCGACCCTGACCTTCAAGAAGCCCGGCGCCGAGTTCTATGTGCTGTTTGACGCCGGCCCCGGTCACGTCGTGGAAATCGACCAAGCGGACATCGAGGCACCATGAGCACTCCAACGACCCAAGTCGTGCGCCCGGCCGGGGCCGGTCACGAAACCCTCTACGTTCTGCTGCTGTGCCTGATGATTTTGGCGGTGGCCGGCTCGGTGGTGCTCTGGCGTGGTGAACCCCATGAGGTGAGCAACGTCGGCAGCCATCAACTGAATGCGCGCCGTGACCTCAGTGCATCCGAACAAGGTATCTACGCCGATTTGCGGGTGACGCTGGACGAGATCCACCTGCTGCGCCAGGAACAGCAAACGTCGCCGACTCCCGAGGCTCTCGCCGAGGAAGGTTTTGCGCCATTTGCCCAGATTCGTTGAATTGATAAAGCATCTCGGCGGGCGTCGCCGACTGCTCTTCGATAAGGCTGGTAGCGACTGACATCTCTCGACCCCTCAATACGCTGTGGATAGTGACCAGAACTGCACACCGGGCAGGTGCGCGTTCCGGTCACGGGGCGCACTTGCAGGTTTTCCTGTTCTGGAAACGTATCGGCGTCGAGAGGATTTAGACTTTCAATCCGCTTTCTTGGCGGTCACCGCAATACCCTGTAGGAGCGAAGGCGGTGTAACAGTCAACAATGATGTTGAATGTGACGGCCTCATCGCGGGCGAGCCCGCTCCTACAGTGGTTTGTGGTGTTTTTCAGATAGATTGCAGCGGCATCGTCAGCTCAACCCGCAAGCCGTCCGGCCGGCTATCGAAATGCAACGTGCAACCGCAACGCTGGACGATGGCCTGGACAATCGCCAGCCCCAGACCACAACCGGTGCTCTGGCCGTTGCGCCAGAAACGCTGGGTCAGGTGTTGCAGGTCTTCTTCGGCAATCCCCGGCCCATGGTCGCGCACCAAGAACTGCACACGATTGCCGGTGGTTTCCAGGCTCAACTCCACCGCTTTGTCGGCGGGGGTATGGCGCAGTGCGTTGTCGAGCAGGTTGCGCAGCGCGGCAATCGACAGCACGGCGGGCATTTGTACCGGCGCGGCGGAAACCTTGCCCGGCGCCTGAAACCTGATGCGCTGGCGATCGCCACTCGCTGCGTCCTGGATCGCCAGTTTCGCCACTTGCTCGGCGTTGCATTGCACACCGTCGTCAAACGACAGACTGCCCTCGACGCGCGCCAGCAACAGCAATTGTTCGAGGGTCCGGTGCATGCGGTCGGCACCCTCTTCGGCCCGGGCCAGGGACTGATCCCGGGCGCTGCCGTCAGTCATCCGCGCCACTTGCAGGTGAGTCTTGATCGCGGTCAGCGGGCTGCGCAGTTCATGGGCCGCGTCTCCGGTCAGGCGACGTTCGCGCTCGATGGTCTTGCCGATGCGCTGGAGCAACTGGTTCTGGGTTTCCAGCAAGGGTTGCAGCTCGCTGGGCAGCGGCTGGATCTGCAAGGGTTCGAGGGAGTCGGCACTGCGGCGCATCAAGGCGTCGCGCATGCGGTTGAGCGGCGCCAGCCCCTGGCCGATGCCCAGCCAGAGCAAACACAGGCAACCGAGTAGCGCCACGCCCACCGGCACCGAAGCGGCCAGCAGGATCGACATGTTCAACGCCTCGCGCTCGATCTGCCGGTCGGCGGTGGTGATGCGCAGATCGCCCCGGGCCAAGGTGAAGCTGCGCCATGGCGCGCCGTCGATCATCTGATCGTGAAAACCGAGTTTCTCGGCCTCCAGGGCCTGCTGCGGATCGGTGTGACTACGGGCGAGGATTTCACCGCGCAATGAGCTGACCTGGCACGCCATGCCACCCGGAATGTTCAGTTGTTCGGCGCTGAAATGGGTGCCCTCACCCTTGCTCGGCACAGGCGGCAGTTGCTCCATCAGGCCGGCGACCATGCGTGCCGACGCCACCAGGCGCTGGTCGAGGGAAAACATCATTTGATTGCGCAGATCACTGAGCATCCAGGCCGCGGCCAGGGCCCAGATCAAGGCAAATGCGGCGCCGAGCGTCAGGCTCAGGCGCAAACGCAGACTCATCACTTTGATTCTTCTCCGCCATCAGCCGGCCCCAGGCGATAGCCCAGGCCGCGCACGGTCTCGACAATGCCGTTGCCGAGTTTACGCCGCAGGTGATGGATATGGACGTTGAGGGCGTTGCTTTCCAGTTCGTCGTTGAAGCCATAGACGCTGTCCTTGAGTTGCTCGGTGGACAGCACCCGCCCACGGTTGTGCAACAAGGCTTGCAGCAGCGACTGTTCGCGGCGCGACAGGTCCACCGGCTGTCCCGCGAGCGTGGTTTCGCGGCTGCTCGGGTCGTAGGTCAGGGCTCCGTGTTCGATCAGGTTGACGCTGCGCCCCGCCACCCGCCGCAACAGCGTGTGCAAGCGTGCAGCGAGTTCACGCAAGTCGAACGGCTTGAGCAGATAGTCGTCCGCGCCGGCTTGCAGGCCATCGACGCGGTCGGTGACCGAGTCCCGGGCGGTGAGGATCAAAACCGGCAACTCCAGGCCTTGATGGCGCAACTGCTGCAGAAGCTTGAGGCCATCTTCGTCCGGCAACCCGAGATCGAGCACCATGACATCGAACTCCGCCACCTTGAGCATCGCCCGGGCGGCGGACGCCGTGGCGACGTGCTCCACGGTCAGACCCTGGGCGGTCAGACCGGCGACGATACCGCTGGCGATCAGTTCATCGTCTTCGCAAACCAGTACGTGCATGGGGAGCCTCGTAGAAATAAAGCCTATTAAGCCGTTGACCGATTAAGTCGACATTATGCCGCAAGCGCCACCGCCACAAGGCCGGGGCGGTTAATCATCGGTTAATCGCCACCCGCCACTGTGCACCTCATTAGCACAGGGCAAAGGCTTATCCATGCATCGTCTGTTTTTACTTTTTACCCTCTTGATCGCGGGCCTGGCCCAGGCGGGAACCAATCCGTTCGACACCAAACCTGAATTTCTCCCGGTTGATAAAGCATTCACGTTTACCTCCGAACGTCTGGAATCCGGTGAAACCCAGCTCTATTGGCAGATCACCGACGGCTATTACCTGTACCAGAAACGCTTGAAGTTCGACGGATTGCCTGTCGGGCAGCATCCCGCGTTGCCGGAAGGTGAAGCCCACAGCGACGAGTTTTTCGGTGAACAGCAAGTCTACCGTCAGGGCCTGGAACTGAAGATTCCGGCTGGCTCGAGCGGTCAGGTCAAGGTCATTTACCAGGGCTGCGCCGATGCCGGTTTATGTTATCCGCCGCAAACCAGAGTCGTGGACCTGGGCAATGCCAATGCGCAGAGTGCGGCCAATGAGGCACCGGACCAGGCGCTGGCCAGCAGCCTGCAACAACGGGCGCTGGGCTGGAGCCTTTTGCTGTTCTTCGGCCTGGGTCTGTTGCTGGCCTTCACGCCTTGTTCATTGCCGATGCTGCCGATTCTGGCCGGGTTGATCGTCGGCAGCGGCGCCACGCCCAAACGCGGATTCGCCCTGGCCAGCAGTTACGTGGTCAGCATGGCCCTGGTGTATGCGGCGATGGGTGTCCTGGCCGCCTCCCTCGGGGCGAACCTGCAAGCCTGGTTGCAGAACCCCTGGCTGCTGGGCAGTTTCGCGGCGATTTTCGTACTGCTGGCGCTGCCGATGTTCGGCTACTTCGAACTGCAACTGCCGGTGGCCGTACGCGATCGCCTGGAAAACGTTTCGCGCAATCAACGTGGCGGCAATCTGATCGGCGCCGGGGTGCTGGGGGCGCTGTCCGGCCTGCTGGTCGGCCCGTGCATGACCGCACCGCTGGCCGGTGCCCTGCTCTACATCGCGCAAAGCGGTAACGCGTTGCATGGCGGATTGATTCTGTTCGCCATGGGCATCGGTATCGGCGTGCCGCTGCTGTTGCTGGTGACCGTCGGTAATCGCTTCATGCCCAAACCCGGCGCCTGGATGAACCTGGTCAAAGGCATTTTCGGCTTTCTGTTCCTCGCCACCGCGTTGCTGATGCTGCGCCCGGTGCTGGACGAGTCCCTGTGGGTCGGCTTGTGCGGTGCGCTGCTGTTGATCGCGGCCTACAGCGCCTGGAAACAGTCGGAAGGTTTCGGTCGCATCGCGCACCTGTTTGGTGCCAGTTCGTTGTTGCTCGGTTTGTGGGGTGGCATGCTGGTGATCGGTGCGGCCGGTGGCAGTGACGATCCGTTCAAGCCGTTGCAAGTCTTCCGCTCCTCGAACCAGGCGGTGGCCGCGGTGCCGGTTGGCCACGATGCCTTCACCACCATCAAGGATCCGCAGGCACTGCAACGGGAACTCGACGCCGCGCAGGCTCAGGGCCAGTGGGTGCTGCTGGACTACTATGCCGACTGGTGCGTGTCGTGCAAGGTCATGGAAAAACAGGTGTTCGGCAAAGCCAATGTCATGGAAGCCCTGAGCGACGTGCGCTTGCTCCGACTGGACGTCACCGCCGACAATGCCGCCAGCCGCGAACTGCTCGGCCGTTACAAAGTGCCAGGGCCACCCAGCCTGCTGTGGATTGGCGCTGACGGTGAAGAGCGTCGCAGCCAGCGCATCACTGGCGAGGTCGATGCCGATACTTTCCTGCAACGCTGGACCAACACCCGAGACGCCCGTTAATGCTGACCTTCACCCTCGGCACCTTTGCCATTGCGCTTAATCATCTGCTGCTGATCAGTGCGCTGGCGCTGGCCACGTTTGTCGGCTGGCGGGTGGCCAAGCGTGGCGGTGACAACCCCGAGTCGGTACTGTTCAGCCTGTTTCTACTGGGCATGCTGGCGGCCCGGGTCAGCTTCGTGGCAGTCTATTGGGCCCACTATCGCAACGATCCGTGGCAGATCATCGACCTGCGCGATGGCGGTTTCCTCGCCTGGCCGGGAGTGACTGTGGTTTTGCTTGCCACGCTGTATCGCGGCTGGCGTCGCCCGGGTTTGCGCCGCCCATTGGGCTTTGGCGTGACCAGCGGCCTGGCGTTCTGGCTGTTGGCGACATTCTCCCTGTCGATTTATGAACAAGGCACACGCCTGCCGGAAATCGCCCTGCGCAACGCCGCCGGCGAAACCGTGCAACTGGCCGACTACAAGGGCGGCCCGTTGGTGATCAATCTCTGGGCCACCTGGTGCCCGCCGTGCCGCCGGGAAATGCCGGTACTGGAAAACGCCCAGCAACACCGGCCAGACCTGACCTTCCTGTTCGTCAATCAGGCGGAAAGCATGCAAAGCGTCGCGACCTTTCTGGAAACCCAGGGCCTGAGCCTGTCCAACGTGCTGTTCGACGGTGGCGGGCGCCTGAGCCAGGCCGTCGGCTCCATGGCATTGCCGACTACGCTGTTCTACGGCTCCGAAGGTCGCCTGCTGGGCAGCCATCTGGGCGAGTTGTCGGAAGCCAGCCTGGCCCGCGCGCTGGAAAACTTCGACACCGTACCCGCCACCTCTTCAAGGAAATTGCCATGCCCCGCCTCCGCCACCTGCTGACCCTGAGCCTCGGTGCTGCCCTGTTGCACCTGCCATCGGTGCAGGCCGAAGAGTTGCCCGATGCCATCAAGAAAATCGAGGCCAAGGGCGCGAAAATCGTCGGCCAGTTCGACGCCCCCGACGGCTTGCGCGGTTATGCCGCGCAATACCAGAGCCGCGGCATGGCGCTGTACCTGACCCCGGACGGCAAACACGTGTTGCTGGGCAACCTGTATGACGCCGAGGGCAATGACCTGAGCAGCGCACCCTTGCAGAAACTGGTGTATGCCCCGATGGCCAAGGAAGTCTGGGCCAAGTTCGAAACCAGCAACTGGATCGGCGACGGCAAGAAGGATGCGCCGCGCGTGGTGTACCTGTTCAGTGACCCGAACTGCCCGTACTGCAACATGTTCTGGGAACAGGCCCGGCCGTGGGTCAAGGCTGGCAAGGTGCAGTTGCGCCACATCATGGTGGGCATCATCCGCGAGGACAGCCCGGGGAAATCCGCCGCACTGCTCGCGGCCAAAGACCCGGAAAAAGCCCTGCAGGATCACGAAGCCGCTGGCAAGGGCAGCTCGCTCAAGGCCTTGAAGGAAGTGCCGCCGGCGATCCAGGCAAAATTCGCGGCCAACATGCAATTGATGGAAGAGCTGGAGTTGCAGGCGACGCCGGCGATTTTCTACATGGACGACAAGGGTAATCTGCAACAGCAGCAAGGCGCGCCGTCGCCGGACAAACTGGCAAAGATTCTCGGGCCGAAGTAAGCAAGATCAAAAGATCGCCCGAGCGCGGACCGAGCCTTCGGACGATCTTTTTCGCAAACCCTACGCCGGATTGCGCTCAGCTAAAAATTCCAGCAGCGCTTGGGTGACAAACTCAGGGTTCTCCAGCAACTCAGGGTCACGAATCAGCCGCAGGGTGAGCATCGGCTGCCCCTCCAGCCTGAGGCTCAGACGGCTTTGCGTTTCATCAGCGGCAAGACGACTGCCTGTCGGCAGACACAGGGCAGTCAGGTCATTCAGGTTGGACATGGGTCGGGCTCACGATAGTCGTCGACAGTTCAATAAAGTGACGTGAGCCATGGCAGGAAATTTAGGAAAAGACCGTCAATTGGCGACTTGTGGCGCCGGTTCGTTGTGCGGGATCGGCACCAACGCAATCTTGTACGGATCGAAAATCCTCAGCATCTGGCCGTTGTCCCGCAAGCCTTGCAACAACTTGCCGAAGGCCTCACCAGTGATGGGCGCGGTCGGACGGAGAATGGCGTAGTGATGATAGATCTGGTCAACGCGCTGGGACACCAGCAACTCGTCAGCGACTTTTTTATTGCGTAACAAGTAGTCGAACAGATAAGAGCGCGTGACCAGGGCAATGTCGGCCCGGTCGCGTAACACCATCAGCAGATTGCTGTCGTGGGAATAGGTCAGCGTGGCGTTGTAGTTTTGCGCGAGGTACTGAGGTTCGGCATTGAAGTTGGCGAACTCGTAGTGATAGCCGCTGAACAGAGCCAGGCGCTTGCCGTTCAGGTCGGCAAAATAGCTTTGCTGTCGATCGGGCAGGCGTTGCGCGACAAAAATCTCGGCGTCTTCCAGCCCCATGTCGACGGCAGTATGGGGAATGTCTTGCCACCCCCAGGCCGGATTTTCGAAGATAGCCATGTCGACCCGACCCTGTTTGAAGTCACCGAAGCGCCGGGCAATGGACGTGGGCACCAGGACAAACTGGTAGTCACTTTGCGACGCATTCAGAGCCTCGACCAGTTGCGGCAGCAACCCGGTATCGGCCCCGGATTCCGGGCGCACGGTATAGGGCGGAAAGTGCGCGGCACCAATGCGCACCAGCTGCGCAGCCTGGGACGGCATCACCGTTGACGCTGCAAGCATCGCCAGCAAAAGCTGCGAGGCTGTCCGAATCGGCGAATCCATCAAAACAACCCCACTCCCCAATAAAACAGCATCAATGCATTCAAGCTAGGCGGTTTTGTCCAGTTAGCCAGTTTAATGCTGGCCATTACAACTTTATTGCCGGTCTTCCAGCACCAGAATCAACGCTTCATCAGCCAACTGATCGAGGCTCATGTTGCCGTCGGCGCGAAACCAGGTGGTGGTCCAGGACAATGCGCCGGTCAGGAACCGTCGGGTGATAAACACATCGCCGCGGATAAAACCGGCGGTCTTGGCTTCGCCCAGTACTTGCATCCAGATGTCTTCGTAGATATCCCGCAGCGCCAGGACCTTGGCCTGGCCGTCTTCGGACAGCGAGCGCCATTCGTAGACCAGCACGGCCATGGCCTCGCCGCTGCCGCCCATGATCGACTGCAATTCACACCGGATCAAGGCCAGCACCCGCTCGCGCACATTGCCGGCCTCGGCGATGGCCGCACGCATCAACGCGGTGTTGTAGCGTATGGTTTCCTCCATCACGGCGCGCAGGATTTCGTCCTTGCTTTTGAAGTGATGGAAAATACTCCCGGACTGAATACCCACGGCGCCAGCCAGATCGCGCACGGTCGTGCGTTCATAGCCTTTATTGCGGAACAGGTGGGCCGCCACTTGCAGCAGCTTGCCACGGGCGCTGTCCGGGTCGGTCAATTGGCCGTCGTCGACCAACTCACGCATGACCCTCAGGGCTTTTTGCTCGTCCACCCATTCTCTCCTACAGTCGATCAATCAATAACGCCGATCCCCCGAAAACACCGGAGTTGCGCGGGCAATTTAAGCGCATGGATGCAACCAAGCAAGCGCTTGGGCAGAAGATAATCAAGTCATTTACAAACCAAGCGCTTGCTTGGTAATGTCGACGCACTTCGGTTGGAGGTGGCTATGGAATGGACTGCGCCTAAAACAATTCGCATCGGTTGTGCCAGCGCCTTCTGGGGCGATACCTCGACCGCTGCCGCGCAACTCGTGGAATACGGGCATCTGGACTATCTGGTCTTCGACTACCTGGCCGAGATCACTCTGTCGATCATGGCCGGCGCGCGGATGAAAGATCCCCAGGCCGGCTATGCGGGCGACTTCATCGAAGTCCTCGTGCCCTTGCTGCCGCAACTCGCGGCGCACAACATCCGGGTCATCAGCAATGCCGGCGGGGTCAATCCCCAAGCCTGCGCCGCCGCCCTGCAAGCAGCCTGCGACAAGGCCGGGGTGGCCCTGAAGATTGCCGTGCTGCTGGGTGACGATCTGCAGCCGCAATTCAAACAGCTAGGCAACCTGGGCATTCATGAAATGTTCAGCGGCGCACCTTTGCCATCGATGTGTGTCTCGACCAATGCCTACCTCGGTGCACCCGGCATCGTCGAAGCCCTGCGTCTGGGGGCGGACATCGTGATCACCGGGCGCGTGGTCGACAGTGCGGTGGTCAGCGCCGCGCTGGTGCATGAGTTCGGCTGGTCGTGGCACGACTACGACAAGCTCGCCCAGGCAGCATTGGCCGGGCACATCATCGAATGCGGTGCCCAGTGCACGGGCGGCAACTTCACGGATTGGCGCGACGTCCCCGACTACGAACACATCGGCTTTCCCATCGTCGAAGTCAGCGCCGACAGCCAGTTCATCGTCAGCAAACCCGAAGGGACCGGCGGGCTGGTCACACCACTGACGGTGGGCGAACAGATGCTGTACGAAATCGGTGATCCCCGCGCGTATCTGCTGCCCGACGTGGTGTGCGATTTCACTCAGGTCAAACTGCTGCAACAAGGCAGGAACGCGGTGCAGGTGCACGGCGCCAAAGGCCTGCCGCCGACCGCTCAATACAAGGTCAGCGCCACCTACCCCGATGGTTTTCGCTGCACTGCCAGTTGCCTGATTGCCGGCATCGACGCCGTCGACAAGGCGCGGCGAGTCAGCGCGGCGATCATCAACAAGACCTCGGAAATGTTCCGCCAGCGCGGCTGGGCAACCTACAGCGACGTGAATATCGAGTTGCTGGGCAGCGAGGCCACCTACGGCCCCCACGGCCAGCGTCAGGACAGCCGCGAAGTGGTGATCAAACTCGCGGTGCGCCATCCGGACAAGCAGGCATTGATCGTGTTCTCCCGGGAAATCGCCCAGGCCGCCACCGGCATGGCGCCGGGGCTGACAGGCATTGTCGGTGGCCGGCCGACGGTGTATCCGCTGATCCGGCTGTTCTCGTTCCTGATCGACAAAACCGCCTGCACGCTGGACATTGATTGCATGGGCCAGCGCCACCGGTGTGCCCTGCCCGCCCTCGATGTGCTCGACCCGCTGGACCTGCCAGCCCCGCTCGCGCCACCGAAACCGACGGGCCTGGCCGACGCCAGCGTGGCCCTGGTCAAACTGGCGGTCGCTCGCTCTGGCGACAAGGGCAACCACAGCAACATCGGCGTCATGGCCCGCGAGCCCGAGTTCCTGCCATGGATCGCCGAAGCCTTGACCCCGGAAGTGATCGTCGACTGGATGGGCCACGTCCTCGATCCCATCCACGGGCGAGTCGAACGCTGGTACTTGCCCGCCAGTCACAGCCTGAATTTCCTGCTGGAAAACGCCCTCGGCGGCGGTGGTGTCGCCAGCTTGCGCATCGATCCGCAAGGCAAAGCCTTCGCCCAGCAACTGCTGGAAATCCAGATTCCGGTGCCGCAGCGCATCGCCGACCAGTTCAACTAGAGGATTGCCGCCATGGCCTACGATTCGATTTTCAAAGCCGATTTGTTTGCCGGCCAAAACATCATCGTCACCGGTGGTGGCAGTGGCATCGGCCGCTGCACCGCCCACGAACTGGCGGCCCTCGGCGCCCATGTGCTGCTGGTCGGGCGCAAGGCCGACAAGCTGAAAACCGTTGCGGCAGAGATTGTCGAAGACGGCGGCAAGGCCGATTGGGCGGTTTGCGACATCCGCGAGGAAGAACCGGTGCAGCACCTGGTCAGCGAATTGATTCGCAAGCATGGCCCCATTCATGGCCTGGTCAATAATGCGGGCGGGCAGTACCCGTCGCCCCTGGCCTCGATCAATCAGAAGGGTTTCGAAACCGTGATGCGCACCAATCTGGTGGGCGGTTTCCTGATGGCCCGGGAAGTGTTCAACCAGTCCATGAGCAAGCACGGCGGCGCCATCGTCAACATGCTCGCCGACATGTGGGGCGGCATGCCCGGTATGGGCCACTCCGGCGCGGCACGTTCGGGCATGGACAATCTGACCAAGACCGCCGCGTACGAATGGGGGCATGCCGGGGTGCGGGTCAACGCCGTGGCGCCGGGCTGGATTGCCTCCAGTGGCATGGACACCTACGAAGGCGCCTTCAAGGCTGCGATTCCGACGTTGCGCGAACACGTGCCGCTCAAGCGCATCGGCACCGAATCGGAAGTCAGCGCGGCGATTGTTTTCCTGCTCAGCCCGGCAGCGGCGTTCGTCAGCGGCAGCACCTTGCGCATCGACGGCGCCGCCAGCCTCGGCGGGCGCGCCTGGCCGATTCATAAGGCGACCAACAGCGAGTCGTACAACGGTTTCCACCGTGCCTACATACCAGACGTATTGAAGGACAAGGAATAACCCATGCCGGTGATTCAGTCGTTACTCGATCCCCACAGCGAGCCGTTCGCCCAGAACCGTGAAGCGATGCTGAGCGCCATCGAGCAGGTTCGCGTGCTCGAACAGAACCTGCTGAACAAGGCTGCCGAAGCCAAGCCGAAGTTCGAAAAACGCGGCCAATTGCTGCCCCGGGAACGCCTCAATCTGCTGCTGGACCCCGGCGCGCCGTTTCTCGAACTGGCGAGCCTGGCCGGCTACAAGCTGCACGACGACAAGGATGGCAGCTGCGCCGGTGGCGGCTTGATCGCCGGCATCGGCTACGTGTCCGGCGTGCGCGTGCTGGTGGTGGCGAACAACAGCGCAATCAAGGGCGGGACCATTTCCCCCAGCGGTTTGAAAAAATCCCTGCGCCTGCAACAGATCGCCATGGAAAACAAACTGCCGGTGATCACCCTCGCCGAAAGCGGCGGTGCCAACCTCAATTACGCGGCGGAGATTTTCGTCGAAGGTGCGCGCAGCTTTGCCAATCAGGCGCGGATGTCGGCCATGGGGTTGCCGCAGGTCACTGTGGTGCACGGCTCGGCCACGGCGGGCGGTGCCTATCAGCCGGGGCTGTCGGATTACGTGGTGGTGGTGCGCGGCAAGGCCAAGCTGTTTCTCGCCGGCCCGCCATTGCTCAAGGCCGCCACCGGCGAAGTCGCGACCGATGAAGAACTGGGCGGCGCCGAGATGCACGCACAAACCGCCGGCACCGCCGAATACCTGGCTGAAAACGACGCCGACGGTGTGCGTCAGGTACGCGAGATTGTCAGCCTGCTGCCGTGGAACGAGCAGTTGCCCCGCCAGCCCGAACGGCATTGGGAAGAACCGCTTTACCCCATCGACGAACTGCTGGGCCTGATCCCGGATGACCCGAAAAAACCCTACGACGTACGCGAGATCATCGCCCGGATTGCCGACGCTTCGAACTTTCTTGAATTCAAGGGCGAGTTCGATCAGCAGACCGTCTGCGGTCACCTGAAAATTCAGGGGCGCGCCTGTGGTTTCATCGGCAACAACGGCCCGATCACGCCAAAAGGTGCAAGCAAGGCCGCGCAGTTCATCCAGCTGTGCGACCAGAGCCGCACGCCGCTGCTGTTTTTCCACAACACCACCGGGTTCATGGTCGGCACCGAGTCGGAACAACAAGGCGTGATCAAACACGGCGCGAAGATGATCCAGGCGGTGGCCAACGCCCGGGTGCCGAAGCTGAGCATCGTCGTCGGCGGTTCCTACGGCGCCGGCAACTATGCGATGTGCGGACGCGGCCTCGACCCGTGTTTCATCTTCGCCTGGCCCAACAGCCGCACCGCCGTGATGGGCGGTGCGCAAGCGGGCAAAGTGCTGCGCATCGTCACCGAGGCCAAACAGGCCAAGGACGGCCTGGTGCCCGACCCGAAAATCCTCGACATGCTCGAACAGGTCACCGCGCAGAAACTCGACAGCCAGTCCACGGCGCTCTATGGCAGCGCCAACCTGTGGGACGACGGTTTGATCGACCCGCGCGATACCCGGACCTTGCTCGGTTACTTGCTGGATATCTGTCATGAGGCCGAAGTGCGGCCACTGCAAGCCAACAGTTTTGGTGTAGCCCGCTTCTAAGGGCGATCAGAGGAGAACAATAAAAATGATCTTCACCCAGGAACACGAAGCACTGCGCCGCACCGTGCGCCAATTCGTCGAGCACGAGATCAACCCGCACGTCGAGGAATGGGAAAAGGCCGGGCGCTTCCCCATCCACGATATCTTCCGCAAGGCTGGCGACCTCGGCCTCCTGGGGATTTCCAAGCCGGAAAAATTCGGCGGCATGGGCCTCGACTACAGCTATTCGATCGTCGCGGCCGAAGAGTTCGGCACCATTCACTGCGGCGGCATACCGATGTCCATCGGCGTACAGACCGATATGTGTACGCCTGCGCTGGCACGGTTCGGCTCCGATGAGTTGCGCGACGAATTCCTGCGCCCGGCCATCAGCGGCGAGCAGGTCGGCTGCATCGGTGTCTCCGAAGTCGGCGCCGGCTCTGACGTTGCCGGCTTGAAAACCACAGCGCGCAAGGACGGCGATGATTATGTGATCAACGGAAGCAAGATGTGGATCACCAACTCGCCGAGCGCCGACTTCATCTGCCTGCTGGTCAACACCTCGGACGACAAACCGCACATCAACAAGTCGCTGATCATGGTGCCGATGAACACGCAGGGCATCAGCTTGAGCTCACACCTGGACAAGCTCGGCATGCGCAGCTCGGAAACCGCCCAGGTGTTTTTCGACAACGTGCGCGTACCGCAACGCAACCGCATCGGCCATGAAGGCGCGGGGTTCATGATGCAGATGTTGCAGTTCCAGGAGGAACGCCTGTTCGGCGCGGCCAACATGATCAAGGGCCTGGAGTATTGCGTCGACAGCACCATCGAATACTGCAAGGAGCGCAAAACCTTCGGTAACGCGCTGATCGACAATCAGGTGATCCACTTCCGCCTGGCTGAACTGCAAACCGAAATCGAATGCCTGCGGGCGCTGGTCTATCAGGCCACCGAGCAATACGTCAAAGGCCAGGACGTTACGCGCCTGGCCTCCATGGCCAAGCTCAAGGCCGGGCGGCTGGGTCGCGAAGTCAGCGACAGTTGCCTGCAATATTGGGGCGGCATGGGCTTCATGTGGGACAACCCGGTGGCCCGCGCCTACCGTGACGTGAGGCTGGTATCGATTGGCGGCGGCGCCGACGAAATCATGCTGGGGATCATCTGCAAACTGATGGGCATCCTGCCGGGGAAAAAGAGATGAGCAGCCTGCCGGTTTGCCAGACCTTGCTGCTGGAACTGCACAGCGGCGTATTGCACATCACCCTCAATCGCCCGGACAGCCGCAATGCGATGAGCTTGCAGATGGTCACCGAGTTGCGTTCGGTGCTGGCAGCCGTGCGCGATGACCGGGGGGTTCGCGCGCTGGTGATCGGCGGTGCCGGAGGCCACTTCTGCGCCGGCGGCGATCTCAAGGACATGGCCAGTGCCCGTGCTCAGGGTTCCAGCGCTCACTGTGATTTGAACCGGGTGTTCGGTGCGCTGCTGCAAGAGGTGCAACACGCGCCACAAGTGGTGATCACGGTGTTGCAAGGCGCGGTGCTTGGCGGTGGTTTCGGCCTGGCCTGTGTCAGCGATATCGCCCTGGCCGATCACCAGGCGCAATTCGGCCTGCCGGAAACCAGCCTCGGCCTGCTGCCGGCGCAGATCGCGCCATTCGTGGTGCAGCGCATCGGTTTGACCCAGGCCCGAAGACTGGCCCTGACCGCGGCCCGCTTTGATGGCCACCAGGCGCGCCGCATGGGGCTGGTGCATTTTGTCGAGCATGATCCGCAGGCCCTGGCCGAGCGTCTCGATGAGGTGTTGGCCCATGTGTTGTGTTGTGCGCCCGAGGCGAATGCGATGACCAAGAAACTCTTGCTGGCGAGTGCCGGACAACCGACCGATGCCCTGCTGGATCAAGCTGCCGAATGGTTCAGCGAAGCGGTGACCGGGGCAGAAGGCGTCGAGGGAACGATGGCCTTCGTGCAAAAACGCAAGCCGGGGTGGGCCTCTTAAAAGCTTCGCTGGCAAGCCAGCTCCTACAGTGGATTTATGCACACACAATCCCTGTAGGAGCTGGCCTGCCAGCGAAGAGGCCCGAACAGACACCGCACAACTTGAGAGACGCCCCCATGCCCGGACTCAAAAAAATCCTCATCGCCAACCGCGGTGAAATCGCCTGCCGCATCCAGCGCACGGCCCAGGCACTGGGCTATCGCACGGTCGCCGTGTTCAGCGATACCGACGCCGATGCCCTGCACGTGCAGATGGCTGACGAGGCGGTCAACATCGGTCCGGCCCCCGTGCACCAGTCTTACCTGAACGTCCAGACCATCCTCGACGCGGCCCGGCGCACGGGCGCGGATGCGATCCATCCGGGCTACGGCTTCCTCTCGGAAAACGCCGGGTTTGCCCTCGCCTGCCAGGACGCCGGCATCACCTTCATCGGCCCCAGCCCCGAGGCCATCGAACTGATGGGCAGCAAGCGCCTGTCGAAGCTCGCCATGCTCGAAGCCGGTGTGCCTTGCATCGACGGTTATCAAGGCGACGGGCAGGACGACGCGACCCTGAGCCGCGAAGCCGGACGCATCGGCTATCCGTTGATGATCAAGGCCAGTGCGGGCGGCGGTGGACGCGGCATGCGCCTGGTGCACAACGCCAGCGACTTGCTGGAACAGATTCGCACCGCGCGCTCCGAAGCCCTGAACGGTTTTGGCAGCGGCGAACTGATTCTCGAACAGGCATTGGTCGAACCCCGTCACGTCGAGGTCCAGCTGTTCGGTGACCGCCATGGCAACCTGATTTACCTCGGCGAGCGCGACTGTTCGGTGCAGCGCCGGCATCAGAAAGTCATCGAGGAAGCACCCTGCCCGGTGATGACGCCTGAGCTGCGGCAGGCCATGGGCGAAGCAGCGCTCAAGGCCGGCCGGGCAGTGCAGTACGTCGGTGCGGGCACCGTGGAGTTTTTGCTGGATGCACGCGGGCAGTTTTACTTCCTGGAGATGAACACCCGGCTACAAGTGGAGCACCCGGTGACCGAACTGATCACCGGCCTGGACCTGGTGGCCTGGCAGTTGAATATCGCCGAAGGGCAGCCGCTGCCCTTGCGCCAGGAGCAGGTGCAACTCCACGGGCACGCCATGGAAGTACGCCTGTATGCCGAAGATCCGGCTCAGGGTTTTCTGCCGCAAACCGGGCGCGTCGTGGCCTGGGAACCGGGATTGCAGGACGGCGTGCGGATCGACCACGGCCTGATCGAAGGCCAGATCATCAGCCCCTTCTACGACCCGATGCTCGGCAAGTTCATCGCCCACGGCGCCACCCGCGAGGAAGCCCGACGCAAATTGCTGCGGGCGGTACAAGACAGCGTGCTGCTGGGCGTGCAAAGCAATCAGCGCTTGCTCGCCAGCCTGCTGGAACACCCGCAGTTCGCCTGCGGGGACTTCAGCACCGGGTTCATCGCGCAGCATTTTTCCGAGCATGCCTGCCTGCAGTCCCATGCCCCGGGCGCGCATCACCTGGCCATCGCCACCGCCCTCTTCTATCAGGCCTCAGCGCAGGCTCATCCGGCCGCGCTTTGCGGTTGGCGCAACAACGCCAGCGTGCCACTGCACTATCGCATTGGCCTGGGGGATCAGGATTGGCCGGTAGCGTTGCAGGCTATCCCGGGCGAGCCATTGCGCATTCAGGTCGCCGAGCGCAGCCTCGCACTGAAGATCATCCACAACGATGGACGCTGGGCCACCCTTGAGATTGATGGCATCCGCCAGCGCCACGCTTATCGCCTGGAGGCCGGGCAGCTCTGGCTGTTTACCCGCCCGGGCAGCCTGCAATTTGAGGATCGCACCCAGGCGCAGGTGACCAGCCAGGCCGGTGCCAGCTCCGGCACCCTCAAGGCACCGATGGACGGGGCGATTGTCGACGTCCTGGTCAATGAAGGCAGCCCGGTGAGCAAGGGCCAGTTGCTGGTAGTACTGGAGGCGATGAAAATGGAGCACCCGTTGAAATCGGGCATCGACGGTGTGCTCAAACGCCTGCAAGTCAAAGTCGGGGATCAGGTAAAAAACCGGCAGATTCTGTTGGAGGTCGAATAAGCCGCTAGGCGGAACCGCCGGGTTTGGCTACGCTCAAACCCTACAGGACGCGGATACCAGGAAACCTGCAATGCCTCACTGGCTGGTCATTGATCTGGAGGCCACCACCGATGAAGGTGGTTGGCCCGTAACGGATATGGAAATCATTGAAATCGGCGCCACCCTGGTGGACCGCAAGGGACGCGAACTGGACCAGTTCCAGCGTTTCGTCCGGCCTTTGCGGCGGCCGTTGCTGACGCCGTTTTGCCGCGAGCTGACGCACATCACCCAAGCCAACATCGACGCCGCACAACCGCTGGGCGAAGTCTGGCCCGCGTTTGAACGCTGGCTCGGCCAACACCACGTGCGACTTGAAGGCTGGGCCAGCTGGGGCGATTACGATCGTAAACAACTGCTTCAGGATTGGCAGCAGCTGGGACTCGCCAGCATGCTGGCCAACGTGCCGCACATGAACCTCAAACAGCGCTTTGCCAAGGCCCGACGCCTGGAACGCCCGCTAGGACTCAACGGCGCTCTGCAACTGGCCGGCCTGCAGTTCACCGGCCAGCAACACCGGGCGCTGGAAGATGCGCGCAATACCGCACGCCTGCTGCCGCTGGTTCTGCCGCTTTAGACAGGTGACGACGCCAAGGGCCTTGTGCATACTGGCCGGCCCTTTTTAGCCCTTTTCGAGGAATCGCCCATGTTTAAAGTCAACGAGTACTTCGACGGCACCGTCAAGTCGATAGCCTTTGGCACCGCAGAAGGTCCAGCGACCATCGGCGTCATGGCTCCGGGCGAGTACGAATTCGGCACCAGCCAGCGTGAAATCATGCACGTGGTCAGCGGTGCACTGACCGTCAAGCTGCCGGACAGCAGCGACTGGGAAACCTTCGCTGCCGGCAGCCAGTTCAACGTGCCGGCCAACAGCAAGTTCCAGCTGAAAGTGGCCGTCGACACTGCCTACCTGTGCGAATACCGCGGCTAAACCCGCGGGATTTCACCGAAAAAAGTCACTGCGAAAAAAATGCCCGTGTCTCAGGACACGGGCATTTTTCGTTGTGCGGGCGGTGAGTCGAGAGTTTCTACTCCAGGATCTCCACCGGCATGCCGACTTCAAGTCGACCGTTGCCGTCGTTGACCAGGTTCTGGCCGAACATGGCGCCGTCCGCCTGGGCACGGTATTTCTGCAAGGTGGCCAAGGGTTCGCGGTCGTCGCTGCGCTCCCCGGTCTGCGGGTCGATGGTGGTCAGGATGCAGCGTGAACAGGACTTGACCACTCGGAACTCGACCTCGCCGATACGGATACGCTTCCAGCCGTCCTCGGCGAACGCTGCACTGCCTTCGATCACCAGGTTCGGCCGGAAACGCAGCATCTCCAACGGACGCCCGACCCGTTGCGACAAGTCCTCGAGAGAGGCCTGGCCGATCAGCAACAGCGGATAGCCATCGGCGAACGCCACCTGATCGTCATCCTTGCCGTAGCCAGTCTCCGTCATCCGCGCCCGATCGAGCGGCACTTGCACCAGGCGTGTCGGTTTGCCGATGAACTGGCTGACCCAGGCCCCTGCTTCATCGCCTGCATCGGGCACTCGCAAGGTATCGCGCCAGATCGTCACGCCTCGCAGTTGTGCATCGCTATCGGGCAAGGCGATATCGATCGGCGCAAAGCCTGGGGCACTGAGAGCCAAGCCACCCTCGGCATTCCACAACGCCGACAGCTGGCTCATCTGCGCCACTGCACGCTGGGTCAGGAAGCGACCGCTGGCTTCATCCACCAGCATCCAGCGCCGATCGCCGTCCAGCCCCAACTTGTCGAGACCGATTGCTTGCAAGGCCTCGCCTTTGGCGGATTTCAACGGATAACGATACAGCGCGCTCAGACGCAACATGGCCAGCTCCCTGGTAGGCAAAACGCCACCCTATACGAGCTTGATCACCGAATCAAAGGCCAAAAAAACTGCCCGTGGCCTGATCAGGCCGGTACTTCGTCAAGCATCAGGCGCTGGCGCACCACGTCGACGAGTTTGTCCGGCTGGAATTTGGAGAGGAAATTGTCGCAGCCGACCTTTTTGACCATCGAATCGTTGAAGCTGCCGGACAAAGAGGTGTGCAGCACCACGTACAAGCCGCGCAGGCGTGGATCGTTGCGAATTTCGGTGGTCAGGCGATAGCCATCCATTTCCGGCATTTCCGCATCGGTGAAGACCATCAGCAGTTTGTCGGTCATGTCCACGCCGGTATCGGCCCAGGCCTTGAGCATGTTCAAGGCCTTCAACCCGTCGCTGGCGATGTGCATCTTCACGCCGAGCTGTCCCAGGGTATCGCGCAATTGCGCCAGGGCTACGTTCGAGTCATCCACCAGCAGCACCTCACGGCCACGGGCACGTTCCAGTACCGGATCTTCGAGCTTGTCGCGGGAGACTTTGGCGTTGTACGGGACGATTTCGGCCAGGACCTTTTCGACGTCAATGATTTCCACCAGTTGATCATCGACTTTGCTGATGGCCGTCAGGTAGTGCTGGCGGCCGGCACTGCTCGGTGGCGGCAGGATGGCTTCCCAGTTCATGTTGACGATCCGGTCCACGCCTCCGACCAGGAAGGCCTGCACCGAACGGTTGTATTCGGTGACGATAATCGTGCTGCCAGGCCCCGGCACCAACGGGCGCATGCCGATGGCCTGGGACAGGTCGATCACCGGCAGGGTCTGGCCACGCAGGTTGACCACGCCGCACACAAAAGGATGGCGCTGTGGCATCAGCGTCAACTTTGGCAGCTGCAAGACTTCCTGTACTTTAAAGACGTTGATCGCGAACAATTGCCGTCCGGCGAGCCGGAACATGAGAATTTCCAGGCGATTCTCACCCACCAGTTGCGTGCGTTGGTCTACCGTGTCGAGAATGCCGGCCATCAATGACTCCTGGTCTTGTTCGGATGAATTCACTTAAAGAATGTTATCGGCTGTTTTTGCCGAAGCTTGACCCACTCTAAAATGCCACGCCCAAGCATTGATGTCACATTAACATCATGCTTTACTGGCGCTGCGATTACATCTGCCGCACTTCTGCGTCACACGACCACAACTCACGCGATAGGTTCCGCTGTGTAAGGGATTCCCCTATCAACAATCAGGTGCAACCTGATATTCGCAATATCCAATAGCCATTAATGTGACGCCATTCTCATTGCATGAACGGAGTCAGGCTTTTGTGTGCGATCGCAAGTCAGTGGCCAACCACCCTCTCGTGTTCCCCTGCCTGCCTGCGGGCCAGCCGAAGCTCGTTCACCCGACGACTCGGCAATGCCGGGGTCCCGAGCGCCCTCGTCGACACACTCGATATCCCCCTCATTTGACATGACGTTGTGGAGATAAGTATGCCGAACGACCGTAAAGAGTGGACCCAGCGGCTCACGGAGTTCCTCGTCGAGGCGCAAACACTCCTGGCTAAAACCGAGGAATGCCTGAGTCATCTGCAGCTGATCAGCAATGACAAGGACGCCATCGACTGCATGCTCAGCACACTGCTCAAGCTGGCCAACAAGGCCGATGCCCTGGCGTTGGCGGCCGTATCTGAATTCTCTCTGCATATTCATGGCCTGCTGAACCACGCCCAGAACACCATGAGCCTGCACGACGAGGCGCTGAGTGCCTTGAAAGACTGCCTGACCCTGATTGCCTGGCAACTTGAACTCATCGACCAGACCACCGGACAGCTCAGTCTCGACGACAGTGAGCAAGTGACCCTTATTGAAGCCTTTGCCTTTCAGGTCGGGCAAAGCCGATTTCAACCACCGATCAATTCCAGGCCGCTCACCCTCGTTTCCTATTCGCAGCGACAGGCCTGAACTTGCCGAACCATGTCGTATGGCGTGTTTTGGTTATCAATACCGCGCTGTAACTTGAGTGCACACATGTCGCAATTGATTTTTTCATAGCTATAAACGACCTCTTTTAACAAACACATCAACCAACTTGTTTCTTTATGGAAGCAGCGTCCAACGACTGGACTCCTGACTTTTCGGACATATATACGGACGCGACCAGCGGTATCTTAAGTGCTACTATGCCGCCTGTTAGTTGACGCCAATTAGTGGCAGTGTGGTTGCAGCCGGACAGTTTGGGGCTGATTTCTCCAAAAAAGTACACCCCGTTGAAGTCGACGCTCCAGATTAAAAAACAGGGGCCTGTCAGCCAGCATGACCGGTCTGCCCGCAGCGAAAATCCATTGGCTCCATCCGCTATGCACGCCAGCCTCAAGTCAATCGCCACGTGGCCACCTTCCCGAGAAAATGCACGCACATTCACGCTGTTGTTATGCACCTGCTCGACGCTCGGCAGTCTGTTGGCCTATGGCTTGTCCATCCCGTTGCCCCTGTCATTGCTGGTGCTCAACGTTGCGGCGCTGACCAGTGCAGCCGTGCAGTACTGCCTCTCGCGCAAATCCATCAAATTCCAGCCCCAGGAACTGGCCGACCGGCTGTTGCAGGTTCAGGAAAACGAGCGTCACCGGCTGAGCCGGGAACTGCATGACGACATCGGTCAATTGCTGACCGCCGCAAAACTGCAAAGTGACTGGCTCAAACGCCGGATGCCTGAAGAACTCCAGGAGCAATGCTCGGTCCTCTGCGACACGCTGGAAGAAACCCTGACCAAAGTTCGTGACGTATCCGCCATTCTCAATCCCCGGCAGTTGACCAGCCTCGGGCTGGAAGCCAGTCTGCGCGCGCACCTGCTCAAGAGCCTGGCCAACACCCCGCTGCACTGGAGCCTGGAATGCCAGCAACGCCTGACCGGCATACCGGAGGAAATGGCCGTGGCCGCTTTCCGTATTACCCAGGAAGCGGTCACCAACATCCTTCGACATGCCCAGGCCAAGAACCTGCTGGTATGCCTGCAGCGTCTGCCACAAGGCCTGAAGTTGCAGATCAGCGATGATGGTCAAGGCTTCGCGCCTGCAACCGACCCCGGTCGTGAAGGACAACGCGGTATGGCCGGGATGTCGGAACGGATCGATCAACTGGGTGGCACGCTGACCGTGACCAGCGAGCCGGGCAAAGGCACCCAAATCGAAGCTCTTTTTCCCTGGGCGCCCCGTGCGCTCGAACGGGCCAGTTCGAATAAGGTTATGCATTGACTTGCAATTTACTACTGGTGGATGACCACTCGCTGATCAGGGCTGGCGTGCGCGCCCTGGTAATGGACCTGCCCGGCTACGCCGTCATCGGTGAGGCCAGTGACGGCTCGCAGTTGCTCGAGATGGTCGCGCACCTGTCCCCGGATATTGTCCTGCTGGACATTTCGATGCGCCAGACCGGTGGGCTCGAAGCCTTGCAGCAACTCAAGCGGGTGCGCCCGCAGAGCAAGGTCCTGATCCTCTCGATGCACACCGACCCGGCCCTGATCATGCAGGCGCTGGAATCCGGAGCCCATGGCTACCTGCTCAAGGACACCACGGCGACCGAGCTCGAGCACGCGCTGGAGGCCTTGCGCAACAACGAGCGCTATCTGAGCCCGGCCATTGCCCACACGGTGATCAACCAGGCGTTGACCCGAAACCAGAAGCACCCACCCGAACCTGCCGACTCGCACAACCTGACGGCACGTCAGCTGGAAATCTTGCGGTTGATCGTTCGCGGAAAATCCACTCGAGAGATCGCAAATGGCCTGGGGCTGAGCGTCAAGACCGTAGAAACCCACCGTTCGCAGATCATGAAGCGTCTGCAGATCTACGATGTGGCCGGCCTGGTGCTGTTTGCCGTGCGCGAACAGATCATCAGCCTTGACGACTAGACTGGCTCGTAACAGCGGCGAATCGTCAGGCAGATGCACGAGTAACGCCGCTGGCCGCACCGAGAACCGCAGGTTGTTCCCTTCCAGGGCAGGCGCGCACGAATAAACATGCTGTCGACGCCAGAAGCCCCCCCGTTAAAAGTCGAAAGAAAACGAATTATTTCCAGTCGGAAGGATTTGATCCCTACACGGCAGGATTTTTCTTACAAAACGTGAGGAATCGGCTCAATTGACCACAAATCTGAATTGGTAGACCTTGGGTTGCAGGACATCACAAGGACGTGCCATGCAATGCCAAAACCTCGCATCACCGGCCATTTCGGTCTTGCCGCTCACAGATAATAAAACTGCAGGCCATCGAGCTGAATACCGCAACAGCACAAAAGCCACGGGAGAAGTTGATATGGAACCTCGCGTCACCGAGCTGGAAACACACCTCAAGAGCTTACGCAGGGACATGGACGAAGTCCTGGATGACGTCAAATCCATCAAGCACAGGCTTGCCTATTCCGCCTGCGGAACAGCCGTGATCCTCGGCCTCCTTGGCTGGATCGCCAATAGCCGTTTCGAGCAGGTTATTTCATTGCTTCTGGCGCATTGAGTGGCCTTGAACACAAAACCCGGTTCAATCAACCGGGTTTTGTGTGACCAAGCTGCTGAAACTATCAGCTCAGAACTTCACTCAGCGGAATGAAGAAAACGCTATCGCCCTGAACCAGCGTGCGGCCTTCCAGGACTTCTACCAATCCATCAGCCCAGGCAGCGCTACGCAGTACGCCAGAACTCTGGTTTTTGTAGATCGTCGCCCTGCCGTTTTCCAGCCGTCCGCGCAAATACTCACGCCGATTGCCAGGTTGGAGCCAGTCAAACCCTGCCGGCACCTGCACCTTCAGCGGCTCGACTTCTTTTACACCCTGACGGCGCAGGAGATAGGGCCTGGTCAACAATGCAAAAGTCACGAGGGTCGATGCCGGATTGCCCGGCAAGCCAATCACCGGTACACCGCGAAAATGTCCGAAGGTCAACGGTTTACCGGGCTTGATGGCGAGTTTCCACAGCGTCAATTCGCCCTCTTCGCGCAAGGCGATACCCAGAAAATCGGCTTCCCCTACCGATACGCCACCGGTCGAGAGGATCAGGTCGACATCCTTCAATTCACCCAATCGGGAACGAGTGGTTTGCAGATTGTCCGCAAGAATGCCCGCGTCGACGACCTCACACCCCAAACGCTGCAACCAGCTGCACAACAACACCCGGTTGCTGTTGTAGATCTGTCCCGGCCCCAGCGTCTGCCCAGGCTCAATCAATTCGTCGCCGGTGGACAGCACCGCCACACGCACCTTGCGAACCACCTCCAGCTCAGCGCACCCCAATGAGGCAGCCAATCCTTGCTCGATCGGCCCCAACCGCGTACCTGCTGGCAGAATCAGCTCGCCGACGGTGGTTTCCTGGCCTTGCGGACGGATGTTCTGACCTTGGGTCAAGGCTTCAGTGAAACGTACTCGCTCATCCGCCTGAACCTCGGCGTTTTCCTGCATCTCGACGCAATCGGCACCGGCGGGAACAGGCGCCCCGGTGAAAATGCGCGCACAGGTTCCTGGCTGCAACGGATCGGGGGCCTGGCCAGCAAACACCTTCTGACTGACCACCAACGGCTCTCCCGTCCAGTCCGCCATGCGCAAGGCAAAACCATCCATGGCACTGTTGGGCCAGGGTGGCAGGTCAAGGGTCGACACCAGGTCTTCAGCCAGTACACGCCCCTGTACCTGTGCCAACGGCAAGCGTTCGCGCTCGACAATCCTTGAGGCCTCGGCCATTTCCAGCAAGCGTGCCAACGCCTGCTCGACGGGCATCAGGCTGCCAGTCTTGCCAGGCTTACCCACGGGATTCACAAGGCGCTGCCTGTTTCAAGTGAGGCACGAAATTGCACGGCCGATGCCGCGAATCCAGTTGCTCGGCCAGTATGCCGTCCCAACCGGTGCGCACGGCATTGGTGGAGCCCGGCAAGCAGCAAACCAGCGTGCCATTGGCCAGACCGGCCAACGCCCGGGACTGAACGGTCGAAGTGCCGATATCGGCAACCGAGATCTGGCGGAACAGTTCACCAAATCCATCAACCTGTTTGTCCAGCAGGCAGCCGACGGCTTCGGGTGTGCTGTCACGCCCGGTAAAACCGGTGCCGCCGGTGATCAGCACAACCTGTACGACATCGTCGGCAATCCAGTTGGCGACTTGCGCGCGAATTTTGTAGAGGTCATCTTTGAGCAACACCCGGGCTGCCAGGTAATGACCGGCGGCGGTCAAGCCGTCGACAAAGACCTGACCTGAGGTGTCGGTTTCCAGTGTGCGGGTATCGCTGACAGTCAGCACTGCAATATTCAGCGGTGCGAAAGGTACATCAGCCTTGGCTTTCATAGGCTCGTCCAGTTGTAGGAGAAACAGCCCGGTGTTATATCACAGCGCTCCGTTTTTTCGCCGCTCCCATGGAGACCTGCCATGACCTCGAATTCACAATTGCCACCCTGCTCCATTCTGCTCCTGGCGGGCGGTCGCGGCCAACGTATGGGTGGTCGGGACAAAGGGTTGCTGGACTGGCAGGGCGAACCCCTGATTGCACATCTGCATCGCAAGACCCGCCCGCTGAGCGATGACCTGATCATCTCCTGCAATCGCAACCTTGAGAAGTACGCGCCCTACGCCGACCAGTTGGTCCACGATGATGACGGTGACTTCCCCGGGCCGCTGGCCGGTATTCGCGCTGGCCTGAAAGCTGCTCGCCATAGCCATCTGCTGGTCTTGCCCTGTGACGTTCCGGGCATCGATGCGGCGCTGATCGACAATATGCGCGAGACCGCCAACCTGCATCCGGACAAGCCGCTGATGGTGCGGCATGATGACCACTGGGAACCGTTGTTGTGCGTGATTCCTGTGCTACACAGGGCAGCATTTGAAAACGCCTGGAACGAAGGTGAGCGCAGCCCTGGCCGGTTGATGCGCAAGCTCGGTGCGACCGCACTGCAATGCCCCGACAAGGACCCTCGGCTGGCCAACCTCAACACGCCGGAACTGTTAAGCGGTCACGACACTGTGTCAGACTGAGATTAATCAGGAACTTGCGCGAATGGTGCACGTCTCAAGTTCGGTAACCAAAGATTTCTTATTCGGAGAAACACACTCATGACTCAACGGACCCTCGCCACTTTCATGCTTGCACTCGGCCTCGCCACCCTCGCCGGTTGCGCATCGCCTACGGTGATCACCTTGAATGACGGTCGCGAAATCCAGGCCGTCGACACGCCACAGTTCGACAAGGATTCCGGTTTCTACGAATTCGAACAGCTCGACGGCAAACAGACCCGCATCAACAAAGACCAGATTCGTACCGTTAAAGAGCTGTAATCCGGGCACTGCCGGATACAGAAAAGCCCGCTTGATGCGGGCTTTTTCATGCCTGAAGGACAGCGCTTCAGAGTTGCTTATTAATCACCATTGCAGGGTGATTTCACTCTCGAACTCTCGCGCCTGGCCTGTGACCGGATCGAGAAACTTCAGACCCTGAGCCAGCAGTTTCAAAGGATTGGCGTAGTCATCCTGCGCATCCTTGAGCACCTCTGGGTAAAACGGGTCGTTGCAGATACCGGCACCCAACGCTGCCATATGTACTCGCAGCTGATGTTTCTTGCCCGTCACCGGGTAAAGACCATAACGCCAGAGATCCCCCTGTTTCTCCCTGACTTCGACCGCCGTCTCGGTGTTGCTGGCCCCTGGCCCCTCCTGCATGCGGAAGAACGGTTCGCCATCGACCAGTCGGCTTTTATGAACCAACGGGAAAGCAAGGTCAGGCAACGCCGCAGCGATGGCCTCGTAGCGCTTTTCGATTTGCCGGGTTGGAAACAACGACTGATAAGCCGAACGACTCTGCGGATTGGCGGAAAACAGCACCAGCCCTGCGGTATGTCGGTCGATGCGATGCAATGGCACCAGGTGCGGATTGCCCAGGCGCCGGATCAAGCGCCTGAGTAGCGTCTGTTCGACATATTCGCCAGCCGGCGTTACGGGCAGAAAGTGCGGTTTGTCGGCCACCACCAGATGCTCGTCCGCGTACAGGATCGACTCGATCACCGGGATCGGCTTTTCATCCGGCACTTCGCGAAAATAATGAATCCGCAAACCTTCCTTGTAGGCCAGATCGAGGGCTATCGGCATGCCCTGCCCATCGAGGACCCGGCCACGGGCAATTCTGTCCAGCCATTGTTCACGACCGATGGCGCTGAAATGCTCACACAGGCAATCGACTACGGTCTGCCACGGGCCAGGTGGCAAGTAGAGCGTACTGGCCTGGCTGTGTGCCGCGGAAAAAGATGAAGTGGACATACGAAAGCTCTAACCCTCAGTGCAGGGCGGCATTATCCAACAGCAGGGGGGAAGGAACCTAGAGAAGATTCCTCAAGCCGGGATCTGTGTGCGCGCCGCCGCTTCGGTGTACTCCTTGAGCCAGCGCAGTACATCGACCGCCTCCCAGCGAGCGGGGTCGTACAGGGCGTACAACAATCCCTGATAACCCACGACATCGAGTTGCCGGTGATAACCCGCGCGCTGAAACAAGGCTTCGATTTCTGCGAAACAGGTATTGAAATGCATTTTGTTGAAGGGCGTTTTCCCCTCGGTCACCAGACCATCCAGACGCAACTCAAGGACAGCCTCGCGCACGACGTCTGCGGACATCCGGTTCACGCTGCTCTTCAACTGTTCGACATTGACCACGATTCATCCCTCTCACGCCCGGGCTTGCCTGCTCACTCCCGAAAATCAGGAACGGCATGGCAGGCACCGCGAATAACTGTATACGCATACAGTATCCGATCAACACCGAATAAGCCAAGGGGATCAATCGCAAAGTTCGACAGACGGGACATACCGCCAGCACAAGAACCGCTCAACGCAGGAATGCCACCACCTGATCGGCGCTGAACGGCCAGCCCAGTTCAGCACCGGTATCGACTCGTCGCAGCACTGGAATTCGCAGGCTGTAGGCTGCGAACCACGCTTCATCGTCGGCGATATCCACCAGTTCCACCAGCAGGCCGCGCTCGACAAACTCCATCAACATGGCTTCGGCTACTTCACAGAGATGGCATCCAAGGGTGCCGAACAGCTGACATTCGGGAAGCATGAGCGCTCAACCAGATAATGAATTGACCATTCTAGGCCTGCCCCGAAAAACCGTCGAGCCATTGAGCCCCAGGGGGCGTTCTCAATTAGTTTCCCTACCGCGTTGTCGCCTTAAAGCTGGCCAGGCAAGGCGTAGGCCGCTGGGAATGGTTGTTCCCTTTCCAAGGCCTGCAACGCAGCATGGCCAGCTTTAAGGCACAACCCGAAGGGCCGGGCCTGCTGTTGTGCAGGGCTGTGTTGCTCGAAGCTGATTTGGAATGACCAAACTGCGCTTCTCGCGCCTTGCCCTGCACAACAGCAGACCCGGCGCGGTAGGGAAACTAATTGAG
>NZ_JBFUAE010000028.1:0-41569 GCF_056406435.1 Pseudomonas sp. P1_C12 | reverse complement strand
GCGAATGGACGCGCCTTGACTCCAGTCCTGCCGACCATGCCTGCGTAACCAGTTCAGTACGGTCGTTTTACCCTGAATGCCATAGCGCTCTTGAGCCTCTTTATAACTCAACTCGCCTTTTTCGACCTGATCGACGACCGACAATTTAAAGGTCAGCGTGTAATCACGCTGACTGCGCCTTTCTCCCGTATTCATTACTCCCTCCTGAGAATGGGTCAGAAGGTGTAAACCTTATTCAGGACGGGACACAGATATAAAAAAGGGGCGCATTGAATGCGCCCCTTTTTTCGTTGCAGCAGTCGATCAGAACGCCGGCACCACTGCGCCTTTGTACTTCTCGAGAATGAAAGCCTTCACTTCCGGGCTGTGCATGGCAGCCACCAGTTTCTTCATCGCTTCGCTGTCCTTGTCGTCCGGACGAGCCACCAGAATGTTCACGTAAGGCGAGTCGCTGCCTTCGATGAACAGCGCGTCCTTGGACGGATCGAGCTTGGCTTCCAGCGCGTAGTTGGTGTTGATCAGCGCCAGGTCGACCTGGGTCAGCACGCGCGGGATAGTCGCGGCTTCCAGTTCGCGGATTTTCAGGTCCTTGGTGTTCTCGGTGATGTCCTTGACGGTCGACAGGATGTTGTTCGAATCCTTCAACTTGATCAGGCCGGCCTTGGCCATCAGCAACAGCGCACGGCCGCCGTTGGTCGCATCGTTCGGGATCACCACGTTGGCGCCGCCAGGCAGTTCAGCAATGGTCTTGTACTTGCTGGAGTAAGCACCCAGAGGTTCCAGGTGCACGCCCGCCACCGACACCAGGTGGGTGCCCTTGGCCTTGTTGAACTCATCCAGGTACGGCTGGTGCTGGAAGAAGTTGGCGTCCAGGCGCTTTTCCGCGACCTGCACGTTCGGCTGGATGTAGTCGGTGAATACCTTGACCTTCAGGTCCACGCCTTCTTTGGCCAGGGCCGGCTTCACGAATTCGAGGATCTCGGCGTGCGGAACCGGAGTAGCCGCGACGGTCAGGGTGTCGGCCGCGTGGGCCGAGAATGCGGCAACAGCAGCGAAGGCGACGAGTAGTTTTTTCATTCAGCTAACTCCTTGTGGGTGCCCGCTTGCGGCGCCGGTTTCCGGCGCCTGCCAGCGAATGGCCGGCTCATGTCTTATTTACGGGAGAAATGCACAACCAGTTTGTCGCCGACGGTTTGCAGCACCTGGACCAGTACCAGCAGCAACACCACCGTCACGACCATCACATCGGTCTGGAAACGCTGGTATCCGAAGCGAATCGCCAGGTCACCCAGACCACCGGCACCCACGACACCGGCCATAGCCGTGTAGGACACCAGTGTAATTGCTGTCACCGTAATCGCCGCGAAGATGCCCGGACGAGCCTCCGGCAGCAACGCGTTGGTGATGATCTGTCGGGTGGTCGCGCCCATGGCCTGGGTCGCTTCGATGATGCCGCGATCCACTTCACGCAGGGCGGTTTCCACCAGGCGGGCGAAGAACGGCGTGGCACCCACCACCAGCGGCGGAATCGCACCGGCGACACCCAGGGACGTGCCGGTGATCAACACGGTGAACGGGATCATCACAATCAACAGGATGATGAACGGCAGCGAACGCAGGATGTTCACCACCAGCGACAACAACGCGTAGACGCCTTTGGCTTCCAGCAACTGGCGCGGGCTGCACAGGAACAGCAGCACTCCCAGGGGCAAGCCGAGCAGCACGGTGAACAGCAGCGAACCGCCGAGCATCAGCAGGGTGTCGCCGGTGGCCAGCCAGATTTCGAACCAGTCGATATTGGCGAAGAAACTTGTCAGGGCTTCCATTAGCGCAGCACCTCCATGTGGACGTCGGCTGCGGTGAAGCGGGCAAAGGCCGCTTCCATGTCACCGCCGGTCACGGCCAGGGTCAGTTGCCCGTAAGGGATGTCTTTGATGCGGTCGATACGACCGGCCAGGATGCTGTAGTCCACACCGGTTTCCCGGGCGACAGTGCCCAGCAGAGGCGCGTAGGTCGCTTCGCCCTGGAAGGTTAGGCGCAGGATGCGCCCCGGTACGTGAGCGAAGTCGTCACGCTGCTCGCTTTCGTCGATCTGCTCGTCTTCCTGCACGAAACGCTTGGTGGTCGGGTGCTTCGGATGCAGGAATACCTCGGCCACCGAGCCTTGCTCGACGATCACGCCGGCGTCCATCACGGCTACCTGGTCGCAAACCCGACGGATCACGTCCATCTCGTGGGTGATCAACACAATGGTCAGTTTCAGCTCGCGATTGATCTCGGCCAGCAACTGCAACACCGATGCGGTGGTTTGCGGGTCAAGGGCGCTGGTGGCTTCATCGCACAGCAGGATTTTTGGCTTGGTCGCCAGGGCGCGGGCAATGCCGACACGCTGCTTTTGTCCGCCGGACAATTGCGCCGGGTACTTTTTCGCGTGGTCGGACAAACCGACCCGCGCCAGCAGCTCGGCCACGCGCGAGTCGATCTCGCTGCGCGACAGCTCGCCGGCCAGGGTCAGTGGCAGCGCGACGTTGTCGGCGACAGTCTTGGAGGCCAGCAGGTTGAAGTGCTGGAAAATCATCCCGACCTGCTGACGGAAGCGGCGCAGGCCATTGGCGTCGAGCGCGGTGACTTCTTCACCGTCGACGGTGATCTTGCCGCCACTGGCGTTTTCCAGGCGATTGATCAGACGCAGCAGGGTACTTTTTCCTGCACCGGAATGACCGATCAAGCCGAAAACCTGCCCGTTCTCAATCGTCAGACTGGTCGGATGCAGAGCGGGGATTTCCTTACCGGCGATGCGGTAGGTTTTATGGACGTTTTGAAACTCGATCACGTAGCGAACCTTGTGGGGCGCGTTAGAAAAGGATCAGCGGTTAGCCGGGCGCGCATTTTAGCCTGTCCGTATAGAGGTTCTTAGCATTTATTTCGCATTTGTCCTGTCATTTGGAAATAACGCGATCAAAGGTCAGAAAAAAGGAACGGCTGAAGAGGCTCACTCCAGCGATTGGTCGGCATCGGGTTTGGGAGAGGTATGCGAAGGCCAAGGCGATTTCGGCCTGAGCATTTTTATTGCCAGAAAGGATGCCTTCGCGGGCTTGCCCGCGAAGCTTTTCAGGGTTTCCGAGGGCTAAGAACCATCTGCGCCGGAACATTGCGCAAAATCTGCCGCTCAAGCTTCAGATCAAACTCAGGATCGAGCTTCTTCACCCGTTTGGTCAGCAAGTTAGCCAGCCAAGGGTAATCATTGGTGCGTGGAGCCTGAATGCTCACGTCGCACTGAAAATTCACCACATCAGCGGCAATGGCATCCAGTTGGCGACGCAGTTTGCCCATATCGTTGATATTCAGCACGATCGTGGTGCTTTCAGCCGTCAGGTCGATAACCTTGGCTTTTGGCTTGGCTTCGGCAGCCTTGAGGGCGGCTTCGGCTTTTTCCAGCTCGGCCTTGCGCGCCTGGGCAATCGAGCCGTTGACTCCGCCGGTCAGTGCCGGAGCCTTGGGCATCAACGCGCGGGCACGGCTCAGGGCGGTCGCGGCGGCATCCACATCACCCTTTTGCAGCACGATCTGGCTGCGGCGCAGGTAGGCTTCGGCCAGTTGCCGCTGGTATTGCTCAAGGGAAACATCGTTGGGCGATTCGGCCTGCAAGGCTGCCAATTGGTCCTCGGCGGTGGCCAGTTCATCGCTGGCGATGTTTTGCTCCAGCTGCACGATGGCCGTGGCCCGTGCATCGGCGGCCTTGGTGGCTTCCGATGGCGTGCTTTGGCAGGCGCCCAGCAGCAAAGAAAATGCGACAAGGAGCAGATAACGGGAGGCGAACGACTTCATTCCTGCGACTCTCTATTTGCGCAAAAAACGAGCAAGTCTACACCCCTCGACGGGGCAGAACAAAACTCAGCAGAAACAGTGCGGCGGCTGCCACCACAATCGATGGGCCAGCGGGGGTGTCCTTGAACCAGGACAGTGCCAGCCCGCCACACACGGCGAGTATGCCCAGCAGGCTCGCGCCCAGTGCCATCTGCTCTGGCGAGCGGGCGTGACGTTGTGCCGCAGCCGCCGGGATGATCAGCAATGAAGTGATCAGCAACACGCCGACGATTTTCATCGCCACGGCAATTACTACGGCGATCAACAGCATCAGGGCCAGGCGCAATCCAGCCACCGGCAGGCCTTCGACCCGGGCCAGTTCTTCATGCACCGTGATCGCCAGCAATGGGCGCCACAACGCAACCAGCAAGACCAGTACCGCAGCACTACCGCCAAGAATCCAGGCCAGATCGGTCGGACTGATCGCCAGCAGGTCGCCGAACAGATAGGCCATCAGGTCGATCCGCACTTCGTGCATGAAGCTTAGTACCACCAGGCCCAGAGAGAGCGTGCTGGGTGCGAGAATTCCCAAAAGTGTGTCGGATGCCAGCGGCTGGCGTTGTTGCAATGTCACCAGCAACACTGCCAACAGCAAGCAGCCGACGGTGACGGCAACGGTCGGGCTGACATCCAGCAGGAAGCCCAGGGCCACACCGAGCAATGCCGCGTGGGACAGGGTGTCGCCAAAATAGGCCATGCGCCGCCAGACCACGAAAGACCCCAGCGGGCCTGCAACGACGGCCAGGGCCAGGCCTGCAAGCAGGGCGTAGAGCAGAAAATCAGCCATGCTTGCAGCTATCTCCGTGAACATGGGGTTTACCCGACGCGGGCGCCTTGACCACCGAGCCATGCAAGTCGTGGGCGTGGTCGTGGTGGTGGTGATAAATCGCCAGGCTTTGTGCGTTTTTTCCGAACAGCTCGACGAAAGCCGGATCGCCGCTGACCTGCTCGGGATGGCCGGAACAGCAGACGTGGCGATTAAGGCAAACCACCTGGTCCGTGGTGCTCATCACCAGATGCAAATCGTGGGAGACCATCAGCACGCCGCAACCGTGACGGTCGCGCAGGCGGGTGATCAGGCTGTACAACTCAGCCTGGCCGGCCACATCGACACCCTGCACCGGCTCGTCGAGCACCAGCAGTTCCGGCTCGCGCAACAAGGCCCGGGCCAGCAACACGCGCTGCATTTCGCCACCGGAAACGCTTTGCACCGGGCTGTCGATCACCTGTTCGGCACCGACTTCCTTGAGTGCCGCCAAGGCCATCGCACGGTCCACGCCCGGCACCAGGCGCAAGAATCGCAGGACCGATAGCGGGAGGGTTGGATCGACGTGAAGTTTTTGCGGCATGTAACCGACCCGCAGTTTCGGCTTGCGCCATACGCTGCCGCTGTCCGGTTTCAACAGGCCGAGCACGGCACGCACCAGTGTGGTCTTGCCGGCGCCGTTGGGGCCGATCAGGGTAACGATCTGCCCCGGTTCGACGCTCAGCTCGATGTTGTCCAGCACCGGTTGCCCGGCGAACGTGACGGCAACCTGCTCAAGACGGATCAGCGCGTTGCTCATCAAGCCCCCTGGCAACCCGAGCAGAGACCGACCACTTCAACGGTCTGGCCTTCGACGATAAACCCGACATCCCTGGCGCTGGCGATGATCGCGTCGCTGATGGATTTTTGTTCGAGCTCGATGGCGGCGTGGCACCCACGGCAGATCAGGAACTGACCCTGGTGAGCATGTTCCGGGTGATTGCAGCCGATGAAGGCGTTGAGCGAGGAGATCCGATGGACCAGGCCGTTTTCCAGCAGGAAATCCAGCGCGCGGTACACCGTCGGCGGCGCGGCACGGCGACCGTCTTGCTCGCTGAGGACCGCGAGAATGTCGTAGGCACCCAGCGGCTTGTGGCTTTGCCACACCAGTTCCAGCACTCGCCGGCGCAACGCGGTCAGGCGCAGGCCTTGACGTGCGCACAGGGCATCGGCCTCGGACAAAGCGCTGTGAACGCAATGTGAGTGGTCGTGGGGACGGCTGGCGATCGGTGTTTTTAGCATGGGCGGCGACGAGTTTTGTGAGAGACGTTATTATGTTACCCGTTCTCGCCTCTTCGAGTGGTCATCGTGTCCCGACTTTTTTCTATCTTTGTCGCATTTACCGCAAGTTTTCTGCTGATCGGTTCGGCGCAGGCCGAGGTCAAGGTCCTTACCAGCATCAAGCCTCTGCAATTGATCGCCGCGGCGGTGCAGGACGGTGTGGCGATTCCCGAGGTCTTGCTGCCACCTGGAGCATCGCCGCATAACTATGCGTTGCGCCCTTCCGACGTGCGCAAGGTGCAATCGGTGGACCTGCTGTACTGGATCGGCCCGGACATGGAAGGTTTCCTGCCACGCGTGCTCAATGGTCGTACGCTGCCCAGCGTCGCCGTGCAAGATTTGGCAGGCATGAAACTGCGCCGCTTCGCCGAAGATAGCCACTCCCACGCCGAAGAAGTCGACGAACACGACCACGATCACCGCCCGGGCAGCCTGGATGCGCACCTGTGGCTGTCGCCGGTTAACGCCCGGGTCATCGCTACGAAAATGGCGGCCGACCTGAGTGCCACCGATCCTGACAATGCTGCGCGCTATCAGAGCAATCTGAAAGCCTTCGACGAGCGCCTTGATGCACTGGATGCGCGCCTGAAGAAACGCCTGGCCGATGTTCAGGGCAAACCTTACTTCGTGTTCCACGAAGCTTTCGACTACTTCGAGGACGCCTACGGCCTCAAGCACGTGGGTGTGTTCAGCGTCGCGGCCGAAGTGCAACCCGGTGCCCAGCATGTCGCGGCGATGCGCGCGCGATTGCAGGAAGTCGGCAAGACCTGCGTGTTCAGCGAACCGCCTCTGCGGCCGCGCCTGGCGGAAACCCTGGTGACGGGTTTGCCGGTGAAACTGGCTGAACTGGATGCGCTGGGCGGGTATACGCCGGCGACTGCTCAGGGGTATGAGCAGCTTTTGGAGAAGCTGGGGAATGATTTGGCAGGGTGTCTGGAGTCGTTATAAACCCATAAAAAGATCGCAGCCTTCGGCAGCTCCTACCTCGGTCCGTAGGAGCTGCCGAAGGCTGCGATCTTTTGCTTTAAAGGGCGAAAGGCAACGGCGTATTGACCGTCTGCCGCTGCGCCAGCCGCAGCTGGAACTCCATCGGATCGTGAATCAACACATCCTGTCCGGCGAACGACTCCGCGGCGATCAAGCGTGACAACCAGAACCGTACGCAAGCCACCCGCAGCATGGTCGGCCACAACTCGGCTTCGGCAGCGGTGAACGGTCGCAGGGCTGCATAAGCGCCCAGCAAGGCCCGCGCTCGCGGTCCATCGATCACGCCATCGTCGTCGGAGCACCAGTCGTTCAAGGCAATCGCCACGTCGTAGAGCATCGGCCCGGAGCAGGCGTTGTAGAAATCGATCAGCCCGGTCAGGTGCGTGCCTTCGAACATCGCGTTATCGCGGAACAGGTCGGCGTGAATGTTCGCCCGCGGCAGTGCCAGGATTTTTTCTTTCTGCCGGGTGATTTCTTCCAGCGCCCGTTGCAGCAGGTCTTTCTGCTCGGCACCGAGATGCGACAGGAACTGCGTGCCCTCTTCCAGCATCCAGTCCAGGCCGCGATCGGTTTTGCGCTTGATCATATTGGCCTGGGTCGCCAGGTGCAGATGGCCGAGCAACTCACCGACCTGTGTGCAATGTTGCGCGTTGGCTTGCTTGATGTGCTTGCCGGCCAGGCGCGGTTGCAGCAACGCAGGCTTGCCCGCCAGTTCGCGCAAGGCCACGCCGTCTGTGGTGCGCAGGGCGTAAGGTACCGGCAGGTCGGCGCCGTGCAGCACGTCGAGCAGTTCGATGAAGAACGGCATTTCCTGAACCGGACCGCGCTCGATCAGGGTCAGGACAAATTCGCCCTGCTCCAGGCTGATAAAGAAATTGGTGTTTTCGCTACCGGCGGCAATCCCCTGGAAATCAAGCAGGCGGCCGAGGCCATAAGGGGCGAGAAAAGCTTCCAGCTCGGGCCGAGCCAGGGGGGTGAACACAGACATGTTTAAACTGCCAGTACGGGCGCCGCTCGTGAGCCAGCGCCAATTGAAATTAGGAAACTATTTCCACTCAAAGATCTTCCACGCCGGAATCAGCATATCCGGGTAATCCGAGCGGATGTAGTTTGCATCTGTACCGTCCGCACGCACCAGAAAGTATGGCTTTCCGCCCTTGGGCGTGACTTTGATCGCATACAGGAAGCCGTTTTGGCGGTACTCCTGAATGAGCTTGTCCCCTTCCGTGCGGATCGTGACTTCCGGCTCGGGTGTCGGCGCATCGTCCGCTGCCATGACGGCCAGTGGTGTGATTGCAAACAAGCCAGCCAGCAACAGGCGATTTAGTGTGCGCATGATAACCTTGTCCCTTTGTCGTCAACGGTCCCGCTATTCTAGCGCCGGACCCGCCGAAAAGGTTGATCCTGCTCATGAGCCAAGCCCCCCTCGTCCTGGTGGACGGTTCTTCTTACCTGTACCGCGCCTTTCACGCGCTGCCACCGCTGACCACGTCCAAAGGCCTGCCGACCGGCGCGGTCAAGGGCGTGTTGAACATGCTCAAGAGCCTGCGCAAGCAATATCCGAATAGTCCGTTCGCCGTGGTGTTCGACGCCAAGGGTGGGACTTTTCGCGATGAGATGTTCGCCGAATACAAGGCCAACCGTCCGAGCATGCCTGACGACATGCGCGTGCAGATCGAGCCGCTGCACCAGAGCGTGATCGCCCTGGGCTTCCCGCTGCTGTGCGTAGAGGGCGTCGAGGCAGATGACGTGATCGGCACCCTGGCCCGCAGCAGCGCGGCGGCGGATCGTCCGGTGATCATCTCCACCGGTGACAAGGACATGGCGCAACTGGTCGACGGTCACATTACCTTGGTCAACACCATGACCGGTAGCAGCATGGACGTGGAGGGCGTGAAGGAGAAATTCGGCGTCGCTCCGGAGCAGATCATCGATTATCTGGCGCTCATGGGCGATTCGTCCGACAACATTCCGGGCGTTCCGGGCATCGGTCCGAAGACGGCTTCGGGCCTGCTGGTTGGTGTGAACGGCGGCCTGACCGAACTCTATGCGCAACTCGACATCGTGCCGACCCTGCCGATTCGCGGCGCCAAGACCCTGCCGGCCAAGCTCGAAGAGCACAAGGAGATGGCCTTCCTCTCCTATCAACTGGCGACCATCAAGGTCGACGTGCCGCTGGACGTTGGGCTCGACGACTTGCAAATGGGTCCTGAAGATCCGGCCAAACTCTACGAGCTGTACACCCTGCTGGAATTCAAGAGCTGGCTGAGCGACCTTGATCGCGACGCCAAACGCCTGGAACTGAGTGCTGCCGCCGAGCCTGCACCGGCCGCGGATCTGTTCAGCGAACCAGAGGCCGAAGCACCGGTCGCCGCTGCTGAAGCCGCCTATGAAACCATCCTCGATCAGGCGCGGTTCGATGCCTGGCTGGAAAAACTGAAAAACGCCAAACTGTTTGCCTTCGACACCGAAACCACCGGCATCGATGCGCAGCAGGCACGACTGGTGGGCCTGTCATTCGCGGTTCAGGCCAACGAAGCGGCCTACATCCCGTTGACCCATTCCTACATCGGCGTGCCGCAACAGCTGGACCGCGACACTGTTCTGCGTGCGCTCAAGCCGATTCTGGAGGACCCGAACAAACTCAAGGTCGGCCAGCACGCCAAGTTCGACATGAACATCCTGGCCAACTGCGCCATCGGTGGCGATCAGGACAATGGCATTACCGTGCGGGGCATCGCCTTCGACACCATGCTTGAGTCCTACGTGCTCAACTCCACGGCCACCCGTCATGACATGGACAGCCTGGCGCAGAAGTATCTGGACCACACCACGGTAAGTTTCCAGGACATCGCCGGTAAAGGCGTGAAGCAGCTGACGTTCGATCAGATCGCCCTGGAGCAGGCCGGGCCTTACGCCGCCGAAGATGCGGATATCACCTTGCGTCTGCACCAGACCCTGTTCGAAAAGCTCTCGGCCATTCCGAGCCTGGCCAGCGTGCTGACCGATATCGAAATCCCGTTGGTGCCGGTGCTGGCGCGAATCGAGCGTCAGGGCGCATTCGTCGATGCCGCCTTGCTGGGCGTGCAAAGCATCGAGCTGGGCGACAAGATGGTGGCGCTGGAGCGTGAAGCCTTCGAGATTGCTGGCGAGGAGTTCAACCTCGGTTCGCCCAAGCAACTGGGCGTGATCCTTTACGAGAAGCTCGGCCTGCCGGTATTGAAGAAAACCGCCAAGGGCCAGCCCTCCACCGCCGAAGAAGTGCTGGCCAAACTGGCAGAAGACGACTATCGATTGCCGAAAGTGCTCATGGAATACCGCTCCATGAGCAAGCTGAAAAGCACCTACACCGACCGTCTGCCGGAGCAGATCAACCCACGTACCGGACGGATCCATACCTCGTATCATCAGGCGGTGGCGTCCACCGGGCGGCTGTCCTCCAGCGACCCGAACCTGCAGAACATCCCGGTGCGCACCGCCGAAGGGCGTCGCATTCGCCAGGCCTTCGTGGCCCCGGCAGGTTACAAGCTGCTGGCGGCGGACTATTCGCAGATCGAACTGCGGATCATGGCGCACCTTTCCCGGGACGAAGGGCTGATGAACGCCTTCCGCCACAATCTGGACGTGCACACCGCGACCGCCGCCGAAGTGTTCAAGGTCGAACTGGCCGACGTGACCTCCAACCAGCGCCGCAGCGCCAAGGCGATCAACTTCGGCCTGATCTACGGCATGGGCGCGCAGAAGCTCGGCAAGGACATCGGCGTCGACACCAAGACCGCCAAGGCCTACATCGATACCTATTTCGCCCGATACCCCGGCGTTCGCCAGTACATGGACCGCACGCGTGCCCAGGCCGCCGAGCAAGGTTATGTCGAGACGTTCTTCGGCCGACGCCTGTACCTGCCGGACATCAACTCCAACAAGCCGCAAGAGCGCGCCGCCGCCGAACGCACGGCGATCAACGCGCCGATGCAAGGCACTGCGGCGGACATCATCAAGAAAGCCATGGTCGCGGTGGATAACTGGCTGACCGCGTCTGGCCTCGACGCCAAAGTCATTTTGCAGGTGCACGATGAACTGGTGCTTGAGGTGCGTGAAGACCTGATCGACCAGGTTCGCGATGAAATTCGCGTGCACATGAGCGAGGCCGCGAAACTGGATGTCCCGTTGCTGGTCGAAGTGGGTGTCGGAAATAACTGGGATGAGGCTCACTGAGCCTTCTTGTAGGAGCAAGCTCGCTCCTACAGAAAATTGTCGTGTTCTGCTGCGGCATAGTGCCGCGGCAGAAGGGCGTGAACCACTTAGTCCGGAAAATTATCAGAGTTATTCCAAAGCTATTTGAAAAAAATCTGAACTAATCTTGCGAACCACCACTCAGAGTTACTGAATGGCTGGTGAAGCCCTTCGATGCTCCTATGTTGTGTTAAGTGTTGGCAGATATCTGGACCCCGCCCTAGCGGTCTAGAGCTTGAACCCCGGAACTTCTCCCTCCCCATATGAAGCCCGGGGTTTTTTTTGCCTGCAGAAAACTGCCTGGGGCGCCCCAGGCAACCTTCGCTGCTTACTGGGCTTCTACTTCGGCACCCTTGTCCGCCAGTTCCATCCATCCAGCCAGTACGGTGTAGGCATCTTCCAGGCCCATGCGTTTCGGGGCCGAAAACAGCTGAATCGTCACGAGATCACCCCAGCCCTTGCGGATTTCCGCCTGAACCTTGAGCAGCGTGTTCTTGGCCGCGCCATAGGTCAGCTTGTCTGCTTTGGTCAGCAGAATGTGCATCGGCATGCCGGCAGCCACGGCCCAGTCGAGCATCAGCAGGTCGAAATCGGTCATCGGATGGCGGATGTCCATCATCAGGATCAGACCTTTCAAACTCTCGCGACCACCCAGATATGCCTCCAGGTGACGCTGCCAGTGTTGCTTGAGCGGGATCGGTACTTTTGCATAACCGTAGCCCGGCAGGTCGACCAGACGGCGTTCATCGTCTAGCTTGAAGAAGTTCAACAGCTGTGTGCGCCCCGGGGTTTTCGAGGTGCGCGCCAGGCTGGCATGGGTCAGGGTGTTCAAGGCACTCGACTTGCCGGCGTTGGAACGCCCGGCGAAGGCGACTTCGAAGCCCTCGTCATCCGGACATTGGTCGACTTTGGCGGCGCTGAGCATGAAGGTGGACTGTTGGCACAGACCGAGGATGGGATTCTTGAGTTGCATGGGATTTCCGATGTGGGCGGCGCCAGGAATGGGTGCGGCAAGCAGTGTCGCTTCCGTTTCAGTGACGCCAGTATATAATGCCGCAGATTTTGTGTGCGCTTTGTCCCAGCGTAGGATGAAGTTCACGAGAGCGACAAACCTTGATTGCGCACTAGAACGCAGCTCGCTCTCAACCCTGAAAAGGTCGTTTTATGACGAAATGGCTGCTAGCTGCCGGTGTCTTGATGCCGCTTTACAGCGCTCAGGCTACACAGGATCCGGAAGCTGTGTACAACCGTGTTTGTGGTGCCTGTCATTCCGGCCAACTCCCCATGGCGCCGAAAAAAGGCGATCAGGAAGCTTGGACGCCGAGGTTGGCGAAAGGTATGGAGACGCTGGTGCAACACGTGACCCAGGGTTTCAAGGCGATGCCGCCGCGTGGTTTGTGCATGGACTGCAGTGCCGAGGATTACCAAGCCACCATCCTTTGGATGAGCGAGTAAGCCCGGTCCATAACTCTTAACCCTTAGCCGTAGTTGGATTAGCTGATGAAGAAATTGATCGTGAGTCTGCTGTTGACCGTGGGCATCTCCGGCATGGCCCATGCTGCAGGTGAGGCAGTACAACCGGGTGATGCAAAAGCCGGCCAGGCCAAAGCCGCCGTATGTGGCGCCTGCCACGGCCCGGATGGCAACAGCATGGCGCCAAATTTTCCAAAACTGGCGGGTCAGGGTGAACGCTACCTGACCAAGCAATTGCACGACATCAAGTCGGGCAAGCGCACCGTTCTGGAAATGACCGGTCTGCTGACCAACCTGAGCGATCAGGACCTGGCGGACATCGCCGCCTACTTCGCCAGCCAGAAAGGCAGCGTCGGCGCCGCCGATCCGAAAGTTGTCGCTCGCGGTGAAGCCCTGTTCCGTGGTGGTGACCTGGCCAAGGGGATGCCAGCCTGCACCGGGTGCCATTCGCCAAATGGCGCAGGTAACGCGGCTGCCGGTTTCCCGCACCTCGGCGGCCAGCACGCTCAATACATCGGCAAGCAGCTGACCGACTTCCGCAAGGAAGAAGGCGGCCGCAACAACGACGGCGATGCCAAAACCATGCAGACCATTGCCAAGAAGCTGAGCGACGAAGACATCGCTGCGGTGTCCAGCTACATTCAAGGCCTGCACTGAGGCCGGCGGATCGGGTGTTGAACAGGGTGCTTATCGCCTGCAACGTTAACGCTCGATTAATCCGTGACAGCAAGTATAAAAAGGGTGGCCTTGGCCGCCCTTTTTTGTGGCCGCTGCCGTTACACTACAGAACTCAAGCCCGTCAGGATCTGTCTGAAAACAGTCGCGCGAGGCGATAAAATTTGTCCAGGAGTGAAGCATGCGTAATCTGATCATCAGCGCCGTTTTTGCCGCTGCCAGCCTGTTCGGCATGACCGCCCAGGCTGCTGAAGCCCCCGCCGCACCTTATGTGGAACTGAGCAATCCGGTTCCGGTCGCTGTGCCTGGCAAGATCGAAGTGGTAGAGCTGTTCTGGTACGGCTGCCCGCATTGTTACGCCTTCGAGCCGGTGATCAATCCGTGGGTCGAGAAGCTGCCGACGGACGTGAATTTCGTACGCATTCCAGCCATGTTCGGTGGCCCGTGGGATGCTCACGGTCAGATGTTCCTGACCCTTGAAGCCATGGGGGTCGAGCACAACGTTCATGCCGCGGTGTTCAATGCGATTCAGAAAGAACACAAGAAACTGACCGACAAGGATGACATGGCCGACTTCCTCGCTACCCAAGGCGTGGACAAGGACAAGTTCCTCGCGACCTTCGACTCTTTCGCTATCAAAGGTCAGATCGTCAAGGCGCGTGAACTGGCCAAGAAGTATGAAATCACCGGCGTTCCAACCATGATCGTCAACGGCAAGTACCGGTTTGACGTGGGGTCTGCCGGCGGTGCTGAACAGGCCCTGCAACTGGCCGACAAACTGATCGACAAAGAGCGGGCGGCTAACAAGGCTGCCGCCAACTAAGGGCAGTCACTGCCATGCGCCGATGGGGTACTGAACGTGTCGTTGGCCGGCATGATCCGCGGGTCAACGAGCATCATCTGGAGTCCACGGGCCTGCCCGTAGACAGTCGTCTGCGCTTGCTCAGCTTCAATATCCAGGTCGGCATCAGTACCGAGCGTTATCGGCATTACCTGACCCGGGGCTGGCAGCATCTGCTGCCGCACACCGGACGTGCCGACAATCTGCAGAAAATCGGCAATCTGCTGGGCGATTTCGATCTGGTCGCCTTGCAGGAAGCCGATGGCGGCAGCCTGCGGTCAGGCTACGTCAATCAAGTCGAACACCTGGCCCAGCTCGGCGCCTTCCCCTACTGGTATCAACAACTCAATCGCAACCTTGGTCGCCTGGCCCAGCACAGCAATGGCGTGCTCAGTCGATTGCGTCCGTGGGCCATTGAAGATCATCCGTTGCCGGGGCCAAAAGGTCGCGGAGCCATTCTGGTACGGTTCGGCGAAGGCCCGGAAGCGCTGGTGGTGGTCATGATGCACCTGGCCTTGGGTGCCCGGGCGCGCAGCCTGCAACTGGCCTACATCCGCGATCTGATTGGCGATTACAAACACCAGGTACTGATGGGCGACATGAATACCCATGCCAGTGACCTGCTGCAAAACTCTGCGTTGCGCGATCTCGGCCTGCTTGCGCCACAACTGGAAGCGACGTTTCCCAGCTGGCGCCCGCAGCGCTGCCTGGACCATATCCTGCTGAGCCCGAGCCTGACCCTGGAAAAGGTCGAGGTGCTGGCACAGCCCATTTCCGATCACCTGCCGGTCGCGGTAGAGATTCGTCTGCCGGGTTCGCTCACGGCCGATGCATTGCCCGCGTTGAGTCCTGCCCTTCGCGGATCCCATGAATGAGCGACGAAACACAGCGCTGGAAAGAGAAATACCTCAAAAGCATTGAACAACAGGAAAAGCTCGAACGTCGCTGGGACGCGCGGCTCGACTTGCTGCGCCGTGGACTGGTGCGCAGCACCCTGGCGGCGGAAGGCACTGACCGCGCCGTTGACCAGTGCATGAAGGAAATGCGCGAGGTCGTGCGTACCGACGACATGGACGCCGGCCTGGCCGCGCTGATTCCACGCCTGGAAAAAGCCGTGCTCGACTCCGAGCAGCGTCGGGAAACCCGGATCAACCAGACCAGTGCCGCCCTGACTGCGCTGGTCACTCAACTGCAAACATTGCCGCTGCCACGGGATGTGAGCCGGCCACTCAAGAGTTTCGCCAAGCAACTGGAGGCGCGGGTCAGTCAGGCACGTGAGATACCGTTGTTGCTCAGCGAACTGAGTGGCTTGCAAGGCAAGGCCCTGAGCCAGCTGGAGACCCCGACGGAACCCGATCGGCCGGGCTTGCTGCAGCGGTTGTTCGGCGGTCGTGAAGCGCAGGAGACGGCGGCCTCAACGGCTACTTCTCCTGCGCTGGCTGCCCCTGTAGCCGAGAGCCCTGTGGCGATTATCGAGTCGGCCCCGGTCGTGATTGAGCCAGCAATCTGCGAGGTACCCGCTGTTGAGCGAGCTGAGGACGAGTCCGTGCCGACTGAGCCAGCCGTGGCTTTTGCACCTCCGGCTGCGGAGCCTCAACCATCCAGTGCAGCCTCGACAGAAATCGAATCGGCCGAGCAACCAGCTCCGGAAACCATTGCGACACCCCCTGAGCCGCAAGCGAACCCCGACGAGCTGACCGCGCAAGCATCGACGGATAGTGTGCCCGTACCTCCGATTCCGACGGAGGACGTGGTCGCCACCGATCAGGCGCCATCCGAACACGACATTCTCTACGCACTCCCGGACTCCCCCGAGCCCTCCTACAGTTCGGTGGCCAGTCACATCGAAGACACGCTGCTAGGGCTGCTCGACGACCTGACATTGCCCGAACATTATCGCCCGCAAGCCGAATCCATGCGCGATCGTCTGAAAAACGGTTTGAACTGGTACGAATTGCTGCCGATCCTCGACGACTTCGCCACGTTGATGCTGGCCATTACCGACAGCGGCCAGCATGAGTTCGAAGCCTATCTACAACGATTGAACGAGCGCCTCGAATCGTTCCAGAGCAACTTGCAGGCCGCCACCGCAGGGCACGCCGACAACCGTTCGGCTGCGCGGCAGATGGACACGCAGATCCGCGAACAGGTCGATGGCTTGCAAAGCAGCATGCAGGAAGCCGCGGACCTGGAAGATCTCAAGCACGTCCTGGAAAACCATCTCGAAGGCTTGCTGGGCACCATGGACCAGCACCAGAAACAGCGCGATGAGCGCGAGCAAGAGGTCGCTGCGCGCTTGCATAGCCTGGCCGAGCGGGTCGCCCATATGGAGCAGGAGGCCCAAGGTTACCGTGAGCACCTTGAAGAGCAGCGTCAGAAGGCATTGGTCGACCCGTTGACCGGTCTGCCCAACCGCGCGGCCTGGAGCGAGCGCCTGGACCATGAAGTCACACAATGGCAGCAACATGGCAACACGTTGCTGCTGGCCATGCTGGACCTCGATCATTTCAAGCGTATCAATGATAACTACGGGCACCTGGCCGGTGACAAAGTGCTGAAAATCATCGCCAGCGTGTTGCGCAAGCGTCTGCGCGGGACGGATTTCATTGCGCGGTTTGGCGGCGAAGAGTTTGTGCTGTTAATGCCATCCACGGTGCCGGCGGCGGGGCTGAAGTTGCTGGAAAGCTTGCGTGCCTCGATTGAGGCCTGTCCGTTCCACTTCAAGGGAGAGCCGGTGACCATCACCGTGTCTATCGGAATGACGGCGTTCAGGCAGGGTGAGCATGGCGATCAAGCGCTTAAAAGAGCCGACCAGGCGCTGTATCGCGCAAAAAATGCCGGGCGCAACCGCGTGGAGCCGGGCTGATCGTCAATTGTTCCATTTTGTTTGATTGCCGTCCGCCCGCCAGGCATTACGTTACACTGTTGCATTATTGTCTTATGTGTACTGCCTTCGCCATGAAATATTTTGCTCTGATCGCGTCACTGATTCTGCTGGCCGGCTGCGCCAGCGGTCCCCGTTTTGACACCAGTCATCCTTCAGCCAATTACGACAGCCGTGTGCAGTTCGTGGTGGTGCATTACACCAACGCCTCGCTGGAGCGTTCGTTGCAATTGCTGACCCACGGTGAAGTCAGCAGCCATTACCTGATCGGCGACGACAAGGGCGCCACCATCTACAAACTGATGGATGAAAATGTGCGGGCCTGGCACGCCGGGGAGAGCGAGTGGAATGGCCGGACCTGGCTGAATTCCAGTTCCATCGGTATCGAAATCGTCAACCCGGGCTTCAAGGACACCCCGACCGGACGCGTGTGGTACCCCTACACCGAAGATCAGGTCCAGTCCTTGATCGTATTGCTAAAGGACATCAGCAAGCGTCAGGGCATAAGGCCTCGCGACATCATCGGCCATAGCGATATTGCACCGTTGCGCAAGCTGGACCCGGGGCCGCTGTTCCCCTGGAAGCGTCTGGCCGCCGAAGGCCTGGGCATCTGGCCGAACGAACAGTTGGTAGCGCGCCAGCAAATGCAGTTCGCCGAACAATTGCCGAGCATCAGCTGGTTTCAGGCGCAATTGGCCCGCCTGGGTTATACCTCGCCACAAACCGGCGAGCTCGACGTCGCGACACGCCATGTAATAGCGGCATTCCAGATGCATTTCCGCCCGGCGCGCTTCGATGGAACTCCGGATGCGCAAACTGCAGCGCTGCTTTTTGTGTTGAATCAGACAAAATAATGACGCCCGCCCGACGGTCAGGGCTATTTTTCCAATCAGCAGCTATAACTCATTGGTAATCCGTCGGATATTACACAATGCCTGCTGCTCGAGAGACCTTCCATAGTTGGTTCCATCGCCCCTGGTTTTTGGGGCTGCTGTCTGCTGTCTTGAGCGCAACGTTATTGATGGCCGGCAGCCTGTTCGTCGCCATACACCAGGTCGAGCAAAACGAAAGCGAAGAAATGAATGCTCAGGGGGAGCGCTTCCTCGCCCGCCTGGAACAGCTCTTCGGGCAACTGCGTGAAAGCCTTGACGATCTTGAAGCGCAACCGTTGCGCGGCTGCGATGCTGAAATGATCGCGACCTTGCAACAGGTTACGTTCAATTATCGCTTCGTCTACGAAGCCGCCTACATGGACTCCTCGCGAATCTGCTCCAATCGCCCTCGCCAGGAAGGGCTGTCGCTGAGTCGATCGCCAGACATAAAAGGCCCGACTTACAGCTATTGGCTCAACACCACCACCGAACCCGATGAAAACCGCGCCGCGCTGATGCTCGGGCGCGGGAATTTCCGGGTCGCGACCTCTCGCGGTCATTTGACCGATATGGTCGACCTGTCACCGGGCAGCAGCCTGCTGGTAGTCCTGGACCATGGCGCGCGGGCGATTCCGGTGCTGGGTGCTTCTCAGATCTGGCCACCAGCCGAGGCCTGGCCACCGAAAAACCGTGATGCGCTGCAGATCACCCAGACACGCCTGATATACCGCATGCCCACCGACAACCCGGAGTATCAATTGGTGTTGATCAGCCCGCGTACCGGCATGCACATCCCGGCGGTCTGGTGGTGGCTGCTGCCGGCGAGCCTCGCGTTGGGTATATGCGTTGGGTTCCTGGTGTTTCTGCTGGTGCGCCAGCGGCAGTCGCTGGACGCCGAACTGACCGGCGCGATTCGCCGTGGCGAGTTGCAGGTGCTGTATCAACCGATCTTCGACCTCGATAGCCGCAACTGTGTCGGGGCCGAAGCGCTGCTACGCTGGCGCAGGCCGGACGGTACTCTGACCAGTCCCGACCTGTTCATCCCGATGGCGGAGAACACCGGGCAGATTCGCCAGATGACGGACTTCGTCCTGCAACGCCTGCTTGAGCAACTCGGCCAGTTGCTGCGTGCCAACCCGCAACTGTACATCTCGGTCAATCTCGCGGCGTGTGATGTGATGGTTCCGCGGATTGGTCAGGTGATGGCGCGGCTGCTGACCCTGCACCGTGTCGCTGCGCAGCAAATTGCCTTTGAGGTCACCGAGCGCGGGCTGGTCGATGTGGTGGTGGCCCGGGAAAACCTGCAAGCCTTGCGGGATGTCGGACACCAGGTGTTGATCGATGACTTCGGCACCGGCTATTGCAGCCTCGCCTATTTGCAAACCCTGCCGGTGGATTGCCTGAAAATCGACAAGGCGTTCATCGATGCATTGGGCCATGACGCCGCCAGCAGCGGCGTGGCCCCGCACATCATTCACATGGCCCAGTCGCTGCACCTGAAGGTGATTGCCGAAGGCATCGAACATGAGGCCCAGGCCGAATTCCTCAGCAGTGAAGGCGTGAAGTTCGGCCAGGGGTGGCTGTTCGCCCGCGCGCTGAGTTCCGTGCAGTTCATTGAATTGATAACCCGGGGCCGACGCCTGGCCGGCGCTGGCCGACGTCTGGATGACGAGGCGTGAAGGTGAGCTAAACGGTCAGCGCCATGTAGAACTGAGTACCTTGCCCCGGCCGGGAGTAGACGCCCATGCGCCCGCCATGCAATTGCACGATTTCCTTGCACAAGGCCAGGCCGAGCCCGGCCCCGCCCTTCTTGCGTCCGACCTGTACGAACGGCTCGAAGATCCGCCCCTGTTGACCGTAGGCGATGCCTTCGCCGTTGTCCTCGACACTGATGATGACCCGGTCGCCGTGGCGCCGGGCCTGCAGGCGTATCCGCCCGCCGGAGCCGGTGTGACGCAAGGCGTTGTCGAGCAAGTTGTCGAGTACCCGGTCCAGTTGTGGCTGGTCGGCCTGTAACCGCGGCAAAGGCCCCTGCACTTCCACCAGCAGACTGATTTCTTTCTCCTCGGCCGATGTGGCAAAGCGCGATTGAGCCTGTTCCAGCAATGCCTCGATGGCACACGGCGCCAGGGTGAGTTTCTGCAAACCGTTCTGGTAACGGGAGAAATTCAGCAGGTCATTGATCAACTGCATCAGCCGCTGCATCTCTTCATTCACGGTATCGAGCAGATCGGCTTCCCGGGAATCCGGGGCAAAGTGAGCGCGCTCGCGGAACAATCCGAAAGCCATGTGCATGCCGGTGACCGGTGTGCGCAACTCATGGGAGGCGCGCAATACAAATTCGCTGCGTACCCGTTCGAAGGCACGCTGTTCCGTGACGTCATGCAGCACCATCACGGCACCGAGAATATGTCCCTGGGTATGGCTTACCGGGGTCAGGCTATAGGTCAGTAGTCGTGACTCGCCATCGACTTCGATGCTCAAGTCTTCCGGCGCCCGCTCCAGCGTGCTGCCGCGCAGCACCAGTTGTAGTTGCTCATCGAGTTCGGGGCGCTCCAGCGCCGTGCCCAACCCTAGACCCAGACGATCGGATTCCCAGCCCAACTGACGCTGGGCCACAGGGTTAAGGTGTTCCAGATGACCCTGACGGTCAATCATCAGCAGTCCGTCGTCAATGCTGTCGAGCACGGCCTGCAAACGCTGTTGACCGGCCAGCAGTTCATCGACGTTAGTGGCCTGATGCTCACGCAGCGCTTGGGCCATGATCCCGAAACGCCGGGACAGCTGGTTCAACTCCACCGCCGAAGAGATCGGCAGGGTGACATCGTAATTGCCCTGGCCGATATTGTCCGCCGCCTTGACCAAAGCCTCGATGGGCTCCCCGAAGCGCCGGGCAATGGCCTGCGCGGTCACGAAGCCGACGATCAGCACCGCCAGCCCCACCAGGCCAAGCAAACCGGCAATCAGCAGCGCCTGCTCCCGGGCCTGACGATCGGTATCGTTGATGTTATCCAGTGCGCGCTTGTGCTCGGCGATCAGGCCATTGCGTAGCGCGTTGAATTTTTCCATCAGGTTGCCGTGGCTGCCGAGCACATTCGACGGGGCCGGGGACGTTTCATAAGCCTGGATAAAGCGCTCATAGTCGGCCTTGGCTTTTCTGAAGCCGTACTCGCCTCCGGACTGCTCTGGCTCCTGGGCGATACCTTCCTCCAGCAGTTCGAAGTAATGCTGTTTCGAGGCGGCGAAAGCGGCAGATTCAGGTTTCTCGCTGAGCATGATGATCAGTTGATCATCCAGGGTCTGACGCAGCTTGAGCCCCAGGTCCAGAGTGACGAAGTTGTTGCGGGTGGGCACTTCCTGGCTGCCGGCCATCTGCATCACGCTGACCAGCCCGAGCAAGAGCCCGAGCAACGCGATGGTCATCAGTGCGGAGATGCTCAGGAACAGCCGGGTCCGCAATTTCATCGCCAGTTTCATCCGCTGCTGCTCACAAGTTGTACTGTTTGCGTTTGCGGTACAGCGTCGAGGCGTCGATGCCCAGGGTTTTCGCCGCTTGATCCAGGGTGTCGGCGGTGGTGAGGATCGCGCCGATGTGGGCCTTTTCCAGCTCCTCCAGGCTCAGTGCCGCACCGATGCGCGGTGCATTGTTGACCGGAGTTTCGGCCATACCCAGATGACTGATCTCGACCCGCTCCTGCGGACAGATGATGCTCGCCCGCTCGATCACGTTGCGTAGCTCACGGATGTTGCCCGGCCAGCGATAGCTCAGCAGCGCTTCCCGGGCTTCGTCGCTGAAGGCGCGCGCGGGACGGGCGTACTCCTTGACGAAGCGCGCCAGGAAACGGTCGGCCAGGTTGAGAATATCTTCGTGGCGTTCGCGTAGCGGTGGCAGGTGCAAGGTAATGACATTCAGGCGATAGAGCAGGTCTTCACGGAAACGACCGTCGCGGGCCATGTCCTCAAGATTGAGGTTGGTGGCCGCAAGGATGCGCACATCGGCACGACGGGTCACCGGATCACCGACGCGCTCATATTCTTTGTCTTGAATAAAACGCAGCAACTTCGGCTGCAATGTCAGGGGAAAGTCGCCGATCTCGTCGAGAAACAGCGTGCCGCCGTCCGCCTGGTTGACTCGTCCCAGGGTACTTTCACTGGCACCGGTGAAGGCGCCACGGCTGTGGCCGAAAAGTTCGCTTTCCATGAGTTCAGCGTTCAGCGACGGGCAGTTGATCGTGACGCAGGATTTCTTCGCGCGTTTGCTCCAGCCGTGAATGGCTTGGGACAGCTCGCCCTTGCCGGTACCGGATTCACCAAGAATCAGGATATTGGCATCGGTCGTGGCAACCTGGCGGGCGGTTTCGAGTACCACTTTCATGGCCGGGCTGTGGGAGTCCAGGCCATCCTTGGATTTGCGCACTTCACCTTCCAGGGCCTCCAGTCGCGCCGACAGTTGCCGCACTTCCAGTTGCTTGGCGGTGGCCAGCCGCAATTGATCGGGGCTGCACGGTTTGACCAGATAGTCGGCGGCACCGGCCTGAATCGCATCCACTGCGGTGTCGACGGCTGAGTGCGCAGTGACGATCACCACCCGCATCCAGGGCGCCTGAATACGCATCTGGGCCAGCACATCGAGGCCGTTGTCTTCACCCAGACGCAAATCGAGGAAGCACAGGTCGAAGACCTGCCGCTGCAACAGGGCTTCTGCCTGCGCGGCGCAGGTAGCGGTGGCCACGCTGTAGCCTTCGTCTTCGAGGCAATAACGGAAAGTACGCAGGATGGCGGACTCATCATCCACCAGCAGAATGCGGCCTTGATGCTCAGTGGCTGATTCCATTTTCCTACGCTCCTTAATAAATATCTTTATTTAGTCTCAGAGAAATCGGGCAAGTTGCATGATTGATTCTGAGCCATTCCTGTCATGGCAGGGTAGATTTCATCCCATGTATCGGTTAGCCACCTGATTTTGCGGTTCTTTGAATAGATGTCCGGTTTCTGACAGCGGCCAGCGTAAAATTCTGACATCCGCGCCCTCCTCCCAATTCAAAAAATTTACGCATTCCTTCAAACGAATCATGCAATACGCACGACCGCGCAAGTGGCATCGTGCAGGATGCGTGCGAAGTGATTTCTTTTATGATCATAAGATATTGAAATTAAAAGAAATTAAATCGAGTCAAGGCTGGCATGCGGGCTGCAATTGTCTGGTTAACCAGGGCATTCAAAAACAAACGCCCGCTATCGAATACCGACCCGAGAGGCAGGAGCTCCAAGATGAACCGTCAACGTGCCGCCCACCTGCACCTCTCGCCTGTGCAAATCGAGCAAGGACTGTTTGCTGTTCTGGCGCTGTTGATCACCCTGATCGGCGGCCAGCAGTTTCAGCGCTGGGAGCAGGGCCAGCAGCCTGAAACGCCACGTCTGTCGATTCAGCATCCGACCCAAACCCATTTCAGCGCGGTCAGCAGCGGTCAGGCCGATAGCACCCCGATGCGCATGATGGATGTCGACCAGGCCGGGCCTGTGGGTGAGATACGTCATCAGGAGCGTTGGGTGTTCTAGGCAAACTTCCGCGCATCCGATGCGCCGGGAAACGCAGCACCTCTAAACAGAGCGTAAGGAGAATCATCATGTTGAGCTGGGCAATCACATTCCTGATCATCGCCATCATCGCCGCTGTATTGGGCTTCGGTGGTATCGCGGGCACCGCCACGGGTATCGCCAAGATTCTGTTTGTCGTGTTCCTGGTGATGTTCATTGCCTCCTTCTTCTTTGGTCGTCGCGGTCGAGGCTGACATGAGAGGTTTGTTCAAGGCACTGGCAGCCGCCCTGTCGATGGAGCAAACGAAGAAAGATCCGAACGGGTATTGAAGTACGCACATGAGGGAGGCCACAGCGCCTCTTTCCACCTGCGTCACCTGAGGAAGGCTGGCGCATGACCAAGGGGTCGGGACGTTCTGCCTGTTTCAGGGGTGGAGTGACCTACGGGTACAGCGAGTGCCTGCGCAAGGGCTGGGTCAGGAAAAGCTACTGCGCAAGTTCGCCGGACCGCCATGGTTCGACGGGCTTGCGAAGGGCTTGATCACGCAACACATTGAAATAGAGCGCTCGTCTCGGTTTCCTCACCGTTATCGCGTCCTTGTCCTGGTTACGTCGGAAAATACTTTTCCCGGTGTTTCACCAGCGACCGTATATCGAGAAAAACCACCTTTTTTTTGCCGCGATTTTTCGCTTCGTCCTGCGGGATTTTGCTGAAAAATCAGTCCTCGGCCACCGCTCAAAAAACATTCAATCTGCTCTGTGATGACCGGTTCACGGCACTTATACCTGCCGAAATGTCGCATTCGAACCGGTTGGGACGCGTGTTTTACTAAAAAAACCTCATGCCGATTCGGCATAGGGTAGGCGTTTACGGCATTAGACGGCGCTCCCTTGCATCGGAATAGTTGCGCCTTTTTCGCCTGCCGGAGAGCCGTAAACACGCGTTCCGGGGCACCTTATCCGGGGGTAGATGCACTAGACTTTTTCGCCATAAGCGTTCCAGTTCGCGCATCTCCCTGAGTCAAACAACAAGTAAGGGTAAAGATATGAAGAAGGCAAAGCTTAGCCTCGCCTGGCAGATCCTCATCGGTCTGGTATTGGGGATTGCAATCGGTGCGCTGCTCAACCATTTCAGTGCCGAGAAAGCCTGGTGGATCAGCAACGTCCTGCAACCGGCAGGCGATATCTTTATCCGTCTGATCAAGATGATCGTAATCCCGATCGTCATCTCCTCCCTGATTGTCGGCATTGCCGGCGTCGGTGATGCCAAGAAGCTGGGGCGTATCGGCTTCAAGACCATCATTTACTTCGAGATCGTCACCACCATCGCCATCGTGGTCGGTCTGCTGCTGGCCAACCTGTTCCATCCGGGTGCCGGCATCGACATGAGCACTCTGGGTACTGTGGACATTTCCAAGTACCAGGCCACGGCGGCCGAGGTTCGGCATGAACACGCGTTCGTCGAAACCATCCTCAACCTGATCCCGTCGAACATTTTTGCGGCCATGGTTCGCGGCGAAATGCTGCCGATCATCTTCTTCTCTGTATTGTTCGGTCTCGGTTTGTCAAGCCTGCAGGCGGACCTGCGCGAGCCGCTGGTGAAGATGTTCCAGGGCGTATCGGAAAGCATGTTCAAGGTCACTCACATGATCATGAACTACGCCCCGATCGGCGTGTTCGCACTGATCGCGGTGACTGTGGCCAACTTCGGCTTCGCGTCGCTGATACCGCTGGCTAAACTGGTGATCCTGGTTTACGTCGCCATCGCCTTCTTCGCTTTCGTGATCCTGGGCCTGATCGCTCGCCTGTTCGGCTTCTCGGTGATCAAGCTGATGCGCATCTTCAAGGATGAGCTGGTACTGGCCTACTCCACCGCCAGCTCCGAAACCGTGCTGCCGCGCGTGATCGAGAAGATGGAAGCCTACGGCGCGCCGAAAGCCATTTGCAGCTTCGTGGTGCCGACCGGTTACTCGTTCAACCTCGACGGTTCGACCCTGTACCAAAGCATCGCGGCGATCTTCATTGCCCAGCTGTATGGCATCGACCTGTCGATCAGCCAGCAACTGTTGCTGGTACTGACGTTGATGGTCACCTCCAAAGGCATCGCCGGCGTACCGGGCGTGTCCTTCGTGGTGCTGCTGGCTACCCTTGGCAGCGTCGGTATTCCACTGGAAGGCCTGGCGTTCATTGCTGGCGTCGACCGCGTCATGGACATGGCCCGTACCGCACTGAACGTGATCGGCAACGCACTGGCTGTTCTGGTTATCGCTCGTTGGGAAGGCATGTACGACGACGCCAAGGGCCAGCGCTACTGGAACTCCCTGCCGCACTGGCGCAGCAAGGAAAAACTGCCGGCAGGTGAAATTTCCAGCAACTGACACAAATCTCCTGTAGGAGCTGGCTTGCCAGCGAAGACGGCTTCGAGCATTGCATCGCCAGCTATGACGCCTTCGCCGGCAAGCCGGCTCCTACATTGGTTATGTGGTGCGTATGTACAAACCCCGGAGAAATCCGGGGTTTGTCGTTTCTGGCCACCCCGCTATCATTCGCGGATCTTTTGGGGGATTTGACTGATGCTCAATGGCCTGTGGCTTGGCTTTTTCATCGTGGCAGCCGTATCGGCGCTGGCGCAGTGGCTGATCGGCGGTAATGCCGGGATTTTCGCGGCAATGGTGGAAAGCATTTTTGCCATGGCCAAGCTGTCGGTCGAAGTCATGGTGCTGCTGTTTGGCACCCTCACCCTCTGGCTGGGTTTTCTACGCATTGCCGAGAAAGCCGGGATCGTCGAATGGTTGGCCAAGGCTCTGGGGCCACTGTTTTTGCGCCTGATGCCTGAAGTCCCGCCTGGTCATCCGGCCATCGGCCTGATCACCCTGAACTTCGCCGCCAATGGCCTGGGCCTGGACAACGCCGCCACACCGATCGGCCTCAAGGCCATGAAGGCGCTGCAAGAACTCAATCCCAGCGCCACTGTCGCCAGCAACGCCCAGATCCTGTTCCTGGTGCTCAACGCCTCCTCGCTGACCCTGCTACCGGTGACGATCTTCATGTATCGCGCCCAGCAAGGCGCGCCTGACCCGACGCTGGTGTTTCTGCCGATCCTGCTGGCGACCAGTTGCTCGACCATTGTCGGCTTCCTGTCGGTGGCGTTCATGCAGCGCCTGCGCATCTGGGACCCGGTGGTGCTGGCCTACCTGATCCCCGGCGCCCTCGCCCTCGGTGGTTTCATGGCGTTGCTGGCGACCCTTTCGGCGACCGCGCTGGCCGGCCTGTCGTCGATCCTCGGCAACGTGACGCTGTTTGGCCTGATCATGCTGTTTTTACTGATCGGCGCGCTGCGCAAAGTGAAGGTCTACGAGGCCTTCGTTGAAGGAGCCAAAGAGGGTTTCGACGTCGCCAAGAACTTGCTGCCCTATCTGGTGGCGATGCTCTGCGCAGTGGGCGTACTGCGTGCGTCCGGGGCGCTGGACTTCGGTCTGGATGGCATTCGCCATCTGGTGGAATGGGCCGGTTGGGACACGCGATTCGTCGATGCGCTGCCGACGGCGATGGTCAAACCCTTCTCGGGTAGCGCCGCCCGGGCGATGCTGATCGAAACCATGAAGACCTCGGGCGTCGACAGCTTCCCGGCGCTGGTGGCGGCGACGGTCCAGGGCAGCACCGAAACGACGTTCTATGTGCTGGCGGTGTACTTCGGCGCCGTGGGCATCCAGCGCGCACGACATGCAGTCGGTTGTGCATTGCTGGCGGAGCTTGCCGGGGTGCTGGGCGCGATCGGGGTTTGCTACTGGTTCTTTGGTTGATCGGCCTCGCCAGCCAATGCTTTCAGCGCGGCCTTACGCTCGTCCGCCGGCAAGGCGCCGAGCTTTTCCACGGCAGCGTAAAACTTGAGCCAGTCGCCATCCTCCTGATGGAACAGCGTGGCAAATGCCGGAACCCATTGGTCGTACAAACCAAATGGCAATAGCCGGGCATTATTCATGGGGGCATAGATCCAGGTATCGTAGCGTTTGTCCGCGGCCCACTGATTGTCGCGCAATTTCCGGTATTCGCTGCGCAAGCGCTCGAACTCGGCAGCCTTTTGCTGGCGCATTTGTTCGGTTGGCAACGGCAAGGTGTAGAGTTTTTCCAGTCGGGTGCGGGTCTTGAGCACCAACGCAGTGAACTGGTTGCGCTGACGCGCCTGCGCATTGTTATCCGGTGGCAGGAGGCGGTAGGCGCGCCATTGGCGAGTACCTTCCTGCTCGACGAAGGTGGCGAAGGATTCGTTGAACTCCGTGTCGTCCTTCACATAGAAACGCTGATGGGCCAGCTCGTGAAAGATCAGCGTGGCCAGTCGCTCATCCCCCCAGCCCATCATCGAACTGATGATCGGGTCGTTGAACCAGCCGAGTGTCGAATAGGCTTCGACACCACCAATCGACACGTCCATGCCCTGCAAGCGTTGCATAGCTGCTTCGCCGCGGGCTGCACTCTGGCTGTAGTAACCGCGATAAGCCACGCAACCGGCGATGGGGAAGCAGTGGTTTACGGGTTTTAGGGAAAATTCCGGCGTGGCGAAGACATTCCAGACGACGAAGGGACGCCCAATGTCCGCGTACAAGCGGTAACTCGGGTTATCCGGCAGGTGCAATTGCTGGCTGGCGAACGTTCGGGCCTTTTGCGATTGCTCCAGGTGTGTACGCAGCTTTTGATCGCGCGCCGGGTCGGCAATCACGCTGGAAACCGGCTCCCTGGCCCGCAGCAACTGCAGTTGGCCGCTGGCCAGTTGGCTGTAATAGCTGGCGCTGGTGCAACCGTTGAGCAACAAAAACAACACACCCGGAAACAAAACGCGAAAAACGCGATCAAGTAACCCAAGGCTAGGAAGCGGCCTGATCACAATAATTCTTCCTTGGAGAGTCTTTCCACAAGACTATCCCGCCTGACTGGAGCTCCGCTATGCGCATGTTGATGCTGACAGGAGGCCTGCTGATGCTGGCCGGCTGTGCTTTTTTCGGACTACCCCGCCCTGATCCTGCGCAAGCCTGGATCGACCTGGAGTCGAAGCAAGAAGATACGAAGCTGCAAGCGCTGGAGGTCGATGACAAGGCCACCGACGATAAACGCTATTTCCAGGTCCAGCCCGGTAGCCATGAGTTGACGGTCCGCTACCAATTCTCGGTCCAGCCTACCAACATCGGCCCTGATGCCGAACCGTTGTGGCGCGATTGCCAGTTGAACGTGAAATTCAACGACTTCAACGCGGGCGAGCGTTATCGGTTACAGGCGGGGAACATCGGCTTTCGGCCTTGGGCGAAACTCTACGATCAACAGCGAAAAGTGATTGGCCAAGGCACGCCTGCGGGCTGCCAACACTCCTGATCGGCGTTATGCTGAATGCATAACCCCTTGGGACATTCATCATGTACAGGTTGATGCTGTTGCTGGTTGCCAGCATTGTCGCTGGCTGTCAGAGCCCGATGCCGACGGCTAATCCAAAGATGGCCTGGGTCGATTTTTCCACGCCCTTCCCTAACGATAAATTGCTGATGGCCGAGCGTCTGGATAAACAGCGCTTGGCCGACGGGCGTTATTTTGAGGTTATGCCCGGCAGCCATGAACTGATCGTCCGCTTCGACTTCGAAGTACCTGGTGGCGGGGGCTTGAACATGATGGGCGGCCCTTCTGAACGCATATGTTACTTGACCATCAACTTCGATCATTTCGAAGCCGGCCAACGTTATGTGCTTGAAGGCCGCTCGATTGCCTTCATCCCTGAAGCCAGGCTATACAACGCCAAGCGGGAGATCGTTGCAGAAGATCGAGAGTCTTACTGCCTGATGTGAGTGGTCAGCGGTTGTTCTTCTGGTAGATGATTTTCTTGGTACCGTTTTCGCACGAGCCAACGACCATGTTCTGGTCGTGGACCTCGTCGTTGGTGACGATTTCAAGCGTGTAGGCGGTGACGCCACTGGCCTGGATCTTGGCTTCGATCTCGGCCTTGAGTTCTTCGCAGGGTTTCGGCGCTGCGAGGGCCGAAGCGGCCAGTGCGCAACAGATAACCGCCAAGGCAAAACGTTTCATGGTTTGAAGCTCCTTTGAGGCAGCACGCACAGTCGTGGGTTTTCGCTGCTGTCGTTTATTCGACCACAGTTTTAGCGGGCAAATCTGTCGCGACGCAAAAAAGATCGCAGACGTGAGCACTTTTTGCCGAATGATCCCGGCAGGTTGCTCAAGGCAGCGATCTCTTGTTCTCAACGAAAATCTAGCCGACCAATGTTGCCTCCAATCTGATCTTCGCATTCCGCACGTTGGACACCGGGCAGACCTGTCCGATCAATCCGCTTTTTTCGATGGATTTTTTACCGGGCTATTGAAACTCGGGTATATGCCCACATTGCATGAACACGCTTTTGGATTCGGCAGGTTTGCGTTCGCAAGAACAAACCTGCGCCCTCAATTGGAGAAGCAGGTTTATGAAACGACTGTCCGATATCAAGTTCTCGACCCTCGATCTGGTGCCGGTGCGCGAGAACGGCAGCGCGGCCCAGTCGCTGCGCAATTCGCTGGACCTGGCGCAGCACGTCGAGAAATTCGGTTACAACCGCTTCTGGGTGGCTGAGCACCACAACATGGACGGCATCGCCAGTTCCGCGACTTCGGTACTGCTCGGTTATCTGGCCGGTGGTACGTCGACCATTCGAGTCGGTTCGGGTGGGGTGATGTTGCCCAACCACGCACCGTTGGTGATCGCCGAGCAGTTCGGCACCCTGGAAAGCCTTTATCCGGGCCGGATCGATCTGGGCCTGGGTCGCGCGCCCGGTTCCGACCAGATGACCGCACGTGCGCTGCGCCGCGAACGCTCCGGCAGCGCCGACGATTTCCCGGAAGATGTGGCGGAACTGGTGCGCTACCTCGGGCCACGTACACCGGACCAACGCATCATCGCCATGCCGGGCACCGGGACCAATGTGCCAGTCTGGTTGTTGGGGTCGAGCCTGTTCAGTGCACAACTGGCCGGTGAGCGTGGTTTGCCCTACGCCTTCGCATCGCATTTCGCACCGCGCTACATGCATGAAGCGATTCGGGTCTACCGCAATCACTTCAAACCGTCAGCCGTTTTGGCCAAACCCTACGTGATGCTCGGTGTGCCATTGGTGGCAGCCGATACCGACGAGCAGGCCGATTACCTGGCGACTTCGGTGTTCCAGCGGATTCTCGCCCTGATGCGTGGCCAAAGCCTGGTACAGCGTCCGCCGGTGAAGACCATGGACGGCCTGTGGCTGCCCCATGAAAAAGAGGCTGTGCACGATTTCCTTGGCCTGGCCATGATCGGCAGCCCGCAGAAAATTCGCGCCAAACTCGAGGTTTTGATCGAACAGACTCAGGCTGACGAGCTGATTTTCACCTGTGACCTGTACGAACATGCGGATCGCGTACATTCCTACGAGTTGTTGGCGCAGGTCATGCGAGGCTGATACTCAAACAGCAAGCATGAAAAAGCCGACGCCCTGGCGTCGGCTTTTTCATTCAAGTGGGAATCGGTCTACTTTTTATAGACGATCACTTTGGCGCCTGCCTCGCATTTACCGACCACTTTCCCGCCGGCAGCGGCACCTTTATCGACAATCTCCAGCGAATATCCGGAAACGCCCTTGGTATCAAGTTTCGCTGCGATTTCGGCTTTCAACTCTTCGCATGACTTGCCGCCCGCCAATGCGCTCCCCGCAAGGCTCAACAAACCTACCGCCAACATAAACTTCTTCATCGGTTGCATTCCCTGGTCGGATCATAGGGGTAACCAGCCGTCAGCCGGACGCACTCATGTAGTGCTTTGCCATTCCCTATGGCATTCGGCCGGCGTGCAAGTTCAGAAGACTAGCCCAAAGTCAGCTGCTGGCAATCCGGAACCCGACTTTCAAGGTCACCTGAAAGTGCGCAGCCTTGCCGTCCCTGATGTGCCCGCGGGTCTCGGTCACTTCAAACCATTCCATGTACTTGATGCTTTTGCTGGCTTCGGCCAGCGCGTTGTTGATCGCATCTTCGATACTGCTGGTGGACGAGCCAACCAGCTCGACTTTCTTGTAGGTGTGATGGTCAGACATGGCGTTCTCCTCGGCGTGTGAATTACAGCCTAGCAGTGATTTTTCCTATTTCTTCTGTTGGCCGTTCTGAGTGTGAAGTTCATATTTTCTGCACTTTCTTGAACCCATGAAGTCCCAACCAACACACGCCACTCATCACCATTGCAGGAGAGCCACCATGGCCAACACCTCGTTACGCAAAGCCTCATTGCAAAGCATGGAAGCCGAGATCGAGAGTCTGCTCAAGTCTTTGGAAAGCCTGAAGGGCGACGCCTCGGACGAGTCGCGTAAAACCCTCAATACCCTGAAAAGCAACGCCGAAAATGCCTTGAAGCACTCGCGCCATCTGCTTGCCGATGCTTATGAGGAGGTCAAGGTCAAAACCCGCGAAACCGGGATTGCCACCCGGGACTACGCCCAGGAACACCCCTGGACAACAGCCGGTGTCGCCGTGGGCGCATTGGGCCTGCTGGCCGCTTATCTGTTGTGCAAGCGTGATTAATCCGCTCGACGCAGCTCGTTCTTGAGCCACTGCGCCAGTTGCCGGGCGCGCCCGTCCGCGGCGCGCTTGGGTAGCCACAACGCCAGTTGCGCCGGGGTTTCACTGAAGCCCCAAGGTGCAACCAGGCGGCCGGCCTTCAAGTCCTCCGTCACCAAAGGTTCGGGGGCAATCGCCACGCCCAGACCCGCGACGGCGGCCTCCAGCAAGTAATACAAATGTTCAAATCCCTGGCCGTACTTCAGCGCCCTGGCGTCGAGGCCCCGTGGTTGCGCCCAGTTCGGCCAGGCTTGCGGGCGTGAAGTGGTGTGCAGCAAGGGTTCGTTCAGCAGTGCGGTTTCCGGCGCTTGCTTGAGCCGTTCATAGCCGACGAACCGAGGGCTCATCACCGGACCGATACGTTCGCTGGCCAGCTCAAAAACCTGCATGTCCGCCGGCCAGGGTGGCTCGGCAAATACCAGCAAAGCATCCAGCCCCGGTCTTCGCGGATCCAGATCGCCTTCTCCGGCCGACAGGTGCAGGCGCAAGTCCGGCAGGTCGGCATTGAGCCGCCCCAGTCGCGGGATAAACCAGCGCGCCAGCAGGCTTCCCGAGCAACCGAGCACGAATGGCGCATCGGCTGTGCTTTGTGTGAGTTCAGCGCAAACGCTGCGCAGGCGCTCGAAGGCTTCGCTGCTGGCGTCACGCAGGCGTAACCCGGCATCTGTGAGTTTCAGGCCGCGTCCGTCCTTGATGAACAGGCTAACGCCGAGGTGTTCTTCAAGCACCTTGAGTTGCCGGCTGACGGCCCCATGGGTGACGTGCAACTGCTCGGCCGCCTGACTGACGCTGTTCAAGCGGGCAGTGGCTTCGAAGGCGCGAAGCGCGTTTAGCGGAGGAAGGTCATGGCTCATGGGATCTGTGAGTTTTCCTGACAGGTTGTGGCGATCTTATCGGTTTTCAGGCCGGGGCGTCAGGGGTAGAGTGAAGCCCACTATCTCTTTATGCATCACTTCACGCATTCAACTGGAGCGCCAAATGACCCAGACTAATCTGCGCAACGGCCCTGATGCCAACGGCCTGTTTGGCGCGTTCGGCGGCCGCTACGTTGCCGAAACCCTGATGCCGTTGATCCTCGACCTGGCCCGTGAATATGAGCTGGCCAAGGAAGACCCTGCATTCAAGGAGGAACTGGCCTACTTCCAGCGCGACTACGTCGGGCGTCCAAGCCCACTGTACTTCGCCGAGCGTCTGACCGAGTTCTGTGGCGGCGCGAAGATCTACCTCAAGCGCGAAGAGCTGAACCACACCGGCGCGCACAAGATCAACAACTGCATCGGCCAGATCCTGCTGGCGCGGCGTATGGGCAAGAAGCGCATCATCGCTGAGACCGGCGCCGGCATGCATGGTGTGGCCACTGCCACCGTCGCCGCGCGCTTCGGTCTGGATTGCGTGATCTACATGGGCACCACTGACATCGAACGTCAGCAGGCCAACGTGTTTCGCATGAAGCTTTTGGGTGCCGAAGTGATCCCGGTGGTGGCCGGCACCGGCACGCTGAAAGATGCGATGAACGAAGCCCTGCGTGACTGGGTGACCAACGTCGACAGCACCTTCTACCTGATCGGCACCGTGGCCGGTCCGCACCCTTACCCGGCGATGGTCCGCGACTTCCAGGCCGTGATCGGCAAGGAAACCCGTGAGCAACTGCAAGCCCAGGAAGGCCGTCTGCCAGATAGCCTGGTGGCGTGCATTGGCGGTGGTTCCAACGCCATGGGCCTGTTCCACCCGTTCCTCGACGACAAGAGCGTCGAGATCATCGGCGTTGAAGCTGCCGGTTACGGCATCGAGACCGGCAAGCATGCGGCCAGCCTGAATGGCGGCGTGCCGGGCGTCCTGCACGGCAACCGCACCTTCCTGCTGCAGGACGACGATGGCCAGATCATCGACGCCCACTCGATCTCTGCCGGCCTCGACTACCCGGGCATCGGTCCGGAACACGCCTGGTTGCACGACATTGGCCGCGTTCAGTACACCTCGGTGACCGATGACGAAGCCCTCGCCGCGTTCCACCAGTGCTGTCGCCTGGAAGGGATCATCCCTGCCCTGGAAAGCGCCCATGCCCTGGCTGAAGTGTTCAAGCGCGCACCGAGCCTGCCAAAGGATCACCTGATGGTGGTCAACCTGTCCGGCCGTGGCGATAAAGACATGCAGACCGTGATGCACCATATGGAACACTCTCAGCAACAGCAGTCCAAGCAGGAGAAACACTGATGAGCCGCCTGCAAACGCGTTTTGCCGAACTCAAGGAACAAAACCGTGCCGCCCTGGTGACCTTCGTGACCGCCGGCGACCCGGGCTACGACACGTCCCTGGCAATCCTTAAAGGCTTGCCAGCGGCGGGCGCCGACGTGATCGAGCTGGGCATGCCCTTCACCGACCCGATGGCTGACGGCCCGGCCATCCAGCTCGCCAACATCCGTGCGTTGGGTGCCAAGCAGAATCTGGCGAAAACCCTGCAAATGGTTCGCGAGTTCCGCCAGGACAACAACGAAACGCCGCTGGTGCTGATGGGGTACTTCAACCCGATCCACATGTACGGCGTACCGCGCTTCATTGCCGAAGCCAAAGAGGCCGGGGTTGATGGCCTGATCGTGGTCGATCTGCCGCCTGAACATAACAGTGAGCTGTGCGACCCGGCGCAGGCCGCGGGCCTGGATTTTATCCGCCTGACCACGCCAACCACCGACGATGTGCGCCTGCCGACCGTTCTTAACGGTAGCTCCGGCTTCGTCTACTACGTCTCGGTGGCCGGTGTGACCGGCGCCGGTGCCGCCACGCTGGAACACGTCGAGGAAGCGGTCGCCCGTCTGCGTCGCCATACCGACTTGCCGATCAGCATCGGTTTCGGTATCCGGACTCCGGAACAGGCGGCGTCCATCGCGCGTCTGGCCGACGGTGTTGTGGTGGGTTCAGCGTTGATCGATCACATCGCCAATGCCACCTCCCCGGAACAAGCCGTGGATGGCGTGCTGAGCCTGTGCTCTGCGTTGGCCGATGGCGTGCGTAAAGCCCGCGTCAGCTGAAGGCAAAGTTCCTGATACAGAGGAATTAGAGCCTCGCGGCACAGACTAAACAGCAAGACCGAGGGCTTCAGGACTGTGTTCTGAAGCCCTTTTTGCTGTGTGTGGCTAACCGCTGTAAACCTTTTGGGAGCAAGCACCCACAAGGTTGCGGTCTCAAGGCAGCTCTATCCCGCCCGACGCCTTGTGCAGTTTGCGCAGGTGCTCACCAATCTGCTTCACGTTGGCCTCGTTGGCGGCCATCTCGGCGGCACGGCTCGGCTCAAGCAATGCCCTCACTTCCTTGTCCAGATCCCCGGACAGGGCCAGGAGCTGCTTCTGGCGCTGGCTGCTTTCCGCTTCCAGATGCTCCCACTCGCTTGGTTGCGGCAAGCCATAACCGTTAGTGCCCAGCAGCTCCGCCGGCCGGCTGAGGAAACCACTGTTGGCGAGAATGTCCTTCAGCGTCTCGTTGGCCTTGTCCATGCCGCCATTCTTCAGCTCTCGGGCGCCCAGATAACGCTGCTTCACTTCATCCTGGGCCAGCAGCAATTGCTGACGGAAACTGGCCTGTTCCAATAGCAGCAACGCCGCGCTGGTGCGCAAATCGGCCTGCTCGAACCATTGCCGACGCTCCGCGGCTTTCAATTCGAGCCAGTCTTCGACGGTTTCCTGTTTGATCGGCAAGTGCTTTTTCAGGATCTCGAACATGGCCTGATAGCGCTCGCGGAAGGAGTCGAAACGATAACCCAGGCGCAAGGCTTCCCGCGGGTCGTCCAGCACGCTGGTGTCCGCCAGCCCGCGGCCTTTCAGCACTTCCAGCAAACCATTGGGCATGATGTTGTCGAGTCCCACCAATTGCGGGTTATTGGTACCGCCACGCAGTAATTTCAGCTCTTCCACCGCGCAGTTGTTCGACAGGAAGAAGTAGTTGCCGTCATAGCTCCAGTGCATCTCGGCGGCACGTCCCACCACGTCTTCAATCTCGTTGCGCGACAGGTTCAGGGGTACGGAGGCCAGGCTGCGCAGTTCGGTCTTGGTGTATTCGTCAATGACCTGGGACAGCGGCAGGATAAACAGCCGCGACGGGTATTTACCGACCAGGCCATCCCAGCTCGACAGCTGTACGTCGCCGACGAAGGCGCGGTACGACAGCACCAGATGCTGGTCCAGGTCCAGTCGACAATCCGGTCCGCGTGGTCGGCCCGGCGCGCAGATCACCAGGCGTAACATGCTGTGGCCCCAGCGGCTGAACAGGTTCTGGTTAGCTTCGGCCAACAGATAGTCAATGGCATACACCCGCTCCGGATCGACCTGGCCCAAAGGTGTCCTGGCGAAGTCGTTGCCGGCATTGAGGAAAGCGAAGGTTTTATTGCAGGTGTTTTTGGTAGCGGGCGCCCAACCGAAATGTTCCTTGTAGTAGCGGTACAGTGCGGGTCGGCGGCAGGCGTAGCTCGGGTCGAGGAGGAAATACTCCATGTTGACCGCGACGAATTCCTTTGGACTGCTGGTCTCGTAGATGTCCGGGCTACGGGCAATCTGGCGGTTGTGCTGTTCGCGTTCACCGCGACGGCCTACGTATTGCTGCCAACCGGCGAGATCGAGCAGGCGTGGATCATCACTGAGGGTAAAACGCCGATCCGACTGGCCCCGGCATTGGTCGGGAATGCCAACCAACCCTGAGCTGTTGTTGCGCTGGGTGCAGCGTTGAATCAGCTTGCGCTCGGCATCCGGCCACAGGCGTGAGCGATCGTAGATGTGAGTCAGCTCGTGCAACACCGTGGCCAGCATTTCCCGGCGCACGGTGCCATGGGGGCGATGGGTTTTCCTCGTCGCGGCGCTGCCATCGGTGAGGCCGGCCAGCAGGTTGCGGTTCAGATCGAGCTCGGACACCAGTGATGCCTGACCGTAGGCGTTGCGTGGCATGTCATCGGTCCAGCCGACGTCGATGCGTCGATCGAGTTGCTCGATAAAGCGTGGCGGCAGCGCCTGCATGGCTTCATCGAGCAACGCCTGGCTGGCTTGCTGTTGCGCGGGCGTCAGGCCTTCGGTCTTGAGCTGTAACTGAAGGCCTGCGTGGGCCGTGTTGCCGAGCAGCAACAGGGCCCCGGCCAGCAGCCAGGCGCATGGACGCTTCACAGTGCGAGGATGGCTTCGGCGAGGTCCTGGTCACTGGCGTCACGGGCTTCCGGCACGCGGGTGCGCAGCAAATCGAAGGCGGATTCCAGGTGAGCGCCACGAATGTCGCCATTGCTGGCAACGAAACTGGCGGCGTCGTCCTGGGCTTCGCGCACGATTTTCGAATCGCGAATGGACGTGGTGGTGTCGGAGGTGAAATCGAGGGTGCGCTGGGTGGCGCGGATCAGCATGTTACTGGTGGCAACCAGAGTATGTGCCTGGGACACATCGGCCAACAGCAGCAGGCCTAAGGTGGCAGCAATCAGCGGGTTACGCATGGAACGACTCCAGAAAAACAGGGATAACTATTGGACGAGAATTGCTTGTGCCAGTTCAAGGTCGCTGGCATGAAGTTTTGCCTGGGATCGGCGCAGATACCGCAGGACCGACTCCAGTCGTGCGCCTCTCAGTTGGCCATCACTGGCAATGAATGCCGCAGCGTCATCCTGGGCGGCGAGCAGCAGTTTATGGTCGAAGGGGGCGCTGGTCACCAAACTTGTGGCGTAACCGCTGGCGACGATGCCTTGGGTGGACAGATTGAAGGCGTCATAAGCGTGGGCCGATCCGCAGTAACCAAGGGTAAGAAAGACTGGAGCGATCAAGAGACTTGAAGGAAAACGCATGAGACTCGACAGGTGAAAATGAGTCCCAAGGCTAGCGCAAGGCCCGATCTAGAGCCAGCGTCGAAACATTGGGGCGCGCCGGGCGTGCCCCATGTCTGTGCAGTCGTTTAGATCGTCAGGATCGCTTGCGCCAGTTGGGCGTCGGTTGCGTTCAGCTGTGGCGCCTGGCGGTGAATGTGGTCGATGGCGCTTTCCAGTTTCACGCCGCGGATGGAACCTTCACTGGCGACGAAGCTGGCAGCGTCGTCACGGGCCGCGAGGACGATCTTGTCATCCTTGAACGAAGACGAGACGACATCGGTAGTCGCATCGGACGTGGCTTTGAGTGCATTGACGACAGCATCCGTGGTCACGATGAAGCTGCTGGCTTGGGCACTGGCAGCTACGGCAAACAGGGCTGCAGCGCTGAGCAGACGGAGACGGGACATGGGTAACTCCTTTGTGTAAACCAATTGAAAAATGGCGCAGTGTCTGCAAAGTCAGACGCCAGGCGCTTGGCGCTCGCCACGTTCTGGTTTGATATTAGGCCTGAGTGTGTCAGTTCGAACAGCCCGTCATGCAAACAGGAAGTCAGCGCCAGAACGGTTTATCCAATTCATTGATGCGGTCGGCGTGGCTGATACCAAGATCTGATATCTGACAATCATCGAGTTGAGCCAGTAAACGTCGTGTTCTCGCCCTTTCGAGACTAGCGAACAGTCCTGTTAACAGATCTCTGACCCAGTTCAGGCAAGGTCTCGATTGAATTTCGGGCTTGGAAACATCCCGTAAAGAATTCATGGCGCGGTCCCTGTCCTGATAAGTGGAGAGCTTCATGCTGACACCCGCCGAATATCCATTACAGACACACTACGGCAATATTGTACTCATTCAGTTAGTGCTTTTTGCAAACTGTACTGGTGTTGAGGATTCCCTACTGTCAGACCGGATTTGACAGGCCAAAACGACAAAACCCGTCGTGGTTTCCCACGACGGGTCTTGTTTTTTCAATTCGGGTTGCTGGCGGTGGACCTTCAGGTCAGAGCCAGCGACGCTAACTTAGCGCCAGAACGGCTTGCTCAGCTCTTCGTAGCGTTGTGCTTCGCTAATCCCGGCGTCAGCCAGCAGACGCGAGTCCAGGCGAGCCAGTTGATGGCGGCTGGTGATGCGGCGCTGCCACAGCATCAGGTTGGCGATAACGCGCAGAGGCAGGGAAGCCTGGGTTTTTGCAGCAGTGTCTTGAAAGAACAGATCGGAACTGAGTGTACGTTCCATGGTGGTCATCCTTCCGCTTATGGCGGGATTAGGTAGTGGTTTAACTGGTGCCCATGATCCTCTCGTTTGCCTAGTCCCTGTAGATACAGTTCATCTGTATTGTGAGGGCTCAGTTAACTGTTTATAGGGGGTGTACTGGTCGAAATAGAGGCAACTGTACCTGTCCGCACTATTAAGGTGCGAAATTGCTGTTTTTGTCCGATGGGGTAGGAATTTTCCCTAGGAAATGACCGGTACAGCAGTACAGTTTTTTTCATATTGCGAAGAGGCAAGAGCAAGCTGACGAAACTGTGTTTGCGCCAGCTGCTATCTGTACCAATTACTTCTTCAGCATTTGCCCGGTTTCTTCCAGGTTTATGTGCCAGCTCAAGGCGTCACGCAGAATGTGCGGGGTGTGCCCGCCGATGGCGCATGCGGCGGTGAAGTAATCATTCAGCGCCTGGCGGTAATCCGGGTGCACGCACTTGTCGATGATGACCCGGGCACGCTCCCGCGGTGCCAGGCCTCGCAGATCTGCCAGACCGACTTCGGTCACGAGGATGTCGACGTCATGTTCGGTATGGTCAACGTGGCTCACCATCGGCACCACGCTGGAGATCGCACCACCCTTGGCGATCGACTTGGTCACGAACACGGACAGGTGCGCGTTGCGCGCGAAGTCGCCCGAGCCACCGATGCCGTTCATCATCCGTGTACCGCAGACATGGGTGGAGTTGACGTTGCCATATATGTCGAACTCCAGGGCGGTGTTGATGCCGATGATGCCGAGGCGGCGCACGACTTCAGGGTGGTTGGAGATCTCCTGCGGACGCAGGACCAGTTTGTCCTTGTAGCGCTCCAGATTGCCGAACACGTCGGCATTGCGCCGGCTCGACAGGGTGATCGAACTGCCCGAAGCAAAACTCAGCTTGCCCGCATCGATCAGGTCGAAGGTCGAATCCTGCAGCACCTCGGAATACATCGTCAGGTCTTCGAACGGCGAGTCGATCAGGCCACACATCACCGAGTTGGCGATGGTGCCGATACCGGCTTGTAGCGGGCCGAGCTTGTTGGTCATGCGTCCGGCTGCCACTTCCTGTTTGAAGAAGTCGATCAGGTGGTCGGCAATGGCTTGGGTCTCGGCGTCCGGCGCCAGCACAGTGGAGGGCGAGTCAGCCTGGTTGGTGACCACGATGGCAACGATTTTTTCCGCTGGAATCGGGATGGCAGTGCTGCCGATGCGGTCGTCGACTTTGACCAATGGAATCGGGGTGCGGGTCGGACGATAGGTCGGGATATAGATGTCGTGCAGGCCTTCGAGGTTGGGGTTGTGCGCCATGTTGATCTCGACAATCACGTGCTTGGCGAAAATCGCGAAGCTGGCCGAGTTGCCGACCGAGGTGGTTGGCACGATATGCCCTTGCTCGGTGATCGCCACGGCTTCAATCACGGCAATGTCCGGCAGTTTCAATTGCTGGTTGCGCAATTGCTCCACGGTTTCCGACAAGTGCTGGTCGATGAACATGACCTCGCCGGCATTGATCGCCTTACGCAGGGTGCTGTCGACCTGAAACGGCATGCGTCGCGATAGCACGCCAGCTTCGGTCAACTGCTTGTCGAGGTCGTTGCCCAGGCTCGCGCCGGTCATCAGGCTGATCTTCAGCGGCGTGACCTTGGCGCGCTCGGCCAGCGCCTGGGGGACGGCCTTGGCTTCGCCGGCGCGAGTAAAGCCACTCATGCCGACGGTCATGCCGTCCTCAATCAGAGCGGCAGCGTCGGCAGCGCTCATCACTTTGTCCAACAACGAAGGCAGGCGAATACGGTCACGGTACATGGATTGTTATCTCGGGCAACAGGTAGCAGGACGTGCAGTCTAGTGAATTGCGCCAGCTTCTGTCCCGCTACCAAGGTCGCAATCGAGGCGTCTATTCCGGGCCTTTCAAGCAAAACACCGTTACCGGATCGGTAACAAAAGAATAGTTTGTCCGACGATTTGCGCAAACAAAAACGCCCCGACGAGTCGGGGCGTTCTGTGTGCCGCAGAAGGTTAGTCGACGGCCTTGACCATGTCTTCGATGACCTTTTTCGCGTCGCCGAACACCATCATGGTTTTATCCAGGTAGAACAGCTCGTTATCCAGGCCGGCATAGCCGCTGGCCATCGAGCGTTTGTTGACGATGATGGTCTTGGCCTTGAACGCCTCGAGGATCGGCATGCCGGCAATCGGCGATTTCGGATCGTTCTTCGCGGCCGGGTTGACCACGTCGTTGGCACCGAGCACCAGCACCACGTCGGCCTGGCCGAACTCGGAGTTGATGTCGTCCATCTCGAACACCTGGTCGTAAGGCACTTCGGCCTCGGCCAGCAACACGTTCATGTGGCCGGGCATACGACCGGCAACCGGGTGGATCGCGTACTTCACGGTCACGCCGCGATGGGTCAGCTTCTCGGTCAGTTCCTTCAGCGCATGCTG
>NZ_JBFUAE010000027.1:0-45291 GCF_056406435.1 Pseudomonas sp. P1_C12 | reverse complement strand
GTTGTGCAGGGCAAGGCGCGAGAAGCGTGGTTTGGTCATTCCAAATAAGCTTCGAGCAACGCAGCCCTGCACAACAGCAGGCCCGGCCCTTCGGGTTGTGCCTTAAAACGGGCCAGGCTGCGTTGCAGGCCTTGGAAAGGGAACAACCATTTCCAGCGGCCTGCGCCTTGCCTGGCCCGCTTTAAGGCGACAACGCGACGGGAAAACTAATTGAGAACGCCCCCTAAGCTTCCAGGACGGATCAAAAAGCCCTGCACGATGTTTATCGTGCAGGGCTTTTTTGTTAATGCTCGGTTAACTTAGTCAGCTAACGATGCACACTCTTGCTCCACCAAAGGCCCGGTGCAGACGTCTGCGTCTGCACAAGAGAGCCCATTAGCCTGAGTCGATCTGCGTGCGACCCACCGAGATCCCGCGGCAGATTGCTCGACCCCACAACTCAAGATCCATGCGGGCGTGCCCATGATTACCCTGAAGCTCAATGGTCAAGACCATCAACTCGACGTCACCGAGGACATGCCGCTGCTCTGGGCGATCCGCGACGTGGCCGGTTACAACGGCACCAAGTTCGGCTGCGGCATGGGCCTGTGCGGGGCCTGCACCATTCATATCGAAGGGGCTCCGGCCCGCAGTTGCATCACGCCCATCGGTTCAGTCACCGGGCAGAATGTCAGCACCATCGACAACCTGCACGCCGATCCGATCGGCAAAGTCGTGCAGCAAGCCTGGCTCGACACGGCAGTCGCCCAATGCGGCTTCTGCCAGGGTGGGCAAATCATGTCGGCGACGGCGCTGCTCAAGACCAATCCGAACCCCAGCGATGAGCAGATCGAAGAAGCCATGGTCGGCAACATCTGTCGCTGCGGCACCTACAACCGCATCAAGACCGCGATCCGCCAGGCCTCCACTCACCTGAAGGAGGCCAAGGCATGAGCCGGTTACCGAATGATTTCGCCCTGAGCAATCTCAGTCGGCGTGGTTTTATCAAAGGTGTCAGCGCAGCCGGTGCATTGGTCGTCGCCGCGAGTTGGGGCTGGCAGGACGCGTTTGCCGAAGAGAAAGAGAAAAAATTCGGCGCCGACGGCATGCCCCATGGCTGGGTCGATGACCCTAAGGTGTATGTCAGCATCGCCGCCGATGGCACGGTGACCGTGATCTGCAACCGCTCGGAGATGGGCCAGGGCGTGCGCACCAGCTTGACCATGGTGGTGGCCGATGAACTGGAAGCCGACTGGGCGATGGTCAAGGTGCAGCAGGCCCCCGGCGATGAAGTGCGCTTCGGCAACCAGGACACCGACGGCTCGCGCAGCATGCGTCACTGGTACGAGCCGATGCGTCGCTGCGGTGCCGCCGCGCGGACCATGCTCGAACAGGCCGCCGCCGCACAATGGAAAGTGCCGGTCGGTGAATGCCATGCGCAACTGCACAAGGTCGTCCATGAGCCTTCTGGTCGCGAGCTCGGATATGGCGCCCTGGCCTCCGCCGCAGGCGCCTTGCCGGTTCCGGCCCGCGACAGCCTGAAGCTCAAGCAGCCGGCTGAGTTCCGTTACATCGGCAAGGAAGGCACCAAGGCCATCGATGGGGAGGACATCGTCAACGGCCGGGCGGTGTACGGCGCCGACGTGCATTTCGACGGCATGCTGTATGCGACCATTGCGCGGCCCACGGTGTATGGCGGCAAGGTCAAAAGCTTCGATGGCAGCGCGGCGATGAAAGTCCCCGGCGTGGTCAAGGTGGTGCAGATCGAAAGCCGTCCGTTGCCTTCGGAGTTCCAGCCCTTGGGCGGTATCGCCGTGGTGGCGAGCAATACCTGGGCGGCGATCAAGGGCCGCGAGGCGCTGATAATCGAGTGGGACGACGGCCCCAATGCCAGCTACGACTCGATCGCCTATCGCAAGGAACTTGAAGCAGCCTCGCTCAAGCCCGGCAAGGTGGTGCGCAATACCGGCAACATCGACAAGGCCATGGCCAGCGCCGACAGCACCCTGGAAGCCTCCTACTACTTGCCGCATTTGTCACAGTCGCCGATGGAACCGATGGTCGCCATTGCGCGGTTCACGGACGGTGCCTGCGAAGCCTGGGGGCCAAGCCAGGCGCCGCAGGTCACTCGGGAACGGATCGGTGAACGCCTGGGCCTGCCGTTCGACAATGTCACGTTCAACGTGACCTTGCTCGGGGGAGGGTTCGGGCGCAAGTCCAAGCCTGACTTCATCATCGAAGCCGCCATCCTCGCCAAGGAATTCCCCGGTAAAGCGGTGCGGGTGCAATGGACCCGCGAAGACGACATTCATTGTTCTTACTTCCACACCGTATCGGCCGAATACCTCAAGGCCAGCCTGAACAAGGATGGCCTGCCATCCGGCTGGTTGCACCGCACGGTAGCCCCGAGCATCACCGCGTTGTTTGCACCGGGCATGAACCATGAGGCAGCGTTCGAACTGGGCATGGGATTCACCAACATGGCGTATGCGATCCCCAACATTCGCCTGGAGAACCCCGAAGCAACGGTGCACACCCGCGTCGGCTGGTATCGCTCGGTGTCGAACATTCCCCATGGTTTCGCGATCCAGAGTTTTATCGATGAGCTGGCGCACAAGGCCGGGGAGGATCCGCTGAAGTACCAGATCAGATTGCTCGGTCCGGACCGTCAGATCGATCCGCGAACCTTGAGTGACGAGTGGAACTACGGCGAATCCCCCGAGCGTTATCCGATCGACACCGCGCGCCTGCGCACGGTACTGGAGACCGCTGCCAAGGCCGCCGGTTGGGGGCGCGAGTTGCCCAAGGGCCGCGGTCTGGGACTGGCGGTGCATTACAGCTTCGTGACGTATGTGGCGGCGGTGATCGAAGTGGAGGTCAAAGACGACGGCACGCTGGTGGTGCACAAGGCCGACATCGCCGTCGATTGCGGACCACAGATCAATCCCGAGCGCATTCGCGCGCAGTTCGAAGGTGCCTGCGTCATGGGCCTGGGGAATGCGGTGCTGGGAGAAATCAGCTTCAAGGACGGCAAGGTCCAGCAGGATAACTTCCACATGTACGAAGTGGCGCGCATGTCCCTGGCACCAAAAGAGGTGGCCGTGCATCTGGTGACGCCGCCGGGCAACGTGCCATTGGGCGGTGTGGGTGAGCCGGGCGTGCCACCGATTGCACCGGCACTGTGCAATGCGATCTTTGCGGCCACCGGCAAACGCATCCGCAACCTGCCGGTTCGTTATCAGCTGTCGGGCTGGCAGAAGGCTGGCGCCTGATGGACAGCGCCGATCTGAACGTCCTGCGCAGTGTGTTGCAATGGCATCGCGCCGGTCAGCGGGTGGTGTTGTACAGCGTGGTCGAAACCTGGGGCACTGCGCCCCGGGCACCCGGCGCCATGCTGGCCTTGCGTGAAGACGGCATGGTGATTGGTTCGGTCTCGGGCGGGTGTGTCGAAGATGACTTGATCGCCCGGCTGCACGACGGACGCCTTGCGCTTGACGGGCCGCCGGTGCAATTGATCACCTACGGCGTGACCCGCGAGGAAGCCGCACGTTTCGGCTTACCCTGCGGTGGCACCTTGCGCTTGACCGAGGAGCGTATCGACGATGGGGCTTGGGTCGAGCAATTGCTCGCCCGTTGCGAGGCCCATGAAATCGTTGCCCGTGAACTGAACCTGGCCACCGGCGAAGTGCTTTTGCAGCCGGCCAATAAAGCTGACGTGTTGACGTTCGATGGACAGACCTTGCGTGCGATCTATGGCCCGCGCTGGCGCTTGCTGCTGATCGGCGCGGGGCAGCTATCGCGCTATGTCGCTGAAATGGCCCGCCTGCTGGATTTCGAGGTGCTGATTTGCGATCCGCGTAGCGAGTTCGTCTACGGCTGGGAGGAGCAGCACGGACGATTCGTTTCGGGCATGCCGGATGAGGCGGTGTTGAATATCGAGACCGATGAACGCACGGCCATCGTGGCCTTGACCCATGATCCGCGTCTGGACGACATGGCGCTGCTCACGGCCCTGGATTCCAGGGCTTTTTACGTCGGGGCGCTGGGGTCGCGGGTCAACAGCCAGAAGCGCCGGGAAAACCTGGCTCAACTGGGTTTGTCGCAACCGGCGATTGACCGCTTGCATGGTCCGATCGGTTTGCACATTGGCAGTCATAATCCAGCGGAAATTGCCTTGTCGCTCATGGCGGAAATCGTGGCGGTCAAAAACGGCGTCGAACTGAAGCAGAAGAAAGTCTTGCAGGAGAGGGTATGAGCGAGTCCATTGGCGTCGTCGTGCTGGCGGCGGGGCAGGGCAGCCGCTTTCGTCAGGTGGCGGGCGCCGAAAAGGATAAATTGCTGGCCGATTGCACCGGGCGTGACGGCGTGGTGCGGTCCGTCATCGAGCATACGTTGGTCAACCTTCCGGCGACGCTGGACAAACGCGTACTGGTGACCACTGCTGACCGCCCGCAGGTTATTCGCATGGCTCAGGCCTATGGTTGCGAGATTGTACTGATCGAATCGACGGGAATGGGCGACAGCATTGCCGCGGGAGTCGCTGCCTGCAAGCAACTCGATGGCTGGCTGATGGTGCTGGGGGATATGCCGTTCATCCTGCCATCCAGTATCGGGCAAGTGGTGGCGGGTATTGGCGATGACAGTATCAGCGTGCCTGTGCAGAGCGGTGAGTGCGGGCATCCGGTCGGGTTCGGACGGGACTTCGCGGCGGGGTTGATGGCGCTATCGGGGGATCGTGGCGCCAAATCGCTGTTTGCCCAAGGGCGGGTAGTTGAAGTTACGGTGAATGATCCCGGGGTTTTGTGGGATGTGGATGTACCGCAGAAATTGGTTTTTGAGTGAAGTCGTAAAGATCGCAGCCTTCGGCAGCTCCTACGTCGATCATCTGTAGGCGCTGCCGAAGGCTGCGATCTTTTGATCTTTACTGAAATAAAAAGCCCCGCCTGGATCACCAGGCGGGGCTTTTCAGTGGCCGATGGAATCAGACGAGAGGTTTAGGCTCGTGTTCTTTTTCCTCGGCTTGCTCGTGTTGCTCTACCGTTTTCTGAACGGAGCGCGGCGCTTCGTGGATCACCGACTCAACCGGCTCGGCAGCCACTTCAGCGACCGGGGCAGGCGCTGCCTCAACCACTTCAGCAGCAACCGGTGCAGGCTCGGCAGCAACAACCGCTTCAGCCGGAGCAGCAGCGGCAGCCAGTTCAGCTTCCTTCTGCAGACGCTCGGCTTCACGCTTGCGACGACGCACTTCACGTGGGTCGTTAGGCGCACGGCCACTTGGCGTCAGGGCGCTGACAGGAGCGGCTTCGACTACCGGTGCAGGTGCTTCGGCAACGACCGGTGCTTCAACGACTGGCGCTTCAACCACCGGCGCTGGGGCCGGTTCTGCAGCAGCAACCACCGGCTCGGAAACCATGGCTTCAGCCACTTGGGTTTCAGCAGCTTCAGCGACGGCTGGCTCGGCAACCCAGTTGAATGCGGTTTGCTCTTCGCGAACTTCACGCACGGTTTCAGTCACGGTTTCAACAACCGCTTCTGCAGCCACGGCAGGAGTTTCTACCACTGGCGCTGGCTCGGCAGCCGCTTCAACAGCTGGCTGAGCTTCTGGCGCTGGCGCTACTTCGATCTCCGGCGAGGCGGTGACTTCGACCGGTGTGGTCGCTTCAACGACTGGCGCTTCAACCGGAGCTGCTTCCAGGGTAGCGGCAGTGGCGCGTTCGGCTTGCACATTGGCTTGCGCTTCAGCTGGAGCGCTGATCACGCTGCTGGCAACGGCTGCGGTGACAGCCAGGCCGGCGGCCAGATCGGCAACGCTTGGTGCTTCAGCGTTTTCGCCGGACTCGGACTCTTCCGAACCTTCGATCACATTGCCGTTGGCGTCACGCTGACGCTCGCGACGGTTGCTGCGACGACGCTGGCCACGGGAGCGGCGGCGTGGACGATCGCCTTCGGCGCCTTCCTGACCTTCTTCCTGCAGTTGCTCTTCGTTGGTGGTCAGTTCTTCTTCAGCTTCGGCTGCGGCAGCTTGTTCGGCACGTGGCTGACGCTCTTCACGCGGAGGGCGTGGCGCGCGTTCTTCACGTGGCTGGCGGGCTGGACGCTCTTCAGCGGTAGCAGCGGCGGCTGGAGCAGCCGGAGTAGCCGGAGTAGCCGGAGTAGCCGGAGCGGCATCCAGAGGCTCGCGCAGTTCACGAACGCGTTCTTCGCGCTCACCCCGTGGCTTGCGATCTTCACGCGGAGCGCGCGGGGCACGTTCTTCGCGAGGAGCGCGTGGTGCGCGTTCTTCGCGGGCGACTGCCGGAGTTTCTTCGCGGGTCTCGCGAGGTTCGCGCACTTCGCGTGGTTGGCGCTCTTCACGCGGTTCACGTGGGGCGCGTTCTTCACGCGGTGCACGTTCTTCGCGAGGCTTGCGCTCTTCATCGCGGCGAACATTACGGTTGCGGCTTTGCTGGCGACCGTTGCGACGCTCTTCGTTGCGGGCTGGACGCTCGGCAGCAGGCTTTTCAACCACAACCGGCGCGACAGGCTCTTCCTTGGTGGCAAACAGGCTCACCAGCGACTTAACCAGGCCTTTGAACAGGCTTGGCTCTGGCACGGCAGCCGGAGCAGGGGCCGGAGCGGCAACTTCGGTCGGAACCGGAGCATTGGCGCGGGCCGGCGCCGTCTTGACCGCCGCTTCCTGGCGAACCAGGGTGCGGGTTGCAGCGGCTGGCTGGACTTCTTCCACTTCGGCAGCGGCAGCGGCGATTTCGTAGCTGGACTGGTTGGTGGCCGCTTCGGGGCTGTCATCACGCAGGCGCTGCACTTCGAAGTGCGGCGTCTCGAGGTGATCGTTCGGCAGAATGATGATGCGGGCGCGGGTGCGCAGTTCGATCTTGGTGATCGAGTTGCGTTTTTCGTTGAGCAGGAACGCAGCCACCGGGATCGGCACTTGTGCACGAACTTCGGCGGTACGGTCTTTCAGGGCTTCTTCTTCGATCAGGCGCAGGATCGCCAGGGACAGCGATTCAACGTCACGGATGATGCCGGTGCCGTTGCAACGCGGGCAGACGATGCCGCTGCTTTCGCCCAGGGATGGACGCAGGCGTTGACGGGACATTTCCAGCAGGCCGAAGCGCGAGATGCGACCGACTTGCACGCGAGCGCGGTCGGCTTCCAGGCATTCGCGGACTTTCTCTTCCACGGCGCGCTGGTTCTTGGCAGGGGTCATGTCGATGAAGTCGATGACGATCAGGCCGCCGATGTCGCGCAAGCGCAACTGACGGGCGATTTCTTCGGCCGCTTCAAGGTTGGTCTGCAGGGCGGTTTCTTCGATGTCGCTGCCTTTGGTGGCGCGCGCCGAGTTGATGTCGATGGACACCAGGGCTTCGGTCGGGTCGATGACGATGGAACCGCCGGAAGGCAGTTCGACGACGCGCTGGAAAGCGGTTTCGATCTGGCTTTCGATCTGGAAACGGTTGAACAGCGGAACGCTGTCTTCGTACAGTTTGATCTTGCTGGCGTACTGCGGCATTACCTGGCGGATGAAGGTCAGAGCTTCGTCCTGGGCTTCAACGCTGTCGATCAGCACTTCGCCGATGTCCTGGCGCAGGTAGTCGCGGATCGCGCGGATGATCACGTTGCTTTCCTGGTAGATCAGGAACGGCGCGGAACGATCCAGCGAGGCTTCCTTGATGGCAGTCCAGAGTTGCAGCAGGTAGTCGAGGTCCCACTGCATTTCTTCGCTGCTGCGGCCCAGGCCGGCAGTGCGCACGATCAGGCCCATGTCGGCCGGTGCAACCAGGCCGTTCAGGGCTTCACGCAGTTCATTGCGCTCTTCGCCTTCGATGCGACGGGAGATACCGCCGGCACGCGGGTTGTTCGGCATCAGCACCAGGTAACGACCGGCCAGGCTGATGAAGGTGGTCAGGGCGGCGCCCTTGTTGCCACGCTCTTCTTTTTCGACCTGAACGATGACTTCCTGGCCTTCGCTCAGGACGTCCTTGATGTTGACGCGACCTTCCGGGGCTTTCTTGAAGTATTCGCGGGAGATTTCTTTGAGGGGCAGGAAGCCGTGGCGCTCAGAGCCGAAATCGACAAAGGCAGCCTCGAGGCTTGGTTCGATGCGAGTAATCCGGCCTTTATAGATGTTGGCCTTCTTCTGCTCGCGTGCACCGGATTCGATGTCCAGGTCGTAGAGGCGCTGGCCATCTACCAGTGCAACACGCAACTCTTCGGGTTGAGTTGCGTTAATCAGCATTCTTTTCATGTAGTACCGTCGGTTTCCGGGCTGCCGGAAACGGCGTTCGGCACACACGACTTCTCACGGTCGGTGTCAGGTGCGTCGGGAGTGGTTGGCCATTTCCCGTGTCCAGCGAAGTCCGGCCAATGTGGGCCTTCATCGCGACGTACGCGTCCTGCTTGCTGTGGCTACTTAAGCACTCAGTCAGGAGGAGGAATCAACCAGCGGCTGTGGACGAGATGAAGCGTCTTGAGAAAGCCTGTTGCTACACAGTCCGGCGGTTGTGCATCTCCACCCTACACGTATCCCTGATAATTCGGGTGCTGCCGCGCGCAGAATCCGCAGCGGGTTGGCATTTACCGTGAGCTCCGAAAGGGGGAGGTCACGCATCATGGCTAATTTAGGCGTTGTTTCCGATGCCTTCGCTCGGGGTCATTTGCAGCTGACTGCACTTTGTGAACTGGCCGTGAATATGGCGCGCAAAACGAGTGGAAAACTCTGCTTTGTGGCGTGATTCAGGCCTCATGTCACCTGCGCTCGTTACACCTGCAAACTCCACCGTTACGTAGCGAAAGCCCCGTAGGACGGCCTCGCGTCCTGGTGAATTGCGTTGGTCAGGGCCGGTTTTTGACCGTTGGTCCGCTGTCCAGGCCGCTTTTGGCGACGTTCGCGACTATAGCAGTAATGATTAAGTGCTTCAATTCCATAAAAAATTGTTATCATCCGCGGCATGACGACGACTACCCCCCCGACTCCAGGCGTACAACTGCTTGAGGTCTCGCCGGAATATGCCGGCCAACGTATTGATAATTTCCTTCTCGCCCGACTCAAAGGCGTGCCCAAGACCTTGATTTACCGCATTTTGCGCAAGGGCGAAGTGCGTGTGAACAAAGGTCGGATCAAGCCCGAGTACAAGTTGCAGGCGGGCGATATCGTGCGCGTGCCGCCGGTTCGTGTGCCCGAGCGCGACGAGCCGGTGCCACTGGCGCAGGGGTTGCTGCAGCGACTCGAAGCCTCGATTGTCTTCGAAGACAAGGCCCTGATCGTGATCAACAAGCCTGCGGGCATTGCGGTTCATGGCGGTAGCGGCCTGACTTTCGGGGTGATCGAAGCCTTTCGTCAGTTGCGCCCCGATTGCAAAGAGCTCGAGCTGGTTCACCGTCTCGACCGTGATACCTCCGGCCTGTTGATGATCGCCAAGAAACGCAGCATGTTGCGCCACTTGCACACCGCGTTGCGCGGTGATGGCGTCGACAAGCGCTACATGGCGCTGGTCCGCGGTAACTGGGCGAGCTCGATCAAGCAAGTCCGTGCGTCGCTGGGCAAGAGCAATCTGCGTTCCGGCGAGCGCATGGTCGAGGTCGACGAGGAGGAGGGGAAGGAGTCCGTGACCGTGTTCAAGGTCCTGCGCCGCTTCGGCGACTTTGCCACCATGATCGAGGCCAAACCGATTACCGGCCGGACTCACCAGATCCGTGTCCACACCCTGCACGCCGGGCATTGCATCGCTGGCGACACCAAGTATGGCGACGAAGGTTTCAGCAAGGAAATCCGCGATCTGGGCGGCAAGCGTCTGTTCCTGCACGCCTACATGCTGACCGTGCCACTTCCCGATGGTGGTGAGCTGAAGCTGCAAGCGCCGGTCGACGAGATGTGGGCCAAAACCGTGGAGCGATTGAGTGCGCCCATCTGATTACAAACTGCTGATCTTCGACTGGGACGGCACGCTGGCCGATTCCATTGGCCGGATTGTCGAGGCAATGCACGTTGCCTCGCAGCGCTCCGGATTTGAGCTGCGCGATGATTTTGCCGTCAAGGGCATCATCGGCCTGGGCTTGCCGGAAGCGATCCGCACGCTGTACCCCGAAATCGCTGATGCCGAGCTGATCGCGTTCCGTGAGCACTATGCTGAGCATTACATTGCGTCGGAGGCGGTGCCTTCGCCGCTGTTCGAGGGTGTGGTCGAGTCGCTCGAGGCGTTTCGTGCCGAGGGCTATCATCTGGCTGTGGCGACCGGCAAGGCCCGTCGCGGGCTGGATCGGGTGTTGAAGTCCCATGGCTGGGAGAATTACTTTGATATCACCCGCGCTGCCGACGAGACCGCCAGCAAGCCCCATCCGCTGATGCTCGAGCAAATCCTGGCCCATTGCGAGGTTCGCCCGGAACAGGCGTTGATGGTCGGTGATTCGTCCTTTGATCTGCAGATGGCACGCAACGCCGGCATGGGCTCGGTGGCCGTCAGTTATGGCGCCCAATCGATCGATGCGTTGAAGTTGTATGAGCCGCGACTGGCCATCGACCGTTTTTCAGAATTGCATGCCTGGCTGAGTCAGCGGGCTTAATCGGTTGTTTTTGGGGTGGATGGCATGACCGACGAATGGAAGGCGCCCGCCAAGGCGAGCGCAGAGAGCGGTGACGACAAAAGCTGGAAGTTGCTGGAGAAGACACTGCTGGCCGGCGTGCAGGAGCAGCGCCGGTCCCGTCGCTGGGGGATATTCTTCAAGCTGCTGACTTTTGTGTATCTGTTCGGCGCAATTGCCCTGTTTTCGCCGCTGATGGATATGGAAAAGGCCGCTACCCGCAGTGCCAATTACACGGCGCTGATCGATGTGACAGGCATGATTGCCGACAAGGAGCCGGCCAGCGCAGACAATATCGTTGGCAGCCTGCGCGCGGCTTTCGAGGACGACAAGGTCAAGGGCGTCATCCTGCGCATCAACAGCCCGGGCGGCAGTCCGGTGCAGTCGGGTTATGTCTATGACGAGATCCGTCGCCTGCGCGGCCTGCACCCGGACACCAAGCTGTATGCGGTCATTTCCGACCTGGGGGCTTCCGGTGCCTACTACATCGCCAGCGCGGCGGATCAGATCTACGCCGACAAGGCGAGCCTGGTCGGCTCCATCGGTGTGACGGCAGCCGGTTATGGCTTTGTCGGCACCATGGAGAAGCTGGGCGTCGAGCGTCGCACTTACACCTCTGGCGAGCACAAGTCATTCCTCGATCCGTTCCAGCCACAGAAGCCGGAAGAAACCGCCTTCTGGCAGGGCGTGCTCGATACGACCCACCAGCAGTTCATCAATAGCGTCAAGCAAGGGCGTGGCGATCGCCTGAAGGACAAGGAGCATCCGGAGCTGTTTTCCGGTCTGGTCTGGTCCGGCGAGCAGGCGTTGCCGCTGGGGTTGATCGACGGGCTGGGCAATGCCAGTTCGGTTGCGCGGGATGTGATCGGCGAGAAAGAACTGGTGGACTTTACCGTTCAGGAGTCGCCGTTCGATCGCTTCTCGAAAAAACTCGGTGCCAGCGTGGCTGAGCATTTGGCGATGTGGATGGGTTTTAACGGTCCGTCGCTGCGCTGAGTCTCTTGTGATAAAAAAACCGGCATCAGCCGGTTTTTTTTAGAATCAAAAGATCGCAGCCTGCGGCAGCTCCTACAGGATTTGGGTGTGCCCGCGATTCATGGGTGAAACCGGCCCGCGTAGGAGCTGCCGAAGGCTGCGATCTTTTGATCTTCAGGGGATTTGCACGCCTTCGGTCAGGAGCATGTCGGTCAAACGAATCAGTGGCAGGCCGACGAGGCTGGTGGCGTCAGGGCCTTGCGTGCTTTGAAACAGGCTCACCCCCAACCCTTCGGCCTTGAAGCTGCCTGCGCAGTCGTAGGGCTGCTCGGCGTGCAGGTAGCGTTCGATGCGGGGTGCGTCGAGTGTGCGCATGTGTACGGTGAACGGCACGCAATCGACCTGGCAGTGCCCGGTCTGGCTGTTGAGCAGGGCCAGGCCGGTCAGGAACGTCACGCGTGTGCCGCTGGCGGCCAGCAGTTGTTCGCGGGCTTTTTCGAAAGTGTGGGGCTTGCCGATAATTCGCTCTCCCAGCACGGCGACCTGGTCGGAACCGATTATCAGATGAGCGGTATGGCTGTCGGCCAGGGTGCGCGCTTTCTCTTCGGCGAGGCGCTTGACCAGCTCGATCGCGGATTCGCCAGGGCGATGGCTTTCGTCGATATCCGGCGAGCTGCACGTGAAAGGCAGCTGCAGGCGGGCCAGCAATTCCCGGCGATAGACCGAGCCAGAAGCGAGTAATAAAGGCAGCATGCGCATCTCCATAAGGCAGGTGCGAATTCTAGCGAGGCTTCCAAGTGACGGACAGGGCTGAATTTCCTTTGACATGGGCGGGTGCATCCCTATAATGCTGCGCCTATGTTGAATGACCCGATTCCACCTCACGTTGACCCGCGCAAATTGGCTGATCGTGGCACCACCCTTCAAGGTGAAATGCTGCTGGCCGATTTGGAGAGACTCTGCGACCCGCTTTCCGACAATGTCGGTACGGTGCAGGCTAAATTCGTTTTTGAACGAGATGAACGTAAATCTGTGGTCATCCACAGCTTTATCGACACTGAAGTCAAAATGGTTTGCCAGCGTTGTCTTGAGCTGGTCACCCTGCCGATCCACAGCGAATGCAGTTACGCCGTGGTGAAGGAGGGTGCGAATACCCAGTCGTTGCCGAAAGGTTATGACGTGCTGGAACTGGGCGAAGATCCTTTGGATCTGCAGTCACTGATCGAGGAGGAGCTTCTGCTCGCCTTGCCCATTGTGCCTGCTCATCATCCGGAAGAATGCCAGCAGCCGGCGGGAGCAGATGAGCCCGAACCGAGCGAGGACGAGGTAACGCGGTCCAACCCGTTCAGTGTATTGGCGCAGTTAAAGCGTGACCCAAACGTTTAGGAGTTAATCAATTATGGCTGTTCAGCAGAACAAAAAATCCCGCTCTGCCCGTGACATGCGCCGTTCGCACGACGCTCTCGAGGCTAGCACCCTGTCTGTAGAAAAAACCACCGGTGAAGTTCACCTGCGTCACCACGTATCGCCAGAAGGCGTATACCGTGGTCGTAAAGTGATCGACAAGGGCGCTGACGAGTAATCACTTGTCCGCTCAAGTCATCGCGATTGACGCAATGGGCGGGGACTTCGGTCCCCGCAGCATTGTTCAGGCCAGCCTTGCTTGCCTGTTTGCTACACCCTCGCTGCACCTGACCCTCGTCGGTCAACCCTCCCTGCTTGAAGAATTGATCGCTGGCCATTCGGCTGTGGATCGCGCGCGCCTGTCGATTGCCCCGGCGAGCGAAGTCATTACCATGGACGAAAAACCCACCCAGGCCTTGCGTGGCAAACCTGACTCGTCGATGCGTGTAGCCCTGGAGTTGTTGCGCGACGGCAAGGTCCAGGCCTGTGTCAGTGCCGGCAATACCGGGGCGTTGATGGCGTTGTCGCGGTTCGTGCTCAAGACCTTGCCGGGTATTGATCGTCCGGCCATGGTGGCGGCGATTCCGACGCAGAAAGGTTATTGCCAGTTGCTCGATCTGGGCGCCAATGTCGATTGCAGTGCCGAGCATCTGTTGCAGTTTGCAGTCATGGGCTCGGTTGCCGCGGAGACTCTGGGCATCACCCGTCCACGGGTTGCGTTGCTGAATATCGGCACCGAAGACATCAAGGGCAACCAGCAGGTCAAGCTGGCCGCCACTTTGTTACAGGCCGCTCGCGGCATCAATTACATCGGTTTCGTCGAAGGCGACGGTTTGTACCGCGGCGAAGCGGATGTGGTGGTGTGTGACGGTTTTGTCGGCAACATCCTGCTCAAATCCAGCGAAGGCCTGGCGACCATGATTGCCGGGCGCATCGAGGCGTTGTTCAGAAAGAACGTAGCCTCTCGCGTGGTCGGCGCGCTGGCGCTGCCCTTGATGAAGCGTCTGCAGGCCGATCTGGCACCTGCCCGGCATAACGGCGCGAGCTTTCTCGGATTGCAGGGGATCGTGGTGAAGAGCCACGGTTCTGCCGGAGTGCAGGGTTTTCAGAGCGCCATTCAGCGCGCACTGATCGAAATTCAGGAAAACCTGCCCGAGCGCATTCACGGTCGTCTGGAGGATTTATTGCTTTAGGCGTTTTCGTCGGACAATGCTTAAATGTGACCGGTTGGTTCGATGGGCCATCCAACTGTCAGTTTCTTGCGCCCCCCAAGCGGGACGCCAATTCTCCGACGACAAGATCATTAGGGGCTTGTTACATGTCTGCTTCCCTCGCATTCGTCTTTCCGGGACAGGGTTCGCAGTCCCTCGGCATGCTGGCCGAGCTGGGCGCGCAACATCCGGTTGTTCTCGAAACATTCAAAGAAGCTTCCGATGCACTGGGTTACGACCTGTGGGCACTGACCCAGCAAGGGCCGGAAGAGCAACTCAATCAAACCGATAAAACCCAGCCGGCCATTCTGACTGCCTCGATCGCCCTGTGGCGTCTATGGCTGGCGGAAGGTGGTGCGCGCCCGGCATACGTTGCCGGGCACAGCCTGGGTGAATACAGCGCGCTGGTCGCGGCAGGCAGCCTGAGCCTGGGCAATGCAGTGAAGCTCGTCGAACGTCGTGGCCAGCTGATGCAGGAAGCCGTGCCGGCCGGACAAGGCGGTATGGCTGCCATCCTGGGCCTGGACGATGCCGACGTACTGGCAGCCTGTGCCGAAGCGGCGCAAGGCGAAGTGGTCAGTGCGGTGAATTTCAACTCACCGGGCCAGGTGGTCATTGCCGGTGCCAAGGCTGCCGTCGAGCGCGCCATCGAAGGCTGCAAGGCGCGTGGCGCCAAGCGCGCCATGCCGTTGCCGGTCAGCGTGCCGTCCCATTGCGAGCTGATGCGCCCGGCTGCCGAGCGTTTCGCCGAATCGATCGCCGAGATCGACTGGCAGGCACCGCAGATTCCTGTGGTACAGAACGTCAGTGCCCAGGTGCCGGCCGATCTGGAAACCCTCAAGCGTGATTTGCTCGAACAGCTGTACAAGCCGGTACGCTGGGTCGAATCCATACAGGCGCTGGCAGCCAAGGGCGCGACCAACCTGGTCGAGTGCGGCCCGGGCAAAGTGCTGGCGGGTCTGAACAAGCGTTGCGCCGAAGGCGTGTCGACATCCAACCTCAATACCCCAGACGCTTTCGCTGCCGCCCGTGCAGCGTTGGCCTGAATCAGGAGAAGCTTGCATGAGTCTGCAAGGTAAAGTTGCACTGGTCACCGGTGCGAGCCGTGGCATCGGCCAGGCCATCGCCCTGGAACTGGGTCGTCAGGGCGCCATCGTTGTGGGTACCGCGACCTCCGCGTCGGGTGCCGAGCGCATTGCCGCGACCCTGAAGGAAAACGGTATTCAAGGCACTGGCCTGGAACTCAACGTCACCAGCGACGAGTCCGTGGCGGCTGTTCTGGCGAGCATTCAGGAGCAGTTCGGTGCGCCGGCGATCCTGGTCAACAATGCCGGCATCACCCGCGATAACCTGATGATGCGCATGAAAGACGACGAGTGGCACGACGTTGTCGATACCAATCTGAACAGTCTGTTCCGCCTGTCCAAGGGCGTTTTGCGCGGCATGACCAAAGCCCGTTGGGGCCGAATTATCAGTATTGGTTCGGTTGTGGGTGCCATGGGCAACGCAGGCCAAGTAAACTACGCTGCCGCCAAGGCTGGTCTGGAAGGTTTCAGCCGTGCTCTGGCGCGTGAAGTCGGTTCGCGTTCGATTACGGTAAACTCGGTGGCCCCTGGGTTCATCGATACCGATATGACCCGTGAACTGCCCGAGGCGCAGCGTGAAGCCTTGCAGACGCAGATTCCGCTGGGTCGTCTGGGGCAGGCTCAAGAGATCGCGTCCGTGGTCGCTTTTCTTGCGTCGGACGGTGCGGCTTACGTTACCGGAGCTACAATCCCGGTGAACGGCGGGATGTACATGTAATTCAAATGTGACGGATTGCTTCAAAAAAATGTCATACGAGCTGTCTAAAATCCGTTATAAAGCTGCAATCTATTTTATAGGCATAGGGTCACCGGGTTTGAGGAGTGAAGCTTTCAGTTGAAAAGCTGAAAAGTCTTTCTATACACTTACCCACTGGCCAGCCGCCTGAATTTGTCCATTAGGAGTGAAAACAAGGTATGAGCACCATCGAAGAGCGCGTCAAGAAAATCGTTGCTGAGCAACTGGGCGTTAAAGAAGAAGAAGTGGTCAACACTGCTTCCTTCGTAGAAGACCTGGGTGCCGACTCCCTTGACACCGTTGAGCTGGTGATGGCTCTGGAAGAGGAATTCGAGACCGAAATCCCTGACGAAGAAGCCGAGAAGATCACTACTGTACAAGCTGCAATCGACTACGTTACTAGCCACCAGGCGTAATAGTTTGTAATCGTTGCTCGCTGTCATGGAAAAACCGCACTGCCATCACGGCGTGCGGTTTTTTCTTTAGGCCTGATGCAAAGTCGTCATTTGAAAAAGGAGAGTGCTGTGTCGCGTAGACGCGTCGTAGTCACCGGTATGGGTATGTTGTCGCCACTGGGCACGGATGTGCCAAGCAGCTGGCAGGGCATTCTGGCTGGCCGCAGTGGCATTGGTCTGATCGAACACGCCGACCTTTCTGCCTATTCCACCCGTTTTGGCGGCTCGGTAAAGGGCTTCAATGTCGAGGAATACCTGTCGGTCAAGGAAGCCCGCAAGCTCGACCTGTTCATTCAATACGGTCTGGCCGCAGGTTTTCAGGCGGTACGCAATTCCGGCCTGGAAGTCACCGACGCCAACCGTGAACGCATCGGCGTGGCCATGGGCTCGGGTATTGGCGGACTGACCAATATCGAAGAAACCGCCCGCACGCTGCACGAGACCGGCCCACGACGGATTTCTCCGTTCTTCGTGCCAGGCTCGATCATCAATATGATTTCCGGTTTCCTGTCGATCCATCTGGGGGCACAGGGACCTAACTACGCCATCGCCACGGCCTGTACCACCGGTACTCACTGCATTGGCATGGCGGCCCGCAACATCATGTACGACGAAGCCGACGTGATGATTGCCGGCGGTGCCGAGATGGCCGCCTGCGGCCTGGGCATGGGCGGCTTCGGTGCCTCCCGCGCGCTGTCGACCCGCAACGACGAGCCAACCCGCGCCAGCCGTCCATGGGACAAGGGCCGCGATGGCTTCGTGCTGTCCAACGGTGCCGGTGCGCTGGTGCTGGAAGAGCTCGAGCACGCCAAGGCGCGTGGCGCGACCATCTACGCCGAGCTGATCGGTTTCGGCACCAGTGGCGATGCCTACCACATGACTTCGCCGCCAGCCGATGGCGCCGGTGCTGCGCGCTGCATCACCAATGCGCTGCGCGATGCCAAAATCAATGGCGATCAAGTGCAGTACATCAATGCCCACGGCACTTCGACTCCCGCAGGCGACCTGGCCGAAGTCAATGCGATCAAGTCGGTGTTCGGCGAGCACGCCTACAAGCTGGCCGTCAGTTCGACCAAGTCCATGACCGGTCACCTGTTGGGTGCGGCGGGCGCGGTCGAGGCGATCTTCAGCGTGCTGGCAATCAACAGCCAGGTAGCGCCGCCGACCATCAATCTCGATGAGCCGGACGAAGACTGCGACCTTGATTTCGTGCCGCACACGGCGCGCAACATGGATATCGATGTGGTCGTTTCCAACTCCTTCGGTTTTGGCGGCACCAACGGCTCGCTGGTGTTCCGCCGGTTCGCAGGCTGATGGACAGCTGGGTCGACGGTCAGCCGGCTGACGCTTTGTCGCTGAAGGATCGCGGCCTGGCTTATGGCGATGGTCTGTTCGAGACCATCGCCGTGCGCAACGGGCAGCCCGTATTGCTGGACCGGCATCTGTCGCGTCTGGCGGACGGCTGTTCGCGTCTGGCGCTTGCCGCCGATCAGGCGTTGATCCGCAGCGAACTGCTGGCCTACGCCGCGGCACTGGGTGACGGGGTGCTCAAGCTCATCCTCACTCGTGGCGATGGTCTGCGCGGTTACGCCCCGGATCCTTCGGCTCAGGCCCGACGCATTCTGCAAGGCAATCCACCCGTTGCTTACCCTGCCGTGCATGGCGAGCAGGGTGTTCGTCTGTTTCCTTGCTCCACGCGATTGTCCAGACAGCCATTACTGGCCGGCCTCAAGCACCTGAACCGTCTTGAACAAGTCCTCGCCCGTGCCGAATGGCAGGACACCGAGCATGCCGAAGGCTTGATGCTCGATCAGGCCGGGCGCGTGATTGAAGGCGTGTTCAGCAATTTGTTCCTGGTGCGTGATGGCGCACTCATCACCGCTGACCTCAAGCGCTGCGGCGTGGCCGGCGTGATGCGTGGCGAAATATTGTCCCAGGCCAGGTCGCTGGGAATCCCCACGCAAATCACCGACATTCCCCTCGAACAACTGCAATGGGCTGACGAAGTCTTTGTCTGCAACAGCGTGTATGGCGTTTGGCCGGTGCGCGCCTGTGCTGCTCTTCACTGGCCGGTTGGGCCGCTCACCCGTAAACTCCAAATCATTGCCCGTGCGCTACTGGATGCTTGATACGTGAGACGTAAATTCTTGCTGCTGCTGGAAACCGGACTGGTTCTGGCAGGGCTGCTGTTGGGTGCTTCAGCCTGGAAAATTCATTCGGCGCTGGTACAGCCGCTGAACATTGCCCAGGAGCAATTGCTGGATGTGCCCAAGGGCACCACGCCGACCCGCACCTTCTACCGACTCGAAGCCAATGGCGTCATCAAGGACGCATTCTGGCTGCGGGTATATTGGCGCTTCAACCTCGCCAGGCAACCCCTGCACAGCGGTGAATACCGCATGAAGCCGGGCATGACCGTCGAAGGCCTGATCGACCTGTGGAAACGCGGGGAAATGGTTCAGTACAGCCTGACCCTGGTCGAAGGCTGGAATTTCCGTCAGGTCCGCGCAGCGCTGGCCAAAGAAGAGAAGCTCGACCATAGCCTCGACGGTTTGAGCGACAGCCAGGTCATGGACAAGCTCGGCCACAGCGGGATTTTCCCGGAAGGGCGCTTCTTCCCTGACACCTATCGTTACGTGCGCGGCATGTCCGATATCGAGCTGCTGAAAACCGCTTACGAGCGCCTCGACGAAGTGCTCGCCAAGGAATGGGAGCAGCGCGCCGCGGATGCGCCGTACACCGAACCCTACCAGGCGCTGATCATGGCCTCGCTGGTGGAGAAGGAAACCGGCGTACCGCAGGAGCGCGGGCAAATTGCCGGCGTGTTCGTACGACGCATGGCGATGGGCATGCTGCTGCAGACCGATCCGACGGTAATCTACGGCCTTGGCGACCGCTACAGCGGCAAGCTGACCCGGGCTCACCTCAAGGAATCGACGCCCTATAACACCTACATGAATGCGGGCCTGCCGCCGACGCCGATTTCGATGGTCGGTCGCGAAGCCATCCATGCGGCACTCAATCCGGTGGAGGGCAACAGCCTATACTTCGTGGCGCGCGGTGATGGCACTCACGTGTTCTCCGACGACCTGGACGCTCACAACAATGCTGTGAAGGAATTCCAGCTCAAGCGTCGTGCCGATTACCGCTCCAGCCCGGCGCCCGCCTCCACGCCCGAGACGCCGCCAACCGAGGCTGAGCAAACCGGTACGCAGGAGGCCAAGTCTTCGCAAGAGTTGGCTCCGATCCCGGCCGCTTCACCGAACACGGCTCCCGAGGCGCTACCGCAAGTGCCGGCGCAAGATCCTGCGCCAGCCCCTGAAATGCCGGAACCCGATGCCAACGCACCGAAAAGCCCGCAATGACTCTGACTAAGGACTGCCTGTGACTGGCTTGTTTATTACTCTGGAAGGCCCGGAAGGCGCCGGCAAGAGCACCAACCGCGAATACCTGGCCGAGCGCTTGCGCGCCGCCGGCATCGAGGTGGTGTTGACCCGCGAGCCGGGTGGCACGCCGTTGGCCGAGCGCATCCGTGAAGTACTGCTGGCCCCGGTCGACGAAGTCATGAGCCCGGACGCCGAGTTGCTGCTGGTGTTCGCGGCGCGTGCCCAGCACCTGGCCGAGGTGATTCGCCCGGCGCTGGCCCGCGGTGCCGTGGTCTTGTGTGATCGTTTTACCGATTCGACATACGCCTACCAGGGCGGCGGCCGTGGCTTGTCGCTGGAGCGCATCGCGACCCTGGAAACCTTCGTTCAGGGCGAACTGCGTCCGGACCTGACGCTGATTTTCGATCTGCCTGTCGAGGTCGGTCTGGCCCGCGCCAGTGCCCGCGGTCGTCTGGATCGCTTCGAGCTCGAAGGCCGGGCCTTTTTCGATGCCGTACGCAAAGCCTTCCTCAAGCGGGCCGAGGCGGATCCGGCGCGTTATGTGCTGGTCGATGCGGCCCAACCGTTGGCACAGGTTCAGCAATCGCTGGATGCCTTGCTACCGCGCCTGCTGGAGTTGAACCGTGGCTGAGGCCTATCCGTGGCAGGAAAACCTTTGGCAGCACCTGGCTGGTCGCGCCCAGCATGCGCATGCCTACCTGCTGCATGGCCCGGCCGGGATCGGCAAGCGGGCACTGGCCGAGCGCCTGATGGCCAGCTTGCTGTGCCAGCGCCCGAACGCGCTGCAAGCCTGCGGTGAATGCAAATCCTGTCTGCTGCTCAAGGCTGGTAGCCACCCGGATAACTACATCCTGGAACCGGAAGAAGCCGACAAGGCGATCAAGGTCGATCAGGTTCGCGACCTGGTCGGTTTCGTGGTGCAGACTGCGCAGTTGGGCGGGCGCAAAGTGGTACTGATCGAACCAGCCGAGTCGATGAACATCAACGCCGCCAACGCCTTGCTCAAAAGCCTTGAAGAACCGTCCGGCGATACAGTGTTGTTGCTGGTCAGCCATCAGCCGAGCCGTTTATTGCCAACCATCAAGAGTCGCTGCGTGCAGCAGGCCTGTCCGCTGCCGGGCGAGACCATGAGCTTGAAGTGGCTGGCCCAGGCGTTGCCGGAGTGTTCCGAAGAAGAGCGCGTCGAACTGCTGACACTGGCCGCCGGTTCGCCACTGGCGGCGGTCAATCTTCAGGCCCAGGGCGTGCGTGAGCAACGCATGCAAGTGGTGGAAGGGGTGAAAAAACTCCTCAAGCAACAGCAGTCGCCGACGCAACTGGCCGAAGAGTGGAAAAACATTCCGATGTTGCGCCTGTTCGATTGGTTCTGCGATTGGTCGAGCCTGATCCTGCGCTATCAGTTGACCCAGGACGAAGCTGGCCTGGGCCTTGCCGACATGCGCAAGGTCGTGCAATACCTGGCGCAGAAAAGCGCCCAGGGCAAAGTCCTCGATATTCAGGACTGGATTCTCGCCCAGCGACAGAAAGTCTTGAGCAAGGCCAACCTCAATCCGGCCTTGCTACTGGAGGCATTGCTGGTGCAATGGGCGTCGTTGCCTGGCCAAAGATGACTGTCCGCGCCTAGACTCCGAGTATCAGAACATCCGCCCGTCCCACCCATTCGATACAAGTTGCAGCCCTTTTATGCTCGTAGATTCCCATTGTCACCTTGATCGCCTCGACCTGGCCGCCCACGACGGCTCCCTGGATGCCGCCCTGGAGGCTGCCCGACAGCGCGGGGTAGGGCACTTTCTGTGTATCGGTGTCAGCGCGGACAACGCGGCCGACGTCAAAGCCCTGGCCGAACGTTATGACGACGTCGACTGCTCGGTGGGCGTGCACCCTCTGGATGTGCAGCCGGGGGCCGCGCCGGCGCTGGACTGGCTGTTGCAGGAGCTCAATCACCCGCGGGTGGTCGCCATCGGCGAAACCGGCCTGGATTACCACTACGAGCCGGAAGCGGCGCAGTTGCAGCAGGAATCCTTTCGCCTGCACCTGCAAGCGGCGCAGCAGACCGGCAAACCGGTGATCATCCACACCCGTGGGGCCCGCACCGATACCCTGGACTTGTTGCGTGAAGCGGCCTTGCCCCAGGCAGGCGTATTGCATTGCTTTACCGAAGACTGGGAAATGGCGAAGGCTGCACTGGACATGGGCTATTACATTTCCCTGTCCGGGATTGTCACTTTCCGCAATGCCGATGCGTTGCGTGATGTGGCCAGCAAGGTGCCGGCCGACCGATTGCTGGTGGAAACCGACTCGCCGTACCTGGCGCCGATTCCCCATCGCGGCAAGCCAAACCTGCCGCAGTACGTGCGTGAAGTTGCGGAATTTCTGGCAATGTTGCGTGGTGAGCCCTACGAGCGGTTTGCCGAGCAGACCACTGAGAACTTCAAGCGGTTGTTTCCGTTGGCGCATGTGAAATCAGTTTAGGGTTCGAAGCCGCTTTCGCGAGCAGGCTCGCTCCCACAAGGTTAAATCGCAGGCAAAAAAAACCCGGGTTCTGGGGGGTGAATCCGGGTTAAGACCATTAGGAGTAAAACAATGGTACGCGGTCCGTCGGTACCAATATCGGCGTGACACTTGGGGGAGATGCCCCGCCGACAGTTCAAGTATTGATCAGGATTGCGCCTAGTCCAGTTTGCGGGTCAGGGTTTTTAAACAAATTTGGAATACGTGCGCTTCGGAAGAGTTCTCATCACCCTGTAAACGTGCGCAGAATGACCAGAAAGCGCAGATATGGTCGGATGATCCGTGCATTTTTGCGCAAGTTAGGCATAATACGCGGCTTCGAATTTTGACCCCGACAGACCTTTTCTTATGCATAAAGAACCTCGTAAGGTCCGTGAATTTCGTCGCCGCGAGCAGGAAATTCTCGATACCGCGCTCAAGCTGTTCCTCGAACAAGGTGAAGACAGTGTCACCGTCGAGATGATTGCTGATGCTGTCGGTATCGGCAAAGGCACGATCTACAAGCACTTCAAGTCCAAGGCGGAAATCTATCTGCGCCTGATGCTCGACTACGAGCGCGATTTGAACACACTGCTGCATTCGGCCGATGTCGACAAGGACAAGGAAGCCTTGTCCCGGGCGTACTTCGAATTCCGCATGCGCGATCCACAGCGCTATCGCCTGTTCGACCGCCTCGAAGAGAAAGTGGTCAAGGGCAACCAGGTGCCGGAGATGATCGAGGAACTGCACAAGATCCGTGCCTCGAACTTCGAACGCCTGACCCTGCTGATCAAAGGCCGGATCAGTGAAGGCAAGCTGGAAGATGTACCGCCTTACTTCCATTACTGCGCGGCCTGGGCGTTGGTGCACGGTGCTGTCGCGCTGTATCACTCGCCGTTCTGGAGCAATGTGCTGGAAGATCAGGAAGGTTTCTTCCAGTTCCTGATGGACATCGGCGTGCGCATGGGTAACAAGCGCAAGCGCGACACCGACACTCCCGGCAGCTGAGCCATTCAGTTGCCTTATTGCGCCATGATTTCGCTACTTGGCGCAGTGCCGCAGGAATATACTCAGGTAGAGGACTTGCTAAAACTTGATTTCTGGGTCAAGTTTTAGCGGCCCGATATTCTTCCGCCGGAGTGACCATGATCGTTGACCGTCAAGGCAGGCGTTTTCGCAACTTGCGAATCAGTCTGACCTCAGCCTGCAATTACGCCTGTACCTACTGTGTGCCCAATGGCAAGCGTCTGGTGGCTGCGCAGGATGAGTTGTCGGCCGAAGCCATGGCGCGCGGTGTGGCTTATCTGATTGAAGCGGCGGGGATCGAGCGTCTGCGCATTACCGGCGGCGAGCCGCTGGTCAGCCCGAAACTCGAAGCGTTCATGACGGCGGTCGGGCAGATGGGCCTGGAAGACATCAGCCTGACTACCAATGGCCAGTTGCTGGCGAAGAAACTGCCACTGCTGGTGAACGCCGGCATTCGGCGCCTCAACGTTTCCCTTGATACTCTCGACGCCAGTGCGTTCCGCACCATTGCCCGGGGCGGCGACCTGGCCACCGTGCTCGACGGCATGAACGAGGCCAGTGCGGCCGGCATGAAGATCAAGGTCAACATGGTACCGCTGCGCGGGCAGAACCTCGATCAGGTGATGCCGCTGCTCGACTACTGCCTGGAGCGCGGTTATGAACTGCGCTTCATCGAGCTGATGCGCATGGGCCACCTGGCCAACGATTCCAATGCTTTTCTGCAACAGTTCGTCAGCCTCCAGCAATTGCTGAGCCTGATCGGCGAGCGCTACGAGTATCTGCAGGCCGATGCTCCGGTCGATGCGACGGCCGTTCGCTATGAAATTCCCGGCCTGGGTTATTTCGGCGTGATCGCCAATGAAAGTGTGCCTTTCTGCCGTACCTGTTCACGCTTGCGTTTATCCTCCACCGGGTGGCTGCATGGCTGCCTGTCGTCGAGCAATCGCCATTACATCGGCGACCTGCTGGACAAGCCGCGACATCAAGCACTGCCGGCCTTGCAGAGGCTCCTGGTGAAAGCCTTGGGCGACAAGCAGGAAGTGGCGTTCTCTGGTGGCGCGACTGTCATGAAGATTATCGGCGGCTGATCGTCCGTCATCGCGAGCAGGCTCGCTCCCACAGGTATTGCATAAATCCTTGTGGGAGCGAGCCTGCTTGCGATTACGATAGATCAGTCAACAATGTTCATGAGCTGGCGCGGAAGCTGCATCCTACGGCCATTCGCCGGTTTTCCGACACCGGCCTCTGGGAGGATAGGATGCGTAGCCTGGTTTTGCTGCTGGCCGTTTTGGCACTTGGTGGCTGCATGAACGTCAGCGATATGGCCGAAGGGACTCGTTACCATATGAGCGATGCGGGGTTACTCGATCACAGCGACAGTCGTCGCGTAAACAATCTGCGCATTCAGCCGGACTCGTTCGTCTACATCGCCCAGGGCGCTTTCATGCCTGCGGGCAGCTCCGTTTACCCACGGCCCAACGTGATTGCCGAAGTCGCGTTCGATGGCTTCGTCGAATACTTCCCGATGGTCCGCCGTGCCCGTACGCCCCAAGGCCTCGACCATGCCATGGGCGAAGCCCGTGCCGCCGGTGCGCACTATCTGCTCTACACCCGATTTGCCAAGTCTGACGACCGTATCGGCAACTCGGACGAGTGGCTGGATCAGGAAGCCCTGGATCGTCTCGGCATCGACAGCGGTATGATTCAGATCATGTTGATCGAGACCAGCACCCAGTATTTGATTGATACTGCGACCATCAAGAGTCGTGGCGGTTTACTGACGTTCCACGATAAAAAACCCGAAGACCTGATGGGTCCGCCGCTGGAACAATATGCGCGCAGCCTGCTGGGGCTCAGCGACCAGTAATTTCAAGGAGAACACCATGAGTGGCCCGCAAAAAGCCAACGACCTGCTGGGGCAAATCCCCAAGACCAAAGGCTTGCCGCCGGTGCACCTGTGGAATCCCGATTTCTGCGGCGACATCGACATGCGCATCGCCCGCGACGGCACCTGGTATTACCTGGGCACGCCGATCGGGCGCAAGCCGATGGTCAAGCTGTTCTCCACCATCATTCGCCGCGACGGCGATGATTATTTCCTGATCACTCCGGTCGAAAAGGTCGGCATCAAGGTCGACGATGCGCCGTTCGTGGCGATTGCGGTGGACGTGGAAGGCGAGGGCGAGGCGCAGGTGTTGCGCTTTACCACCAACGTCGATGAAACCACCGAGGCCGGTGCCGAGCATCCGATGCGCGTGGTCATCGATCCGGTAACGCAGGAACCGGCCCCTTATGTGCATGTGCGCAGCAATCTTGAAGCCTTGATCCATCGCAACGTGTTCTATCAATTGGTGGAGCTGGCGGTGAGCCGCGAGATCGACGGCCAGCGCTGGCTCGGTGTCTGGAGTGGCGGCGAGTTCTTCCCCATCGGTCTTGAGCCTTGAAAAGATCGCAGCCTGCGGCAGCTCCTACAGGAGTCCACATTCCCCTGTAGGAGCTGCCGCAGGCTGCGATCTTTTTTATTTGACATCCAATCGTATGATGATTAGCGTGAGCTTCCATCACATACGGCTTTGAGGTGTCCATGTCCAGCAGCTTTCATGCTTCGACCGTTGATTGGCTGGGATGCTGGCTCGCCACGGGGCAGGTCAAGCCGGGTGAGTCACTCAAGGTCGAAGCCGACCTCGGCGAACAACTTGGTGTAAGCCGCACGGTCATCCGTGAAGCCATCAAGACCCTGGTTGCCAAAGGCATGCTCGAAGTCGGCCCGAAGGTCGGCACGCGGGTGTTGCCGGTGCGGCGCTGGAACCTCTTCGATCCACAAGTCGTCGGCTGGTTGTCGCGCAGCGGCTTGCCGGAAAACTTCGTCGACGATCTGCTCGACCTGCGCCGTACCATCGAACCGATGGCCGTGCGCTGGGCCTGCGAGCGTGCAACCGGCGAACAGGTGAACGCGATCCTGCTGGCCTGCAACGCGCTGGAACAGGCTGTGGACAGCGGCATCGATTACAACCGTGCCGACCAGCTCTTCCACGAGTGCATCCTCGCTGCCAGCCACAATCAATTCATCGAGCAAATGGTTCCCGCCCTCGGCGCGTTGCTGGCGGTGGCCTTTGAAGTGTCCGCCGCCGACCCGGATGAACTGCGCCGCACCTTGCCGATTCACCGGGACCTGGCCGAGGCTATCGCGGCCCGTGATACCGCCCGGGGTGTCTGGGCCTGCATGACCCTGATCGATAACGCGGACCTGGCGATCAAACGCTACTACCCGCAAGTCATGGCCGATAAAAAGGCCAGCTGACAACGAAAATCCCCACATAAAAACAAGAACCCTGCAGGAGGTTTCATGACGTTGACGGCGGTTACCGGGCATCGGGCGAAACTGGGTGAAGGCCCGTTCTGGGATGCGCCGACCCAGGCGCTGTATTGGGTGGATATCGCGAGTAAACAGGCGTTGCGGTTGATCGGCTCCAATGTGCAGATCTGGCAGATGCCGGAGCATGTGTCGTCCTTCATTCCCTGCGAAAGCGGCGATGCGCTGGTGACATTGAGCAGTGGGGTTTATCGGCTCGATCTCGACTCTCCTGGCCTGGAACCGCGCCTGACATTGTTCTGCGTGGCCGATCCGCAACCGGGCAACCGCCCCAACGAAGCCCGCTGCGACGCCCAGGGCCAGCTCTGGCTCGGCACCATGCAAAACAACATCGGAGAACACGGTGAAGACCTGCCCATCGTCCGCCGTTCCGGTGGACTGTTGCGCATCGATCGCGCCGGGCGGGTCGCGCCGCTGCTGCGTAACCTGGGCATTCCCAACACGCTGTTGTGGAGCGATGACGCCACCACCGTGTATTTCGGCGACAGCCTCGACGGCACCTTGTATCGACATTTCATCCGTACCGACGGAGCCCTCGATGCGCCGCAGCTCTGGTTTGGTCCGCACGAACGTGGCGGCCCGGACGGTTCGGCGATGGATGCCGAAGGTTTTATCTGGAATGCCCGTTGGGACGGCAGCTGCCTGCTCAGGTTGAGCCCTGGCGGCAAAGTCGATCGGATCATCGAATTGCCGATCAGTCGTCCCACCAGTTGCGTGTTTGGTGGTGCAGACCTGAAAACCCTGTACATCACCAGCGCAGCCAGTCCGCTGGGCCATCCGTTGGATGGGGCCGTGTTGTCGATTCCAGTGGATGTGCCTGGAAAGCATTGCACGCGTTTTGCTGGGTAAATCCCATAGTATGGGATGCAAATATATATATTGAGATTTGTCGCGGGCCGGGTTTATAGTCGGCCTCACCAGTTACATGCACTCACACTCAAAAAAACAAAACAGGTGAAGTGATGCAGCGAAGTTCCCCCGTGCTCCCTTGCGGAGCCTGTGCCTCAGAGCGTTTCCGAGCTGAAACGTTTTCGCACTCACCTGTTTCCTACCCAGCGCCTTTTGACCGGACATCGACAGATGCCCGGTTTTCGTCGTGTCTTCGAACAGGAGTCTTGATCCATGGCTGAACCACTGTCATTGCCACCGGTGCCCGAACCGCCCAAGGGCGAACGCCTGAAAAACAAGGTCGTGTTGCTGACCGGTGCCGCCCAGGGTATCGGTGAAGCGATTGTGGCGACCTTCGCGTCCCAGCAGGCCAGGCTGATCATCAGTGACATTCAGGCCGAGAAAGTCGAGAAAGTCGCAGCACATTGGCGAGACAAAGGCGCCGATGTGGTGGCGATCAAGGCCGACGTGTCGCGTCAACAGGATCTGCACGCCATGGCCCGGCTGGCGATTGACCTGCATGGCCGGATCGACGTGCTGGTCAACTGCGCCGGGGTCAACGTATTCCGTGACCCGCTGGAAATGACCGAAGAAGACTGGCATCGCTGCTTTGCCATCGACCTCGATGGCGCCTGGTACGGTTGCAAGGCGGTGCTGCCACAGATGATCGAGCAGGGCATCGGCAGCATCATCAACATTGCCTCCACCCATTCCTCCCACATCATTCCGGGCTGCTTCCCGTACCCGGTGGCCAAGCATGGCCTGCTCGGCCTGACCCGCGCGCTGGGCATCGAATATGCGGCCAAGGGCATCCGCGTCAATGCCATCGCGCCGGGCTATATCGAAACCCAGATCAACATCGATTACTGGAACGGTTTCGCCGACCCCCACGCCGAACGCCAGCGCGCGTTTGACCTGCACCCGCCGCGTCGCATCGGTCAGCCGATCGAAGTGGCAATGACCGCCGTGTTCCTGGCCAGCGATGAAGCGCCGTTCATCAATGCCTCGTGCATCACTATCGATGGCGGGCGCTCGGTGATGTACCACGACTGAGTCATCGGGCTTTCAGGCGCATTACTACGTCTGAAATACAATCATCATACGATATGACTATTGGCAGTACGGTTTTACCGTCCTTTGTTTACAAAGAACGCTTTCAAAGAACGCTCAAGAACAATAACAAGGAGTCAGCTTATGAATCGTCGTCATGCTATCCGTTCCCTTTGCTGTGCCGCGTTGGCGGTCTCGGCGGTCAGCCTGAGCAGCACGCTGCTGGCGGCCGAGCAAGTGAAAATCGGTTTTCTGGTCAAGCAAGCGGAAGAACCCTGGTTCCAGACCGAATGGGCCTTTGCCGAAAAGGCCGGGAAAGAGAAGGGCTTCACCCTGATCAAGATCGCCGTGCCGGACGGTGAGAAAACCCTTTCTGCCATCGACAGCCTCGCGGCCAACGGCGCCAAAGGCTTCGTGATCTGCCCGCCTGACGTGTCCCTGGGACCTGCGATCATGGCCAAGGCCAAACTCAACGGGCTGAAGGTGATTGCCGTCGATGACCGTTTCGTCGATGCCAGCGGCAAGTTCATGGAGGATGTGCCGTACCTCGGCATGGCCGCGTTCGAAGTCGGCCAGAAGCAGGGCAATGCCATGGCCACCGAGGCGAAGAAGCGCGGCTGGGACTGGAAAGACACCTATGCGGTGATCAACACCTACAACGAACTCGACACTGGCAAGAAGCGCACCGACGGCTCGGTCAAGGCACTCGAAGACGCCGGCATGCCGAAAGACCACATCCTGTTCGCGGCCCTCAAGACCCTCGACGTACCAGGCAGCATGGACGCCACCAACTCCGCCCTGGTGAAACTGCCGGGTGCGGCGAAGAACCTGATCATTGGTGGCATGAACGACAACACCGTCCTCGGCGGCGTGCGCGCCACCGAGAGCGCCGGTTTCGCTGCGGCCAACGTGATCGGCATCGGTATCAACGGTACCGACGCCATCGGCGAGCTGAAGAAACCCGACAGCGGCTTCTACGGCTCGATGCTGCCAAGCCCGCACATCGAGGGCTACAACACCGCGAGCATGATGTACGAGTGGGTCACCACCGGCACTGAACCGGCGAAATTCACCGCCATGGACGACGTGACGCTGATCACCCGCGACAACTTCAAGCAGGAACTGGAAAAGATCGGCCTGTGGAACTGACGACCGTTTGATTTCAGCGGCGGCCTCGGCGACGGGGCTGCCTGACCGGTTTGAAGAGGTGGGTTATGCACGCGCAAACAAATACACAACAACACAGCGGCAGCTTGCGCTTCAACGGGATCGGCAAGACCTTTCCCGGTGTGAAGGCGCTGGACAACATCAGCTTCGTCGCCCATCCGGGGCAGGTTCATGCCTTGATGGGCGAGAACGGTGCCGGCAAGTCGACGCTGCTGAAAATCCTCGGCGGGGCCTATACGCCCAGCAGCGGTGCCTTGCAGATCGGCGAGCGGGCGATGGACTTCAAGTCCACCGCCGACAGCATCGGCAGTGGCGTCGCGGTGATCCATCAGGAGCTGCATCTGGTGCCGGAAATGACCGTGGCGGAGAACCTGTTTCTCGGGCATCTGCCGGCCAGTTTCGGCTTGATCAACCGCGGTGCCCTGCGCCAGCAGGCACTGGCCTGTCTCAAAGGCCTGGCCGATGAAATCGACCCGCAAGAGAAAGTCGGGCGCCTGTCCCTCGGCCAGCGGCAATTGGTGGAAATCGCCAAGGCCTTGTCCCGTGGCGCCCATGTGATTGCCTTCGACGAACCCACCAGCAGCCTTTCGGCGCGGGAGATCGAGCGCTTGATGGCGATCATCGGCCGGCTGCGGGACGAGGGCAAAGTGGTGCTCTACGTGTCCCATCGCATGGAAGAGGTGTTTCGCATTTGTGATGCTGTGACGGTGTTCAAGGACGGGCGATACGTGCGCACGTTCGAGGACATGGGCCAGTTGACCCACGATCAACTGGTCACCTGCATGGTCGGTCGTGACATTCAGGACATCTACGATTACCGCCCCCGTCAGCGCGGCGCCGTGGCGCTCAAGGTCGACGGTTTGCTTGGGCCGGGGTTGCGTGAACCGGTGAGTTTCGAGGTGCACAAGGGCGAAATCCTCGGGCTGTTCGGGCTGGTCGGTGCCGGTCGCACCGAGCTGTTGCGCTTGCTCAGCGGCCTGGCGCGCCACAGCGCCGGACAGCTGAAACTTCGTGGCCATGAACTGAAGCTGCGTTCACCCCGGGACGCGATTGCCGCCGGGATCCTGTTGTGCCCCGAGGACCGCAAGAAGGAAGGCATCCTGCCGCTGGCCAGCGTCGCCGAGAACATCAACATCAGCGCCCGCGGCGCCAACTCCACCTTCGGTTGCCTGTTGCGCGGGCTGTGGGAGAAGGACAACGCCGACCAGCAGATCAAGGCGCTCAAGGTGAAAACGCCCCACGCCGGGCAGCAGATCAGGTTTCTTTCCGGCGGTAATCAGCAGAAGGCCATTCTCGGCCGCTGGCTGTCGATGCCGATGAAAGTGCTGCTGCTCGACGAACCCACCCGCGGCATCGACATCGGTGCCAAGGCCGAGATCTACCAGATCATCCATAACCTGGCGGCCGAGGGGATCGCGGTGATTGTGGTGTCCAGTGACTTGATGGAAGTCATGGGTATTTCCGACCGCATCCTGGTGCTGTGCGAAGGCGCCCTGCGTGGCGAGCTGAGCCGCGACCAGGCCAATGAATCCAACCTGCTGCAACTGGCTTTGCCGCGCCAACGCGACGACGGCGTGGCGAACTGAGAGGTGACTATGATGACAACCCAAGACAACACCTTGCCGACCACGCGCAAACCCCTGGATATGCGGCGTTTTCTCGATGACTGGGTAATGCTGCTGGCCGCCGTCGGAATCTTCGTGCTCTGTACCCTGATGATCGACAACTTCCTTTCGCCGCTGAACATGCGTGGCCTGGGCCTGGCGATTTCCACCACCGGGATCGCGGCGTGCACCATGTTGTATTGCCTGGCGTCCGGGCATTTCGACTTGTCGGTGGGCTCTGTGATTGCCTGCGCCGGAGTAGTCGCGGCGGTGGTGATGCGCGACACCGACAGCGTGTTTCTCGGAGTCTGTGCGGCGCTGGTGATGGGCCTGATCGTCGGGCTGATCAACGGCATCGTGATTGCCAAGCTGCGAGTCAACGCGCTGATCACCACGCTGGCGACCATGCAAATCGTACGCGGCCTGGCCTACATCTTCGCCAACGGTAAAGCGGTGGGGGTGTCCCAGGAATCGTTCTTTGTGTTCGGTAACGGCCAGTTGTTCGGCGTGCCGGTGCCAATCCTGATCACCATCATCTGCTTCCTGTTCTTCGGCTGGCTGCTGAACTACACCACCTACGGGCGCAACACCATGGCCATTGGCGGCAACCAGGAAGCGGCGCTGCTGGCCGGTGTGAATGTCGACCGGACCAAGATCATCATCTTTGCCGTGCATGGCGTGATCGGTGCGTTGGCCGGGGTAATCCTGGCATCGCGCATGACCTCCGGACAACCGATGATCGGTCAGGGTTTCGAGCTGACGGTGATCTCGGCCTGCGTGTTGGGCGGGGTTTCGTTGAGTGGCGGGATCGGCATGATTCGGCACGTGATTGCCGGGGTGCTGATTCTGGCGATCATCGAGAACGCGATGAACCTGAAGAACATCGATACGTTTTATCAGTATGTGATTCGCGGGTCGATTCTGCTGTTGGCGGTGGTAATCGATCGCCTGAAGCAGCGCTGACTTCTACATTACCTGTGGGAGCGAGCTTGCTCGCTCCCACAGGGTTCTGCGCTCACCATCGTATTGTGTGGTCTGGCACAGATCCTGTAGGAGCGGGCTTGCCCGCGAAGAGGCCCTGAAACTCAACACATAATCCGGCACTGACTTGCCTTGCGCAGCTTCTCAATCAATTCCTGCCTGCACATTTCTGATAGCGCAATATTCTTCACCCGAGCTTCTGTCCTCAAACTGGAAATTATTGGCTGTCGCCGTCCTCATCACCCGAGTCACCGCTAGTGGTCGAGCCAAGTCCGCCGCTTTTGGGTGTTTTGCTGCCTGGCAAACTCATACCGCCCTGACGTCCTGCATCATTGCCTTGAACCCGCGGGTCGGTGCCGGTGGACGGTGGCAGGTTGTGGTCGATCGTAGTGCCGTCGGTGTTCATGCCGGGAGCACTCTGGATCGCCGGTGCCCTGGGCTTTTCAACCGGGTTGGTCGGGCCGGTGCTCGAGCCGATGGTCCCGGCGAACGCGGCAGAAGACAGCAGGGCGGCGAGGGCGAGGGCGGTCAACCTGGACAGGATCATGGTGTTGTCTCCAACGAGTAGAGTCCTTACCTGATTAGTCCGCCCTCGATCCGGATGAGTGCATTGTTAGCGACGAACGGCTCAGGCCTGCTGCAATGCGCTAACCGCTTTGGCGCTACGCCAGATCAATCGGCCCACGGTGATCAGCCAGTTGAGCGAGGCGACCGCCAACACCGTGAGTAACAGCGTGGCCATGCCTTGCTCGACGATGATTTTCCCGGCCAGCATTGGAAAGCCGAACACGCCAATGAAATACGAGAGGCTGAACAGCAGCAAGGATTGCGCAGTGGTGCCGTTCGGCGCTTCATTGGCGGCCAGGCCGTTGATCACCGAGTAGGTCAGGCCGTAACCGATCCCGAGCATCGCCGCCGCGAGCACGTAGCTGAAGCTGCTGTCGACGACAAAACCGAACATCACGATCGATGCCAGCATCAACCCCGAAAGCACGCACGATGCACGGAATGGATCGCGCTTGACCACGAAACCGGCAACCAGCATGCGGCCGCTGATCGCCGCGCTCATGAAGCCGAGGAAGAACAACGAATAGTCGAGCGAGCGCGCCGCGGCATAACTGGTTTGAAAGCTCGACAGACCACCGAACACGCAGCCGCCGAGACCGACCATGATGATCGGGAACACGGCCCTGGACGACAGCACCTGAGCCGCTGCGCGCCAGGAAATCCGCGACACGCTGCCAGATTGCGCGGGCGCCGGTTTCAGTTGTCGATCCAGGCGCCAGAACAGCAATACGCCGATCAGGCTGGCCAGCGCCGCCAGGTAAAACGCCGCCGTCACCGGATAACCGAGTGCACTCGCCGCGCGACCGAGCAACGGGCCGCTACCGATCCCGGTCATCATGCTGCCCGACAGCAGGGCGAAGTATCTGGCGCGCTGCGCGGGTGTCACCAGACTCGCCACGATGATCGGCCCCAGGGTGTAGAACACGCCCCAGCCCAGGCCCAGCAGCAGCCCGAAAAACAACAGCAGATGACCGAAGCCCGGGGTCAGGGCGAAGCCCAGGCTGGCCGCTACCAGCAATACACCGAACAGCGCCACCGATCGGGCGGCACCGAGCAAGTCGGACAAATGACCGGAAACAATCACCGCCGCAAAGGTGCTGAGCATCGCCGCCGAAATCACACTGCCGGCGTCGTGTTCGTTACCGCCGCGAGAGCCGATCAGCAACGACAGCAAAAACGTCGAACCGTAGGACAACGACAACAGGTAACTGGCGAGGCAAAACAGGCCGAACAACTTGCTTGAGACAGGGGGTGTTGCGGTAGACATGACGCGGTTCCTTGACCGGCTAAATGAGCAGCGCATCTATCTAACCACGCACGGCGCGGATGTTAGGTGCGAGGTTATCGATTCCAAGGTTAGTGTTGGCCGGAGTAAAGCTTTCAGACACTTTGCGGCGGATCAGCTTTTGTGGCGAGGGAGCTTGCTCCCGCTGGCCTGCGAAGCAGGCCCTGTCGCGACCTGCTCTGTTTTTCCAGAAAGATCGCATTGCCTGCTTTTGGGGCTGCTGCGCAACCCAGCGGGAGCAAGCTCCCTCGCCACAAGTACCGCGCCGACTTAGTATGGCGTTTTCCACTTTTGACAAGGCACGTCCATGACGATCGAGATCCGCCCGGCGACCCCCAGTGACGCACCGCAAATCCTCGCGTTCATCACTGAACTGGCCGACTACGAACGTGCCCGCCATGAAGTCATCGCCAGCGTTGCCGATATCGAGCGCAGCCTGTTCAGCGAAGGCGCCACCGCCCATGGCCTGATCTGCCTGCGCGACGGTGCACCCATCGGTTTCGCGGTGTTCTTCTTCAGCTATTCCACCTGGCTGGGCAGCAATTGCCTGTACCTCGAAGACCTCTACATCACCCCGCAACAGCGCGGCGGTGGTGCGGGCAAGACCCTGCTGCGACATCTGGCAAAAATCGCCTGCGCCAACGACTGCGGTCGTTTCGAGTGGAGCGTGCTGGAGTGGAATACCCCGGCCATCGAATTCTACAAATCCCTGGGCGCGCAGCCGCAGGAGGAGTGGGTTCGGTATCGGATGGATGGAGCGGTGTTGCGGGATTTCGCATCGGGTAACTGAAACTTCTTAAAAGATCGCAGCCTTCGGCAGCTCCTACGGATCGATGTACACCGCCAAACCGCGGCGGACGATCCCGTGTAGGAGCTGCCGAAGGCTGCGATCTTTTTTATCTTGTCTCATAATATGGGATTGATATTTATATATTGAGATTTTGCAACGCCAGGGTTTATAGTCCCGCTCACTCACTGCCAAAAACCAAAACAGGTGAAGCGATGCAGGCGCAATTGATCGCGCTCGACTGGGGGACAACCTCATTACGTGCTTACAAACTGGCTGAAGGTGGCTTGGTCCTCGAACAGCGTTCGCTGTCGTCGGGGATCATGCAGCTGCCGAAAGCGCCGCGAATCATTGGCGGCCGGGAATGCGCCGATGGTTTTGAACTGGCATTCGATGAGGCTTGCGGTGACTGGCTCGATGCCCAGCCGGATTTGCCGGTGATTGCCTGCGGCATGGTCGGCAGCGCCCAGGGCTGGTGCGAAGCGGCCTACCGCGACACGCCGGCGAACGTCGCCACGCTCGGTACTTCCCTGCAAACCGTGCGCAGCCTGCGCGGCATCGATGTGCACATCGTGCCAGGCGTCATCGAGCGTTCGCCTCTGCCGAACGTGATGCGCGGCGAAGAAACCCAGGTGCTCGGCGTGCTGCAAAACCTGACGAGCGAGGCGGGTGCTGATCTGCTGATCGGCCTGCCGGGCAGCCATTCGAAATGGGTGGAAGTGGCCGACGGTTGCATCGTGCATTTCGATACGTTCATGACCGGCGAAGTCTTCGCCGTGCTCAGCGAGCACAGCATTCTCGGACGCACCCAGCAGCGTGGCGGGTCCTTCGATGGCGATGCGTTTGATCGCGGCGTGCAGGTCGCGTTGTCGGCGGACGGTGAAACCGGTCCGCTGTCGACGATGTTCAGCGCCCGCAGTCTCGGGCTGACCGGCGAATTGAGCGCCACCGCCCAGGCGGACTACCTGTCCGGCCTGTTGATCGGCCACGAGTTGGCAGCCCTGGCCAACGTCCAGCGGCGCCGGCGCAACAGCGTGCACCTGCCTTCGATCATCCTCATCGGCAACACCCAACTCTGTGCCCGCTACAGCCGTGCGCTCGACGCCTGCGGTTTTGCCCGGGTGACCCTGGCCGAACAGGCCACCGAATGCGGATTGTGGCAACTGGCGCTGGCTGCCGGCCTGGTCACGCGCACCGCATCCCGTTAAACCTGACTGGAGGTCTGACATGCTCAAACAAGCCTTGGCGCAAAACGGCCTGATTGCGATCCTGCGCGGCCTGCGCCCGCAGGAAGCGGCCGCCATCGGCGAAGTCCTGTACGCCGCCGGATTTCGCGTCATCGAAGTGCCGCTCAATTCCCCTGAGCCGTACGAAAGTATCCGCATCCTGCGCAGTACCTTGCCCGCCGATTGCCTGATCGGTGCCGGCACGGTGTTGACGCCGGAGCAGGTCGAGCAAGTGAAAGCCGCGGGCGGCCAGGTGATCGTCATGCCCCACAGCGATCCGAAGGTCTTGCGCGCGGCGAAAGCGGCGGGGCTTTACCTGTCGCCGGGTGTCGCCACGCCGACCGAAGCCTTCGCGGCACTGGCTGAAGGAGCGGATGTGCTGAAGATGTTCCCGGCCGAGCAGATGGGGCCGGCGGTCGTCAAAGCCTGGCTGGCAGTGCTGCCGGCGGGAACGATTCTGGCGCCGGTCGGCGGCATCACGCCGGACAACATGCAGGTGTTTATCGACGCTGGCGTCAAAGGTTTCGGCCTCGGCTCCGGTCTGTTCAAACCGGGCATGACGGCGGAACAAGTGGCGGCCAATGCCAAGGCGTACGTCGCTGCCTGGAAAGCCCTTCGCTAAGACTTCTTTGAGCGCCGAGCGCGCTGCATCTAATAAGAGAGCCAAAAGATGAAAATCACCAAACTGACCACCTTCATCGTTCCGCCGCGCTGGTGCTTCCTCAAGGTCGAAACCGACGAGGGCGTCACCGGTTGGGGTGAGCCCGTGGTCGAAGGCCGCGCCCACACCGTCGCCGCTGCCGTTGAAGAATTGTCCGACTACCTGATCGGCAAAGACCCGCGCAACATCGAAGACATCTGGACCGTGCTCTATCGCGGCGGTTTCTACCGCGGCGGCGCAATCCACATGAGTGCCCTGGCCGGTATCGACCAGGCCTTGTGGGACATCAAGGGCAAGGCGCTGGGCGTGTCGGTCAGCGACCTGCTGGGTGGTCAGGTGCGGGACAAGATTCGTGTGTATTCGTGGATCGGCGGCGACCGTCCGGCGGATACCGCGCGTGCGGCGAAAGAAGCGGTCGAGCGTGGTTTTACCGCAGTGAAAATGAACGGCACCGAAGAACTGCAATTCCTCGATACGTTCGACAAGGTCGACCAGGCCCTGGCCAACGTCGCTGCCGTGCGCGATGCCGTCGGCCCGAACGTCGGCATCGGCGTGGACTTCCATGGCCGGGTGCACAAGCCCATGGCCAAGGTGCTGATGAAGGAGCTTGACCCGTACAAGCTGATGTTCATCGAAGAGCCGGTGCTCAGCGAAAACTACGAAGCGCTGAAAGAGCTGGCGCCGCTGACCAGCACGCCGATCGCTTTGGGTGAACGGCTGTTCTCGCGCTGGGATTTCAAGCGTGTGCTCAGCGAAGGCTACGTCGACATCATCCAGCCGGATGCGTCCCACGCCGGTGGCATCACCGAAACCCGCAAGATCGCCAACATGGCCGAAGCCTACGACGTGGCGCTGGCGCTGCATTGCCCGCTGGGCCCGATTGCGCTGGCGGCGTGCCTGCAACTGGACGCGGCCTGCTACAACGCGTTCATCCAGGAACAGAGCCTGGGCATCCATTACAACGAGAGCAACGACCTGCTCGACTACGTCAAAGACCCAAGGGTGTTCGACTACGACCAGGGCTTCGTGAAGATCCCGAACGGCCCGGGCCTGGGTATCGAGATCAACGAGGAATACGTGATCGAACGCGCGGCCATCGGCCACCGCTGGCGCAACCCGATCTGGCGCCATGCCGATGGCAGTTTTGCCGAGTGGTGAGTGTTCTCTGATCCACCACATATCCCCTGTAGGAGCTGGCTTGTCGGGTCGCCGCATCGCAGCGAAGGCGGCGTGTCAGGCTACATCGTTGTTGGATGTGCCGGCCTCTTCGCTGCGATGCGGCGACCCGACAAGCCAGCTCCTACAGGGGTTCAGCGCCAGTCTTTAGAACGACCTCAATAACCATAAGAAGAGGCACCCCCCATGCAACCGCAAACCCTCACCGGGCAGGCGTCGTTGGTGACGCCCAGCCGCAAGCGTTTTTTCATCATGGTGCTGTTGTTCATCACCGTGGTGATCAACTACCTGGACCGTAGCAACCTGTCGATTGCCGCCCCGGCATTGACCAGTGACCTGGGCATCGACCCGATCCACGTCGGCCTGATCTTCTCCGCGTTCGGCTGGACCTACGCCGCCATGCAGATTCCCGGTGGCTGGCTGGTGGATCGCGTGCCGCCACGGATTCTGTACAGCGTCGCCTTGCTGCTGTGGTCGGTGGCCACGGTGATGCTCGGCTTCGCCGCCAGCTTCATCGCGCTGTTCGTGTTGCGCATGGCGGTCGGTGCGCTGGAAGCACCGGCGTACCCGATCAACAGCCGCGTGGTCACCACCTGGTTCCCCGAGCGCGAGCGCGCGACGGCCATCGGTTTCTACACTTCCGGGCAATTCGTCGGCCTGGCCTTCCTGACACCGGTGCTGGCCTGGCTGCAGCACGAATTCGGTTGGCACATGGTGTTCGTCGCCACCGGCGCGGTGGGCATTGTGTGGGCGGTGATCTGGTACGCGGTGTATCGCGAGCCGCGGGATTTCAAGGGCACCAATGACGCAGAGATTGATCTGATCCGCGAGGGCGGCGGGTTGGTGGATATCCAGGCCGAACAGGCCAAGGTCAAAGCCAAATTCAGCTGGACCGACCTGGGCATTGTCCTGACCAAGCGCAAACTCTGGGGCATCTACCTCGGGCAGTTCTGCCTCAATTCGACGCTGTGGTTTTTCCTGACCTGGTTCCCGACCTACCTGGTGAAGTATCGCGGCATGGACTTCATCAAGTCCGGCCTGTTGGCGTCGCTGCCGTTTCTCGCCGCGTTCATCGGTGTGCTGTGTTCCGGTTTCTTCTCGGACTTTTTGATCCGTCGCGGCTACACGGTAGGTTTCGCTCGCAAGTTGCCCATCATCAGCGGCTTGCTGATCTCCACCTCGATCATCGGCGCCAACTTCGTCGAGTCGACGCCGCTGGTGATTGCCTTCCTCGCGCTGGCATTTTTCGGCAATGGCCTGGCTTCGATCACCTGGTCGCTGGTATCGACCTTGGCTCCGGCGCGCTTGCTCGGGCTGACCGGTGGGGTGTTCAACTTCATCGGCAACCTGTCGGCGATTGCCACGCCTATCGTGATCGGTTTCCTCGCAACGGGAGATTCTTTTGCCCCGGCGATCACCTACATCTCGGTGCTGGCGTTGATCGGTGCTCTGTCCTACATCCTGCTGGTGGGCAAGGTCGAGCGTATCAAGTTGTAGTCGTGGCACGCGGGCGACCATAATGCCGCCCGTTCACTCGCTCAACGGTAAAGGCTGGATATGCAGGAAGACGCCCCAAAAATCGCCAAGGACGCCGCACCGACCGGCACCCAGACCCTGCTTCGCGGGTTGGGTGTGGTTCAGGCCGTGGCCAGTGGCGCCCGCGATCTCAAGGAAATCGCCCGGCTGATCGGCACCACGCGCAGCACCACCCATCGCCTGGCCAGTTGCCTGGTGGACGAGCGTTATCTGCGGGTGGTGCCGCAAGTCGGTTATCTGCTGGGGCCGAAACTGATCGAGTTGGGCTTTCAGGCGCGTGAAGAGTTGCCCTTGGTGACCCTGGCCGGGCCGTATCTGGACGAGTTGTCGGCGTTGACCGGCGACACCATTCACCTGGCGATTCGTGAAGGCGACGAAGTGCTGTACCTGCACAAGAATCCGGGGCGCAATGGCCCGGAAATGCGTTCGCGGGTCGGCCATCGCATGCCGTTGGCACGCACCGGGATCGGCAAGGCGCTGATGCTCGATGATTCGCCGCAAGAGTGGCAGCGCCTGTACGAAGTCAGCCTGCCGGTGGGTGGGAAAAACCAGTTCTGGCCGCAGCACCCGGAGCAATCCTGGGAGCAGTTCGAGCAGCGCATGGTCGAGTACGTAGCTGGCGGCTACGCCTTCGACCTGGAAGACAACGAACCGTCGATCCGCTGCGTAGCCGCGCCGATTCGTGATGCCAGCAAACGCATCGTCGCCGGCATCAGCATCGCCAGTACTGTGCCGTACATGCCGCTGGAAAAAATGGCCGAGCTGATTCCCCTGATCAAAGGGGTCACGGCCCGGCTGTCGGCGGAGTTGGGTCTTAAGGTTTAAACCTTGAGGGTCGCCATGTCGATGACGAAGCGGTACTTGACGTCACCGGCGATCATGCGGGCGTAAGCCTCGTTGATCTGGCGGATGTCGAGCATTTCGATGTCGCAGGTGATGTTGTGCTCGGCGCAGAAATCCAGCACTTCCTGGGTTTCAGCGATGCCGCCGATCAGCGAACCCGCCAGCACGCGACGTCCCAATACCAGTTTGGCCGCATGCACCGGCGGCTCCACCGGTTCGATCAGACCCACCAGAATATGCACGCCGTCGAAACGTAGCGTATCGAGGTAGGGGTTGAGGTCGTGCTGCACCGGAATGGTGTCTAGCAGGAAGTCGAAGTGACCGGCGGCGGCCTGCATCTGCGCGTCATCGGTGGACACGATCACATGGTCCGCACCCTGACGGCGAGCCTCTTCGGCCTTGCTTGCCGAACGGGTGAACAGCGTCACTTCGGCGCCCATGGCCTTGGCGAACTTGATGCCCATGTGGCCCAGGCCACCCATGCCGAGAATCCCGACCTTGTCGCCGGCCTTCACGCCGTAGTGCTTGAGCGGCGAGTAGGTGGTGATGCCGGCACACAGGATTGGCGCGGCGCTGGCCAGGGCCAGTTTTTCCGGGATCCGCACCACAAAGTGCTCGCTGACCACGATGCTGTCGGAGTAACCGCCCATGGTGTTGCTGCCATCGACCCGGTCCGGGGTGGCGTAGGTCATGGTCGGGCCTTCGAGGCAGTATTGCTCCAGGTTGGCCTGGCACGCCTCGCAATGGCGGCACGAATCGACCATGCAGCCGACACCGACCAGATCGCCGACCTTGTGTCGGGTCACGTTCGCGCCAACGGCGGTCACTTTGCCGACGATTTCGTGGCCGGGCATCAGCGGGTAAACGGCAATGCCCCACTCGTTGCGGGCCTGATGGATGTCGGAATGGCAGACGCCGCAGTAGAGAATCTCGATGGCAACGTCGTCGGCCCGTGGGCTGCGGCGCTCGAATTTCACAGGGGCGAGGGGAGTGGTGGCCGACTGGGCGGCGTATCCGATGGCGGTGTACATGGTGAACCTCGCAAAAGCGCTGACGGGTGAGGTGGCGCATTCTGGGCGTCGTTCCCTGTACCGGCCATGGCGATTCCTCCGGGTGTCATGCCTATTCCTCCGGCATCGGTCCTTGAGCGATCCCATTGGCGATCAGACCTGCGATGATGCTTTCATCCCTTTTTTTGCGAAGTTTTTTCATGCTGTTGACCCGTCATCTTGATGCCAATGCCAGCCTGGTTTCGCTGATCGAGCCGCTGTCCACTCGCGACGGTTTCGTCCCGACCGCGTTGCCGGGCGTGCAGGTTCTGCGGGCCAGTTGCGATGTGGCCCGTGGGCCGCAGATCTACGAGCCGAGCCTGGTGATCATCGCCCAGGGCAGCAAACTGGCGTACCTGGGGCCGCGCACCCTTGAATACGGGGCAGGGCACTATCTGATTCAGGCGCTGCCGGTGCCGTTCGAGTGTGAAACCTTTGCCGCGCCGGACGGGCCGATGCTCGGGGTGTCGGTCGCGATCGACCGGGTGATGCTGGGCGAGCTGGTATTGGCGATGGGCCTGGCACCGGGGCGGCATATTCCGGCGCAAACGCCTGAGTCCATGACCTCGGCAGTGCTCGATGATGCCATGCGCGGTTGTGTCGAGCGGCTGCTGCGTTGCCTGCACGATCCGCTGGAATGCCAGATCATGGGGCAAGCGCGTTTGCGCGAGTTACTGTTCGTCGCATTGCGCGGTCCGCAAGCCGATGTATTGCGGGCGCTGGTTGAGCAGCAGGGGCAGTTCGCCCGGATCGCGGCATCCCTCAGTCATCTGCATGCGCATTACACCGAACCGTTGAACGTCGAGACCCTGGCCAGTTGCGCGAACATGAGTGCGTCGACCTTTCACGAGCATTTCAAACGCAGCACCTTGTTGTCGCCGGTGCAGTATCTGAAGCGATTGCGTCTGCTCAGGGCGCAGCAGTTGTTGCTGGGGGAGGGACTGGGCGTGGCGCAGGTGGCGCATCGGGTGGGGTATCAGAGCACGTCGCAGTTCAGTCGCGAGTACAAGCGGTACTTCGAGCGTAATCCCGGGGACGAGCGCGCGGCTTGATATCTGGCACCGCTGCGCGGTGTTCGCTGGCAAGCCAGCTCCTACTAGGGTTCAGCAGTTTACCTGTAGGAGCTGGCTTGCCAGCGAAGACGCCAGTCCGGTCAACTCAATCTTTCGGGCAACAAAAAGGCCCCCGTTTCGGGAGCCTTGATGTTCGCGGTTCGGCTTACATGTTCGGGTAAGTCGGGCCGCCAGCGCCTTCCGGTGCCACCCAGGTGATGTTCTGTGCAGGATCCTTGATGTCGCAAGTCTTGCAGTGAACACAGTTCTGGGCGTTGATCTGGAAGCGCTTCTCGCCGTCTTCCTTGGTGATCACTTCATACACGCCGGCCGGGCAGTAACGCTGTGCCGGCTCATCGTACAGCGGCAGGTTCTTGCCGATCGGGATGCTCGCGTCGGCCAGCTTCAGGTGGCACGGCTGCTCTTCTTCGTGGTTGGTACCGGAGATGAACACCGAGCTGAGTTTGTCGAAGCTGATCTTGCCGTCCGGTTTCGGGTAGTCGATCTTCTTGCAGTCGGCCGCCAGTTTCAGGCAAGCGTAATCCGGTTTGGTGTCGTGCAGGGTGAACGGCAGTTTGCCGCCGAAGATGTTCTGGTCCAGCCAGTTGAAACCGCCACCGACGATGGCGCCGAACTTGTGGATCGCCGGGCCGAAGTTGCGGCTGGCGAACAGTTCTTCGTAGAGCCAGCTGTTCTTGAAGCTGTCGACGTAGGTGGTCAGTTCTTCGCTGCCGTCCTTCTCGGCGAACAGCGCGTCAGCCACGGATTCAGCGGCGAGCATGCCGGATTTCATCGCGGTGTGGCTGCCTTTGATCTTGGCGAAGTTCAGGGTGCCGAGGTCGCAACCGATCAGCGCGCCGCCCTTGAACACCATTTTCGGCAGCGAGTTCAGGCCGCCCTTGCAGATGGCACGCGCGCCGTAGCTGATGCGCTTGCCGCCTTCCAGGTACTGCTTGAGCACCGGGTGATGCTTGAGGCGCTGGAACTCGTCGAACGGCGACAGGTAGGTGTTGCTGTAGGACAGGTCGACGATCAGACCGACGACCACCTGGTTGTTTTCCAGGTGATAGAGGAACGAGCCACCGGTGTTCTCGGTGCCCATGATGTCCATCGGCCAACCGGCGGTGTGGACTACCAGGCCAGGCTGGTGCTTGGCCGGGTCGACTTCCCAGATTTCTTTCAGGCCGATGCCGTAGTGCTGGGCATCAGCGTCAGTGTCCAGGTTGAAACGCTTGATCAGCTGCTTGCCGATGTGGCCGCGGCAACCTTCGGCGAACAGCGTGTACTTGCCACGCAGTTCCATGCCAGGGGTGTACAGGCCTTCCTTCGGATTACCTTCGCGGTCGACGCCCAGGTCACCAGTGATAATCCCGCGAACCACGCCGTTCTCGTCGATCAGCGCTTCCTGAGCGGCGAAACCCGGGTAGATTTCCACGCCCAGGTTCTCGGCCTGCTGGGCCAGCCAGCGGCACAGGTTGCCCAGGGAGATGATGTAGTTGCCTTCGTTGTGCATGGTCTTGGGCACAAAGAAGTCAGGAACTTTCTGCGCGCTTTCAGCGTTCTTCAGAACGAAGATTTCGTCGCGGGTGACGGGGGTGTTCAGCGGCGCGCCGAGTTCTTTCCAGTCCGGGAACAGTTCGTTCAGGGCCCGTGGTTCGAACACGGCACCGGACAAAATGTGAGCACCGACTTCGGAGCCTTTTTCGACCACGCAGACGCTGATTTCCTTACCGGCTTCGGCGGCCTTCTGCTTCAAGCGGCAGGCGGCGGAAAGACCAGCGGGGCCGGCACCGACGATGACAACGTCGAATTCCATGTATTCGCGTTCCACAGGTTATCTCCTACTCAAGGCTCAACAGTTTTTTTTCTAATTTGGAGGTTCGGTGTCGCATCCATGAATCCCGGCGCAACGCCGAGAGCGGACAATCGATTGACCACCTTTCTCTTTGGGTGGCGCATTATATCTACACCACTCTCAGCGTCCAATACAAACGTTTGTTTGAATTGGCTCGAGGCCAGAGAAATCAAAGTCACGCGCCTTATGAACGGCCATTTTGGCGTATTGACCGGAATAGGCGTTCCGGTCAAGATACGGGCGGTTTTGCGCTCGCCGTAGGCTGACTGTTGGTTTCAAGAGCACCTCTAAAGACAGGGCGATGGGAGTAGAGAGTGATGAGCCGCGCGGGTTTGATGCGCAGTTTACACGCCGCGATGTTGAATGACTCGTCAGTCACCACTGACGAACGGTCATCCACATCATGAGCGATGGTCACTTGACACCTTTGCCGGCGTTTTTGGAGGTGCCCTTGCGCCCGATGAGCATCAACCGCCAGGTTCGCCTAGGCGACTTTCTTTTCACCGGAGAGTAACGAGGAATCCATGAAGGTTCTTGTAGCTGTCAAACGCGTTGTGGATTACAACGTCAAGGTTCGCGTCAAGGCGGACAATTCCGGCGTCGATCTTGCCAACGTCAAGATGTCGATGAACCCGTTCTGCGAAATCGCCGTGGAAGAAGCCGTACGCCTGAAAGAGAAGGGTGTTGCGACTGAAATCGTCGTCGTCTCCGTAGGCCCGTCCACCGCTCAAGAGCAACTGCGCACCGCGCTGGCTCTGGGTGCCGACCGCGCCATCCTCGTCGAGTCCGCCGAAGACCTGACTTCCCTGGCTGTTGCCAAACTGTTGAAAGCTGTTGTCGACAAGGAACAGCCTCAGCTGGTGATC
>NZ_JBFUAE010000026.1:0-87769 GCF_056406435.1 Pseudomonas sp. P1_C12 | reverse complement strand
CCAATCAACTGTAGGAGCTGGCTTGCCAGCGAAGAGGCCGGCCCATTCAACATCGACGTTGCCTGACAGACCGCTTTCGCTGGCAAGCCAGCTCCTACAAGGGATTGAGGGTGATCGCTGGTTTCGCGCCAGACACCAATCAACTGTAGGAGCTGGCTTGCCAGCGAAGAGGCCGGCCCATTCAACATCGACGTTGCCTGACAGACCGCCTTCGCTGGCAAGCCAGCTCCTACAAGGGATTGAGGGTGATCGCTGGTTTCGTGCCAGACACCAATCAATGCGGGGGCTGCGTTTACTCGAGCCGGGCCAGTCTTTCTTCCAGCGCAGCAATCCGCGCTTCCAGCTCTTCGATCCGTTCAACCGAAACCCCGCTGCTGCCACGCTCCGCCGGGTTTTGCCGTGCCGCCATGATCGCTTCGATATCCGCCGGATCGCCCAAGGCGTGGGTGTAACGGTCTTCGCGCTGGCCGGCCTGACGTGGAATCAGCACGGCCAGGCCCCGGGCAATCAGGCGTTCGAGTTGATGCACCACCTGTTCGGCATCTTCGAACTCATGCATGCGGCCGCTGCGGGTCAGCAGTTCATTGACGGTCTGCGGGCCGCGCAGAAACATCAGCCCGGTCAGGATGACCTGCGCCGGCACCAGTTCCAGAGCCTTGTCGACCTTGTGTTCCCAGCGGTCGGCGCGACTGCCCATCACCAGTCTGGTGAAACCGCGTCCTTCGAGGACGCGCAGGCTATGGCCGACCTGGCCAGGTGTGAGGTTCATCACCGGCTCGCGGCTGGTTTTCTGGTTGCAGGCAATCACCAGGGCATTGAGGGTCAGGGGATAGGTTTCCGGGCTGGTGGCCTGTTTCTCGATCAACGAGCCCAGAATGCGGATTTCCGTACTGTCGAGCCGCTGCTCGTCTAAAGTCGTCTCTTGCTCAGTGCTCATGGTTCTGCGTCCTTACCCGATTCATGTTTTTCACTTGCGTGGGTGCACTTTAGATGGGCAAGCGCCAATGGCAACCGAATTCGTTGCGTCATCAAGGGAATGATGACAAAAAGTGTATGAAATATTAACGCCATTTTTACAATTGGCCGGGCACCGTATGCGGGGTCGCGCGCGAGTGCGTCCACAGGGCGGGATATTGTTGGCGTCATCGCCCAAAATAGCTGAACCCTGCATCGAGTCGGCCGGTGTACGACACCTTCATTCGCCTCTGATAAAAGAAATCCAATAAAGGCGAGAGTGACTCCATGAGCCAAGACATTTTTGTATCTGTACTGATCCCCGCCAAGAACGAAGCGAACAACCTCAAGCCATTGCTTGAGGAAATCCGCGTCGCATTGGCCGCTGAATCGTACGAAATCATCGTCGTCGACGATGGCAGCACCGATTCGACCCTGCAGGAACTGCGGCAGATCCGCCACGACGGCTTGAACACCCTGCGCATCCTCCATCACGAACGCTCGCTGGGGCAGAGCACTTCGCTGTACCACGCCGCGCGAGAGGCCCGCGGGCAATGGCTGGCGACCCTCGATGGCGACGGCCAGAACGACCCGGCGGACATCCCCGGCATGCTGGCGCTGGTGCGCGGCGAACCGGGCCAGGTTGACGTGCAACTGGTCGCCGGGCATCGGGTCAATCGCCGTGATACGGCGAGCAAGCGCTACGCCTCGCGTTTCGCCAACAACCTGCGCCGCCGCCTGCTCAAGGACGCCACCCCGGACACCGGTTGCGGCCTGAAGCTGATCGAGCGCGCGGCGTTCTTGCGCCTGCCGTACTTCGACCACATGCATCGCTACATTCCGGCGCTGATCCAGCGCCATAACGGCCGCATGATCGTGCACCCGGTCAACCACCGGCCACGCACGGCCGGGGTGTCGAAATACGGCAACATCGACCGCGCGCTGGTCGGCATTCTCGATTTGTTCGGTGTCTGGTGGCTGATCAAACGCACGCGGTTGAACACCATTGCCCAGGAGATTGAAGGATGAATCTCTCCCGCGAAGCCTTGTGGCTGATCGTCGGTTTTGCCGGCCAGATCGCCTTTACCGGGCGGTTTGTCCTGCAGTGGCTGTACAGCGAGTACAAGAAACGCAGTGTGATCCCGGTGAGCTTCTGGTACCTGAGCATCGTCGGCAGCACCTTGCTGCTCGCCTATGCCATTTACCGTGAAGACCCGGTGTTCATCGCCGGCCAGGCCTTTGGCTCCATCGTCTACTTTCGCAACCTGCAATTGATCAAAAAAAGCAAACACCTAAAGGAGTAGGTCATGCGCGGATCGTTATCGACCCGAAATATTACGTTGCTCGTGACTATCGCGATTGCGTTGCTGTTTTTCTGGGGACTGGGCAGCGTGCCGTTCCTCAGTGTCAACGAGGCCCGCCGCGCCGTCACCGTGCGCGAAATGCGCGAGGCAGGCAGCTGGCTGCTGCCTTATATGAACGGCGACTTGTACTTGTCCAAGCCGCCGTTTTTCTATTGGGCCGGCCTGGTTTCAACGGCGGTGCTGGGCAGCTTGTCCGAGTGGAGCGTGCGCCTGCCTTCGGCGTTGGCCGCCGCCTTGTGCTGTGTTGGCACTTATCTGTACGGCGTTCGGCAGGCGGGGCGACAGGTCGGTCTGTTCGCTGTGGTGTTCCTGGCCGCGAACGGTGCCTTCAGCCTGTTCGCACGGCGCTCGGAAATCGAGATGCTGTTGACCCTGCTGTGCTTCGGTGCGCTGCTGGCGGCCTGGCAGTTCATTTTCCAGCAGGGTCGGGCCTTGTGGAGTCGGCTGAGCTACGTGTTGCTGGGTTGTGCGCTGCTGACCAAAGGCCCCGTTTGCCTGTTGTGGGTGACGGCACCGATTCTGGCTTATGCGCTGATCTACCGTGATGCCCGGGCCAAGGCTTATCTGTGCGACGGTTGGGGCTGGCTGATTGCCGTGGTGCTGGGCAGTTCCTGGTACCTGGCGGTGTCGGTGAGTCAGGGCTGGGGCATCTGGGCCTCGATCATCAGCGAAGACATCGTGAAGAAGATCGACGGGCAGGGCGCCGAGGCCTGGTACGCGTATCTGTTGTACCTGGCCGGGGATTTCTTCCCGTTCTGGCTGATCGCATTCGTGCAGCCGCGCAAGTTCTGGGCAATGATCCGTTCGCGCCGCGAGGCGGGCATGTTGCTGATTTGCACTCTGTTGCCGCTGCTGGTGTTTTCCCTGTTCACCGAAAAGCATGGCAAATACCTGTTGCCGGTTTATCCGTCCATGGCATTGCTGCTGGCGATGCACTGGTCGGCGCTGCTCGAGGACCTGAAGGGGCGCTGGCGCACGGTCCTGGCCGTTGTGCCCTACGTGATGCTGGCCGGGTTCGTGGTGTTCTACATGTTCGTCGAAGCGCGGGTGCTGTCGCACCGGGTTGGCGGTCTTGAGCAGGTGGCCACGCTGGCCGACGGGCAGCCGGGGCAGAAGGCCTATACCCTCGGTGAGCCGGATATCCGTCTGGTCTACTACATGGGCCGGCCGGTGGCGCCGCTGACGGTAGCGCAGTTGCAGTCCGAGTCCCGTCCGGCGGGATTGCTGTTTGTGCAAGAACCCCTCGCACCGGAACTGCAAAACCTGGCGTCGTGTCAGGTCGGTGAAATCAACCCGTACCTGAAGCCGCACCGTGCGGCGCTACTGGTGCGCATGGGCGGAGACTGCCGCTGATCGGCTTCCCGGCCGAACACACACGCCAGCACATCACCCGTTCGGACTAGGCAGGGCTAACGATTCTGCCGCGTCCGGGCGGCGCCAAACTTCATGCTCAAAGGGGTGTTGCGCCACGCGCGCCCCGCCAAACGAGCAGAAGGCGCCGCGATGGAGTTTGCATTCAGCGACGAACAGGAAATGATCCGCGCATCGGCCGAGGGCTTCCTCGCCGATGTCTCGGATTCTGCCGCCGTGCGCGCGGCAATGGTCAGTGAACGGGGTTTTGATGAAGCCCTCTGGCAGCGTCTGTGCCAGGAAATGTACTGGCCAGCGATTCATATCCCCGAAACCTACGGCGGCCTGGGCCTCGGCTTTGTCGAGCTGACGATCCTGCTGGAACAGATGGGCCGGCGTTTGCTGTGCTCGCCGTTTTTCGCCACCGCCTGCATGGCCACGCCCGCGCTGTTGCTGGCCGCCAATGATGAACAGAAGCAGCGTTGGTTGCCGTCGATTGCCGACGGCAGCGTGACCGCAACGCTGGCGTTCAGCAGTGCCAACGGCTGGTCTGCCGACGATGTCCAGGCAACGGTGGTGGCTGAAGGCGACGGGTTCGTCCTCGACGGCACCCTCAAGCATGTGCTCGACGGCCATAGCGCAGACCTGTTGATCATTGCCGCACGACAACCCGGAACCACTGGGGAAAAGGGCATCAGCCTGTTTGCCGTGAGTGCCGAGCGGGCCGGCATCGAGCGGCAAATGCTGCCGACCATGGACCAGACCCGGCGCCAGACGCGGATCCAGCTCAAGGGCCTGTACCTTGAAGCCGACTGCCTGCTGGGTGAATTCGGCAACGGCTGGTCGCACCTTGAGCGAGTCCTGCAACTGGCCTGCATCGGCCTGGCTGCCGAGCAGACCGGCGGCGCGCAGCAGGTGCTCGACCTCAGCGTGGCCTACATGCAGGAGCGCCAACAGTTCGGTCGCCCGATTGCCTGTTTCCAGGCCCTCAAACACCGCGCCGCCGACATGATGCTGCAAGTCGAATGCGCGCGATCGGCCAGTTACTACGCCGCGTGCGTGGCCCAGGAAGTCCTCGACCCGCAGGGTAATCCGCAGGTCGCGGCCGAACTGCCGCTGGCGGCGGCGCTGGCCAAGGCGCAGTGCTCGGAAACCTATTTCCATTGCGCGTCCGAATCGATCCAGTTGCACGGTGGCGTCGGTTTCACCTGGGAATACGACCCGCACCTCTACTTCAAGCGCGCCCGCGCCAGCGAGAGTTTCCTCGGGCTACCGGCCTGGCATCGCGAGCGGATTGCCGCGGTGATTCTGGGAGAGCAGCCATGAAAATCAGTTTCAGCGAGCAGGACGAACGCTTCCGTCGGGAAGTCGCCGACTGGATGCGCGCCAACCTCTGCGGTGAGTTCGAGGACCTGCGTTTTCGCGGCGGCCCGGGCGATGAGCATATGTTTCCCGAAGAGCGCAAAGCCTGGGAACGCAAACTCGCCGAAGGCGGCTGGACCTGTGTCGGCTGGGCGCCGGAGCATGGCGGGCGCGGATTGTCGATCACCCAGCAGGTGATTTTCAACGAAGAGTACGCCCGCTCCGGCGGCCCCGGCCGCATGGGCCATATCGGCGAAGGGCTGGCCGGGCCGACCATCGCCGCGTTCGGCACGGTCGAACAGCAACAGCGCTTTTTGCCTGGGATCGTCAGCGGTACGTCGTTCTGGTGCCAGGGCTATTCAGAGCCGGGCGCCGGTTCCGACCTGGCCAACGTCAAGACTCGTGCGACGCTGGATGAAGCGACCGGCCAATGGCTGATCAACGGACAAAAAGTCTGGACGTCCCTGGCCCACGAGTCGGACTGGTGCTTTGTCATCGCCCGCACCGAACCGGGCAGCGTCGGCCATCGCGGTCTGTCGTTCCTGCTGGTGCCGATGGCTCAGACGGAAATCGCTGTGCGACCGATCGAGCAATTGACCGGCACTTCGGAATTCAACGAAGTGTTCTTCGACGATGCCCGCACCGACGCCACCAACATCATCGGCGCGCCGGGCGAAGGCTGGAAGATCGCCATGGCGCTGCTGGGTTTCGAGCGGGGTGTGTCAACCCTCGGCCAGCAGATGCAGTTTCAGAACGAACTCAACGAAATCATCGCCATCGCCAAGGCCAATGGCGCCGACCGCGACCCGATCTTGCGCCAGCGTCTGGCCGAAGCCTGGAGCGGGCTGCGGATCATGCGCTACAACTCGCTGCGCATGCTCTCGGGTAGCCAGGACGGTTCGCTGCGTAAAGAGGCGACCATCTACAAGCTGTTCTGGTCGAACTGGCACGCCAGCCTCGGCAAGTTGGCGATGGACGTTCTCGGCGCGGAGGCGGAATTGCTCGAAGCTGCGCCTTACCAACTGACCCGTTTGCAGTCGCTGTACCTGTTCAGCCGCGCCGACACCCTCTACGGCGGCAGCAACGAAATACAGCGCAACATCATCGCCGAGCGTGCCTTGGGCATGCCCAAAGAGCCGCGTCCGCGCACCTGAAAGGAGAGAGTTCATGTCTGTACCTCAATATGTTGAAGGGCGCGGCCTGCTGCGCGGCAAGTCGGTGCTGATCACCGCCGCCGCAGGCGCCGGGATCGGTTTTTCCGCCGCCGTGCGTGCCGCCGAGGAAGGTTGCTGCGCGCTGATGATCAGCGATATCCATGAAGGCCGGCTGGCCGAAGCGGTGCTGAAAATTCGTGAAACCACCGGGCTGCAGCAGGTCTTCGGCCAGGTCTGCAACGTCGCCGACGAAGCCCAGGTGCAACAGCTGATCGCCTGCGCCGAGCGTGACCTGCAAGGCGTAGATGTGCTGATCAACAACGCGGGCCTCGGCGGCTCGCGGTTGCTGGTGGACATGGCCGACGAAGAGTGGAATCGGGTCATCGACGTGACGCTCACCGGCACCATGCGCATGACCCGCGCCATGCTGCCGAAAATGATGGAGCGGCGTGCCGGGGTGATCGTCAACAACGCCTCGGTGCTGGGTTGGCGTGCGCAGAAAGAACAGGCGCACTACGCCGCCGCCAAGGCCGGGGTCATGGCGCTGACCCGCTGCGCAGCGGTCGAGGCGGCCGACTACGGCATCCGCATCAACGCGGTCAGCCCGAGCATTGCCCTGCACGATTTCCTGCGCAAATCTGCGCCCCAGGCAGTGCTCGATCAACTGGCCGCCAACGAAGCGTTCGGCCGCGCCGCCGAAGTCTGGGAAGTGGCCAACGTGATGATGTTCCTGGCCAGCGACTACAGCTCCTACATGACCGGCGAAGTGTTGTCGGTGTCCAGCCAGAGGGCGTGACCATGCCACGTATTTTCGACACGCCGATGGCCTTGTTCGACGCCGTGGGCGAATCACTCGGCGTCAGCGACTGGCTGCTGCTTGAGCAGGACCGCATCGACCGGTTCGCCGACGCCACTGGCGATCACCAGTGGATTCACGTCGATCCGCTCAAGGCCGCCAGCGGCCCGTTTGGCACCTGCATTGCCCATGGTTACCTGAGCCTGTCGCTGGTCAATCTGTTCTTGCCGCAGATCGTCGAAGTCCGTGGCCTGGCCATGGGCGTCAACTATGGCTGCGAGCGGGTGCGCTTCCCCTCGGCGGTGCGCGTCGGCTCGCGGGTGCGCGGCAGTGCACAACTGATCGCGGTCGAGGAAGTGAAGGGCGGTGTGCAGGCGACCGTCCGCGTCAGCGTCGAGATCGACGGCGAGGAACGTCCCGGCTGCGTGGTCGACACCATCAGCCGCTATTACCCGGCCTGACCTTCAACAGCATTTTCGAGGAATCCAGCATGAAAGAAGCCGTCATCGTATCGACCGCCCGTACTCCGATCGGCAAAGCCTTTCGCGGTGCGTTCAATGACACCGAAGCGCCGCAACTGGGCGGCCACGTGGTGCGCGAAGCCGTGCGCCGTGCCGGCATCGAGCCGGGTGAAGTGGACGACGTGATCATCGGCGCCGCCGCACAGCAGGGTACGCAGTCCTATAACCTGGGGCGCCTGTGCGCAATTGCCGGTGGCTTGCCGGCATCGGTTGCCGGGATGGCCGTCGAGCGCCAGTGCTCGTCGGGCCTGATGAGTATCGCCATGGCCGCCAAAGGCATCATGTGCGACGAAATCGACATCGCCGTGGCCGGTGGCCTGGAGTCGATTTCCCTGGTGCAGAACAAACACAAGAACCTGTATCGCAACCAATCGGGTTCGGTGATCGAGCTGGACCCGTACGCCTATATCCCGATGATCGAAACCGCCGAGATCGTCTCCGCACGCTATGGCATCTCCCGCGACGAGCAGGACGAATACAGCTACCAGAGCCAGCTGCGTACCGCACAGGCCCAAAGTGCCGGGCGCTTCGACCGCGAACTGGCGCCGCTGACCAGCCGCCAGATGATCGTCGACAAGGCCACGGGCGAAACCCGCCATGAGTCCGTTACCTTGCTGCGCGACGAGTGCAACCGCATCGACACCAGCCTGCAAAGCCTGAAAGCGCTGGAGCCGGTATGGCCGGGCGGTCAGTGGAGCGACAAGGGGCGTTTTATCACCGCCGGTAATGCCTCGCAGCTGTCCGACGGTGCGTCGGCCTCGGTATTGATGAGCGCCAAGCTGGCCGAGAAGCGTGGCCTGGAACCGCTGGGGATCTATCGCGGCATGGCCGTCGCCGGCTGCAACTCCGACGAGATGGGCATCGGCCCGGTGTACGCCATTCCCAAGCTGCTCAAGCGCCACGGCCTGACCATGGACCACATCGGCCTCTGGGAGTTGAACGAAGCGTTCGCCTGTCAGGTGCTGTACTGCCGCGACACCCTGGGCATTCCGGCCGAACGCCTGAACGTCAACGGCGGGGCGATCTCCATCGGCCATCCGTTCGGTATGTCCGGGGCGCGGATGGTCGGCCACGCGTTGGTCGAAGGCCAGCGTCGCGGTTTGCGTTACGTGGTGGTGAGCATGTGCATCGGTGGCGGCATGGGCGCTGCTGCGCTGTTCGAGGTGGTCTGAATGATCAGCGCTCAACAGATTCAGGCGACCATGGCCCGCTACGTGGAGCTGGTGGATGCCAGCGACATCGAGGGCATCCTCGCGCTCTACGCCAAAGACGCCACCGTTGAAGACCCGGTCGGCCACGCGCCGTTGCAGGGCATCGACGCCATCGGGCGTTTCTACCGTGAAGGGCTGGGGGCGATGAAAGTCTCCGCGACCCGGACCGGGCCGGTGCGCGCGACGCTCAACGGTTGCGGCGCGATGCCGTTCCGGGTCGACATGGAGTGGGGCGGGAAACCTTGCTCGCTGCATGTAATCGATGTGATGGAGTTCGATGCCGACGGCAAGATCCGCTCGATGAAAGCCTTCTGGAGTGAGGTCAACGTGACGGCGCGAGGTTCGGCATGAGCCTGGAGCAGCGTATCGCCCGCCTGGAAGCCCTTGAGGACATCCGCCAGCTCAAGCATCGCTACCTCAATGCCTGCGACCTCAAGCAGGTCGAGGTGATTGCCGATTGCTTCGCCGAAGGTGAAGTGCTGATCGATTACGGTCCGCTGGGGATCTTTCACGAGCGCGACAGTTTTGTCGCGCTGTACCGCGAACTGGCCTGCCATGAGCGGGTGATCGACCTGCATCACGGCGCCAACCCGGAAATCGAGGTGCTGAGCGAGGATCAGGCCCAGGGCCGTTGGGCCCTGTGGTATTTCAACCTGGATGGCGAGAGCGGGGCGACGCGGCAGTTGGGTGGGTTCTATCAGGACCGTTACCAGCGTATCGCCGGGCAATGGAAGATCGTCGCCACCCGTTTTACCGCTCACTCGGAAGTGGCGCGTTCCTGAAGGCGGGTTTCGATCCGGTCGGGATTCTGCGTCCGGCCGGTTTCGTAGTGGGCCTTGAGGTGCTCGGCAATCTGCTGCACGACCTTGTTGAAGGCCTTGGCCAGCAACCTTTCAAACAGCCTGCCACCGCGCAGGCTGTAACGCATTTGCAAGGTGATGCGTGTCACATCCCCCTCCGGTTGCAAGGCATAACTGAAACTCGCCTCGCGAAACGGAAAGGGCGAGTCATTGTCGCCCTTGTGCAACCGCAGCACAAAACTAGTGCCTTCCTGCCACTGCACCACGCTTTCATCCAGATACTGACCGCCCTTGCGCAACACCCGGCGACTGGCGCCGACACCTTGCGTTGCGCCGGGATGAAACTGGCAACCGGTGAGCCCCGGTACGTAGTGTGGGGCGAGGCTCAGGTCGCACAGTTTGGCCCACGCGGCTTGTGGTGGGAGATCGAGCAAAACACTGTGGCTGGCCATTGCGGGCATGTCGGAATTCCTCTTGTTATTTGACTGCTTGAAAGATCGCAGCCTCGTTTCACTCGACAGCTCCTACAGAGATTGAGGTTCAACTGCAGGAGCCACCGAAGGCTGCGATCTCTTCAGGATTGGGCCGCGTCGAGAAACGCCGGGCGTTCACCTGCGCCATGCACCGCGATGTCCGCGCCACTGACGTAACGGGCCAATGTCGAGGCCAGGTACAGACAGGTATCGCCAATGTCCTCCGGGGTTGCCAGGCGTTGCAGCGGAATGGTCGCCGCCACCCGGGCAATGCCCGCGTCGTCACCATAATGCATGGCCGCCTGCTCGGTGAGAATCAGTCCGGCGGTCACGGCGTTGACCCGCACCTTCGGCGCCCATTCCACCGCCAGCGAAGTGGTCAGGTTCAGCAGACCGGCCTTGGCCGCGCCATAAGCGGCGGTGCCGGGGGAAGGGCGGGTGGCGCTGACGCTGCAGATGTTGATGATCGCACCGCCGCCGGTCTGCACCTGCATCACCTGATTGGCTTGCTGGCACAGGTTCAGTGGGGCAATCAGATTCAGGCGGATGATCGCTTCGCTGAAACGCGGCGAGGCCGTGGCGGCATCGGCGTTCGGTGAACCGCCGGCATTGTTGACCAGCACATCGAGGCGGCCGAAGCGCTCGACGATTTGCGCGATCAAGCGCCCGGACTGCTCGACATCGCGCAGATCACAGGGCAGGAACAGCGCCTCGCGCCCGGCGCTGGCGGGCACGGTTTGTGGGGCTTCGCGACCACAAATCACCACCTCGGCACCGCAGTCCAGAAAGCGCTGGCTGATGCCGCGCCCCACGCCTTTGCCACCACCGGTGACCAGTACCACTTTGCCGCGAAAGTCCATCGGATCAAGCATGGGAATTCTCTTTTTGTCGCTCGGGAATGCCGTCGATGCTAGGTCGACCGTCTTTGTAGGCCAACGTCCGATGAGACTAGAGACTGTAGGAGCGAGCTTGCTCGCGATGGACGTCAACGATAACGCGTAAAACCTGATGCCCTGCGGTGTCCTGACGTTTTTCGCGAGCAAGCTCGCTCCTACAGGCGCGTAGTCCTGTCGGACGATGTTGGCGACTCGGCCCCTCGGAATAATCCGGCTACAACAACAGGCCGGGAGGACACCTTATGGGCGCTTCAGCGCAAGGGCACTTCGTTACGCTGCCGGATGGTTTGCAGCTGCACTATCGTGACGTCGGCAACGGCGAGCCGGTGATTTTCATTCATGGCAGCGGGCCGGGCGCCAGCGGTCACAGCAACTTCAAGCAGAACTACCCGGTGTTTGCCGAGGCCGGTTACCGGGTGATCGTTCCCGACCTGCCGGGCTACGGCACTTCGGACAAACCCGACACCCTCTACACCCTGGGCTTCTTTGTCGCAGCCCTGAGCGGTTTGCTCGACGCCCTCGACATCCAGCGTTGCGTGCTGGTCGGCAACTCCCTGGGCGGCGCGATCGCGATCAAACTGGCCCTCGACCAACCGCAGCGTGTCAGCCGTCTGGTGCTGATGGCGCCCGGTGGCCTGATGGAAAAGGAACAGTATTACCTGCAGATGGAAGGCATCCAGAAAATGGGTGCGGCCTTCGCCAAGGGTGAGCTGAACGATGCGGCGGGCATGCGTCGCCTGCTGGCGCTGCAACTGTTCGATGAAAGCCTGATCAGCGACGAAACGGTCAACGAACGCGTGGCCGTGGTGCAACAGCAGCCGGTGTGCGTGCTGTCGACCATGCAGGTGCCGAACATGACGTCGCGCCTGGGTGAATTGCAGTGCCCGATCCTCGGGTTCTGGGGCATGAACGATAAGTTCTGCCCGTCCTCCGGTGCCCAGACCATGCTTGAGCACTGCACCAAAATCCGTTTCGTGATGCTCAGCGAGTGCGGGCATTGGGTCCAGGTCGAGCACCGTGACTTTTTCAACCGCCAGTGCCTGGCATTTTTTCAGGAGGCCCGCGGATGAGCGTGCAATTGCGCCGTGAATTCGGCGAAGAGCTTTATCAGGCGTTGATCAGTGGCAGCACCTTGGCGCCGCTGACCGAGCGTTGGCCGTCGATCAGCATTGAAGACGCCTATCACATTTCCCTGTACGCCATTGAGCGTCGGGTGGCGGCCGGCGACCAGATCGTCGGCAAGAAAATCGGCGTGACCTCGGCGGCGGTACAGCAGATGCTCAATGTGCATCAGCCGGATTTCGGCTTCATCACGCGGCAGATGTCGTTCGATGACGATGCCCGGATTTCCCTGTCCGCCAACAAACTGATCCAGCCCCGTGCCGAAGGCGAGATCGCCTTCAAGCTCAAGCATGATCTGGTCGGCCCCGGCATCACCGAAGCCGACGTGCTGGCCGCCACCGAATACGTGATGCCATGCTTCGAGATCGTTGACTCGCGGATTCACGACTGGCGCATCCGCATCCAGGACACCGTGGCTGACAACGCGTCGTGCGGCGTGTTCGTGCTGGGCGACAGCAAGGTCGACCCCCGCGAGCTGGACCTGCCCAACTTGCGCATGCGCGTGTTCAAGAATGGTTTACCCCTGAGCGAAGGGCTGGGCTCGGCGGTGCAGGGCAACCCGCTGACCGCCGTGGCCTGGCTGGCCAACACCCTGGGTGCGTTCGGCATTCCGTTCAAGGCCGGGGAAATCATCCTGTCCGGCTCTCTGGTGCCACTGGAACCGGCCCGTGCCGGCGACCGTTTTGAACTGACTATTGATGGCCTGGGCAGTGCCCGGGTGTCTTTCTGCGCCTGACTTTTGGAGTTTGACCCAATGAGCAAAAAACTCAGAGCGGCCATTATCGGCCCGGGCAACATCGGCACTGATCTGCTGATGAAAATGTGCCGATCGCAATGGATCGAGCCGGTGTGGATGGTCGGCGTCGACCCTGAATCCGAGGGCCTGAAACGTGCTCGGGAAATGGGCATCAAAACCACCGCCGAAGGCGTCGACGGCTTGCTGCCTCACGTCCTCGACGATGACATTCGCATCGCCTTCGATGCCACCTCGGCCTATGTGCATGCGCAAAACAGCCGCAAGCTCAACGAGCTGGGGGTGATCATGATCGACCTCACGCCTGCGGCCATCGGCCCGTTCTGCGTGCCGCCGGTCAACCTCAAGGAGCACGCGTCGAGCCTGGCGATGAACGTCAACATGGTCACCTGCGGTGGTCAGGCGACCATCCCGATGGTGGCGGCGGTGTCGCGGGTGCAATCGGTGAGCTACGGCGAAATCGTGGCCACGGTGTCCTCCGGTTCGGTCGGCCCGGGTACGCGGCAGAACATTGATGAATTCACCCGCACCACGGCCGGTGCGGTGGAGAAGATCGGCGGCGCCCGACGCGGCAAGGCAATCATCGTGATCAACCCGGCCGAGCCGCCGCTGATGATGCGCGACACCATCCACTGCCTGACCGATGACGAGCCGAACCAGGATGCGATCCGCACCTCGGTGCTGGAGATGGTCCGCGAAGTTCAGCGCTATGTGCCGGGCTACAAGCTGATCAACGGGCCGGTGTTCGACGGGCGCAAGGTGTCGATTTTCATCGAGGTCGAAGGCCTCGGCGATTTCCTGCCCAAGTCCGCCGGTAACCTCGACATCATGACCGCCGCCGGATTGCGCACGGCCGAGATGTTCGCTGAAGAAGCCTGCAAGGGCACCCTGCAATTGCCTGCCCGTTGAGTGGAGAATCGCTATGAATTTGCAAGGTAAGCGCGTGCGTCTGCACGACATGAGTCTGCGCGACGGCATGCATGCCAAACAGCATCAGATCAGTATCGAACAAATGGTCTCGGTGGCCACCGGCCTCGATGCGGCGGGTGTGCCGCTGATCGAAATCACCCACGGCGATGGCCTGGGCGGTGCGTCGCTGAACTACGGTTTTCCGGCCCACAGCGACGAAGAGTATTTCGCCGCGGTGATCCCGCAGATGAAACAGGCCAAGGTCTCGGCCCTGTTGTTGCCGGGGATCGGCACCCTCGACCACCTGAAGATGGCCCACGAATATGGCGTATCGACCATTCGTGTGGCGACCCACTGCACCGAGGCGGACGTGTCCGGCCAGCACATCGGCATGTCGGCGAAGATGGGCCTGGACACCGTCGGCTTCCTGATGATGGCGCACATGGTCAGCCCGGAGAAGCTGCTGGAGCAGGCGCGCCTGATGGAAAGCTACGGCGCCAATTGCATCTACTGCACCGACTCGGCCGGCTACATGTTGCCCGATGAAGTGACGCAAAAGATCGGGGCCCTGCGTGCCGGACTGAGTGCCGGGACCGAAGTCGGTTTTCACGGCCACCACAACATGGGCATGGCCATCGCCAACTCCCTGGCCGCCATCGAGGCCGGTGCTGCACGGATCGACGGTTCGGTCGCGGGCCTTGGCGCGGGGGCGGGCAATACGCCGCTGGAAGTGTTCGTTGCGGTGCTGGAACGCATGGGTGTCAACAGCGGCGTCGACCTGTACAAGATCATGGACGTGGCCGAAGACCTGGTGGTGCCGATGATGGATCAGCCGATCCGCCTCGACAGGGACGCACTGACACTCGGTTACGCCGGGGTCTACAGTTCGTTCCTGTTGTTCGCCAAGCGTGCCGAGCAGAAGTACGGCATCGCTGCTCGCGAGCTGCTGGTGGAGTTGGGGCGGCGTGGCACGGTGGGGGGGCAGGAAGACATGATTGAGGACCTGGCGCTGACTTTGTCACGGGCGCGGGGTGTGTTGCCGACCTGATTGTCGAGGGAGCAAAAAAACCACCGGACTCGGTGGTTTTTTTTTGCCTGGCGTATCTGCGCTCAGGGCAGCAGGTTGCGCACCTGCGGTGGATAACAGTTGATGGCCGTGCTCGCACAACTGAAGTAAGCCGTGGTCGGTCGGTAGGCTTCGTTCTTGAACAGTTGGCAGAGGCTGGTGGAAGCACCGGCACAGACGATGATGAATAGAGCACAAGTGGTTTTGCGCATGGTGAGTCTCGACACGGTTTTATTGTTGTAGAGACAGGTTATGGCGGCGCGCGGCGAGTGGCTTCGTCCGAATGGACTAGGCGATCCCCTGTAGGCGCGAGCCTGCTCGCTCCTACAGTGATTTGGGTTGCCGGCAGATTTTGCATACAGGCACCATCCGCTGTAGGAGCTGTCGAGTGCAACGAGGCTGCGATCTTTTGATTTTTAAGAGCAAGGTCAAGAGATCGCAGCCTGCGGCAGCTCCTACAAAAAATTGTGCATCAGCCACGGCGTGCTATGGCGCCCATGGCCATGAACAGCGCCGCAATCGCCCGGGCTTCATGCAGTTCGCCGCGGGCCACCAGTTCGGGGATCTGCGCCAGGGGTACGCGCAGGCATTCCAGCGGCTCGGGTTCGTCGCCTTGCAGTTGGCAGGGGTTCAGTTGTTCGGCCAGTACCACCCGGTAGCGATGACACAAGTGTCCCGGTGCCAGGGTCAGTTCGCCCAGTTCGGTGAGACGTGCTGCGCGCATGCCGACTTCTTCGCTCAGCTCACGCTGCGCCGCCTGCAAATAGTCTTCATCGGGCTCGGCGCCGCCCTTGGGCAGGCCGAGTATGGTTTTTTCCACACCGACCGCGTATTCGCGCACCAGCAACACATGCTCTGGATCGGGCATCGCCACCAGCATCACCGAACGATAACCGGTGCCGCGCAGGCGTTCGTAGACCCGCTGCTGGCCGTTGCTGAATTGCAGGTGCAGGGCTTCGATCTGAAAGTGGCCGCTTTGCGCCAGCAGTTCAGTCTTGAGGATGGTTGGGCAGTTGCGCATGGGGCAGTCCCCTGTTTGGGATAAAGACACTGTGCGCTGTACAACGGGGGCCGCCATCGTCCGAGCGGACGAGGGCGGCAATGAGGGTTAGCCGAGTGTCGCCACGCTGCGCAGGATCAGGCGCACCAGCATGGTCTGGCGGGTCACGCCGGTCTTGGAGAAGGTCGAGCGCAGGTGTGCCCGCGAAGTGTTGCGGCTGATGCCCAGCTCTTCCGAAGCTTCGTCGAGGGTCAGGCCGTTGGCCAATAACATCGCCAGCTGGGTTTCCGCCGGGGTGAAGTCGAACAGCGCGCGAACGATTTCCTGCGGTGCGGTGGACTGTTGTTCCGGGTCGCTGATGAAAATCACTACGGTCGGGCATTGCTTGCCCTCGCTCCAGTCGGTCAATGGCACCGAGCGCACGATGATCCCCAGGTCCGCCTTTCCGGACGGCCGCTGCACGCGCAGGGCCTCGACCACCGACGGGTTGCTGCTCTTTTGCGACAGCAGCGACTGTTTGACCAGTCGCCGGAACTCCTGAGTGTCCCGCGCGGTACCGACTTGCAAGCCATCATTGACCAGTTTGATGCCGTCCTTTTCCTGGATCAGCCGGTCGGCGACCTGGTTGGTCTGCAGCACCTTGCCGGACTCGTCGAGGATGATCGTGCCGACCGCCATCTGGTTCACCGCGCCGGCGTACAGGTTGCGCTCGGCTTCGATGCGGTTGAGCTGCATGTGAATCTTGATCGAGCGTTCCAGGTGCGCAATGAAATGCGTGAGCATGGCCTTTTCTTCGTTGCCGAAGGGTTTGTCGTCACGTCCGCGGCTGATGCGAATGCGGCACTGGGCCCCGTCGACGGTGTTGATGTCGGCACCGAGGATGTGGAACACGTCCACAGGTTCAAGGAAATTCTTGTAGAACTCGGAGTTCTGCCAGTCGTCGTTGGAGACGAACTCGGCGAGGGTCACGACCTGGCGGTTGGGCAGGTCGACAAACGGGTCGAGGCTGAAAAAATGTTTGTTGTACGACGCGGTTGCCTCGGTCGAGGTGCCCGTGGTGTTGACCATCAAGCCGTCCACGTGGGCGCTGGGCGGACGCAGAATGAAGGTCACGTACTTGCTGTTCAGATGCACATTGAGCTGATTGAGGAAAGTCGCCCAGGGAATGTTTTCCAGCGGACCCTGATAGAGGTTGCCGATCAAATCACTGAACGTATCGAGGCTGAGGCTCTGCTGCATGGGGAAAAACCGTTTTTATTATTAGCGTTGGCGGTGGCCGAGAATAAGCGCCGATATCGACTCCTTGCAACGCTCGGGCTCAGGGCCTGACCGGCGGCTGCCGGTCAGGCCCGGGGCGGGCGAAAAGCCGCTGATGTCAGACCCGTTCGCTGGCCCGCACGACAAACTTTTTGTGTTCGGCAACGTCGGCCGACAGCGCCTCGACATCGGTGTAGAACTGCTCATACCAGCGGCGCAACTGATAGACCGGACCGTCGCCGTCACACAGCAGCGGGTTGTCGACGCGGGTCTTGCTGTGCCAGATGGCCACGTCTTCGTAGAAGGCTGCCTGCGCCTGCGCCACGTAGGCCTTGGCCATCGCCTGGTTCTGCTCTTCGCTGAGCCCCGGGATCTTCTTCACCAGCACGCCATAGCGCAGGGTGAAGCTGTCCAGGTCGATCGGCACATGGCAGTTGAGCAGGATCGAATGGATCGGCTGGCCGTTCATGGCGCCGTTCATTTCGGTGATCTGATAGGCCGGGCCGAAATAGGTGGCTTCGGTGGTCAACACGCTGTCGCCGGACAGGCGCTCACTGCGGGCGCGCATGATCTGGGTGGCCAGGTGGCCCTGGAAAATATTGATGAACTCTTCGACCGGCGCGCCGTGCACAGTACCGAAGTGCGCCATATCGGCGATGTTGTCGATCAGTTCGCGGCAGTTGGTGCCAATCTGCAGTTCGGCGACTTCCCACCCCGCCCATTCGTCGCTGTAGCAGGCGTCGATGCGCGGAATGCGTTGTTCCGGCAGCGGCGGATTGCCTTCGGGGTCATTCCAGACGAACAGCAGCTGGTTCTCTTCCATGATCGGCCAGCTCTTGATCTTGGCCCGCGGCGGAATGCGCTTGGCATAAGGGATGTCATCGCACACGCCATCGGCGCCCCAGCGCCAGGCGTGGAACGGGCAGCGGATCGAGTTGCCTTCAACGCAACCGGTGCTCAGGTCGGCACCCATGTGCGGGCAGTAGCCATCAAGAATATGCAGTTCGCCGTCTTCACCCTGGAACGCCACCAGACGGGTGCCGAACACCTCCAGGCGATGGGCCTTGCCGTCGCGGTATTGCGCGGCCAGGCCCAGGCAATGCCAGCCACGGGCGTAGCGGTCTTCCAGCAGTTTGGCTTCGATGCGGTGCAGGGTACTCATCTTATTATTCTCCCAAGGGATCACGGGTTTGGCGCATGTAACGGATTCTGCCGGCCCTGTAAAAGCGGGCATCGTCTGAATGGACGATGGCTGCTTTTGGTTGGCCCGCTCTACTGGCGCCATTGGACCCATGGCAGGAGTAGGCGATGAGTAATGAACAAGGGCCGGTAGCGGTGATTACCGGAGCCGCCAGTGGTATTGGCCGAGGCTTGGCCGAACACGCGGCGAAGCTGGGCATGCGCCTGGTGCTGGCGGATCGGGATGCAGCGGGCCTGCAAGCCCTGTGCGACGAATTGAAAGCCCGCGGTGTGCAAGCGATTGCCTGCGTCACCGATGTCGGTGATGTGAAGCAGGTCGAGCGCTTGCGTGACCAGGCTGTCGAGCACTTTGGCGGGGTCGACCTGCTGTTCAACAACGCCGGGGTGATGCAAACCGGTTTCAGCTGGGAAATCACCGAGGCGCAATGGCAGCGCATACTGAACGTCAACCTCAATGGCGTGATCAACGGCATTCGCAGCTTTGTGCCGCTGCTGCTCAGTCAGGGCCGGGCAGCCCATGTGATCAACACGGCGTCCCTTGCCGGGCTGGTCAGCAGTCCGTTGATGGCACCGTACAACGTGACCAAGCAGGCCGTGGTCGCGCTCTCGGAAACCCTGCATTACGAACTCGCCATGATCGGTGCACCGGTGTCGGTTTCGGTACTGTGCCCGGGGCCGGTAGCCAGTGAAATCATGGCGTCGAACCAGATGGTGGGCACCGCCGGATCCGACTTCAGTCAACTGCTCGACAGCACCGTTCGCCAGGGCATGACCCCGGCGGAGCTGGCCGCGCAAGTGTTCGCCGCCGTCGCGCAAAAGCGTTTCTGGATCCTGCCCCACAAGAGTTTCAAACCGGCCCTTGAACGCCGTCTGCAAAGCATCCTGGGCGAGACCAATCCGCAGTTTCAAATGACTGACGTAGAGGACGATGTCCATGCCGCTCGATAAGCAGATCGCTGGGGTTCTCCAGCAGTTTCGCGACATCCCGGAGCCCGATTTCAGTCAGGTCGATGCCGCACAGTACCGGCAGTTCTCCGACAACCTGCTGCCGGCCATCCCCGGCGATCCGATGAGCGAGGTGCGCGATCTGCGGGTGGCCGGCGCGGACGGTGATCTGGACGCACGGCTGTACCGGCCATCGGAAGAACCCAACCTGCCGTTGCTGGTGTTTTTCCATGGCGGCGGATTTGTCATGGGCAATCTCGATACCCACGATAATCTCTGCCGTTCATTGGCCCGTCAGACCGAGGCGGTGGTGGTGTCGGTCGCCTACCGACTGGCGCCGGAAAGCAAGTTCCCGGCAGCACCGCTCGATTGTTACGCGGCCACCTGCTGGTTGGTCGAGCACGCGGCTGAACTGCGCGTCGATGGCAGCCGACTGGCCGTGGCCGGGGACAGTGCCGGGGGCAATCTGGCGCTGGCTGTCAGTCAGTTGGCGGTACGACGCCAGGGGCCGAAGATCAGCTATCAGTGCCTGTTTTACCCGGTCACTGACGCAGGTTGCGACAGTCAGTCCTTCGAGGACTTTGCCGAGAGTTATCTGCTTTCCGCCGGGATGATGCGCTGGTTCTGGCAGCAATATCTGCAAGGCGTCGGGCAGGCGGATGATCCTTTGGCCTCGCCACTGCGTGCCGAGAGCCTGGCGGGGTTGCCGCCAACGACCCTGATTAGCGCCGAATTCGACCCATTGCGTGATGAAGGCGAGGCAATGGCCGAGTGCTTGCGCGAGGCTGGTGTGCCTGTGCGCGTCCAGCGTTGTGACGGCATGATCCACGGCTTTGTCAGCATGGCGCCCTTTGTCGAAGGGGCGGCACATGCCTTGTCCGATGCGGCGGCCGACCTGCGCGGGGCACTCCAGTGAACGGCCTGGCTTTCAACACGGTACCGCAACTGATCGAAGCCATCGGCGCCGGGCAGATGGTGGTGATCACCGACGACGAACACAACGGCGAAGGCTCTTTGCTGATGGCCGCCGAACAGGCCGGGGCCGAGGCCGTCACGTTCATGGCGGTGCAGGCGCGCGGGCTGATTTGCCTGGCCCTGACCGAGCAGCGCTGCCGCGCGCTGGGCCTGGACCTGATGGTGCCCAACTCGCGGGCGCAACATGGCGTGGGTTTTACCCGCTCGATCGAAGCCGCCACCGGGGTGTCCACCGGCATCTCGGCGGCGGATCGGGCGCGCTCGATCCAGGTGGCGGTCGACCCGGCCAGCGTTCCGGCAGACCTGGTACAACCGGGGCATATCTTCCCGGTGCAGGCCTTGCCCGGTGGCGTGATGCAGCGGGCCGGACATGTCGAGGCCGCCTGCGACCTGACACGTCTGGCGGGCCTGCAACCGGCGGCAACGCTGGTGGGCATTCTCAACGAGGACGGCGAACTGGCCCGTGGTGCCGAGTTGCATGAATTCGCCCAACGGCATGGCCTGCGGATCGGCACCATTGCCGACCTGATTCACTACCGCATCCTGCATGAAGGCACGATCGAGCGCGGCGGCGAATATCCGTTGCATACCCGCCATGGCGAGTTCCAGGTGACCACCTATCAGGACACCTACCAGGGCGCGTTGCACCTGGCGCTGGTCAAGGGCCGGATCGACAGCACGCAACCGGTGCTGGTGCGGGTGCAAAGCATCGAGACGTTGCGCGATGTGCTGGGGTGTGAAAACGAGGGCGGGGCGCAACAGTGGACCCTCGAACGTTCGCTGGCCAGTATCGCAGCCGCCGGTAACGGCGTACTGGTGTTGCTGGCACAAAAGGAAACCGCCGAGGGCGTGCTCGAACAACTGCGTCAGCGCAACGCAGGCAAGCACCTGGCGTCACATTTTCCGCAACGGACCCTGGGCATCGGCGCGCAGATCCTGCGCGACCAGAACGTACGCAAATTGCGCCTGATGAGCTCGCCAGTGCCGTACAAGGCCGTGTCCGGATTCGATCTGGAAGTGACGGAATTCGTGCCGTTTCAACCCACCAGCTGAAGCACACATAAAACCTGTGGGAGCGGGCTTGCCCGCGAAGGCGGAGTGTCAGTCAACATCAATGTTGAATGTGCCGGCCTCATCGCGAGCAGGCTCGCTCCCACAATGATTTCGGTTGTTCACAGATGTTGCGTACACCCTCAGGTTCTGCTTTGGCTCAAGGCTTTATCCCGCGCAACATCTTCTTCGCCTGATCCTGCACCGCCTCCGGCGCGGTCATGTTGCCGTCGATCACGGTGATCACGGCATGGCCTTGCCACAGTTTATAGGCATCGGCCTTTTGCTGGGCTTCGGTCGGTGTCGACGGTGCGGCCAGGTTGACGTGGACCACGCCGTCGGCGCCGCGCTGTGAGGTGAAGTTCACCCGATCCCAATTGCCGATCGGGGCAAAGCTCACGCTTTTGACTTCGCTGGGTGGCAGAGGCGGGTAGTTGAGGTTCAGGCCGCTGACACCCGGCAGGCCGAGCACGTTCAGTTCGCAGCCATGCTGGTTTTTGGCACAGGATTTTTTCGCCTCTGTACCGGCCAGGCTCGCCTGTTCTATGACCTTCACGGCAAACCGCGCCGTGTCGTCCATGGCGCCGAGGGTCTTGCGGTAGCCGGCTTGCTGGTCGTGGATGATCAGGTCCATGTCGATGCCCGTGGACACCGCCACCGCCGGAATCCCCTTGAACATCGCGCGCACGGCCGCGTTCAGGGTGCCGGACATCTGCGTCAGCGGGCCGACGTTTTCGCCGAAGTTGCTGCCCGACACCACCAGGTCTGGCGGCGAATCCTTGAGGATCACGTCGAGGCCGACGTTGACTGCATCCACCGGCGTGCCGATGGCGGAGGTCTTGCCCGCTGGCGGGGTGTAGCCCTGCGGCGGTCCGACGCAAAACTTGCCCGGCGCCAGTTCGGTCACCGCCAGGGCCTGGCCAGGCACGACCACGCTGGCAGCGCTGATGCCACTGCTGTCGTTCAACGGCCCGACCAGCGTGACCTTGTGCCCGGCAGCGGTCAGGGCGCGGTACATCGCATCGATGCCGGGTGCGCGGCAGCCATCGTCGTTGGTCAGCAAAATGTTCAGGGCGTTGGCTTGCATCGACAGGCCAACGCTGGCCATGGCGATGATGCCGGTAAGGAGTTTGTTCATGGGGGAGTCTTCCGTGGGAGGAGCAGATTTGACAGAGCATGACACCCCGACCAAATGAATCGGTCGGAGCGTCAGGGGTTTAGCGGGTGCCGAGTTGGCGCAGATTGCCAGGGGTGAATTCGTCTTCGGTGAAGGCGGTGGCATTGAGCTTGGCCGGTTTCTGATCGACCAGCATGCGGTCAACCAGGTAGGACCCGGCGATCAGGTCGTGGTAGATGCCGAGGCGAGCGTGGTAGCGCTGCATCTCGTAGGCGTAGATCGAAGTCTGCATGTTGGTGCGCCACAACTGGCCACGGCTGTCGTAGTTGTCGGCCAGGGTCGCGGACCAGCTGTCCTCGTCCAGGTACAGCACGCGCTTGGCGTACACGTGGCGGGCACCTTCCTTGAGGTCGGCCTGCAACACCCAGACGCGGTGCTTCTCGTAGCGCATGTACTGCGGATCGATGTGACCGGTGGTGGCCAGGATCTGGTCGGCCGTTACGCTTGGATCGTCGATCTTGTAGTTGTGGTACGGAATGTAGATCTCTTTCTTACCGACGATGGTCCAGTTGTAGCGGTCCGGTGCACCGTTGAACAAACGGTCTTCGTCGTACACGCGAAAACCTCCCGCACCTGTCGGCGAGTCGTAGCCCACGGTCGGCGCGCGACGTACCCGGCGTTGACCCGGGCTGTACTGCCAGGCCTGGCGGGGGGAGGAGGTCGGGTTGATGAATTCGTGACCGACCACGATCTCGCCTTTCTTGCGCACCGGTTCCAGGGTGGTGATCAGGAAGTTGGTGAGCACACCGTTGGCCGTCTCCAGGGATTTGTCCGGACTGGACCAGATCGAGAAGATCTTGTAGTTGACCTCTTCGAGCACCTTTTCCTTGTTGGCGTACACCACCGCCTGGCCGTAGTTGGCCTCTTCAGTATTGGCGCGCGACTGCAAGGTATGGTTGAACATCAACTCGCTGCCGTTCTTCGGGATCGGGAACGGCGAGGCACCCCAGGCGTTTTTCGTGTCGTTGTTGTCATTGTCGAGTTCGGCAGTGACGGCGTTTTTCTTGATCAGGTCTTCCATGCGCTGATCGAGGCGGAAGTCGCGGTGGCTCGGGTACACCGGGATCTTGAAGGTATCAGGGTAACGCTTGAGCAACGCTTTCTGGCCATCGGTCAGGTTGCCTGCGTACTTGTCCATGTTCTTCGAATCGATCACGAACAGTGGTTTTTCCGCGGCGTACGGGTCCGGATACGGGGTGCCGGGGCCGGCGTACTTGAGACCCGGTGGCAGACCGCGCCATTTGCCGGACCAGGCCGGGATGCTGCCGTCGGCGTTGCCGGCTTTTTCGGCGCCCATCGGGGTCAGGTCCTGGCCCAGGCGTGCGGCTTCTTCGGGACTGACCTTGGCGTTCGCCAGGCCACTGCCGAGCAGGCCGACGGTCAGCGCGGTGCTCAATAATGTTTGGGTGAATCTGGACATGCTGTGCTCCTCCGACAGGGGAATCAGAACCGGTACTTGAAGTTGAGAGCGACGTTGTCGCGGTCGGCTAACGGGCTGTTGTTGGCGTTGCCGAGGTAGGCGTTGTAGCGGGCCTCGACGGTGAAGTTGCCGAGGTAGCGCCACGAACTGCCGATGCTGGCGCGGTTATCGTTCTGGCCGGCGTTGATCGAGCCGACCATCGAGCTGTCGCCGTGGGCGGCGGCGCTGAAGGTGACAGGCACCGACATGTCCCATCCGCTGAACACGTTGTTGTAGTCAAAGTTCGCCTGCACCGTGTAGCCCCAGGCATCGCGGTCATTGACCAGGCTGTCGGTTCCCGGCAGCGCGAAGCCAGGGGCCAGGGTCACTGGCTGCGACTTGTCGTTGCTGACCACGGTGTTGTAGACCACTTCGCCGGTCAGGCTGGTGTTGTCGGCGAAGAAGGTCGGGCCGAGCACGTAGATCATCGACGTTTGCGCTTGCACGGTCTTGCCGCGCACGGGGCTGGAGAAACCGTTGTCGACCATCACCGGCGTACCATCGCGGTAGCTGACTTCACCGGCCCAGCTGACGTCGCCCAGCACGGTGGCGAAACTCGCGCCGAACAGGTCGATGTTGTCGAAGTAGCGCACCTGATAGCGGCCCAGGGTCGATGCGAAGTCCAGCGACGGGGTCTTGTCGTGATAACGCGCGTAGTAGATGCCGAACTCGGTGTTGTTCAGCGACTCGGCGGCGTAGGTGAAAGCCAGACCGTACTGGCCGCTGTCGCTCGGTTTGTCGTCCTTCAGACGGGTGACGAAACCGGAGGCGTCGTTGAAACCACCCTCATCGATGAAGTCGGTGGTGGAGAAGTAGCTACCCACGCCGAACAACTCGGTTTTCTCCCACTTGTATTGGTAGTAGGCCTGGATACCCAGGCTTTCGGTCAGGGCGAACTGGGTGAACAGTTGGCCGACCGGCAGCAGGATTTCCTTGACCTCGACGCCCGGAGTGGTCGCCTTGGTCGCGTCCACCGGGCTCTGGGCCGCGGAAATACCCGGATAGAACAGGCTTTCACCCCAGCTCACCACCTGGTTACCCAGGCGCGCGTTGAGGGCGTGGCCGCTCACGTCCCAGGTGCCATAGGCGTAGTAATCGAGCATGCGCAATTCATTGCGATGCTGGTCGATGGTGTCCTGGGAGAAACGGTCGGGCTGGCTGCAATGGCCGCCGGCGAAGCAGTTCGAGGTACCGGTGGTGTTGTCGTTGTCCTGATCGTAGACGTTGTCGTAGAAGCCCGTCGCCCGGACGAACACGCCGTAGTCGTCCTGCCACTTGATGTTGGCTTCGGTGAGAAAGCCGCTGCGGTTGTTGATCAGGCTGCCTTTGTCGAACGCGTTGTCGCCGTCGTTGCCGTTAGCGTTCGCGGTCAGTTTGTGATCGCGAGCCTCGGTCCGCCAGGCGAGGCTGTACGTCAGTGTGGTGTCCCAGTCGATGCTCAAGTCTTCGCTTGGCTGAAAGCTCATGGCGTTAACGTGAGCGCTCAATCCGCCAGCCAGCATCAATAGAACAAGCTGTGTGCGAGGGTGCTGTGTTGGTGGGGCGATTATTGTTTTTATCATGTCGTCCTCATGGCCCAGGTCAGACCTGCCCGACCTGCATTTCAGGGGGGATGATTGGTGCTGTGGGCGACTATGGAGTCACGACTTGCGCGCAACATCGTCCAAGCGGACTAAGCGATTTGCACGGGGCGGTTGCGGTGTTCGCCTTAGTCCCATCGGACGATGAACGTCCGGCGCGCGCGGCGAACAATCCCGAGACCGACTGCACCGGGCGAAGATCCGGCGGTGGCGGTTTCTGCCTGATGGGCGCTGAACAAGGGTGATCGCATGAACGCTGCCGGGATCAAATGGGACGAGTGCTGTGATGTGTTGGTGATTGGCTCGGGAGCCGGGGGCATGACCGCTGCGCTGCGCGCCCATGACCTGGGCCTGAATGCGCTGCTGATCGAGAAAAGCGGCGAATATGGCGGCACCTCGGCGGTATCTGGCGGCGGCATCTGGATCCCCGACAACCACCGGATCAAGGCCCTTGGCGGCAGTGATTCGGCGGCCGAAGCAATTGCCTACATCCGCGCGGTGACCCATGGCGAGATCGACGACGGGCGCATCGAAGCCTATGTCGAGCACGGCCGGGAGATGGTCGAGTACCTGGAACAACACACCCGCGTGCGCTTCGAGGCGCAACCGCGCTACGCCGATTACTACCCGGAAGTCGAGGGCGGCAAACCGGGCTATCGCTCGATGGATCCGCAACCGTTCGATGCCGCCGAACTCGGTGAAGAATTTTTGCGCATGCGCGCACCGTCCCCCGGCACCCTGATGATGGGGCGCATGGCGATGACCATGAAAGAGGCGCAAGTGCTGCTGTGCCGTGGCCCCGGCTGGTTGCGCCTGACCCTGCGGGTGATGTGGCGCTACTGGCGCGATCGTGAAGGGCGGCGCTTGTCCCGCCGCGACCGTTTCCTGACCCTGGGCAATGCCTTGATCGGTGCCTTGCGCTGTTCGTTGCAGGATCGCGGCAAGTCGCTGTGGCTCAACTGTGCGCTCGAAGAGCTGCTGCTGGTCGGCGAGCGGGTCGGCGGGGCGCGAGTCAATCGCAATGGTCAGTTGCTCAACATCAAGGCGCGCTACGGGGTGATTATTGCTGCCGGTGGTTTCGAGCGTAATCAGGCGATGCGTGAGCAGTACCTGCCGCAGCCGTCTCAGGCGAACTGGAGTGCCACGCCGCTGAACAATACTGGCGACGGCATACGTGCCGGCCAGGCCATCGGTGCGCGGACCGCGTTGATGGAACACAGTTGGTGGGCGCCGACCACTTACGTCAAGGGTGAAGAAAAACAGCGCGCGTTGTTCGTCGAACGCACCTTGCCGGGGTGCGTGATGGTCAACGCCGCCGGGGAACGTTTCGTCAATGAAGCCGCGCCATACACCGATATCGTTTATGCGATGTACGCCAACAATCGCGAAGGCGCGGCGAGCGTGCCGTGCTGGATGGTGTTCGACGCCGAATTCCGCCGCAAATACCCGTGCGGCGCCTTGCTGCCGGGTTATGCCCAGCGCGATTGGCAATTGCCCGAGCACCTGCGCGACTACTTCCACAAGGCGTCGAGCCTGGAAGCATTGGCGACGAAAATCGGCGTCGATGCTGGCGGGTTGGTGCGCACCGTGCAGCGCTTCAATGGCATGGCCGTGCAGGGCATCGACGAGGATTTCCACAAGGGCGAATCGCTGTTCGATCGCTACTACGGCGACCCCAACGTGCAACCTAATCCGTGCCTGGCGCCGTTGCTCAAAGGGCCGTTCTACGCCGTGCGCATCGACGCCGGCGACATCGGCACCAAGGGTGGCTTGCTGACTGACGTGCATGCCCGCGTGCTGCATGAAGACGGAGAACCGATCAACGGCCTGTACGCCATCGGCAACAGCGCCGCCTCGATGATGGGCCGCACTTATCCGGGTGCCGGTTCGACCATCGGCCCGGCCATGACCTTCGGTTACCTGGCGGCCAATCACATCAAGCGCCAGAGCGAAACCGCTTCGGCGAAAACCTTGTTCGGGAGTGTCGAATGAACAGTCAGCGTCCACAGATCGCCGTAGTGACCGGCGCCAGTCGCGGAGTCGGGCAGGGCATTGCCCTGGCCCTCGGGGCGGCGGGCATGACGGTGTATGTCACCGGTCGTGCACCTGAGCAGGGCGGGTCGAACTTGTACGGGCATGCCTTGCGCGGTTCGCTGGAGGACACCGCCGCCGCGATCACCGCCGCCGGTGGGCGCGGTATAGCGGTGGTCTGTGATCACGCCGATGACGCGCAGGTTCAGGCGCTGTTTACCCGTGTGGAAAATGAGTGCGGGCATCTGGATCTGCTGGTGAACAACGCTGCGTTCATCCATGACCGGTTGATCGAGCCGGGGCCGTTCTGGGCCAAACCGCTGGACCTGGTGCGCATTCTCGACGTCGGCCTGCGCTCGGCCTACATTGCCAGCTTCTACGCGGCACCGCTGTTGCTCAAAAGTGCCCAAGGGCTGATCTGCTTTACCTCGTCGTTCGGTGCCGGGTGCTACATGCATGGCCCGGCCTACGGCGCGCAAAAGGCCGGGGTCGACAAACTGGCGGCAGACATGGCGATCGATTTCGAAGGGCAGGGCGTGGCGGCGTTGTCGCTGTGGCTCGGTCCGCAACTGACCGAACGCACCAGGATTGCCGGCGAGCAGCATGGCGAGCAGTACCAGGCGTTTCTGGCCCACGCCGAAACCCCGCAATTCAACGGGCAGGTGATTCATGCCTTGCTCAATGATCCGCAGTTGATGGCATTGTCCGGACAGACCCTGATCACCGCCGAAGTCGCGCCGGGTTATGGCATCAGCGAAGCCGAAGGCCGCCAGCCACCATCTCATCGTGCCATGCTCGGCGACCCGCGCCAGCAGCATCCGGCGCGGGTGGTCTGATCCACAGGTTATAAACCACACACAAAACCCTGTGGGAGCGAGCCTGCTCGCGAAGACGTCGGCACATCCAATATTGATGTTGACTGACACACCGCTTTCGCGAGCAGGCTCGCTCCCACATGGGTTGTGGTTTAACCGACTGGCTGCAGTGCCCACTCGCGCAACACATTCTTGGTCACTTTCCCCGCCGCATTGATCGGCATCTTCTGCAGCACCTGCACCCGACGCGGAACCTTGTAGTTGGCCATCTGCTCACGGCACCAGGCGAGAAACCGCGCCTGCTCGATCTCGATACCCGGCGCGGGCAGCAGGAACGCCATCGCCACTTCACCCATGCGCTCATCGGGAATGCCGATCACTGCTGCCTGGGCCACGCCGGGATAGGTCAGCAAACACTGTTCGATCTCCGCCGGATACACATTGAAGCCACCGGTGATGAACATGTCCTTGAGGCGGTCGGTGATGCGCAGGTAACCCTGTTCGTCGAGCATGCCGATGTCGCCGGTGTGCAGCCAGCCGTCGGCATCGAGTATTTCCTGGCTGGCTTCAGGATTGTTGAGATAGCCCTGCATCAGGTTGTAGCCGCGAATCTGCACTTCACCGGGAATGTTCGCCGGCTGGCTGCGACCGTTGTTGCCGACACAGCGTACTTCTACCCCCGGCATCGCCCGGCCGCTGGTGTTGGCGACCAGTTCCGCAGAGTCGCCGGCGCGGCAGATCGTGGCGAAACCGCAGACCTCCGTCAGGCCATACGCGGTGACGATGGTGGCGAATCCGAGTTCGTCGCGCATGCGGTGGATCATCTCCACGGGGATTGCCGCCGCCCCGGTCACCGCCACGCGCAAGGAGCTCAGGTCGAATTCACTGCGTTGCGGATGGGCCAGCAACGACTGATACAACGTCGGCGGCCCGGGCAACACGCTGATGCGTTCGCGCTGCACGCATTCGAGCACGGCCTGCACGTCGAACACTTGCTGCGGCAGGAGGGTGCAGCCACGCATCAATGCGGCCAGCCAACCGGCCTTGTAGCCGAAGGAATGGAAGAACGGATTGACGATCAGGTAGCGATCGCTCTCGCGCAAGCCGACGATATCGCTCCAGTCGCGCACGATTCGCAGGTTCTGGCCGTGGCTGGTCATCACGCCTTTGGGCTTGCCGGTGGTACCCGAAGTGAACAGCACATCGGACAAGGCTTGCGGGCCGACGCTTTGCTCGCGGCTGCGCAAGGCCAGTTGCGGCACGTCGGCCGCCAGATCCATAAACCGCTCCCAAGCCAGGGTGCCCGAATTGGCGCCGCGCAGACTGACGATTTGACGCAGCTCAGGCAGGTCTTCCGACGCCAGCATGCCGGGGTAGTCCGCGCCGAGGAATTCACCGATGGCAAACAGCACGCAGGTGCCACTTTCGCGCAGGATGTAGCCGGCCTCGCTGCCCTTCATCCGGGTATTGAGCGGCACCAGGGCGGCGCCGACACTCTGCAGGGCGCCGGCGGCGACGATCCACTCCCACACGTTGGGCGCCCAGATCGCCACGCGGTCCCCGACCTGTACGTCGAGGGCCAGCAGTGCGCGGGCAGCCTGGCGGCGCAGTTGGTCCAGTTGTCGGTAGCTGATGGTGTGGCCCGCGTCCTCGATGGCCGGGCGGTCGCCGTAGGCCTGGGCAGCGTTGGCGAACAGTTGAGCAATGGTCAGTGCGGTGGCGACAGGCGGCATGGGGCCTCCCCGGTTAGAAGACAAGTACGAAAAAGGGAGTAGGCCGGGCAGGGCGCCCGGCCGGATTGCGAATTACTGGGCGGGTGGGGCGAAACGGCGACCGGCGGAAAAACCACCGTCCACGGCGATCATCTGGCCGCTGACAAAGGATGCTTCGTCCGAGGCCAGGAACAGCGCGACGTTAGCCACTTCTTCCGGCTGCCCGGAGCGGCTGAGCATGTGCTGCGAGGCGAAGAAGGCGTGGAACGCGTCATTGTCACGGACCATGCTGGTCATCGGCGTTTCGATCAGGCCCGGGCACAGACCGTTGACGCGAATGTTGGCGTAGCCGTAGTCGATGGCCATCGAGCGGGTCAGCTGGTTGATGCCGCCCTTGGACACGTTATAGGCCACGTTGCCATCGCAGCCTTGCAGGCCGAAGATCGAACCTACGTTGATGATCGAACCACCGCGCTGCTCAACCATCGATTCCAGCGCGTATTTGCTGGTGAGCATGCTGCCGGTCAGGTTGATGTCCATCACCCGTTGCCAGGCAGCGGTAGTGGTCTGGGTCACGCTGCCCTGGTCGGCGACGCCGGCGGCGTTGACCAGTACGTCGATGCGCCCGAAGCGGCTGATGACTTCTTGCATGACCTGCTGCACCTGCGCTTCGTCGCGCACGTCCAGGGACATGAACAGGCCGGGAAAGTCTGCCGGTGCGCTACCGATGTCCAGCCCGACCACTTGCGCGCCTTCGGCGGCGAAACGGCGCACGCAGGCCAGACCGATCCCCGAAGCACCGCCGGTGACCACCGCGACCTTATTCTGCAAACGAGCCATAACTGCACCTCTTTTATTGTTGTGGGCTAATGCTGGGGCCGAGTCTAACTGCAGACCGGGCCTGAGTGATCGTCCGTTGAGACTAAGCAACAGATCTCCCGACCGGCACATTTCAACTGTAGGAGCGAGCCTGCTCGCGAAAAACGCTCAGAGAATGCGGTCATTCAGACAGGGCGCATTATCGTTGACGTCCATCGCGAGCAGGCTCGCTCCTACAGGGGGATGCGTATCTTCAATCCGGGAACTTCAGGTGTACCCTGGCACCGGTCGGACGACTCTGGCAGGCCAGGGTCCAGCCGTCGGCCAGTTCCTTGGCGCTCAATACGTCATTGCGCGCCAACTGGGTTTGACCTTCCTTGACCACGCACATGCAGGCCCCGCAAAAACCTTCTTCACAGGACGAAGGCACGTCGAGGCCAGCGGCCTTGCAACTTTGCAGCAAGGTATCGCCGGGCTGGCAGGCGATTTCGTGTTGTTCGCCATCGAGCTCGACGATCAGCGCTTCGCACTGCGACCCCATCGCTGCCTCGCGGGCGAGGGCTTCCTCGGCCAGCAGCTCGTCAGGGTCCGGTGGCGAGACGAAACGTTCGACATGGATCCGCTCAGCCGCTTCGCCCAGTGCCAGCAGCGTGCGCTCCACGGTGTCCATGAACGGTCCCGGCCCGCAGATGAAGTAGTCGCCGCCGGCTGATCCGCGCAGCAGATGACGGACCTGATGGTCCGTCAGGAAACCCTGCACCGAATCGAGGACGTGCACCACGTGCAGTTGATCAGGATGCGCCTTGATCAACTGGCACAGCTCGTCCTTGAAAATCACCGACGCTTCATCGCGGTTGGCGTAGATCAACTTGATCGGCCGCCGACTGCTGTGCAGCACCGATTTGAGAATGGAAAACACCGGGGTGATGCCCGAACCGCCCCCGAACAGGACCAGGGGCTTTTCGGTGTCCGCCTGCGGGTCCAGGCAGAAATGCCCCGCCGGTGGCAGCACTTCCAGCCAGTCGCCGACCTGCACTTGGTTCATCCAGTTCGACACCCGGCCGCCGTCGACCCGTTTCACCGTGACCTTGGGCAGCGCGTCCGCGAGGGGCGAGCTGGCCATGGAATAGCAGCGGGTCAACAGTTTACCGGCGAAGGGCACGCGAAAACTCAGGAACTGGCCCGGTTTGTAGCGAAAGCGCTCACGCAGGTCTGGCGGTATGTCCAGCACCAGCGAGCGCGCATCGAAGGTCTCGTCGATGACCGCGCACACTTGCAATGAGACACTTGCCGTCGTGTGTTCGGCCGGGGTCAGGTTCTGTTGTTGCGTGCCCATGTTCACCTCGGCCTCAGAGCCCGCTGATCAGTTGGGCGTTGTCGACGCGGATCTCGGCACCGTTGACGAACCGCGACTCGTCGGCGGCGAGGAACAGCACCACGTTGGCAATGTCCCGTGGCGCGGCCATGCGGTTCATCGGGTCCTGGTCCAGCGCTTCCTGCGGGATCGGCTGACCACCGGCCAGGGCCTGGGTCATCGGTGTGTTCACGCCATCCGGGTGCACGCTGTTGCAGCGGATGCGGTAGCCCTGCTGCTTGCAGTGCAAGGCAATGGAACGGGTCATTGCCGCCACCGCGCCTTTGGACGCCGAGTAAGCGCAGAACATCGGCATCGCGCCCAAGGCCGCGACCGACGACATGTTGATGATCGAACCGCCGCCGGTTTCCTTCATGGCCTGGATCGCGTACTTGCAGCCGAGGAAGTAGCCTTCGCCGTTGATCTTCTGCACCTTCTGCCACAGCTCCAGGGTGGTGTCTTCGATGCTGCCCAGCGCCAGGATCGCGGCGTTGTTGACCAGCACGTCGAGACGACCGAAGTGTTCGACGGTGGTCTTGACCACCTGTTGCCAATCGCTTTCGCTGGCGATGTCGTGGCGGATGAACAGCGCATTGGCGCCGATTTCTGCAGCCACCTGGCGACCGGCTTCTTCGTTGAGGTCGGTCAGTACCACTTTGGCGCCTTCACGGGCCAGCAGCAGGGCGTCTTCGCGACCGATGCCGCTGGCGGCGCCGGTGATGATGCAGACTTTACCTTCTACACGTTGCATTGTTGTTCTCCTGATCGTGCGGTTTGAAGTGCGAATTGGTCGGCCACGTGGGCGGCTGCCCGGCGACCGGAATAAATGCAGTCGGCCAGGGACAGGCCGGAGACATACAGGTTGGAAGCGACCCCGACCGCATTACGGCCGGCGCTGTACAGGCCGTTTATTGGCTGGCCGGCGTGGTCCAGCACCCGACCGCTGTCCTCGCAGACCTTCAGCCCGCCCAGGGTGATGACCGGGCAAGGGAAGAGTTTGCTGTCGAAAGACAAGTCGAGGGCGTACCACGGGCCTTGGTCGAGGTTGGTGAGCATCGCGGCGGATTTGCCGAACTCGTCGGCGACCTCACCGCGTGCTGCGCGGGAATAGCGTTCGACACTTTGGCGCAGCAGTTCGGGCGGCAGGTTGCAGCGTTTGGCCAGGCCGGCGAGGCTGTTGCTGCGCTTGGCGTTGAACAGCAGATTGAGCAGCACCGGCAGACGCTGGAAATTCCAGACTTTGCCGGGGCCGACCTGGCTGAGTGCTTCTCGAACCAGCGCCCGATTGAGAATCAGAATGGCGCGGCCATCCTGTTCTTCGACCATGGCGTGGCCGAGGGTCGCGCCGTAGATTTCTTCGTTGGCATAACGCTGTCCGCGAGCATTGACGATCAGCCCGCGAGCCCAGGCCAGTGGCGGGTTGATGAAACGCCAGGCGCTGACCTTGTCCATCCGCGCCACGCTGCCGCCAGCACTTTGGCCAAGGGCGATGCCGCTGCCGTTGCAACCGGTGGCGCCCAGCGGCAGACCGGCCAGGTACTGCGGCGCGTGTTGGCGCACCAGATCGCGATTGAAGATAAAACCGCCGCTGCTCAGCAACACCGCCTGTTCGGCGCGAATCAATTGCCGAATGGCGCTGGTCTGTTCGATGCGACGCTGACGGGCACGCAAGCGGTCGGCCAAGGCCGGAGCGTACATATGAATGGCGGCGGCCCAGCGCGACAGACGCGCATGTTGTTCGGCGGCGCGGCTACCCGACGGCAATTGCCAGGCTTCGACACCGAGGACCTTGTCGTCGAGGTCGAGCACCAGTCGCCGCACTTCGCACTGGCTGCGCAGGCGCGCGCCGTGACGCAAGGCGCTGGCCTTGAGCGGGGCGAACAGGCTGGCGCCGGACATGCCCGGGCCTTTGGTGCGGTGTCCACGGGGCGTCGGCTTGGCGCTGGCGGCATAGGCCGGCACGGCTTCGTTGCCGGAGTAATAGAGGTAGTACTGGTCACTCGGGTACGAGGTTTTGTGCGGCGGGACGCTTGCCTCGAACGCCGCGCCTTGACGCTCCAGCCAGGCCAGTTGCTCGCGGCTGCCTTCACAGAACGCCCGCAATGTCTCGTGGCTGACGGCCTCGCCGACTTCTTGACGCAGGTAATTGAACATGGCTTCGCTGGTGTCTTCATAGCCAGCCTGATGCTGATACGGCGTACCGCCGCCGGCATAGACCACGCCACCGCTCAGCGCCGTGGCGCCGCCGCCTTCGAAGCGATCTAGTGCGAGCACCGACAGGCCGCGAGTGCTGGCTTCGATGGCGGCACAGGCGCCGGCTCCGCCAAACCCGACGATCAGCAAATCGCAACGGTCATCCCATGGCAACTGGTCGGCGCTGTTCACTCGCAACGCCGTCAACCCGTTCACGCCGTCCATGTCCATGTCCAGGCCTCAGCCGGCTACAGCGAAGGAAGGAGAGGGTTTGGCGGTGGTGGTGTAGCTGCCGTCGAGGTAGACCAGCGGGGTGATGGCGTCAGTGGTGTGAATCTGCAGGATGCGCCCGATGAATACGGTGTGGGTGCCGTAGCTGAAGTGGCCGTCCTGGCGGCAGAGGATCGCCGACTGCGCGTCACCCAGGTAAGGAATGCCGCCGGGGCTGGTCAGCCAGTTGCCACGGTCGAAGCGTGCTTCGCCCTTGATCGCGCCGCTGCACAGGTTGGCCAGGTCCTGTTGTTCGACGCCGAGGATGTTGACGCAGAAGTCGGCGCCGGTCGCCAGTGCAGCGTGGGGCGAGGCGGTCTTGTTGACGCAGATCAGCAGCGATGGCGGCTCGGTGCTCAGGGAGTCGACCGCGGTGGCGGCCATGGCGAAGCGTTCGGAGCCGTTGCTGGTGCTGATAATGGTGACTGACTTGGCCAGGCGGCGCATGGCCTGGAGCATGTCGGCTTTGAGATTGACGTCGTTCATCGCACTGGGCCTTTTTGTTGGTTGTGGAGTGCGATGGATTCTTGCTCTGGCTCTTGTCTGGGGCATCGTCCGAGGGGACTAGGCCTTGGCGGCCTCTGGGCCGACCAGGCTCTTGGGTGGTTGGGTGCATATCCATTGCTGCGGTAACGGCCACTTATGGTTTCGCCCTTACGGCGAGTCCCTTTTGTCAAACGACACAAAAGGAACCAAAAAGTCTCGCCCCTTACGTACGGCCCCTCGCTGAGGCTCGGCGTTCCTTCGCTCCGGCATTCATCCGGGGGCATTGCCCTCCGGTCGGCTTCGCTTCGACCTACATGCAATGAGTTCGACTGCGTCGAACGGCGCTGCGCGCCAATCCCCGGATGAACGCCTCCACTCAGCCTCCCGAGGGGGCGGGTGGATCAAGATCAAAAGCTGCAGGCGAGCTAACGCTCGGCCTGATGAGTGGTGAGGAGTGTGGTGTACGCCGCTCTGCCTTGCTCTCCTGTGGGAGCGAGCTTGCTCGCGATGGCGGCCTGCCGGCGGACCAATTCCTTGCAGATGTACCCGGTCCATTTGTGGGAGCGAGCCTGCTCGCGAAGACGGCCTGTCAGTCGACCTAGTTTTTGCAGATGTCCCCAATCCCTGTGGGAGCGGGCTTGCCCGCGAAGGCGGCCTGAAAGCCGACCAAGAGCATCACAGGCGAACGAACCCCGCGATCAGGACGGCCGGTAGGCCGCCTCGCTTTGGCTTTGGCTTTTGATCTTCTTGCCCCCTCGTGAGGCCGAGCGCAGGTTCTGCGCAGTGGGCAACCCGGCACGGATGCCGGGTTAGCCGCCGCCGGCCATGGATGGCCGATGGCGGCGGGCCCACGGAGCAGGACCGGAGCGAGGGCATGCCGAGCCTAGGCGAGGCACCGAATGTAAGGGGCAAGAGCCCTTTGGTTACTTTGGGGCTTTTCCAAAGTGACCCGCTGTAAGAGCGGAACCATCAGTGGCCGTGACCGCAGCAACGGATATGTACACCCACAAAATACTCATCGCCCAACACAAAGCCATCGTCGGAACGCCGCCCGGACCAAGCTCGCTCCCACAGGGATCTTCAGTGACCACAAGTCCCGAGTAAAACCGCACACCCAATGTGGCAGCGAGCCTGCTCGCGATGGCGGCCCGCCAACCAACACATCCCTTTCAGATACACCCCCAAATACCTGTTCCCCAAAACCATATGGTCCGTTTGAGGGATGTCCACTCTATTGCGCATTGCTTGAATGCCAGTGTAGGGGCGCTACACCCGCCCCGTTGCACGCGCGCCCCGGCGGATGGGGTGAACAAAGGAGAACAATAAAAATGCTCAACCAAGACCTGATTCGCCAGCGTCTGAGCCAACGTGCCCGCGAGTTGGTGCCGATCCTGCGTGAACGCGCCCTGAATGCCGCGCAAGCAGGCCAGTTGCCTGAAGAAACCCTGAAGGATTTCCACGACGCCGGGTTCTTTCGCATCCTGCAACCGTCCCGTTGGGAAGGCTATGAACTGGAGCCCAAGGATTTCTTTGACGTGCAGATGACCCTTGCCGAAGGCTGCATGTCCTCGGCCTGGGTGCTGGGGGTGGTGGCGATCCACAACTGGCAACTGGCGCTGTTCGACGACCGCGCCGCGCAGGATGTCTGGGGCAGCGATTCCAGCGTGCTGATCTCCTCTTCCTATATGCCGGTGGGCAAGGTCGAGCGGGTCGACGGTGGTTTCAAGTTGAGCGGACGCTGGGGCTTTTCCTCCGGCAGCAAGCATTGCGACTGGGCGTTCCTCGGTGCGCTGGTGCCGCCGGCGGAGGCGGGCGGGGCGCCGGATTATCGGACGTTCCTGGTGCCGCGCAGCGACTACCAGATTCTCGACAACTGGAACGTCATGGGCCTGGAAGCCACTGGCTCCCACGACATTCTGGTGGAAAACGCCTTCGTGCCCGAGTACCGCACCCATCGCGCGTTCGACGGTTTCATGCAGAACAGTCCGGGCAACGCGGAGAACACTGCACCGTTGTTCCGCCTGCCATTCGGGCAGATTTTCGTGCGTGCGGTTTCGTCCTCAGCCATCGGTGCCCTGCAAGGCGCGGTGGATCAGTTTGTCGAACACAACCGCGCCCGGGTCGGGGTCAATGACGGTCGCAAAATGGTCCAGGACCCGGCCGCGCAATCGGCGCTGGCCAATGCCATGGTCTGCGTCGACGAGTGCAAGACCGTGCTGCATCGCAACTTCGCCCTGATGCTGGAGCGGGCGCAGAAGGGTGAGCCGTTGAGCATGCCCGAGCGGGTGAAAATGCGTTACGACTCGGCGCTGGTGGCCGACAAGTGCGCCAAGGCCGTTGGCGAGCTGATGTTCAACAGCGGTGCTTCGACGATCTTCCGCAGCCACCCGATCAACCGTGCGTTCCGCGACATTCACACCGGTCGCGCGCACGTCGCCAACAGCCCGGCCAAGTACGCCTGGAACCTCGGCGGCGTGAGCATGGGCCAGGACAGCAACGACTTTTTCCTCTGACGCTTCCCTGCAAACCGGCTAGTCCGTTTGCGTGATTCGAGCGCCCTGCCAATACCCGAGCATGGGCGCAAGGCACAGGTCTCTGGCGCCGACTGCGCATCCAAATAAGCACAAGGATCAACCATGAAATTTTCCCTGATTTACGAAGCCCAGACGGTGGACTCCAGCCGTGAAGGTGACCGCAAGATTTTCGAGGACACCGTCGAACAAGCTGTGCTGGCCGACAAGCTTGGCTTCGACACCTTCTGGTGCGTGGAGCACACCGCGCTGAGCAACTACTCGCACATGTCCGCGCCGGAAACCATGCTGGCATTCGTTGCCGGTAAAACCGAGCGCATCGGCATCGGCCACGGCGTGGTCTGCCTGCCTCCGGCGATGAACCATCCGGTGAAAGTCGCCGAGCGCATCGCCACCCTCGACCTGTTGTCCAAGGGCCGTGTGCACTTTGGTGTGGGCAAGGGCGGCACCCAGCAGGAAGCCGGTACCTTCGGCTACGACCTGGCGACCTTGCAGCCGCAGATCGACGAGATGATGTACCTGATCCCGAGAATGTTCGTGCAGGACGAGATCGAGCACAACGGCGACTTCGTGCAGATCCCCAAGCGCCCGATCCATCCAAAGCCTTACCAGGATCCGCACCCGCCGATGTACCTGGCATGCACCAACACCGAGTCGCTGAAAAACGCTGGCGGTCGTGGCATGGGCGCACTGGTGCTGGGCTTCGGTGGCCCGGAAGAGATCGCCAAGAAGGTCGAGGTGTATCACACGGCCTACGACAACCGCGATGAAAAGAAGCAGGTTGGTTTCCGCCCTAACCGCCACATTGCCGCGCTGTGCCCGGCCATCGTGCTGGACGACAACGAAGAGGCGCGCCGCATCGGCATCCGTGGCCAGCGTTACTTCATGGAATCCCTGGGTTACTGGTACGGCGGTGGCGAGCGTCCGGACCCGGAAAAGTGGAAAGACGACACCTTCGTCGACGGCAACGGCCAGAGCGTGATCAAGTCGCGCTTCGCCTCGGAAGAAGTCAGCGTCGACTTCTCCGACCCGACCATGGCGATGATGAACCCGAACCACGCCTACGGTTCCGTCGAGGATTGCATCGGCTACGTGCAGCGCCTGATCGATGCCGGCGCCGACGAAATCCTGTTCATCTGCCAGATGGGCACCGTGCCGCAGTGGGCGCAGCTGGAGACCCTGAAGAACATTGGCGAGAAGGTGATTCCGCATTTCCGCAAAGCTTGATGCCCCCCTGTAGGAGCGAGCTTGCTCGCGATAAACCGAAGAACGCCACGTGGTGTCAGGCTTGCAGCGTTATTGTTGGCGACCATCGCGAGCAGGCTCGCTCCTACAGTTGATCGCATTTCAGGCCTGGCATGGACGTCAGGCCAACTTTCCAACGGGTCCCCAAGGCCCGTTTTTTTATGCACGCACGAATCCCACAAGCATTTCACGCCATCACACCGCTGTAGGAGCTGCCGAAGGCTGCGATCTTTTGATCTTGTTTGTTTGTGATTCCGACCAGATCAAGATCAAAAGATCGCAGCCTTCGGCAGCTCCTACGGGGGTGTTTGTGAGGGGTGTTTAATGCCTGTCGGAATCACGTCTTGAAAGCTACAACGCCTTGCGTCGTTGCCTACAGGTACGCCAGAATCCGCCGGCTTGTGCGCTTCGGACCCCCTCGGTAACTTGATTCGCGTCACTGACTCCCAGTGATCGGGTTTAGTAGCCCGTGGCTTAATCCGAGACGTACGACGCATCAATCAGGTTATGTGCCTGTATTTTGATGGTGGCTGTACGTAGGGCGCCCTTGGGCGCGCCGGCTTCTTGGATTCCCCGGTCTACTAACCTGCGTACAGCTGCCACCCCTTCTTTTAGTAGAGAAGTGGTTTCCAGCCCACATCAGGAATCCACACTATGTTCAAAGTCACACCAAACCCGCCGAACACCGATCCGGCATCCCCGTACGAACCCGATTCAAAAAAACTCAACGAAGCCGCCGAGCGTGCCCTCGCTTACCACTTTCCCTCGACAGCCGACATTAAAGCCACCCCTCGAACAATCAGCACACTGTTTACCGTCGACCCCGAGGTCACGACTGAAACCTTGATGGTCTATCTGGTCGAGACGTTGGCCTCGGTGGACGTGATGGTGCATCAACTGGTGGATCATCTGGAGGGTGGTGATCGCAATGCCCTGCTGGGTATTTCCAACAGCGTCATGCTCGCCGAAATCACTGCGAACCGCGTGCTCGATCAAATCGAACCGCGAGAATAGCGATGCACCCGTAGGAGCTGCCGAAGGCTGCGATCTTTTGATCTTGTTTGTTGGTGATGTCGAACAGATCAAGATCAAAAGATCGCAGCCTTCGGCAGCTCCTACCCGGTTTCTTCACCGCCGCCAGCCCAAATCCGCTAGTCCCATTGGACGATGTTGCCCCTCCCCGAACCCGTTTGAATAGGCCCTACATAAAGTCTCCCCCGGCAGTCGCCGAAGGGCGGCACCGCCTGTGAAAAACGAGGAGTGCATCCATGGATATCCGTGGTCTGGGTTACGTCACCCTGCTGTCCAGCGACCTAGCGCAATGGCGCCATTACGCAAGCCAGGTGCTGGGTATGATGGTTATCGGCAGCGATGACGACGAGCACCTGTACCTGAAAATGGACGAGCGCCACTACCGCATCCTGGTGCAGAAGAACGCCGAGAACGGTTTCGGTGCCTGCGGCTGGGAAGTGGCCGGCAAGGCGGCGCTGGAACAGGCGGTCAGCGAGCTGCAACAGGCCGACGTGCAAGTGACCCGTGGCACTGCGGCCGAAGCCGACCTGCGCAAGGTCCAGGAGCTGGTGCACTTCAGCGACCCGGACGGCAATCGCCACGAAATTTTCTGGGGGCCGTTGCAGGACTTCGCCCGTTTTGTTTCGCCGGTGGGCGTCAAAGGTTTCGTTACCAACGACCTCGGCATGGGCCACGTGGTGCTGCCGGCGCCAACCTTCGAGCGCTGCCGCGACTTCTACGAACAGGTAATGGGTTTTGGCCTGTCGGATCTGATGAAAGTCCGCTTCACCCCGGACCCGGCCGAGCCGCAAAAGCGTATTCACTTCCTGCACTGCAACAACGGCCGGCACCATTCGCTGGCGATTTTCGAGTGCCCGATGCCCCACGGTTGCGTGCACATGATGGTCGAGGTCAATGCGCTGGACGAAGTCGGCCGTGCGCTGGATCGCGTCCACGCCAACGGCGTGAAGCTGTCGGCCACCCTCGGCCAGCACACCAACGACCAGATGATTTCTTTCTATATCAAGACCCCGTCCGGGTTTGACCTGGAATACGGCTGCGACGGCCTGGTGGTCGACTGGGACCGCCACACGCCGTTCGAAAGCACCGTGGTCAGCCACTGGGGCCACGACTTCAGTGTCGGTCGCCAATGAGGAACAAGACGATGGACAAGCAAATGAGCACCGCCGAGATTGTCGGCCAACTGCGTGACGGCATGACCATCGGTATCGGTGGCTGGGGCCCGCGCCGCAAGCCGATGGCGCTGGTGCGCGAGATTCTGCGCTCGGACCTCAAGGACCTGACCGTGGTCGCCTACGGCGGCGCCGATGTCGGCATGCTCTGCGCGGCCGGCAAGATCAAGAAACTGGTGTTCGCCTTCGTTTCCCTCGACTTCATTCCACTGGAGCCGTACTTCCGCAAGGCGCGCCAGGAAGCGGCGCTGGAAGTGATGGAGATCGACGAAGGTATGCTGCTGCTCGGTCTGCGGGCGGCGGCGATGAATGTGCCGTTCATTCCGACGGCGGTGGGCCTGGGCACCGATGTGCTGCGCCACAACCGCCAGATCAAGTTGATCGCCTCGCCCTATGCCGATGGCAAGGACTGGGTCGCCATGCCAGCGCTCAAGCTCGACGCGGCGCTGGTGCATGTCGACCGCGCCGACAAACGTGGCGTGTGCCAGATCAGCGGTCCGGATCACTACATGGACGACCTGTTCGTGCGGGCCGCGACCCACAGCTACGTGACCTGCGATGAGCTGGTCGACAGCGAGTATTTCCATCAGGACAGCGCCCACGCACATCAAGTGTTCTGGGAACGCAACCTGACCACCGCCGTGGCCCACGTACCGGGCGGGGCGCATCCGTCTTCGTGCGCGCCGCTGTACGGTTTCGACGTCGCGCACTTCAAGGCCTACAACACCACGGTCCAGGCGGCCGATGGCTGGGAAGGCTACGTGCGCGACTACGTCGACTGCACCCACGAACAGTACCTGGACAAGGTTGGCGGCCTGGCTGCGATCCGTGAACTGCCATTGCCGATTTTCTAAGGAAGCCTTCCGATGAGCACTACTGATTACAGCCTCGCCGAGTTGATGATCTGCGCGGCCTCCGAAGCCTGGCGCGAAGACGGCGAGGTTCTGGCCTCCGGCATCGGCGTGATCCCGCGCCTGGCCGCTTCGTTGGCCATGCTGACCAGCAACCCGCAACTGTTGATGACCGACTCCGAAGCCTACATGGTCGCCGAGCCGGTGCCGTTGGGCGCACGCAAGGGCTACGAGCCCAAGCGCGACAGCTGGATGGGGTTCTCGCGGATTTTCGACAACGTCTGGGGTGGTAAACGCCATGCCCTGGTCGGCCCGACCCAGATCGACCGTTACGGTCAAGCCAATATTTCCTGCATCGGCGACTACACCAAACCCAAGGCGCAGATGCTCGGTGTACGCGGTTTCCCTGGCAACTCGATCAGCCACGCCAACTCGTTTTGCGTGCCGAGCCATAACCGTCGGGTGTTCGTCGAAGGCGAGGTCGATATGGTCGCCTCGGTCGGCTACAACCCGGCCCGCCTGGCGCGGGGCTGGTCGCTGGATGACATCGACATCCGCCTGATCATCACCGACCTCTGCGTCCTGGATTTCCAGGGCCCGCAGCGGCAGATGCGCATCCGTTCGCTGCACCCCGGCGTGACGGCGGCGCAAGTCCAGGACAACACCGGCTTCGAATTGCACGTGCCGGACGACTGCCCGACCACGACGGCACCGACGGCCGAGCAGTTGCAGCTGATCCAGCGCCTGGACCCGCACAACCTGCGCGCCCTGCAACTCAAAGACAACCCGCCAGGCCAACGCTGAGCAACGCGTTGCGGAGAAAAGTGATGGCTGAACATAACGATAACAATCAGGCCGAGGTGGTGCTGTACGAGGTGCGTGGCGCGGTGGCCCTGGTCACCATGAATCGCCCCGAGTTCCACAACGCACAGAACTCGCAGATGACCTATGCGCTGGACGCGGCGTTTCGCCGGGCCTGCGATGACGATGAAGTGAAGGTCATCGTGCTGCGTGGTGCCGGCAAGCATTTCTCCGCCGGGCATGACATCGGTACCCCGGGCCGCGACGTCGATAAGACTTTCGATCGCGCCAGCCTGTGGTACGACCATGTGAACAAACCGGGTGGCGAGTTTCTCTATGCCCGCGAGCAGGAAGTCTATCTGGGCATGTGCCGCCGTTGGCGCGAAATGCCCAAGCCGACCATCGCCATGGTCCAGGGCGCGTGCATCGCCGGTGGCTTGATGCTGGCCTGGGTCTGCGACCTGATCGTCGCCAGTGAGGATGCCTACTTCGCCGATCCGGTGGTGCGCATGGGCATTCCCGGGGTTGAGTATTTCGCCCACGTGCATGAACTCAATCCGCGCATCGCCAAGGAATTCCTGTTCCTCGGCGAGCGCATGCCGGCACCGCGTGCCTATCAGATGGGCATGCTCAATCGGGTGGTGGCTCGCGACGAGCTGGAGCAACAGACCTTCGATATTGCCGGGCGCATCGCGCAGATGCCGCGTCTGGGCCTGCAATTGAGCAAGCAAGCGGTGAACAACGCCGAAGACCTGATGGGCAAGCGCGCGACCATGGACATGGTGTTCGGCCTGCATCACTTCGCCCATGCCCACAACGAACTGGTGTCCGGCGACCGCCTCGGCGGCTACGACGCCAAGGCCATGGCCAGTTCCCAGCGCAAAACGGGCGAGGCGTGAGCATGGCGATCTCGTTGAATACCCGTTTAACACAACTGCTCGGTTGTCGTTATCCGATCATCCAGACCGCCATGGGCTGGGTCGCCGACCCGAAACTGGTGGCGGCCACGGGCAATGCCGGTGGTTTCGGTTTTCTTGCCGGGGCGACCATCGAACCGCAGCAGATGGAAGCGGCGATTATCGAAACCCGGCGCCTGACCGATCAGCCGTTCGGGGTGAATTTCCATATGTACCAGGCCAATGCCGGCGAGATCGTCGAGCTGGTGTTGCGCCACAAAGTCCGGGCGGTCAGCTACAGCCGTTCGCCGGGCAAGCAAATGATCAGCCGCCTGAAGGACGCCGGGGTGGTGTGCATTCCCACCGTCGGCGCGCTCAAGCATGCGCAGAAAGCCGTGGAAATGGGCGCCGATGCGGTGACCGTACAGGGCGGCGAGGGCGGGGGACACACCGGTTCCGTACCGACCTCGATGCTGCTTGATCAGGTGGTTAACGCGGTGTCGGTACCCGTGGTGGCGGCCGGCGGCTTCAAGGACGGCAAGGGGCTTGTTTCGGCCCTGGCCTACGGCGCCGAAGGCATCGCCATGGGCACGCGTTTCCTGATGTGCGCCGACAGCCCGGTGCCCCAGGCGACCCTGGCCCGTTACCTCGCGGTCAAGGACCCGGCGGCGATCATCATCAGCCGCGCTATCGACGGCATGCCGCAACGGATGATCCGCAACGAATTGCTCAACCAGCTGGAAAACAGCGGTGGTCTCAAGCGCCTGTTGCTGGCATTGCAGAGTGGCCTGGCCTACCGCCGCCATACGGGCATGAGCCTTACCCAATTGCTCAGCAGCGCCTTGAAGATGCGCGGTGCCGGAGAGTTGACCGCCGCGCAAAGCATCATGGCTGCCAACGCGCCGATGGTGATCCAGAAAGCCATGGTCGACGGGCAACCGGCCGCGGGCGTGTTGCCCGCCGGGCAGATCGCCGCATCCATCGACAGCTTGCCCAGCTGCGCCCAATTGATTGAACAGATCGTCCGCGACGCCGAAGCGCGCCTGGGCGAGCTGTGCCGCCGTGTGTCGTAAGGGGCCATGCATTGTGAAGGAAGGAAACCATGAAACCATTTAGCGTCAGCATCGAACACGGCATTGCCGAACTGGTCTTCAACCGACCACCGGTCAACGCCTTCAATTGCCAGGGCTGGGCCGATATCGCCAGCGAGATCGAGGGCCTGGGCCGCAACAGCGACGTGCGGGTGATCGTGATCCGTGCCGAAGGTCGCGGCTTCTGCGCTGGGGTCGATATCAAGGAACTGGCCGCCGACGGCAACCTGATCGTCGCGGTGAACAAGGGCAACTACGACAGCTTCAAGGCCATTCACCGCAACCCGAAACCGGTGATCGTTGCCGTGCACGGCTTTGTGCTGGGTGGCGGCATCGGCATTTGCGGCGCCGCCGACATCATTGTCGCGTCCGAGTGCGCCACCTTCGGCGTGCCGGAAGTGGATCGCGGCGCCATGGGCGGCGGCGCGCATTTGCAGCGTTTGTTCCCGGTGCAGAAAGTCCGCCACATGTACTTCACCGGCGAGGCCATCGACGCCGCCGAAGCGTACCGCCTGGGCGCGGTGGAGCGGGTGGTCAAGCGCGAAGACTTGCGCGAAGCCGCGTTGCAGATCGCCCGCACCATCGCCGCCAAGAGCCCCGGCATGATCAGCCTTGCCAAGGAAGCGCTGAGCGGTATCGAAGACGGCAATCTGGAAGACAAATACCGCTGGGAGCAGGGCTTCACCCTCGAAGCCTACCGCTCACTGGACTCTCAGGAAGCACGCGACTCGTTCGTCGAGAAACGCGATGCCCGATTCAACGGCTGAAGGCATATCCATGGACCTGACCTATACCCCGGCCCAGCAGGCCTTTCGTGCCGAGGCACGGACCTGGCTGGCGGCCAATGTACCGAGTGAACCGCTGCAATCGTTCGACACCGAGCCTGGCTTTGCCCAGCACCGGGCCTGGGAAGCCAAGCTCAATGAAGGCCGTTGGGGCATGGTCACCTGGCCGACCGAACTCGGCGGACGCGGCTGCGACCTGATCGAGTGGTTGATTTTCGAAGAGGAATACTACCGTTCCGGGGCGCCGGCACGGGTCAACCAGAACGGCATCTTCCTGCTCGGCCCGACCCTGATGGAATACGGTAGCGAAGAACAAAAGGCACGGTTTCTGCCGCGCATGGCCACTGGCGAAGACATCTGGGCCCAGGCTTGGTCGGAGCCGGGCGCCGGTTCCGACATGGCGGCGATCCGTTCCAAGGCTGAACGGGTGGGCGACCACTACGTGATCAATGGCCAGAAAACCTGGTCGACCCGCGCGGTGTGGGCCGATTGGGCGTTCGGTATTTTCCGTACCGACTCGCAGTCCCAGCGTCATCACGGCCTGACCTTCATCCTGCTGCCGCTGGACACGCCGGGCATCACTGTGCGGCCGATTCCGCAGCTCAACGGTTTGCCAGGTTTCGCCGAAATTTTCTTCGACGACGTCAAGGTGCCGGTGGAAAACGCCCTCGGCGGCGAAGGCATGGGCTGGCATGTGGCGATGTCCACCGCCGGTTTCGAGCGTGGTTTGTTGCTGCGTTCACCGGCGCGCTTCCAGGAAACTGCCAAGCGTCTGGTGCAGTTGTATCAGGCCAACCGTGAGCAGGCCGACCGCGACCCGGCCATCGGCGAAGCGGTGATGCGCGCCTGGCTCGATGCCGAGGCCTACACCTTGAGCACCTACATGACTGCCTCGCAACTGGTGCAGGGCGGCAAGATCGGGCCGGAGTCGTCGACCAACAAGATCTTCTGGTCGGAACTCGATCAGCGCATGCACGACACCGCCATGAGCATTCTCGGATTGCGTGGCGAACTGCTGCCGCAAGCCCCGGCCGCCGGTGACGTCAGCCATTGGCTGGAAGGTTTCCTGTTTGCCCAGGCCGGGCCGATCTACGCCGGCACCAACGAGATCCAGCGCAATATCATTGCCGAACGCATGCTCGGCATGCCGCGTGCCTGAGGAATAGACCATGGACTTTAGTTTCAGCCGCGACCAACTGCTGTTTCAGGACAACGTCCGCAGCTTCCTGATCAACGAAGTCACCCCGGAACGCATCCGCGAACTGTGGCAGAGCGACAGCGGGCGCAGTGAACAACTCTGGGCGCAACTGGTGGAACTCGGCCTGACCGCCCTGACCGTGCCCGAGGCACAGGATGGCATGGGTATGAAGGAGCTGGATTTCGTGCTGATTGCCCAGGAATGCGGTTACGCCGGGCTGCCCGAACCGCTCGTGGAGACCATGCTGGTCGGCGTGCCGTTGCTCGCCGCACTGGATGAGCAACACGCGCCACTCAAACAAAAATGGTTGTCACGAGTTGCCGAGGGCCGTGCGCGTCTTGCCGTGTCTGAACCGGGTAACCCGCTGGTGAGCGATGCCCATGTTGCCGATCTGCTGCTGTTGGCCAATGGCGATGAAGTGCACGCCCTGGAGCGTGATGCCGTGCGTCTGACCCGCAACGAGTCGGTCGACCCGAGCCGTCAACTGTTCCAGGTCGAGTGGACACCAACCCCCGCCACCTGCGTTGCCAGCGGTGAGCAGGGCCGACGCCTGTGGACAGCCACCTTCAACCGTGGCGCCCTCGCCAGTGCCGCGCAATTGCTGGGGCTGGCCAAACGCATGGTCGACCTGGCGGTGGACTACACCTTCGAGCGCAAACAGTTCGGCAAACCGGTGGGTTCGTTCCAGGCGGTCAAGCACTTGATGGCCAACGTCGCGGTGCAGATCGAGTTCGCCAAGGGTCCGCTGTACCGCGCCGCTTATGCGCTGGCCGAGCAGCAACCGGGGCAGGACGTGCTGGTGTCCCACGCCAAGCTGGCAACGGCGGAAGCGGCGATGCTCGCGGCGAAGAACAGCATCCAGGCCCACGGCGCCATGGGTTACACCTGGGAAGTCGACTTGCATCTGTTCATGAAGCGCGCCTGGGCTCTGGACAAGGTCTGGGGCGATCGCAGCCATCACAAGGGGCGGATTCGCGCGGCCCTGTTCGACGGCAATCCTGCCGCCTTCGCCGGCAAGCCGGCTCCTACAAAAAGCACAGAGAAACAGCATGCCTGAAGCTTATATTGTCGACGCCCTGCGCACGCCCACCGGGCGGCGCAAGGGTGGTCTGAGCCAGATCCACGCCGCCGACCTGGGCGCCCACGTATTGCGCGCGCTGGTCGAGCGCAATGCCATTCCCGACGAGGATTACGACGACGTGATCTTCGGCTGTGTCGACACCATCGGCCCGCTGGCCGGTGACATCGCCCGCACCAGTTGGCTGGCGGCCGGCCTGTCGCAAGCGGTGCCGGGCACCACCATCGATCGCCAGTGCGGTTCGTCCCAGCAAGCGGTGCACTTCGCCGCCCAGGCGGTGATGAGCGGCACTCAGGATGTGGTGATTGCCGGTGGCGTGCAGACCATGACCCAGATCCCGATTTCCTCGGCGATGATCGCTGCCGAGCCCCTGGGCTTCACCGATCCGTTCAGCGGCTCCGAAGGCTGGGTGCGGCGCTACGGCGCGCAAACCCCGACGCAGTTCCGTTCGGCGCAGATGATCGCCGAGAAATGGGACCTGTCCCGGGCGCAGCTTGAAGCTTATTCGCTGGAGTCCCATCGACGAGCCTTGCAGGCCATCGAGCAAGGCCGCTTCAACCGCGAGATCGTGCCCCTGGCCGGTGTGCTGCACGACGAAACCCCACGCCAGACCAGCCTGGAAAAAATGGCCGAGCTGGAGTTCCTGTTCGGCTGCGACCGGGTGACTGCCGCGGTATCGAGCCAGACCTGTGACGCGGCCAGCGCAATGCTGATCGTCTCGGAGGCGGCGCTCAAGCGTTACGGCCTGACGCCACGGGCACGTATCCATCACCTGAGCGTGCGCGCCGAAGACCCGATCTGGATGCTCACCGCGCCGATCCCGGCCACCGCTTACGCGCTCAAGCGTGCCGGCATGAAGCTCGAAGACATCGACCGGGTGGAGATCAACGAAGCCTTCGCTTCGGTGGCCATGGCCTGGTTGAAAGAGACCGGCTATCCCCATGAGCAGACCAACGTCAATGGCGGCGCGATTGCCCTCGGTCATCCATTGGGCGCCACCGGCACCCGCTTGATGTGCACCTTGCTCCATGAGCTGGAACGCAGCGGCGGCCGTTATGGCATGCAGACCATGTGCGAAGGCGGCGGCCAGGCCAACGTGACGATCATCGAACGTTTGTAAAGCAGGGTGCACACCGATCCTGTAGGAGCGAGCCTGCTCGCGATGGGGTCATCAGATTCAACATTGATGATGACTGACCCACCGCTTTCGCGAGCAGGCTCGCTCCTACAGAAGATTGTGTCGACCAGTGATGAATTTGAAGGATGTAGAACATGAAAATATGTGTAAACCGTGTGGTGATCATCACCGGTGCCGGCGGTGGCCTGGGTCGGGCCTACGCGCTGGCCTTCGCCGCTGAAGGCGCGAAAGTGCTGGTCAACGACATCAACCGCGAAGCGGCGCTGGCCGTGGTCGGCGAAATCCTCGGCCAGGGCGGCAGCGCCGTGGCCAACAGCGACGACATCACCCGATATGACTCGGCGGGGTTGATCGTGCGCCAGGCCATCGAAACCTTTGGCGACCTGAACGTGGTGGTCAACAACGCCGGCATCTGCCGCGACCGCATGTTCGCCAGCCTCAGCGAAGCCGACTGGGACGCTGTGGTAGCCGTGCACCTGAAGGGCCACTTCTGCATTTCCAGCCACGCCGTGAAGTACTGGCGTGAGCAGGTCAAGGGCGGCGCCAAGGTCGATGCGCGGATCATCAACACCAGTTCCGGCGCCGGTTTGCAGGGCTCCATTGGCCAGTCCAACTACGCGGCGGCCAAGGGTGGTATAGCCTCGCTGACCCTGGTACAGGCCGCTGAACTGCGTCGCTACGGGATCACCGCCAACGCCCTGGCGCCGGCCGCGCGCACCGGGATGACCGAGCAAGTGTTCGCCGACACCATGAAAAAACCAGAAGAGGGCTTCGATTACTTCGCCCCGGAAAACGTCGCGCCGCTGGTGGTGTGGCTCGGTTCCGAGGCTTCCGCCGAGGTGACCGGGCAGATGTTCGAAGTCGAGGGCGGCAAGTTGTCGATCGCCGACGGCTGGCGCCGTGGTCCGCAACTGGATCGCGAGGGCCGCTGGGCAGTCGGCGAGATGGGCGATGCCGTCGCACAGCTGGTGGCTCAGGCCGTTCCGGCGGCCAAAGTGTACGGCAGCTGAAAAAGACCGGTCTCGGGAGGGCGGCGCGCGGCTATAATCGGCCGACGTTTCCCTCCAGTCACCACACGAGACCTGTCATGACCATTTCCCTGTACGACGCTTCCGTGCCTGTTTTCCAGCAAATGCTCAACGCCCTGAGTGATGTACTGAAAAAGGCCGAGGCTCACGCCACCGAGAAAAACATCGACCCTAACGCCTTCCTGCAAGCGCGCCTGTTCCCGGACATGTTCCCGCTGGTGCGTCAGGTGCAGATCGCCGTTGATTTCAGCAAGGGCGTTACCGGTCGCCTGGCCGAAGTTGAATTGCCGAAGTACGACGACACTGAAACCACCTTCGCCGAACTGCAAGCGTTGATCGCCAAGGCTCTGGCCTTCATCGGCAGCATTACGCCTGCGCAGATCAACGGCAAGGAAGGCATCGAGATCGTGACCCGTCCGGGCACGCCTAAAGAGAAGCGCTTCAGCGGCCAGTCCTACCTGCTGACCTACGGCCTGCCGCAGTTCTTCTTCCACGTCACCACCACTTACGCACTGCTGCGTCACAACGGCGTGGAAGTGGGCAAGCGTGACTACATGGGCGCGTTCTAAACCGTCCAGGTACAAAAAAGCCCGCCAAGGTTTGCGCCTTGGCGGGCTTTTCATTGGTGAATCAAAAGATCGCAGCCTGCGGCAGCTCCTACAGGTGCACGCATTCCAAAGTAGGAGCTGCCGCAGGCTGCGATCTTTTGATCTTTTTCGGTATCAGGCCAGGCGTTCTGTTTTTGCCTCTTCACCCAGGCAAGCCGCCGCGGTGAACAGCACATCGGTGGACGAGTTCAGCGCGGTTTCCGCCGAGTCCTGCAATACGCCGATGATGAAACCGACCGCCACCACCTGCATGGCGATTTCGCTCGGGATGCCGAACAGGCTGCATGCCAGCGGAATCAGCAACAGCGAACCACCCGCCACACCCGAAGCACCGCAGGCGCAGATGGCTGCGACGACGCTCAGCAGGATCGCGGTGGGAATGTCCACGGCGATGCCCAGCGTGTGCACCGCCGCCAGGGTCAGCACGGTGATGGTGATCGCCGCGCCGGCCATGTTGATGGTCGCACCCAGCGGGATCGATACCGAGTAGGTGTCTTCGTGCAGGCCCAGACGCTTGCTCAATTCCAGGTTGACCGGAATGTTCGCCGCCGAACTGCGGGTGAAGAACGCGGTGATGCCGCTCTCGCGCAGGCAGGTCAGCACCAGCGGGTACGGGTTGCGGCGCAGTTTCCAGAATACGATGAGCGGGTTCATCACCAGTGCCACGAACAGCATGCAGCCCAACAGCACGGCCAGCAGGTGGGCGTAGCCGATCAGTGCGCCGAAACCGGAAGTGGCCAGGGTCGAGGCCACCAGGCCGAAGATGCCCAGCGGGGCGAAGCTGATCACCAGGCGCACGATCACCGTCACGCCGTTGGACAGGTCACCCAGCACTTCACGAGTGGTGTCGCCGGCGTGGCGAATGGCGATGCCCATGCCGATGGCCCACGCCAGGATGCCGATGAAGTTGGCATTCATCAGGGCGCTGACCGGATTATCGACCACGCTCAGCAACAGGCTTTGCAACACTTCGCCAATCCCGCCCGGCGCTGTGACCGCAACGTCCTGGGTCGACAGCACCAGGCTCGACGGGAACGTCATGCTGGCAACCACCGCGACCACGGCCGCGGCGAAAGTGCCCAGCAGATACAGGAACAGAATCGGCCGGATATGGGTTTCCTGACCGTGCTTGTGGTTGGCAATCGACGCCATGACCAGTACGAACACCAGAATCGGCGCGACGGCTTTCAGTGCCGAGACAAACACTTTGCCGATGAACGCCGTGGACTTCGCCATGTCGGGGGCAAACAGCGCCAGGGCAATACCTGCGATCAGGCCGATCACGATCTGCGTGACCAGGCTAAGGCGTTTGAGGCGGTGCAATAGAGAAGGGGATGAAGCAGTCATAAAACGGCATCTCTGATTTTTTATAAGTGCGAGGTTTCGCCGCAGTTGCAGCAATAAGCAGGGCAGGCCGCAGACGGGAAACCGAGAGGGGTACACAGGGTGTAGAACGCCGCAATCCTTGTGGGAGCGAGCCTGCTCGCGATGACGATGGCACAGTCGACACTTGCGTTGTCTGACAGTCCGCCATCGCGAGCAGGCTCGCTCCCACAGGTCTTGTCGATTAACTGATCGGCATTAACCACTGGGTGTACGTTTTTCAGGGCGCGGACTTTATCACAGCGTAGGAGCGATCTTTCAGACCTGTGACGAACTGCCACCATGGCATTCAACGAGATAGGCAGGTTCGTGCAACCGCGTTCGGAAACACTCTGTTAAGATTCGCCATCCTCATTTTCATGTCTGCCAGTGGGCCTCCGGGCTATCGCTGGTGTCGTCGTTTTTTCTGGAGTTCTGCATGCTGTTGCCCATTCTTCTGTTGTCTGCAGCCGGTTTTACGGTGCTGACCACGGAATTCATCATCGTTGGCCTGTTGCCGGCCATCGCCCGGGACCTTGACGTCAGCATCCCGCAAGCGGGTTTGCTGGTGACTTTGTTCGCCTTCACCGTGGCCGCGTTCGGGCCGTTCCTGACGGCGTACTTCGCCCGCTTCGAACGGCGCAAGCTGTTTATCTCGGTGTTGATCATGTTTGGCCTGGCCAACACGCTGGCGGCGCTGGCGCCGAATATCTGGGTGATGGCGTTTGCCCGGTTGATCCCGGCGCTGGGGCTGCCGGTGTTCTGGGCGCTGGCCAGCGAAACGGCGGTGGACATCGTCGGGCCGGATTACGCCGGTCGCGCCATCGCCAAGATCGGCTTCGGTATCGTCTGCGCAACGGTGTTCGGCATTCCCGTGGGCACGCTGATTTCCGATGCGTTCGGCTGGCGCAGTGCCTTCGCGATTCTGGCGGTCATCGCCTTTGCCAAGGCGTTGCTGCTGTTTATCTATCTGCCCAAGACCAACCTGCACCAGCATCAGGTGAGCTTCCGCTCGCAGTTCAAGATCCTGCGCAGCCCGCTGATGCTCGGTCACGTGCTGCTGTCAGTGATTGTGTTCAGCGGTATGTTCACCGCCTACACCTACCTGGCTGACATCCTCGAACGTCTGGCCGGCTTCAACGGCACCGTGGTTGGCTGGTGCCTGATGGGCTTCGGTGCGGTCGGGCTGATCGGCAACTCCCTGGGCGGCCGGGCGGTGGATCGTCATCCGCTGATGGCGTCGATGATGTTCTGCGCGTTCATGATCGCCGGCCTGGTGGCGCTGGTGCCGAACATTCATTCGCCGCTCGGTCTGGCGGCGGCGATGGGCATCTGGGGCGTGACCCAGGCGGCGTTGTTCCTGGTCAGCCATGTGCGCCTGATGAAAGCCGCGCCCGAAGCGCCGGCCTTCGCCGCGTCGCTGAACATCGCCGGGGCCAACCTCGGTATCGGTCTGGGCGCGATGATCGGTGGTCGGGTGATCGACAGTGTCGGTCTGCAAGGCCTTGGCTTCGCCGCGGCGGCGTTCATCCTCGCCTCGATCCTGCTGGCGATAGCGCTGATGACTTTCAAGCCGCGCGAAGTGGTTACAGCGCTGTAAACAGCTCGCGTCGGGCACCTTCGGTAATGGCGACAATGCCGGGGTGCCTGACCTTGCGCTCCACTGAGATGGCATAGAACGACTCGCTCACCGCGTCGGTCTGGCCGATCACTTCCACGCCATATTGGCGTTGCACTTCATCGGCAATCACGCTCGGGCCGATGAAGATCCCGCTGCCGGATTGGCCGAAGGCCTGCATCAGGGCGCTGTCGTCGAACTCGCCGACAATTTTCGGCTGGATCTGCTGCTCGGCGAACCAGCGTTGCAAACGGCTACGCACCACGGTTTCCGGCCCGGGAATCAGCAGTGGAGCACCGTGCAGATTGCGCGGGAAGTCCTGACCGTAACGTGCCGCCAGCTCCGGGGTGGCGAAAAAGCTGATCCCGCACTCACCGAGTTTCTGGCTGTAGCCCTTGATGTCCAGGTGCGACGGCATCGGGCTGTCGGAGATCACCAGGTCCAGGCGCTGGATCGCCAGGTCTGCCAACAAACGTTCAAGCTTGTCTTCGCGGCACGTGATGCGCAGCGGTTCGCTCAGCTCCATGGTCGGTGCGATCAGGCGATAGACGATGGATTTGGGCACCACGTCGGCCACACCGACGCGAAACAGGATCTGCTGTTCATTGGGTTGTGCCCGCAGCATCAGTTCCAGTTCGCCGCCCAGCTGAAACATTTGTTCGGCGTAGGGCAGGGCCTGGCGGCCGGCCTCGGTCAGTTCGAGTTGCCGCCCAACGCGCCGAAACAATTCGATGCCAAAGGTCTGTTCCAGCAATGAAATCTGCCCGCTGATGGTTTGTGGCGTGAGGTTCAGTTGCTCGCAGGCGCGCACGATGCTGCCGGTCTTGGCCACCACCCAGAAGTAATGCAATTGCCGATAATTCAACATATGTATGGCCCTCTGTAGGAGCTGTCGAGTGAAACGAGGCTGCGATCTTTCAATCGCCCGAGAAAATCAACATCAAAAGATCGCAGCCTTCGGCAGCTCCTACATTCGTAAAAACCGAAGTATACATGGCAAAAATACGAATTTTCCTGAAGTATTCACTTCCCTAGAATGCATCGCTATCAACGGGCCATTGTTCAGGTCCCGTTTGTTCTAACGAGGGAAGCATCATGAAGCTGAAAACCACGGCACTGTTGATCACGTCTTTACTGGTACTGGCCGGTTGCGACCAGGCCGAGAAAAGCGCGCAACAGTTGATGGGCAAGGCTGCCGAAAGCGCCAAACAGGCGATTGACGATACCCACAAGGCTGCCGAGCAAGCACTCAGTGACGCCACCAGCGGGTTGATCAGCAAAAAAGAATCATCGGAAAAAGAATCGGAAAAAACCGAATCTTCCTCCCAGGAAATCTAAACCGTATTACAACGAGTCAGGACTGACCCATGGACTACCTTTTACAACTTGCCGCCAGCCCCACCGCCTGGGTCGCCCTCGCTACCCTGATTGTGATGGAGATCGTGCTTGGCATCGATAACCTGATCTTCATCTCGATCCTGACCAACAAGCTGCCCTTGCACAATCGACAGCGGGCACGACGCATCGGTATCGGCATGGCATTGATCCTGCGCCTGGGCTTGCTGAGCACCATCGCGTTCATCGTGCAGTTGACTGCGCCGGTGATCGAGATTCTCGGCCACGCGTTTTCCTGGAAAGACATGATCCTGATTGCCGGTGGCCTGTTCCTGTTGTGGAAGGCAACCACCGAGATCCATCACAGCATGGACCCGGCACCGGAAGATCCGAAGTCGGCGACCTCGACCGTGACCCTGGGTTTCGCTGCCGCGATCGGTCAGATCCTGATGCTGGACATGGTGTTCTCCATCGACAGCATCATTACCGCTGTCGGCATGACCGAGCATTTGCCGATCATGGTCATCGCGGTGGTGGTGTCGGTCTTGGTGATGTTGCTGGCGGCGGATCCGCTGGCCAAGTTCATTAACGACAACCCGACGGTGGTGATGCTGGCCCTGGGCTTCCTGATCATGATCGGCATGACGCTGATCGCCGAAGGCTTTGGCGCCCATGTACCGAAAGGCTACGTCTATGCGGCCATGGCATTCTCGGCTTCGATCGAGGCGTTGAACATGATGTCCCGCCGGGCCAGGCAGAAGCGCGTAGCCACTGAAGCCTGACCGTCGCTGAAAGAAGCGGCCGCCTGAACTCCAAGGAGTGCAGGCGGCCGTTTTTGTTGGTCTCGGGTAAAGGTGTTTGTCAGTGAGCGTTGGCGTGTTGGCTCCGCGTTTTGTCCGCTTGCGGTGCAGGTGCTGGCTGAACAGGGTGATGGTGGCGGCGAGTAATGCGCAGCACGCCCCACAGCATGGCGGCGGCTACCGCCAGCCAACCGCCAATCAACATCACAATGATCATGGTCAGGCTCATCTTTGCCTCCTCTTTGCCCTGCTGTGGGCACACGCGCTTCGCTGTCGTCCCTTCAGGGAACAGTCTAGCCGTTGCTGTATTTCAGGCTATTGAGCGAAAGTCGGCAGTCACCAACCAGTTCGCTCTATCGAATGCACGCGACTACCGTTTAGAGCTATACCGTAGCGGCGCGGCGCCCTATGATCGACGGCCAAGCCGGGAATGGGATTGCCTGGCGTCTGAACCTGAACAAGAGAGAGATGATGGTGCGGGTATTTTCTCGAATTTTGTCGACCATGCTCATAGCTGGTTGCGTGGCAAGCCTGGTGGGCTGTGCCGGTAGCGTTGCGCCCGAGATCAAGCGTTTGCCGGAGCGTGTCGAGCTCAGCGGCCGATTCTACCGAGGCGATGCGTATCAAAGCGGACCGCAGGTGCTGGCCAGCATGCTGTCCCAGCAGGGCATCGTGATTACCCCGGGGTTACTCGACAAACCCTTGCATTTGCCGGGGGCCGAAGCCCAGTTGCAACAGAACATGCAGAGCCTGGCCCGCGAGTACGGGATGGTGGTCTATCCCCTCGACAGCAACCTGCCGGCCTTGTTGACGCAAGTCGCCGCCGGTTATCCGGTGATGGTGCGCTTTACTGAAGGCTCGGCCATGTGGGCCGAACCGCGATACGCCATTCTGGCCGGCTACAACCGCCAGAAGCAGACGGTCCTGCTGCGGGCCGGGATGAATCACCGCGAACTGATGAGCTTCAGCTCCTTCGAGTCGGCGTTCAAGGACGCCGGCGGTTGGGCCGTGCTGATCCAGAATCCGACGCAAATCCCGGCCCAGGTCGATCAGCAGCGTTGGCTCAAGGCCGCCAGCGATCTGGCTCAGGCCGGTCAGGAACAGGCCGCCGCCAGGGCAAAAAAAGCCTTGGCCAGCCAGTAAGTCCGTTGGTCACCCGCCGGGCACCTTCGCCCGTCGCCAGCCTCTGATCCTTAAGGGCCCGGAATAATATCCCGGGCCGAGATCAGGAGGCGCCCATGGCTCATTCCACAACGCCCGTCGGTCCGCACTCGTCTGAGCATTCGTCTGGCAATGAGCTGGGCTTCGATCCCGATTCTCCGGACCTTGCCGATCCACAGGTCGACCCCATCGGGCCCGCCAAGGCACCGAGGGATGTGAAACCGGGGGATAATCCCAAGGCCCCGGCCAAGCCCTACGATCCACTGGCAAATCTGAAACCCTAGGTCCAATGGAGGTGCGTATGTCTACCGACTCCAGTTTCGACGACAAGCGTCCAGAGGCTGTTCCCACAACCCCCGAGCAAAGCACCGATCCGGTGATGGATCCCGACAGCCCGTTGAGAGATCCATTGGCGAGGCCAACGGTGGTGCCTACTGAAAAACCAAAGGGTTGGAGAGATCCAAGTACCGGCGACGGCATCCCGGATGACGACCAGATGCCACTGCCTAACGACTAACTTCGCGACGAAAAAAAGCCCCGAATGTTCGGGGCTTTTTCATGCGTTTGCAGCAAGGTTACTTCGACGCTTCAACCACACCGCTCTGCCGATGCTTGAGGTTCTTGTCTGCCTTGTACTGCAAGGCTACGGAAGGCACGTCCGCGCTCCTTCCGCTCTCTACCCAATTACGCATGCGCGTGGCATCGGCAAAATGGGTGTACTTGCCATAGGCGTCAAGAATCACCAAGGCCACCGGGCGGTTACCCATTCGGGTCACCAGCACCAGGCAGTGACCGGCTTCGTTGGTGAAACCGGTTTTCGTCAGCTGGATGTCCCAGTCCGGCTTGCGGACCAAATGGTCGGTGTTGCGAAAGCCCAGGCTGTAGTTGGGTTTACGGAACGAGACGGTTTTTTCCTTGGTCGTGCTCAGCTCGGTCAGAAGCGGGTACTTGTGCGCGGCGATCAACAGCTTGCTCAGGTCGCGAGCGGTCGATACGTTGCGCGGGGAGAGACCGGTCGGCTCGACGAAATGCGTGTTGGTCATGCCCAGTGCCCGGGCCTTGGCGTTCATTGCAGCAATGAACGCGGCATAGCCGCCCGGATAGTGGTGCGCCAGAGTCGCCGCGGCGCGGTTTTCCGAGGACATCAGGGCAATCAGCAGCATTTCCCGGCGCGGCAGTTCGCTCCGGAGTTTGACCCGGGAGAACACGCCTTTCATTTCCGGTGTGTCGCTGATGTTGACGTCGATGTATTCGTCCATGTTCTGTCGGGATTCAACCACGACCAGGCCAGTCATCAACTTGCTGACGGAAGCGATCGGCACTACCACGTCAGGATTGCTGGCATAGATGACTTTGTTGGTCTGCATGTCCAGCAGCAAGGAGCTGCCGGAAGCGAGCTTGAGTGTCTTCGTATCTCGCGGCGCTGCGGTGGTCTCGTCAGCACTGGCGATTGGCGTGAGGAAAGTCCCTGTAACTGCAAAAAATAGGCTCAGGATGGAAAGACGGATTTTCACGCTGGCAGACTCATAAAGGGTGTTGATAAGCCGTTTTGTAACGGGCTGTTTCCTGAAAAGCGCGACATTCTGGAGTATGGCTGAATAACTGTCGATGGTTGTTCAAGTAACAGGTGAAAGTCCTGAGAAGCATGAAAAAAATGTCATTTTCCGGCGGGCGGTCGAGGTTTTTTCGCAGGCAAAAAGAACCCCGCCGGGGGCGGGGTTCTTTGACTCGCTGTCAGCGTCCGCGTTGAAACTCAGCTGTGCAGGGTTTCAGCAGCGTACAGGGTGTTCTCCAGCAGGCAGGCACGAGTCATCGGGCCTACGCCGCCCGGTACCGGAGTAATCCAGCCGGCGCGGGGCAGGGCGGTTTCGTAGATCACGTCACCGACCAGCTTGCCATCGTCCTGACGGTTGATGCCGACATCGATCACGATCGCGCCTTCCTTGATCCATTCACCCTTGACCAGGCCCGGCTTGCCAGCGGCCACGACGACCAGGTCCGCACGGCCGACATGGCCGGCAAGGTCCTTGGTAAAACGGTGGGTGACCGTCACGGTGCAACCGGCCAGCAACAATTCCATGGCCATCGGGCGGCCAACGATATTGGACGCGCCAACAACCACGGCATCCATCCCGTAAAGGTCGACACCGGTGCTTTCCAGCAGGGTCATGATGCCTTTGGGAGTGCATGGGCGCAGCAGAGGGATACGCTGGGCCAAGCGACCGACGTTATAAGGATGGAAACCGTCGACGTCTTTATCCGGACGAATGCGCTCCAGCAGTCTGGAGGCGTCGAGGTGTTCGGGAAGCGGAAGCTGAAGCAGAACGCCGTCGATTGCAGGATCGTCGTTCAGGCGATCGATCAGCTCGGTCAGCGCTTCTTGAGTGGTTTCGGAAGGCAGGTCATAGGCTTGGGATAGAAAGCCGACCTCTTCGCAGTCTTTACGCTTGTGCGAGACATAAACCTGAGAGGCAGGATCGCTGCCGACCAGGATCACCGCAAGGCCGGGCGTGCGCAGGCCTTGCTGGCGACGCTCGGTGACACGTTGGGCGATCTGCTGGCGCAGGCTGGCGGCGATCGATTTGCCGTCGATAAGTTGTGCAGTCATTGCGCGTGATTAACCATCGAGAGGGGAAAAAAAGAGAACGCATTCTCGCATGTCATGCGGTGAGGGCAAAGGCGCTTGGTCTGCAAATTCCCCTAACTCCTTTAATTAAATGAATTTTTTTTAAAAATGATTTGACGACCTTCGGGGGGCTCTATACTATTCGTCGCACTTGTCGGGCACAGCCTAGCACTGGTTAAGAAGGTTGAGCAGGATTACGATTCTGCGAGACTGGAAAGCACTTAGTTTGTAGTCCTCCAAGGGTACAGCTAACAAGGCGCCCGTAGCTCAGCTGGATAGAGCATCCGCCTTCTAAGCGGATGGTCGCAGGTTCGAGTCCTGCCGGGTGCGCCATTAGGCAGCTTTGGCACAAGTAACGCGATATGGTGGGCGTAGCTCAGTTGGTAGAGCACGGGATTGTGACTCCCGTTGTCGTGGGTTCGATCCCCATCGTCCACCCCATATTTCGAAAGGCGCCAGATTAACAGTCTGGCGCCTTTGCTTTAAAGACTTCATCCGCGGATGTGGTGGAATTGGTAGACACACTGGATTTAGGTTCCAGCGCCGCGAGGCGTAAGAGTTCGAGTCTCTTCATCCGCACCAAATAAAGCTTCAATCAGGCTGTTGGCCTGGCTGGAGCTTGATAAAGAAGTTGTTTGGCTTCTTTAACAGGCAATATGGTGGGCGTAGCTCAGTTGGTAGAGCACGGGATTGTGACTCCCGTTGTCGTGGGTTCGATCCCCATCGTCCACCCCATATTTTGAAAGGCGCCAGATTGAAAAGTCTGGCGCCTTTTTTGTTTCAATGGCCGCAGGTTCCGGGCTGCAGGGGCGGGGCGTTTCGTCGTATTTATGTTTCTCGATGATGCCGTCCTGTCCGCCGGCCTTGCTTGCGAGATCGGCTGTCAGGGAAGTGATTGGCGACCTCTTCTATATAGAAAGGTCGGCGCAGAGCCCTGGCGTGATTGATTGTATTTGCCATCGGGGCGAGGTGCATTCGTGCATTCGCACCTATAAATTGCCTGCTGCGTTTTTACCCGTTTTCAGTAGGGTGACTTCTTGAGTTTGACCCACTAGAATGCATGCCCTTGATTCTGGGGTCGGAAACGGCCGGCTAACGTCTGTGCAACGAGGAATATCCATGCAAGTTTCTGTTGAAAATACTACTGCTCTTGAGCGCCGCATGAGCGTCACCGTGCCGGCTGAGCGCATCGAGAGCCAGGTCAACAAGCGTCTGCAGCAGACCGCCCAAAAGGCCAAGATTGCTGGCTTCCGTCCAGGCAAAGTGCCAATGAGCGAAATCAAGCGCCGTTTCGGTGCCGACGCTCGCCAGGAAGCTGTAGGCGACGTGATCCAGTCTTCCTTCTACGAAGCGGTGGTTGAGCAGAAGCTGAACCCGGCTGGCCAGCCTTCGATCGAGCCTAAGTCCCTGGAAGCGGGCAAGGACCTGGAATACGTTGCCGTATTCGAAGTGTTCCCTGAGTTCACCGTTGCCGGTTTCGAAGGTATCACCGTCGAGCGCCTGAGCGCTGACGTGGCTGATGCCGATCTGGACAAAATGCTGGAAGTCCTGCGCAAGCAGAACACCCGTTTCGAAGTGGCCGATCGCGCTGCCCAGAACGAAGATCAGCTGAACATTGATTTCGTCGGCAAAGTCGACGGTGAAGTGTTCGCTGGCGGTTCCGCCAAGGGTACTCAGCTGGTTCTGGGTTCCGGCCGCATGATCCCTGGTTTCGAAGATGGCCTGGTTGGCGCTAAAGCCGGTGAAGAACGCGTTCTGAACCTGACTTTCCCAGAGGACTATCAGAACCTGGACCTGGCTGGCAAAACCGCCGAGTTCACCGTGACCGTCAACACCGTTTCCGAGCCAAAGCTGCCAGAACTGACCGAAGAATTCTTCGCTCAATTCGGCATCAAGGAAACCGGTCTGGATGGCTTCCGTGCCGAAGTTCGCAAGAACATGGAGCGCGAGCTGCGTCAGGCGATCAAATCCAAGGTCAAGAATCAGGTAATGGACGGTCTGCTGGCCACCAACCCGATCGAAGTGCCAAAGGCTCTGCTGTCCAACGAAGTTGACCGTCTGCGTGTGCAGGCTGTCCAGCAGTTCGGCGGCAACATCAAGCCTGACCAACTGCCGGCCGAGCTGTTCGAAGAGCAAGCCAAGCGCCGCGTAGTGCTGGGCCTGATCGTGGCTGAAGTGGTCAAGCAATTCGACCTGAAGCCTGACGAAACCCGCGTTCGCGAGATGATTCAGGAAATGGCTTCGGCCTACCAGGAGCCTGAGCAGGTTGTGTCCTGGTACTACAAAAACGACCAGCAACTGAACGAAGTTCGTTCGGTTGTGCTGGAAGAGCAAGTTGTGGATACTGTTCTGCAGAAAGCTAGCGTGACCGACAAATCGGTCTCTTACGAAGAAGCGGTCAAGCCGGTAGAAGCACCACAAGCCGACTGATCACTTTTGCGGTAAGAAGCAAACACCATAAGCCAGCCTTCGTGCTGGCTTATGCGTATTCAAGACATAACTATTTGGGAGTGACTGCAGAGCATGTTCCGTAATTCGTATATTCAGCAGAACTCTGATATCCAGGCCGCAGGCGGCCTGGTCCCGATGGTTGTCGAGCAGTCCGCTCGTGGCGAGCGCGCCTACGACATCTACTCGCGCTTGCTCAAGGAGCGAGTGATCTTTCTGGTTGGCCCGGTAGAGGACTACATGGCCAACCTGATCTGTGCGCAACTGCTGTTCCTTGAAGCGGAAAATCCGGACAAGGACATCCATCTCTACATCAACTCCCCGGGCGGTTCGGTGACGGCAGGCATGTCGATCTACGACACCATGCAGTTCATCAAGCCCAACGTGGCAACCACCTGTATCGGTCAGGCGTGCAGCATGGGCGCGTTCCTGCTGACGGCTGGTGCCCCTGGCAAGCGTTACTGCCTGCCAAACTCGCGTGTGATGATTCACCAGCCACTGGGCGGTTTCCAGGGCCAGGCATCGGATATCGAAATCCATGCCAAGGAAATCCTCTTTATTCGTGAGCGTCTCAACACGCTGATGGCCCTGCATAGCGGGCGCACTCTTGAAGAAATCGAGCGCGATACCAACCGCGACAATTTCATGAGTGCAGAAGCCGCGCGTGAGTACGGGTTGATCGATGAAGTGATCACCCAGCGCCCTGCTTGAAATAAGCAGCTCAAAATAGGGCTGGTCGGCGGGTCCGATCACCAGCGGGCTTGAAAAAGCCCGCAATAGCCTTCATCTTGTGTTGCAAGCCTATCGGATTTGGATCGAACGAATGACTGACACCCGCAACGGCGAGGACAACGGCAAGCTGCTCTATTGCTCCTTCTGTGGCAAAAGCCAGCATGAAGTACGCAAATTGATTGCCGGCCCCTCGGTCTTTATCTGCGACGAGTGCGTCGACCTGTGCAATGACATCATCCGCGAGGAGGTGCAGGAAGCACAGGCCGAAAGCAGCGCGCATAAATTGCCTTCGCCTAAAGAAATCAGCGGCATCCTTGATCAGTATGTGATTGGTCAGGAGCGTGCGAAAAAGGTTCTGGCCGTAGCGGTGTACAACCACTACAAGCGCCTGAATCAGCGTGACAAAAAGAATGACGACGTCGAACTCGGCAAGAGCAACATCCTGCTGATCGGCCCGACAGGCTCGGGTAAAACCCTGCTTGCCGAAACACTGGCCCGCTTGCTGAACGTTCCGTTCACCATCGCTGATGCAACCACCCTCACCGAGGCGGGTTACGTGGGTGAAGATGTCGAGAACATCATTCAGAAGCTGCTGCAGAAATGCGATTACGACGTGGAAAAAGCCCAGATGGGTATTGTCTACATCGATGAAATCGACAAGATTTCGCGCAAGTCTGACAACCCGTCGATCACCCGGGACGTATCCGGTGAAGGCGTGCAGCAGGCCTTGCTCAAGTTGATCGAAGGTACGGTCGCTTCCGTTCCACCTCAAGGTGGTCGTAAGCATCCGCAGCAGGAATTCCTTCAGGTCGACACCCGTAACATCCTGTTCATTTGCGGTGGTGCGTTCTCTGGTCTGGAAAAGGTTATTCAAAACCGTTCCACCAAGGGCGGCATCGGCTTCAATGCAGAAGTGCGCAGCAAGGAAGAAGGCAAGAAAGTCGGTGAGTCCCTGCGTGAAGTCGAGCCTGACGATCTGGTCAAGTTCGGTCTGATCCCGGAATTCGTCGGTCGTCTGCCGGTACTTGCCACGCTGGACGAGCTTGACGAGGCTGCATTGATGCAGATTCTCACCGAGCCGAAAAATGCTCTGACCAAGCAGTATGCCAAGCTGTTCGAGATGGAAGGCGTTGATCTGGAATTCCGTTCCGACGCACTGAAATCGGTCGCCAAGCGTGCCCTGGAGCGTAAAACCGGTGCCCGTGGCCTGCGTTCGATTCTCGAAGGTGTATTGCTCGACACTATGTATGAAATCCCCTCGCAATCGGAGGTGAGCAAAGTAGTGATCGATGAAAGCGTGATAGAAGGCAAGTCCAAGCCACTGTATATCTACGAAAACAGTGAGCCGACCGCCAAGGCCGCGCCAGACGCTTAAGCGTCACGCAGCCGGTATAAAGAAGGGGCCTTCGGGCCCCTTTGCTTTTTGCGCGTTTTACACAGTCTTTGTGCTTGTTTTTTTTGAAGGCTGCCCCCATCTTGGTTTCAAGCTTACTTCCATCTGTTTCCGGCCTTACGGCCGCCGTAGAGGCGAAATCATGAAGACAACCATCGAATTGCCTCTCCTGCCATTGCGTGATGTCGTGGTTTATCCGCACATGGTTATCCCGCTGTTCGTGGGACGCGAGAAATCCATCGAAGCCCTCGAGGCTGCGATGACGGGTGACAAGCAGATTCTTCTGCTGGCCCAGAAAAACCCGGCTGATGACGATCCCGGTGAAGATGCCCTGTATCGCGTAGGTACAATTGCCACCGTTCTGCAGCTGCTGAAGCTGCCTGACGGTACGGTCAAGGTTCTGGTCGAGGGTGAGCAGCGGGGCGCCGTTGAGCGCTTCAGCGAAGTGGACGGCCACTGCCGTGCCGAAGTCTCCCTGATCGACGAAGTCGACGCGCCAGAGCGCGAGTCGGAAGTATTCGTACGCAGTCTGCTATCCCAGTTCGAGCAATATGTGCAGTTGGGCAAGAAAGTCCCGGCTGAAGTCCTGTCATCGCTCAACAGCATCGATGAGCCAGGCCGCCTGGTGGATACCATGGCCGCGCACATGGCCCTGAAGATCGAACAGAAGCAGGAAATCCTCGAAATCATCGATTTGTCGGCCCGGGTCGAGCACGTTCTGGCGTTGCTGGATGCCGAGATCGATCTGCTGCAAGTCGAAAAACGCATTCGCGGTCGCGTCAAAAAACAAATGGAGCGCAGTCAGCGCGAGTACTACCTGAATGAGCAGATGAAGGCCATTCAGAAAGAGCTCGGCGACAGCGATGAAGGTCACAACGAAGTCGAAGAGCTGAAAAAGCGTATCGATGCCGCCGGCCTGCCAAAAGACGCGCTGGCCAAGGCCACGGCCGAACTGAACAAGCTCAAGCAAATGTCGCCAATGTCCGCGGAAGCGACCGTGGTGCGTTCGTACATCGACTGGCTGGTTCAGGTGCCGTGGAAGGCCCAGAGCAAAGTGCGCCTGGATCTGGCGCGTGCAGAAGACATTCTGGATGCCGACCACTATGGCCTGGAAGAAGTCAAAGAGCGCATCCTCGAATACCTCGCCGTGCAAAAACGCGTGAAGAAAATTCGTGGTCCGGTGTTGTGCCTGGTCGGTCCTCCCGGGGTGGGTAAAACGTCCCTGGCGGAGTCGATTGCTCACGCCACCAACCGCAAATTCGTACGCATGGCCCTCGGTGGCGTGCGTGATGAAGCGGAAATTCGTGGCCATCGCCGTACTTACATCGGTTCGATGCCAGGAAGATTGATTCAAAAGATGACAAAAGTGGGTGTCCGCAATCCGCTGTTCCTGCTCGATGAAATCGACAAAATGGGCAGCGATATGCGTGGCGATCCGGCATCAGCGTTGCTGGAAGTGCTCGATCCCGAGCAGAACCACAACTTCAACGATCACTATCTGGAAGTCGACTACGACTTGTCCGATGTGATGTTCCTGTGCACCTCGAACTCGATGAACATCCCGCCGGCGTTGCTGGACCGGATGGAAGTGATCCGTCTGCCGGGCTACACCGAAGACGAGAAGATCAACATCGCGGTCAAATATCTTTCGCCAAAGCAGATCACGGCCAACGGCTTGAAGAAAGGCGAGCTGGAGTTTGACGCAGAAGCGATCCGCGACATCATCCGCTACTACACCCGTGAAGCCGGTGTGCGTGGGCTGGAGCGTCAGATTGCCAAGGTTTGCCGCAAGGCCGTCAAGGAGCACGCGCTGGAAAAACGCTTCTCGGTGAAGGTGACCGCAGACATGCTGGAGCACTTCCTGGGCGTGCGCAAATTCCGCTACGGCCTGGCCGAGCAGCAGGATCAGATCGGTCAGGTGACCGGACTGGCGTGGACTCAAGTGGGCGGCGAATTGCTGACCATCGAAGCGGCTGTCGTGCCGGGCAAGGGCCAGTTGATCAAGACCGGTTCCCTGGGTGACGTGATGGTCGAGTCGATCACCGCAGCCTTGACCGTTGTTCGCAGCCGGGCGAAGAGCCTGGGCATTCCCCTGGACTTCCATGAGAAGCGCGATACGCACATCCATATGCCGGAAGGGGCAACGCCGAAAGACGGTCCTAGCGCCGGTGTGGGCATGTGCACGGCCCTTGTTTCGGCCTTGACCGGTATTCCGGTTCGCGCAGATGTCGCCATGACCGGCGAAATCACTTTGCGTGGCCAGGTACTGGCCATTGGCGGCTTGAAAGAAAAACTGCTGGCTGCCCATCGTGGCGGAATCAAGACCGTGATCATTCCTGAAGAAAATGTGCGCGATCTCAAAGAGATTCCGGACAATATCAAGCAGGATCTACAGATTAAACCGGTTAAATGGATTGACGAGGTCCTGCAAATTGCGCTGCAATACGCGCCGGAGCCCTTGCCGGATGTGGCTCCGGAGATAGTCGCGAAGGATGAGAAACGCGACGCAGATTCTAAGGAAAGAATTAGCACGCATTAGTACGTATTTGCCTGGGGGGCTTTCTTGACAGCTTTTTAGAGCCCTTGTTATAAAGCGGCTCTTAAGTGTCTGTAGGCCATTCAGCACTCGTTTTTGCTTTCACCAAAAAAACTTAGAATCATACTCAAATAGATATAAGGGGACTTAGAGTGAACAAGTCGGAACTGATTGATGCTATCGCTGCATCCGCTGATATCCCGAAAGCTGCTGCTGGCCGTGCGCTGGACGCTGTAATCGAATCCGTCACTGGCGCTCTCAAGGCTGGCGACTCTGTTGTTCTGGTTGGTTTCGGTACTTTCTCCGTAACTGATCGTCCAGCTCGCATTGGTCGTAACCCACAGACCGGTAAGACGCTGGAAATCGCAGCCGCCAAAAAACCAGGTTTCAAAGCCGGCAAAGCACTGAAAGAAGCTGTCAACTAAGTTCGATTCAGGTTTTTACCCATCCGGGTCGGGTCATGCCTGACTTGGCAGCGGAGCGGCAGTCCTGACTGCAGGTCGCCGGTTCAAGACACCGAGGGTCGCCAGTTCGAGCCCTCGATCCGCTCCGCCAGTTACGAGAAGGCGCATCCTCGGATGCGCCTTTCTTCTATCCGGACTCTACCCACGCTCCACGGTTGCCTAATTTTGAAGTTCAACCGTTTCTGGGGGACGCATGCTGCAGAATATCAGGGACAATTCACAAGGCTGGATTGCCAAGACTATTATCGGGGTCATCGTTGTTCTGATGGCTTTGACCGGTTTCGACGCCATTTTCAAGGCCACGTCGCACAGTAATGATGCGGCCAAGGTCAATGGCGATGAAATCAGCCAGAACGAGCTGAGCCAGGCGGTCGATATGCAACGCCGTCAGCTCATGCAACAGCTGGGCAAGGATTTCGATGCATCCTTGCTGGATGAAAAAATGTTGCGCGAATCGGCGCTCAAGGGCCTGATCGATCGCAAACTGCTGCTGCAAGGCGCAGAAAACTCAAAATTCGCTTTCTCCGAAGCGGCGCTTGATCAGGTCATCCTGCAAACACCAGAGTTTCAGGTTGATGGCAAGTTCAGCACCGAGCGTTTCGACCAGGTGATTCGCCAACTCGGCTATAGCCGCATGCAATTCCGCCAGATGCTGGCCCAGGAAATGCTGATTGGTCAGCTGCGTGCCGGCCTGGCAGGTAGCGGTTTCGTGACCGATGCACAGGTGCTGGCGTTTGCCCGTCTGGAAAAACAGACCCGCGATTTCGCCTCCCTGAACATCAAGGCCGACCTGTCGGCTGTGAAGCTGACCGACGATGAGGTCAAGGCTTATTACGACGAACACGCCAAGGAATTCATGACGCCGGATCAGGTGGTCATCGATTACCTCGAGCTGAAGAAGGCTTCCTTCTTCGACCAGGTCAGCGTCAACGACGAAGACCTGCAAGCGGCCTATCAGAAAGAAATCGCGAACCTGTCCGAGCAACGTCGGGCTGCGCACATTCTGATTGAAGTGAACGACAAGACCACCGAGGCGCAAGCCAAGGCGAAGATCGAGGAAATTCAGGCCCGTCTGGCCAAGGGTGAGAAATTCGAGGCGCTGGCCAAGGAGTTCTCCCAGGATCCAGGTTCGGCGAACAACGGTGGTGACCTGGGTTATGCCGGTCCTGGCGTCTACGACCCAGCGTTCGAAAAAGCCCTGTATTCGTTGGGCCAGGACCAGGTCTCGGGGCCGGTTCGTACCGACTTCGGTTTCCACCTGATCAAGCTGTTGGGCGTGGAAGCTCCAGAAGTGCCAACGTTCGCCAGTCTGAAAGACAAGCTGACCCGTGGTCTGAAAACCCAGCAGGTCGAGCAGCGTTTCGTTGAGGCGAGCAAGCAATTGGAAGACGCCTCGTTCGAATCGTCCGATCTGGCTCAGCCAGCGCAGGACCTGAAACTGACCGTCCAGACGTCCAAGCCATTCGGTCGTGAAGGCGGTGAGGGTATTGCGGCCAACCGTGCCGTAATCACTGCTGCGTTCAGCCCGGAAGTGCTGGATGAGGGGGCGAACAGCACCGCCATCGAGCTCGATCCGGAAACCGTGGTCGTGTTGCGTGCCAAGGAGCACCTGAAGCCTTCGCAATTGCCGCTGGAAAGCGTTTCTGCCGCGATCCGTGTGCAATTGGCCAAGGAGCACGCCAGCGCCGATGCCAAGACCAGGGCTGAAGCCTTGATTGCCAGCCTGCGCGATGGCAAGACCCCGCTGGATCAGGCGATAGGTGGCCAGGCCTGGAAAGTCACCGAAGCGGCGACCCGCGCTCAGGAAGGTGTTGACCCTGCGGTGCTGCAAGCGCTGTTCCGCATGGCCAAGCCTGCGGCCAAGGACAAGCCGACCTTCACCAGCGTGACGCTGGCTGATGGCAGTCTGATGATCGTGCGCCTCAATGGCGTGAACGAAGCAGCGGCGCCGACCGAGGACGAGAAAGCACAGTATCGTCGCTACCTCGCTTCCCGCATCGGCCAGCAAGACTTTGCGGCTTATCGCAAGCAGCTGGAAAGCCAGGCGGACATCAAGCGTTACTGATGGCTGACCAGGTTTAGCGCTGCACAGGAGACCCCGGCCGAAAGGCCGGGGTCTTTTTATTTGGCCGTACGTCATTTGCTGCGGTGACTTTTCCGTAAAACCGGGGTCAATCAGCCTGTAACCGTTTTAAGACACGATCGATGCTCCGCTAAGCATCGATCTGTTGCACAATATGCCCCGAACCGTTTTCCTCAGGATGTTCAATGTTTAAATCACTTCCCATGCGGGTTGTCGGGCTGGCAGCCATGCTTGCCGCTGCGGCCGGTTGTTCATCGAACAAGGCCGCCATCTACGAGCATGAGAACTTCGACGATTCCGGAACCTTTTCCCGCAACTATCCGGTAACCGATGCGCAGAGCTGTGAAGCCGCCCGTCGTGCCTTGCTCAGCCAGGGTTACATTATCACCAGCAACGATTCGAAGCTGGTCAGCGGTCACAAGAGCTTCCAGCAGACCGGCGAGAACCACATGGAGATCAGCTTCAGTGTGGTCTGTACCGATGACGGCAGCGAAGGGCACCACGCGACCGTATTCGCCAACGCCCTGCAGGATCGTTACGCACTGAAGAAAACCAACAACTCCGCCAGTCTCGGTGTGGGTGTGTTGGGCTCGGTGTCGATGCCGATCGGCTCCTCTGATGACTCGATGGTCAAGGTCGCCAGCGAAACCGTATCGTCCGCCAAGTTCTACGAGCGTTTCTTCGCACTGGTCGAGCTGTTCCTGCCGCCGGAAGCGAAAAAGGCTGCGCACATCACCGAAAAGCCGAAAACAGACCTGGGCATGCCTGAAGCCAAGGCTGCACCGGCAGCGGTACCCGCTACACAGCCTGCTGCAGCTGCCCCTGCACCTGTACCCGTTGAAGCGGCGCCTGCGGCCTCCGAGCCGGTTGCCCCGCCTCCTGAAGTGACGCCGATCACGCCGACCGGGAGTGTAGTGCCGGCACCGTCCCCGGAAATCGTCACGCCACCGTCGAACCCGAGTGACTTGCCGCCGCCGAGCGAACCCATTCCGGCGATGCCTGTCTCCGGCCAGTGAGGGTGACCCCACAGGGTCGGATCAAATGACCCGATCCTGTGACCAGCCAAAAGATTGACCCGCATCAAGCAAGTCCGCTGTTCTGCGGTCTCCCGCGAAAAAAACCAATGATAAATTCCTGACCAACTGCTACGTTCTATTCAGTGGCGACAGAGTGTCGTATCCGCGTCATTTTTCTTTCACGCGGGCACTTTATGCTCATGGAATGGGTCATTTATTCAGACGTTTTTCAATACGGGTTGGGGGATTCAAAAATGGACGATTATCAAGAAGAACTGCTCGAGTACCAGGCTTTCGAACTCGACCCACTGGAGCCGGCGGAAGACGCTACCGAGTTGTAGGCATCAGGCGGATTGGCGATGGCTGCGGCGAAATTCGCCGGGTGTCTGCCCGTTCCAGCGTTTGAATGCGCGTTGAAACGCTTCGGCTGAGGCAAAACCCAGCAGGTAGGCGATCTCTCCGAACGCCAGTTCGGTGTCGCGTATGTAGGTCATGGCCAGGTCGCGACGGGTGTCGTTGAGAATCGCACGAAATTGTGTGCCTTCATCGGCGAGCTTGCGGCGCAAGGTCCAGGTGGGCAACTTCAGGCGTGCCGCCACCTCTTGGAGGTCAGGCTCCCGGCCACCACTGAGCAACGGTCCCAGCAGCGCGATGATGCGCTCACGCAGGCTGCGGGTGCGTGTCAGTTGTTCCAGTTCCCGCTCACACAGTTGCAGCAAATGCCTCCAGGTGCTCGGGCAATGCTCGGGGTTGCGCTGGGCGAGACTTACCAGGCTCAAGCGCAGTTGATTGCGCTCGCCGCCAAACTGAATCGGACAGTCACCTAAAACGTCATAGGCCGCGCGGTAACCGGGCTCTTCGAATTCGATCTCGATGCGTTCGGCACGCAGCGGGGCAGGGCTGACACTGGACAGTTGCTGCAACCAGCCGGCGATGATCGAATCCACCACGAAGCGGTTGTAGGCGTTATAGGGGCTGATCGAATAGAAACGCAGCCAGGCGCCCTGGGCGTCTTCGTGAAAGCTTGATTGACCCCGATAATTCGAACCATACAAGGCTTCGAACCGGATCAGGCAGCGCGCGGCTTCACGTACGGTCGGCGCCTGGGCGGCGGTGACCCCTGCGAGGCCGATCTGGCTCAGGCGACTGAGCTGACCCATGCGCAAGCCAAGGGCCGGGTTGTCGGTCAGTTGAATGGCGCTGTGGCCCAGGCGCATGTAGCGCGGTATCGACAGTCGGGCACCGGCTTCGCTCAGGCGTGCTGCATCGAGGCCGTATTGATCGAGCAGTGGCTGCGGATCGACGCCATGACTGCGCACGGCATCGGCCAGGCTATGAACAAAGCCCACCGACAGATCGCCGAGGCGCATCGGCTGCGGTTTCATGGCTTACAACCAGAGGTTCAGCAAACGCGCACCCTGGGCGTTGCCGTCGGCAAAGTGCTGGCCGTTACTGCTGAGAAAACTGTGCCCGGCGCTGCCCTGATCCCAGAACTGACCCCGCAGGAACACACTCATGCCAGCGACAGCCTGACTGGCCGGTATCTGGGTCGTGAGGGTCAGGCGCTGCCAGGCCTGGCCTTCACTGACTTCTCCAGGCTTCAAGTTGACTGATGCCGGCTCCGGCGAACCCCTGTAGCCGCGCCACGGTTGATCCCAAGTGCCACGGCCGGCCACAAAGGCTGGTACTGCAACCAGCTGTACGCTTTGGTCGTTGAGCTTGAGGTAGTTTTCCGGGTACCAGCTGTCGTGGCCGATCAATACGCCCAGCCTACCTGCAGGGGTATCAACGACGCTGAGCGAGTGCTCGCCGTTCGCCTTGATCCCGTTCTGTTCTGCGAAGAACGGGTGCATCTGGCGCTGGGGCTGGCCGATCGGCAGGCCTTCGCTGTTGAACACCACGCTGCTGTTGTACAGCGCGCCGCGGCCGATTTTCAAGGTGCCGTCGATGATGCTCGGTTCGGGCAGCACGATGGAGCCCGCCACCAGCGTCACGTGGAATTCCCTGGCCAGCCCTCCGAACAATGCCTGGTAGTCTCTGGCCATCGCCTTGGCTTTCATGCGCAGGTGGGCATCGTCCAGGCGGTTGCCACCCTCGGCGCTGATCAACGCCTTGGCGAACTTCAGGGGATTGCTCACCGCCAGCCAGTTCATGGCCTCCTTGAGGGTGCTGGCCTGATACAACTCATCCTTCTCGCCACTGACCATCAGCCATGTACCGACGTGTTCCGGCAACACCACGACGGTCTTGCCGTTCAACAAACCCTGGTCCCGGGCTGCTTGCAGATAGGCCGCGAGCTTGCGGTGCAAGCGCTCGGGGCTTTGATAGTCGGTAGGAAACAGTTCGGGCTGGACGCCCAACAGATTGCCACGGTCCGCAGGCGTGCCCTGGTCGACAGCCAGGTTGATCCGCAGGTCCGAAAGGTAATGACCCACCGGCCGGTCCGCGGCCCACATCGCGTAGGTCGTGAGGGCGGCGAGCAACGCCATGGAAAATGTCAGGTACAAAAGTTTGCGCATGGGGAAACAGTTTACAGCCTGGAGCCGGGCGTGGCTTTTCAATAGGAACTGAATCGAGCATAAAGGGAATCAAGGGCTTAGTGGGCAAATTTCAGCGTTGACGTTTTTTTCGCTAACGGCTGCCGTCCTGCGCCGAGATGCCACAACGAAGGACCGGGTTAAATGAGAGCTGATTTGACGGGGTGGGGATCGAGGAGGGGAACGCCGGTCAGCCATCATTTGGCTCGACCGGCCGGCAGGTTAGCGTTATTTGGTGACCAGCAGTTCCGGGCCGAGGTAGTCGTTGATCTGGTTGATATCGTCGTCACCCAGGCTGCCCACCGATGAGGCCAGGCGCAGGCGCGACATCAAATAGCGCACCTTGGCTTCGAACAGATCGTGGCGCGCAACGAAGAGCAGCTCTTCGGCATTGAGGACGTCCGAGTTGGTGCTGGTGCCGCCCTCTTTGAAGCCCTTGCGTGACGATGCCAGTGAGCGTTCGTTGGACTCCACTGCCTTCTCCAGCGCGCGAATACGTTTGGCGCCGCTCAGAATGCCTTGATACTCACGGGTGGTTTCGGTGATGACTTCCTGTCGCGCGGCGTCGAGTTCGTCCACGGCCTTATCGCTATTGGCACTGGCCTGGCGTGTCAACGCGCTGACGCCGCCACCGCTGTACAGTGGGATATTGACTTCCAGCCCGATCGAGCCGTAGTGGTTGCGTTGATTCAACTCGGAGAGTGACTGGCTCTCACCCGCGGTGTAGCCGGCAATGAAATCCAGTGTTGGCCAATGGCCGGCGCTGGCACGCTTCACTTCTTCTGCTGCGAGGTCGCTGCTATAACGGCGCGCATGAATCAGCGGGCTATCGGTCTGGGCTTTGACCAACCAGTCCTGCAGGCTGCTCGGTAGCAGCGGTGGTGTATCGAAGCTCGGGCGCAAGGTGGTCACTGACTCGGGGGTTTCACCGATATATTCCTCGAGCTTGCGGCGCGCGTTGATCAGGTTGTCCTGCGCTTCGATCAGCTCGGCTTCGGCGAGGTCGCGGCGAGCGGTCGACTCGTCGATGTCGGTGACGGTGCCGGCCCCCAGCTCCATGCGCCGCTTCGCCGAAGCGAGTTGCTCTTCGAAGGCGGTCAGCTTGGACTTGGCCAAGACGATGGTTTCGCTGGCCAGGAGCACATCGAAATAGCTTTCGGACAAGCGCACCGCGGCGTCCTGGGTCTTGGCATCGAACACCGCGTTGCTGTAGTCGGCACGCTGCTGACCCTGGCGGTATTCGGCCATCTTCTGTTTGTTGAACAGCGGTTGGCGCAGGCGCACGTTAGCGCCCTTTGAGTCGTAATGGAGATCTCTGTCGATGCCGCTCTGGCTTTGGGAGCCATTGACCTTGTTGTGGTAACCCGAGGCATTGATCTGCGGTAGCAGGCCGGCCTTGCCGATGGCGCGGTTTTCCTCGCCAGCCTCTTTTTCATGCACGGAGGCTTGGTAAATAGGGCCCTGGAACTGCAACAGATCCCAGGCTTGCTTGAGGTCCATGGCACCAGCCGGCAGGGACAGCCCCAGCAGGCAGAAGAGCAGGCAACGACGTTCCATCTCATTGTTCCTTGAATGAGCTGTCCACACGATCAAGCATTGGTTTTAGAAGATAGCTGATCATGTTGCGCTCGCCAGTCTTGATGGTGACGCTGGCGGGCATACCGGGGCGAATGTGGTTGCTGCCAAGCAGGCCCATGCCATCGGGTGTGACCTCCACCTGAGCCAGATAGAACGGTTGCTTGCTTTCCTCGTCCATCAGGCGGTCGGCGGAGATGGTCTTCACGCGGCCGGGGATGTTTGGCGTCCTGGCATGGTTGAAAGCCGGGAAGGAAATGTCCACGGGCAGGCCGGGGACCATCTTGTCGATAGCCTGCACGGGAATCATCGCGTCGACCTGCAACGGTTCGTTGAGCGGAACGATTTCCATGATCTTGAAGCCGGGCTGAATGATCCCGCCGACGGTGGCAATGCTCAGGCCCTGGACCATGCCATCGATCGGCGAACGAATCACCGTGTGGGTCACTTCATAGTCGAGCGAGCGCAAGCGGTCGGCCAGGGTGGTGTTTTCCTTGGCGGTTTCAGTCAGCTGCGATTCGACTTCCTTCAGGTAATCGTGCTGGCGCTGCAGGATGCGCAGCTTGATTTCGGTGGTCTGGCTACGTATGCGGGCGATGTTGTTGAGGTTCTCGGCCTGGCCGGCGGAGAGGTCGGCATTGCTGCGTTCCAGCTCAAGCAGGCGGTTGCGCGGCACATAGCCTTCGGCCGTCAACACGCGGGTGCCTTGCAGTTCCTGGTTGAGGAAGCTGATCTGCGAGGCGCGGGCGCTATAGACCTGCTGCAGGCCCTTGAGCTGCACTGCCGAGGCTGCCAGGTTTTCCTGCAGGATGCTGATTTCGCCAGCGAGTCCGGCGCGCCGGGTGTCCAGCAGGCGCTGTTGCAGGTCCATGGCGGCCTCCAGGCGGTGATCACCCTTGAAGCGCGTGAGCATCTCGGGATCGAAGTTCACCACATCGCGACCGTCACGTTCCGCTTCCAGGCGGTTCTCCACCGTCTTGCTGACGATGTACTGGGCGCTGACCGCACCCTCTTCGGCAACGGCACGCAACGAGTCGAGGCGGACCACCTCCTGGCCTTTTGTCACTAAATCGCCTTCGCGAACGAGAATGGCCTCCACGGTACCGCCGCTCAGATGCTGCACGGCTTTGCGATTGTTGGTGACTTTGACCGTGCCTGTCGCGACCACGCCGGCATCCAGCGGCGCCAGCCAGGACCACAGGAGGAAGCCGCCGAAGCCGGCGAGCACCAGCCACACGCCCCATCGCGCGGGTTTACCGACGTCCAGATCTACCATGCTCCGGGTATCGGCTTTGATCATCTCGGTGTGTTGGCTCATTTGCATGATCGGTCACTCCCGTGCTTTGACGGAGGCCAGAGGGGTCGACGCGCCTGCCGGCATCACACTGGCCTTGCGCAGCGCTGCGAATACTTCATCGCGCGTACCGAGCATCTGCACGCCGCCGTCGCGCAGCATCAGCACCTTATCGACGGCGCAGAGTACGTTGGGACGGTGGGAAATCAGAATGACGGTGGCGCCGCGGCCCTTGAGTTCGGCCAACGCATCGACCAAGGCCTTTTCGCCGACGTCGTCGAGGTTGGCGTTCGGCTCATCCAGCACGATCAGATTGGGCTCGCCATACAACGCGCGGGCCAAGGCGATGCGCTGCTTCTGGCCGCCGGAAAGCGGGCTGCCATCGGTGCTCAGGCGGGTGTCATAACCCTGCGGAAAACGCAGGATCATCTCGTGCACGCCAGTGATCTTGGCGGCGCGGATGACCGCTTCGCTGTCCACTTCGCCAAAGCGCGCAATATTGTCGGCGATGTTGCCTTCGAACAGCTCCACGTCCTGTGGCAGGTAGCCGAGCCAAGGGCCAAGTTCGCCCTTGTTCCAGGTAAATATGTCCGCGCCGTCCAGGCGTACCTTGCCAGCCTGCGCCGGCCAGACGCCAACCAGCAGGCGGGCGAGGGTGGATTTGCCCGAGGCGGATGGACCGATAATGCCAAGGCTTTCGCCGGGGACAAGGCTGAAGCCTACCCCGCGCAGAATCGTGTTGTTGGTACCGGGGGCACCGGCATACACATTCTCCACCGCCAGCATGCCCATCGGCCGCTGCAGCGACATGCTCGGTGGCCGGCGCGGATAGTCATGCAGCATCTCGTTGAGCCGGCCCCAGGCCGAACGGCAGCCGAGCAGTTGCTTCCACGACGCGATGACCTGTTCCACCGGGCCCAGTGCGCGGCCGGTGAGGATCGAGCAGGCGATCATCATCCCCGGGGTGATCTTGCCTTCGATCGCCAGCAGCGCGCCGGCGCCGAGGATCAGCGACTGCAAAGTGATGCGCACGAAGCGCCCGGTGCTGCTGATCAAGGCGGCGCGGTCGGAGGCCAGGGTCTGCATTTCCAGAATGCGTAAATGGCTTTGGAACCAGCGCTTGCTGATCGACGGCAGCATGCCCATGGCCTCGATGACCTCGGCATTGCGCAGGTTGTTGTTGGCGTACAGGGCGGAGGAGAGGGCGGCCTGATTGGCTTCGGACAGCGGCTTCTGCGTCGCCTTTTCAGTGAGATAAGCCAGGCCCATCAGAATCAGCGAGCCGATCAGCGTGAGCAGTCCGAGCAATGGGTGGATCAGATAGGCGACCAGCAGGTAGATCGGCGTCCACGGTGCATCGAAGAAAGCGAACAGGGAATTGCCGGTGACGAACTGACGAACCTGAGCGAGATCTTGCAGGGCCTGGGCCGGATTACCTCCGGCGCGGCTCAGGTTGCGCTCGAATGCAGCGGTGAAAATGCGCTGGTTGAGGTCCATGTCGAGGCAGTTGCCGACCCGGATCAGCACGCGGGTGCGGACCATTTCCAGCGTAGACATCAGCAAGAACAGACCTACCACCAGCACAGTCAACATCGCCAGCGTCGTGACGTTGCGACTGACCAGGGCTCGATCATAGACCTGCAGCATATAAACGGCCGGCGTCAACATCATGACGTTTATGACGCCGCTGAACGCTGCCAGCGAATAAAAACTGCGGCGCATGCGAAAGAGCGCGTCGGCCAGTTCGGAACGGATGCTCGACTGCTTGGGCATTTTTGTCCTCCCACTTCGAATAGCCGGTTGCCCTGGTGGCGCAACAGGTAACAGTAAATGTAGTCCCGTAAACAGCTTATGGACACGCAGGCTGGTCGCTCTATGGATGGCGAGTCTTCCGAAATCGCTGCGTTGCTCCCTTATGCAGCAGCGTAGGTGGCGGCGAAACAGTTCGAAATAACATTTTGCTCTATACCTGCACTCAACTTTCTATATGTCTTTTAAAAACAGCTAGTTGTGAGGCTCGGCACCAGTCGTCTGTTTTAACGACGTAATATTGACAAAAATTTGCTATGGAACTTTAGTCTTAGTTATCGGGTGGCCCGCCCGCCTGAAGCTTGCCATTGCTTTGGCAACGCAAGGCGCGGTGATTCTCCTGAGAGGAGCCGAATCATGTCGATCATTCCGTTCTTTTGCAGAGGGAAGGGGCTGTCCAGGACGTTCGCCTTCACTTCCAGATTCCATGGCCCGCCCAGGGCTCGAATCCGCTCTGCCTGATCGCCCGGCGAGCAATTCATTTCGCGAATTCCAGACGGGTATCCCGGGTCTCGGGTAACGCCAGAGCTCTCGCTAAAAAACATAACCAACACACTGCGCAAGCCAGCACTTGACTTGGCGCGGGAGGATTTTCTCGTCCCGTGCCTTTACCCAGACAGATCGAGGGCAATCCAAAATGGCCAACTTTAATCAATCCGATCTTGAGTTCGTTCTCCAGCAGATTTTCATCGCGGAAGCAAACTCGGCCGGCCAGTCGCTCGCCAGCCTGATACCGAGCCCGGAATTTGCTTTCGGTCTGCGTACGGTCGACGGGACCTTTAACAACCTGAGACTGGGTCAGAGCGAGTTCGGCGCAGCCGACAACTTTTTCCCGCGCTTGACCACTCCAGTCTTCCTCCCGGCTGAGGCGGGCACCTCTTACTCCCAGACCAGCGGCCTGGTGATCGACTCGCAGCCACGCACCATCAGCAACCTGATCGTCGACGATACCGCCAACAACCCGGCGGCGGTCGCGGCCACGTTCGATCCCGGTCTGGATGGCATCCTCGGCACGGTTGACGATGTCTTGAAGGACGGTGCGCAGGTCGTTACTGGAACCCGTACCGACGGCACGACGTTCCAGACCTTTTTCATGCCTAACGAGGCGCCGGACGCGGGCCTGTCCGCGCCGTTCAACTCGTGGATGACATTCTTCGGTCAGTTCTTCGACCACGGCCTCGACTTGGTGACCAAGGGCGGCAGCGGCACGGTGTTCATCCCGCTGCAGCCGGACGATCCGCTGTTCGTCCCGGGCAGCCCGACCAACTTCATGGTGTTGACGCGGGCCACCAACTTGCCCGGGCCCGATGGCATCCTCGGCACCGCCGACGACATCCACGACGCTTCAAACACTACCACGCCGTTCGTCGACCAGAACCAGACCTACAGCTCGCATCCCTCGCACCAGGTGTTCCTGCGCGCCTATGAATTCGATGCCGCCGGCAAGCCGGTGGCGACCGGCGAGCTGATCACCAATCGTGACCTGGGCGCCGATGGCCTGTTCGGCACTGCCGACGACGTTGAAATCGGCGGGATGGCCACCTGGAAAGTGGTGAAGGCGCAGGCGCGCGACATTCTTGGCATTGAGCTCGACGATCTCGACGTCCTCGATCTGCCGCTGTTGGCGACCGACCCCTACGGCAACTTCATTCGGGGGGCGAACGGCTTTGCGCAGATAGTGACCGCGACCGGCTTGGTCGAGGGCAATCCGCTGGCGCCGATCGACGCATCGCTGGCGATCCGCACCGGTCACCAGTTCCTCATCGACATCGCGCACAATGCCAGCCCGGTGGACAGCCAGACCGGTGCGCCACTGACGGCCGATGCCGACCTCGTTGCCGGCGGCCCGGTGGCCGCCGGCTTCTACGACAACGAGCTGCTCGACGCGCACTACATCGCCGGCGACGGCCGGGTCAACGAGAACATCGGCCTGACCACCGTCCACTCCATCTTCCACTCCGAGCACAACCGGCTGGTCCAGCAGACCAAGGACACGGTCCTCGCCTCAGCGGCCGCCGGCGACCTGACGTTCCTGAACCAGTGGCTGCTGACGCCCGTCACGTCTGTTCCTGCTGATCTGTCGACCTTGAACTGGAACGGTGAGCGCCTGTTCCAGGCGGCGAAATTCGGCACCGAGATGCAGTATCAGCACCTGGTGTTCGAAGAGTTCGCGCGCACCATTCAACCGCAGGTCGATGCCTTCCTTGACTTCGATGACACAGTCAATCCGTCGATCGTCGCCGAGTTCGCACACACGGTCTTTCGCTTCGGCCACTCGATGCTGACCGAGACCATTGACCGGCTGGACCCCAACTTCGTCTCCAGCGAGATCGGCCTGATTCAGGCCTTCCTCAACCCGCTGGCGTTTGCGACCAGCGGCCCGACGCCTGCGCAGGCGGCCGGCGCCATCGTCCGCGGCTTGACGCGCCAGGTCGGCAACGAGATCGATGAGTTCGTCACCGAAGCGGTGCGCAACAACTTGCTGGGCCTGCCGCTCGACCTGCCCGCCCTCAACATCGCGCGCGGCCGCGATACCGGCATCCCGTCCTTGAACGCGGCGCGCCGTGAATTCTACGCCGGCACCGGCGACAACCAGCTGAAGCCCTACACCAGCTGGGTCGATTTGGTGCAACACCTGAAGCACCCGGAATCGCTGATCAACTTCATCGCCGCCTACGGCACGCACGCCTCCATTACCAGCGCCACCACGCTCGACGCGAAACGCGCAGCGGCCACGCTCCTGGTGTTGGGCGGCGTTGGTGAGCCGGCGGATCGCCTGGACTTCCTCAACAGCACCGGCGTCTATGCCAACCTGGCAAATGGGGCAACCATTACCGGCGTTGATGCCATCGACTTCTGGATCGGCGGCCTGGCCGAGGAAAAAATGCCGTTCGGCGGCATGCTCGGCTCGACCTTCAACTTCGTCTTCGAGGACCAGCTCGAGAAGCTGCAGAACGGCGACCGGCTCTACTACCTGCACCGCACCCAGGGACTCAACTTCCTGAGCGAGCTCGAGAACAACTCGTTCGCCAAGATGGTGATGCTCAACACCGACGCGACCCATCTCCCGGGCCTCATCTTCTCGACCCCGACCTTTACTCTCGAGGTCGACCCCACCAGGCAGTTCAACCGGAGCGTGATTGCCGGTCCGGACGGCATACTGGGCACCGCCGACGACCTGCCCGGCAATGCCGATCCCACTGGCGGCATCATCATCAACGGCGTCGTGATCACGCCGCTGGTCATCCGCGACAACCCCAACACGGTCGGTCCCGATACCAACTACCTGCAGTACACCGGCGAAGACCATGTCGTGCTCGGCGGCACCGCCGGCAATGACATTCTCGTCTCTGGCGACGGCGACGACACGCTCTGGGGCGACGCCGGTAACGATCGCCTCGAAGGCGGCTACGGCAACGACGAGATCGAGGGTGGCGATGGCGATGACATCATCACCGACATGGGCGGCGACGACGTAATCCACGGTGAGGCCGGCAACGACGTCATCCACGGCGGCAACGGCACCAATATCATCCTCGGCGGTGACGGCAACGATTTCATCGTCACCGGCGAGGACTTTACGGAGGTCTTCGCCGGCGCTGGCAATGACTTCATGCTCGGCAGCCGGCTGAACGCACAAATGATGGGCGGCGATGGCGACGACTGGATCGAGGTCGGGACCCAGGACGGCGCCCCCGGCGACAATTTCACCGGTAACCTGCCACCGGCTTTGCTGGCAAAGTTGACCGACGGCAACGACGTCTTCAGCGGTGACGGCGGCTTCGATGAAATGATCGGTGAAGGCGGCGATGACATCTTCATCGGCAGTGAGGGCCCGGACAAGATGTTGGGCATGTCCGGTTTCGACTGGGCCACCTACAAGGATGATCATTACGGCGTGACTGTGGACATGAGCCGCATCGCCTTCGAGCAATCGGCCCTGTCGCCTTCAGTTGCAGGCGTGCATACCAAGTTCCCCGAGGTGGAAGGACTGTCGGGGTCGGCGTTCAGCGACATGCTGACCGGCGATGATGCCGACGCGCTCGCGATCGCCACTGCCGGTGTCCAAGGCAGCGTGCTCACCAATATTGACCTCGTCAACGGTCTGCGGGCGTTTCTTGGCGCGGCTGCAGCCGGCCCGGACGGTATCCTGGGCACGGCAGACGATCAGTTCGGCGCGGGCAACATCATCCTCGGCGGCGGTGGCAGCGACATCATCGAAGGCCGCGGCGGTGACGACCTGATCGACGGCGACATTTGGCTGAACGTGCGCATCAGCGTGCGCCAGAACCTTGACGGAACTGGGCCCGAGATTGCCACCTTCGACAGCATGGAGCCCATGATCCCGTTCATGCTCGATGGCACCTACAACCCCGGTCAGTTGGTCATCGTCCGCGAGATCCTGACGGCGGCCCCCGCCTTCGATACGGCCTTGTTCACTGGCAACCAGCTCGACTATACCGTCACCACTGTGGGCGGCGTGACCACCGTGGTCGACAGCGTCGTCGGTCGCGACGGCACCGACCGCCTGACCAATATCGAGCGGCTGCAGTTCAACGATCAGTCGCTCACCCTGCCTGGCGGGGTCGGGCTCAACAACGACCCGCTGGGCTTGCTGACCATACTCGATGCTGCCAGCAACACCCCGGACGCTACGCCGACCACGGGTCAGTTGCTGAGGGTGTCGGCTGCCGACGTGACCGATGCCGACAACGCCGGCGGTGCCATCACCGGACCGATCGCCTTCTACTGGCAGTTCGAAGCAGTCCCGGGTACGGGCGTCTTTCAGGACATCACCCGTATTGCGGACGGGGGCGCAGCATTGGCGCACATAACCGGGCCGACATTCAGGGTGACCCCGGATCTCGCCGGGCTGGAATTGCGCGTCAGGGCCGTCTATAAGGATGAAAATGGCGTGCTCGAGACGGTGTTCTCTGCTCCAACCGCAGCGGTCGTAGCCGGCGTTGCTCCGCCAGCGGCAGCCCCGCTGCCGGTCGAGACTCCGGTCGCCAGCACTGGTGTGCACTATATCCGGGCCGATCTGCAGTTCATTCTCGACCAGATTCTGATCTCGGAAAGGAATGCGGCCGGTGAGGATCTCCTCAGCATGCTGCCGAATGCACGGGTGCCTTTGGGCCTGCGCACGGTCGACGGGTCGTTCAACAACCTGGTGGCGGGTCAGAACGAGTTCGGCGCAGCCGACACGGTCTTCCCGCGACTGGTTCCGGCACAGTTCGATACGGCGGAGGCGGGCACCTCTTACGCCCAGACCAGCGGCCTGGTGACCGACTCGCAGCCTCGCACCATCAGCAATCTGGTCGCCGACAACACCGCCAACAACCCGGCAGCGATCGCGGCCACGTTCGATCCCGGTCCGGATGGCATCCTCGGCACGGTTGACGATGTCTTGAAGGACGGTGCGCAGGTCGTTACTGGAACCCGTACCGACGGCACGACGTTCCAGACCTTTTTCATGCCTAACGAGGCGCCGGACGCGGGCCTGTCCGCACCGTTCAATACCTGGATGACCTTCTTCGGTCAGTTCTTCGACCACGGCCTCGACCTGGTGACCAAGGGCGGCAGCGGCACGGTGTTCATCCCGCTGCAGCCGGACGATCCGCTGTTCGTTCCGGGCAGCCCGACCAACTTCATGGTGTTGACGCGCGCCACCAACCTGCCTGGGCCCGATGGCATCCTGGGCACCGCCGACGACATTCACGAGGCTGCAAACACCACCACGCCGTTCGTCGACCAGAACCAGACCTATACCTCGCATCCCTCGCACCAGGTGTTCCTGCGCGCCTACGAGTTCAATGCCGCCGGCGACCCGGTGGCGACCGGCAAGCTGATCACCAATCGTGACCTGGGCGCCGATGGCCTGTTCGGCACTGCCGACGACGTCGAAATCGGTGGGATGGCTACCTGGAAAGTGGTCAAGGCGCAAGCTCATGACCTGCTCGGGATCAACCTCACTGATGCCGACTTCGACAACGTGCCGCTGCTCGCCACCGACGCCTACGGCAATTTCATCAAGGGCCCGAACGGCTTCCCGATGGTCATGATGAGGGGCCCGGATGGTATTGCTGATACCGCCGATGATGTTCTCGTCGAGGGTAATCCTGCTGCGCCGATCAGCCTGGTCAATGCCGTGCGCACCGGCCACCAGTTCCTCATCGATGTCGCCCATAACGCCGTTCCGGTGGACAGCCAGACCGGTGCGCCACTGACGGCCGATGCGGACAATGTCGTTGGCGGTACGCCTGCGCCGGGCTTCTATGACAATGAACTGCTCGACGCGCACTACATCGCCGGCGACGGCCGGGTCAACGAGAACATTGGCCTGACCACCGTCCACTCCATCTTCCACTCGGAGCACAACCGTCTGGTCCAGCACACCAAGGATGTGGCCATCGCCTCCAACGATGTCAACTTCCTGAACCAGTGGCTGATGCCCGATGCCCAATTGTTGGTGTTGCCAACAACCGCGGCTGAGATCGCTGTCCTGCACTGGAACGGAGAGCGCCTGTTCCAGGCGGCGAAATTCGGTACCGAGATGCAGTACCAGCACCTGGTGTTCGAAGAGTTCGCGCGTACCATTCAGCCGAACATCGATCCCTTCCTTGGCGAACACCAAAATTATCAAACCGAGATCGACCCGGCGATCGTCGCCGAGTTCGCGCACGCGGTCTACCGCCTCGGCCACTCGATGCTGACCGAGACCATCGACCGGCTGGACCCCAACTTCGTCTCGAGCGATATCGGCCTGATTCAGGCATTCCTCAATCCGCTGGCGTTTGCGGCCAGCGGCCCGACGCCTGCGCAGGCGGCCGGTGCCATCGTCCGCGGCGTGACGCGCCAGGTCGGTAACGAGATCGATGAGTTCGTCACCGAAGCGGTGCGCAACAACTTGCTGGGCCTGCCGCTCGACCTGCCCGCCCTCAACATCGCGCGCGGCCGTGATACCGGGCTTCCGACCCTGAACGAGGCGCGTCGTGAGTTCTACACCGCTTCTGGCGACAGCAATCTGAAGCCCTACATCAGCTGGGCCGATTTGGTGCAACACCTGAAGCACCCGGAATCGCTGATCAACTTCATCGCCGCCTATGGCACGCACGCCTCCATTACCAGCGCCGCCACGCTCGACGGGAAGCGCGCCGCGGCCTCGCTCCTGGTGTTGGGCGGCGCCGGCGAGCCGGCGGACCGGCTGGACTTCCTCAATAGCACCGGCACCTGGGCGAGTGGCCCGACCGGCGTCACCATTACCGGTCTGGACAACATCGACCTCTGGATCGGCGGCCTCGCCGAGGAAAAAATGCCGTTTGGCGGCATGCTCGGCTCGACCTTCAACTTCGTGTTCGAGAACCAGATGGAGAAGCTGCAGAACGCCGACCGCTTCTACTACCTGGAACGCAACGCGGGGCTTAATTTCGTCACCGAGTTGGAGAACAACTCGTTCGCGAGACTGGTGATGGCCAACACCGATGCGACCCACCTCCCGGCCGTCATGTTCTTGACTCCGGCCTTTACCCTGGAGGTCGACCCGACCAGGCAGTTCAACGCGAGCGTGATTGCCGGGCCGGATGGCATACTGGTCGACAATCCATTGACGCCAGTCAATGAGGCCGCCGACAACCTGCCGGGCAATGCCGACCCTGTCGGCGGCATCCTCCTCACGCCGCTGGTCATTCGGGACAACCCTGCGACGGTCGGCCCTGATACCAACTACCTGCAGTACACCGGCGAAGACCATGTGGTGCTCGGTGGCTCGGCCGCCAATGACATTCTCGTCTCTGGCGACGGCGACGACACGCTCTATGGCGACGGTGGCAATGATCGCCTCGAGGGTGGCAACGGCAACGACTTCATGGTCGGGGGCGACGGCGACGACATCATCACGGACATGGGCGGCGACGACACCATTCATGGCGGCGACGGCAACGACGTTATCCACAGTGGCAACGGCCTGAATCTGAACCTCGGCGGCTCCGGCAAGGACTTCATCGTCACCGGTGAGGACTCCTCGGAGGTCTTCGGCGGCGCGGGCGACGACTTCATCATGGGCAGTGTCGCCGACGAACAACTGATGGGTAACGAAGGCGACGACTGGATCGAGAAGGGAACCGCCGATGGTGCTCCCGGCGATAATTTCGACCCGAACGGGCTCGACCTGATACGCGGTAACGACATCTTCATCGGCACCGGCGGGCCCGACAGATTCATGGCCGAAGGTGGCGACGACATCATGTTCGGCAACGGCGGCGCGGGGGACCGCTACCTGGGTGGCTCCGGTTACGACTGGGCCGGCTTCAAGGACGACCCGTTCGGCGTGTCCGTCGACCTGGGCCTCGCCGAAATCGCTCTCGCGCCGCCACTGCCGGAGTTGGCCGCAACCGTGGCTCGGTTCCAACTGGTGGAAGGTCTGACGGGATCGCACTTCAGCGACATCCTGCGTGGCGATGATGCCGATGCCACCGTGATCGCGGCTGCCGGTGCTCAGGGCAGCGTGCTCACCAACTTCGACCTGGTCAGCGGCCTGCGCTCGTTCGTCGGCACCGCAGCAGCCGGCCCGGACGGCATTGTGGGCACGGCAGACGATCAGTTCGGCGCCGGCAACATCGTCCTCGGCGGCGGCGGCAGCGACATCATCCAAGGCCGTGGTGGCGATGACCTGATCGACGGTGACAAGTGGCTCAACGTACGTATCAGCGTGCGGCAGAACATTGATGGCACAGGTCCGGAGATCGCAACGTTCGACAGCATGGTCCCGTTGGTGCCGCTCATGCTCAACGGCACTTACAACCCCGGCCAACTCGTCGCCGTCCGTGAGATCCTGACGGATGCGCCTGACCCCCTTAACCCTGGCCATTCCTTCGACACGGCCCTGTACACCGGCCTTCTGGCTGACTACACCGTCATCGAGAACGTCGACGGCACGACCACCGTGGCCGACAGCGTCGTCGGTCGGGACGGTACTGACAGGCTCAGCAATATCGAGCGGCTGCAGTTCGCCGATCAGTCGCTGGTCCTGGTGGCGGGCTTGAACGCCGAGCCGGTGGGCTTGCTGAGGATCAGCGATGGCACGCCGGCCGTTGGCCAAGTGTTGACGGTGTTGGCCGACACCGTCAGCGATGCGGACAATGTCGCTAGCGGAGGTGCGATCACCAGTCCCATCGCCTTCGTATGGCAGGTCGAAACAAACCCGGGCAGCGGTATCTTCGACGACATCGGTATTGCGCTCGGAGGCGGACTAGGAACCGCGACCGGTCCGACCTTCACGGTGACCGCGGCTGAGGAGGGACTGCTGATGCGCGTCAGGGCCGTCTATCAGGACGCCCACGGCGTGCTGGAAAGCGTGTTCTCGGCGCCGACCGCGCCAACTGCGCCGCTCGGCGGCAGCCCCGTCAACGTCCTGCCGGTTGGCACTGTGCTGATCAGCGATACGACCCCCACGTTAGGCACGGACTTGACCGCCACGGATGCGTTCACCGACGCCGACGGGACCACGACCTCGGTGATTACCCACCAGTGGCAGGTGGGGAGCGGTGCGGTCTTTGCCGACATCGCCGGTGCGACGGGCACGACCTTCACGCTCAGCCCGGCGCAGGTCGGTCAGCAACTGCGTGTCGTCGCGAGTTACACCGATGACCTCGGCACAGTTGAGCGAGTCACCTCTGCCGCAACGACAGTGGTCGGTAATCTGTTTGTCGGTACCGCGGGTGTCGACATATTCACCGGCACGGCAGGCGACGACGTGGCCAGTGGAGGTGATGGCAACGACATCCTGAACGGCTTGGGCGGCAACGACATCCTCAATGGTGACGCGGGTAACGACATTCTCATCGGGGGTGCGGGTGCCGACACGATGGCCGGCGGTGTGGGCGACGATATCTACGAAGTCACCGACCTTGGGGACGTGGTGACCGAGCTCGCCGGTGCCGGTAACGACACGGTCTGGACCTCGCTCGCGAGCTACACCCTGGGAGCCAACGTCGAAAATCTGTTTTTCGGCGGCAGCGGCAACTTCGCGGGCACCGGCAACGCGCTCGACAACACGCTCGTGGGCGGTGCGGGTAACGACGTCCTGATCGGTGGCGCAGGTGCCGACACGATGGCCGGCGGTGGCGGCAACGATGTCTACGAAGTCACCGAGCTTGGGGACGTGGTGAGCGAGCTCGCCGGTGGCGGCAGCGACACGGTCTGGACCTCGCTCGGGAGCTACGTCCTGGGTGCCAACGTCGAAAACCTGTTTTTCGGCGGCAGCGGCGACTTTGCGGGCACCGGCAACGCGCTCGACAACGTGATCGTGGGGGGGGCGGGTAATGACGTCCTCGTCGGTAACGCAGGTAACGACCTCATCATCGGTGGCGCAGGTGCCGACACGATGGCCGGCGGTGTCGGCAACGATATCTACGAAGCCACCGAGCTTGGGGACGTGGTGAGCGAGCTTGGCGGTGAGGGTATTGACACGGCC
>NZ_JBFUAE010000025.1:0-68790 GCF_056406435.1 Pseudomonas sp. P1_C12 | reverse complement strand
GTACTGTCACAACCACCGCGCGAAAAATCCGTCATGACATGTCATGACCTCCTTCAGAAACGGACTTTGACCAACAAATACGGGGTTTAAAGGACGAATGGTCGAGAGGCGTCAAGCGCGGGGAATTGCCGGGAGTTTGCAGCCACTACAGGCTTTTCAGGCAGGCACGTTCGTCGCGGTGCAGTGAACTTCACTCTCATCACGTGTCACATTAGGTCCTTGTCAAGCGAACTACAGAAGAGGTACAGCCTTATGAGCATGGCCACAATTGTCAGTGCCGTGATTTCCAGTCTCGCACCCAGTGTCTTCGACCAGAACAGCCTGCAAGAACCCGGCGCGCATGTCTCGGCCGTTGAATACCACTACGGGATGGACATCGATGTGAAACGCGTACTGCAGCGCACCGATACATCCGACAAGACCGGCGTGGTACCGGTGACCCTGGTCTACGAAGACAGCGAGGGTGAGGTTCACAAGATCCGTTTCCTCGAATGGGGTGCAAGCCCTGCCGCCCCCACCAGCATTGCCTGATCCGCTCGCSGAYAGGSTTCCGGGCCTCGCCTGCSCCCCAGAAGCGGAAGTCAAACCTCATAGGCACCCAGTGCGGATGATGTTTGTTGTTACCTGAAAATTAAAATAATCGAATGATTAAAAGTTCATTCGTGAAAATCACTATTATCTTGGCCGCGTCATGCCGCAAGATTAATTAATAGTAATTACTGRATCTTGACTGCCATCAGCAACGGCAAACTCCAATTATGCCGTGCCGAGAGCCAAGTCGATTCACTATTACAACCAAGAGGTCACCATGGAACTTAGTATGTTTTCTTCGTCCACCGTGGAATATGTGCGTTTGGGCGTTGTATATTTTCATCTTATCGCCTGCTGCGTGGCAATCGGGCTGGTTTTGACCAGTGACATTGCAATGGTCAAGCAACTCCTGAAGGGCGATGCATCAGGTCACCATGATGACGCGCACATGGACAGTCTTCAAAAAACCGTATCGCTTGCACTTGTCGCGCTCTGGATTACAGGCATTGGTATTGTCGGGATCGATTATGCCGGCAAGGGGATGGAGTATTTCCTCAATCCAAAATTGCAAGCCAAAATCGGCATCGTTGTGCTGTTGACCGTTAACGGCTTCGTGTTGCATCGCGCTGTATTGCCGGCGCTGAAAAAAGCCGGTTCGTTACTGAAACTCTCCTTCAGCCTGCGCATGCTGGCGCTGTTCTCGGGGGCGTTCTCTGGCGTGTCGTGGTTCTATGCCGCCATGCTGGGCGTTGGTCGTCCGCTGGCCTGGAAGTACTCCCTGGTGGAGTTGCTGGCAGCCTATCCGGTGCTCATCGTCGCTGGGTTCGGGATGATGGTATTGCTCACTGCCTGGGCCAAAAACAGAGACACCGAAGCGCACATGGAGCAAGGCACCAGGACTCCAGGAAACGCCGCCCTGGCTGGCTGGTAATTCCAGGTTGAACAAGGACGTTCAGCGCTAGCCAATGAATCCCGCTTTAACTGTTAATAAAGTCTCACTTGAGGATATCCAAATGAAATCCATGAAAGTTCTCTTCGTAGTCGCCACTCTGACCGCTTCTTCTCTGGCGATGGCCACAGGTGGCGGTGATCGGACCTTCGCACGCATGGAGTCGGCCCGGACAGTCTCGATGAAAGCCTTCCAGGTTGCCCAGAAACAGAAGGCTGAAGCCGCTGTAGCTGAAAGCAAAGCCAAGGCAGCAGACCGCACCAACAGCTGATCTGTGGTGCGGCCTCAAGCCTCGAATGCAGCACCCAAGCCAGCTGACCTTCACGACAGGGTCATAACGGCAGGGCAAGCCTTGCAGGTTGAAGAATGCCCGTATCGTGAGATACGGGCATTTTTTATGGGGCCAGTATTTTTCGCTCTTGATGCGTGACCGCCCTGGTTTTCCTGAAGAAAATACCGTAGACAATCGACAGCACCAGCAGAAACGGCACACCGAACACCAGGGTCATCTTGAAGGCTTCAGTGAAGTAGGTGGTGATCATCACCGCCCCCATCAGCACCAGCCCCAGCAATGTGCTGTAGGGAAAGAGACGCATGCGGAACGACAGTTTGCGGTTGCCATTGCGTTCGTGAAAACGACGGAAACAGAAGTGCGTGAGGAAGATCATGAACCAGGTAAAGATCGCGCCGAACATCGAGATCGCCATCATCAGGGTGAACGAACTTTCCGGGTACAGGATGTTGAGCAAGGTCGCCAGGGCGATACCTGAACTGGAGAGCAACAGCGCGTTCAGCGGGATCCCGGTCTTGCTAAGCACACCCATGGATTTTGGCGCGTAGCCGGCACGGGACAGGCTGAACATCATGCGCGTGGTGATGTACAGCTGACTGTTCATCGCCGACAACGCCGCAATCAGGATCACGAAATTCATCACGCCGGTGGCGCCGGGAATGCCGATGGCTTGCATCACCGTGACGAACGGACTCTGGGCATGGCCAGCCTGGACCCAAGGAACGATTGCCAGCATCAATGCCAGGGTCAGCAGGTAGAACACCACCAGGCGCACGATAGTCCCGCGAAAAGCTTTCTTCACCGCTTGTTCCGGGTCTTTTGCCTCTCCGGCAGCCACCGCGATCATCTCCACGCTCAGGTAGCTGAAGATCGACACGATCACCGCGATCCACATCCCTTGCAGTCCATTGGGGAAGAAGCCGCCGTGAGCGGTGTAATTGTGCACGCCGTAGTCCGGATTGCCGGAACCGAACACCACATACACCGCCAGGATGATGAAGCCGACAATCGCGCCGATCTTGATGGTCGAGAACCAGTATTCGAAAGTGCCGAAGGTCTTCACGCTGATGGCATTGAGCACGATCAGCACGCTGGAGAACGAGACGATCCATATCCACTCCGGCACGTTGGCAAACCAGTACTTCATGTACATCGCCACCGCCGTCACTTCCGTGCCCACCGCGAGCACAATCGCCGCCCAATAGGCATAGCGCACCAGGAACCCGGCCAAGGGGCTGACATAAAATTCGGCGTAGGCACCGAATGAACCCGAGGTCGAATGGGCCACGGTCATTTCGGCCAGGCAGCCCATCAGCAGCAAGGTGATGATTGCGCCGATGGCGTAGCTGAGCAGTACGCTCGGCCCGGCATAACCGATGGCATAGGCGCTGCCCATGAACAGCCCGGTGCCGATTGCACCGCCAATGGCGATCATGCTCATCTGCCCCGACGTCAGCTGACGCCGCAGGCCGTGTTCACGGTTGGATATCGTTTCGAAACCGGAGTTATCGGTCATTTTTATGTCCTCTGGATTTTGTCTTTCTTGAAGAGCACGTCGTGGGTTTAACGGTGGGGATCAGCCACGCACAGCAGGACACGGATCAGAAAATACTCAGTGGATACTCGATGATCACCCGGACTTCGTTGTTGTCCGTGGTGTCGGCACGGGCGACCTGCGCGGTGGAACGCACACTGGCCTGACGCACGCGTATTGAAAGATCCCTGGCCTTGCCCGACTGCACGACATAGCGTGCCTCGAGGTCGCGCTCCCAGCGCTTGCCGTCATCGCCGTAACGTCCATAGGCGCCAATGGGTCCGCCGTCGTAATGGCTGTCATCGATATGGTCACCACTGACGTAACGCGACATGAAGCTCAGACCCGGCACGCCGAAAGGTGCCATGTCCAGGTCATAACGCAGTTGCCAGGAGCGTTCGTTGGGGGCGTTGAAGTCGAGGACCTGAATCGAGTTGGCGAGAAAGATCGAGGTGCCCGGTTGCTGATCGAACCCCAGGTAATCGAACGGCTCATCGCCATCGACCCGCTGGTACGCCAGGGTCACTCGATGGGCGCCGAACCTGTACGCGGTGGCCAGCGACCAGGTGGTGTTGTCGATCTTGCCGGCCAGGCTCTGGCCGCTGTCGTTGGTGCGATAGAGATTGAAATCCAGGTTCAGCGACTGGCCTTCGCCAAGGGCAAAGGTGTAGTTGGTATTGGCGTAGTACTGGCGCCAGATGTCGGTGAACTGCGAACCGTACAGGCTGACACTCAGTTGATCGCTCAGGGCATAACTGCCGCCCAGATAATCGACGCTGCGGGTTTCCACGCCGGCGTACAGCGCTTTGAGCGCGCCATTGGCATTGGTCGAATTACTGTCGTTGCCAGCGGTGAAGTGACCGATGTCCAGTTGCAATGCCTTGAGTTCATTGCTGGTCAACTGAAAGCCGGTGGCAACACTGGTGAACAGACGCGCATTGCCAGTGCCGAACACCGGGTTGAGCGGTGTCAGGTTGCCGTACTTGAGCTCGGTCTGCGAAATCCGCGCCTTCACCGCACCACCCGCTTCGGAATACTCATCCTCGGGACGGCCATCGGCATCGACCGGCAGCAAACCCGTGCCCGTGCGTCCCTTGCCACTGTCGAGCTTGAGGCCCAACTGCGCATAAGCATCGACCCCGAACCCCACCGTTCCCTGGGTGTAGCCGGAGCGGTAATCGAGCATGATCCCGTGGGCCCACTCGTCCCGATAGTTCTGACCGCCCGGGTTGTTGAGGTTATTGCGGTAGAAATAGAAGTTACGGTTGGTCAGGGTCAGGCTGCTGTCTTCGACAAATCCGTTGTCGGTTGCGGCACAGGCCATTTGGCCCAGGCAACTGGAGATGGCGAGCGGCAAGGCAGGCCAGAGGGACAGTTTCATTCTGCGTGCTCCTTATTATTGTGATTGCAGAACTGATGATTGGGCGAGAGAAACCCCGCCGCGGGGAAATACCCGCAGCAGGAAACGGACGCCGCAGGGTTCAGGTCACGCTGTGACGAACCTGGAATTGCGCTTGCGACCAGGTGTTCTGGTCGAGGATCTCGCCGAGAATCTGTACCGCATCCCAGACTTCGGTGAAGGTCGTGTACAGCGGGGTGAAACCGAAACGCATGATGCGTGGCTCGCGGTAATCACCAATCACGCCACGCTCGATCAGGGCCTGGATCACCGCATAACCTTCGGGGTGTTCGAAGCTGACATGGCTGCCACGCCGGGCGTGCTCACGCGGCGTGATCAACTTCAGTTCGTGAGCCGCGCAACGCTGCTCGACCAATTCGATGAACAAGTCGGTCAGGGCCAGGGATTTGCGGCGCAGGCTGGCCATGTCGGTCTGGGCGAACACGTCCAGGCCGCACTCGACCATCGCCAAAGAGGTAATCGGCTGGGTGCCGCACAGGTAGCGCGCGATGCCGCTGCTCGGCTCGTAATGCGACTCCATGGCGAACTGCCGCGAGTGGCCGAACCAGCCGGACAGTGGCTGCGGCACCAGATCGCACAACTGTGGCGAAACCCAGACAAAGGCCTGCGAGCCCGGCCCGCCATTGAGGTACTTGTAGGTGCAGCCGATGGCGTAATCGGCACCCGCCCGATGCAGGTCGACCGGTACCGCGCCCGCGGAATGGGCCAGGTCCCAGATTGCCAGCGCGCCACATTCGTGAGTCAGCGCGGTCAGGGCCTGCATATCGTGCATGTAGCCGGTCTTGTAATTGACGTGGGTGAGCATGACCACTGCCGTGTCCTGGTCAATCGCTTGCGGCAACGCTTCAGGACTGTCGACCAGGCGCAGGGTATAACCCTGTTGCAGCATCTGCGCGAGGCCTTCGGCGATGTACAGGTCGGTGGGGAAATTGCTCGACTCGCTGACGATCACCCGTCGCTGCGGCGACCTGGTGGCCTGTACGCGCAAAGCGGCGCTCAGCACTTTGAACAGGTTGATCGAAGTGGTATCGGTCACCACGACTTCACCCTCCCCCGCACCGATCAAGCCCGCCAGGCGGTTGCCCAGACGCTCGGACAGTTCGCGCCAGCCTGCGCTGTTCCAGCTGCGGATCAAGCCATTGCCCCACTCCTCGGCGACCACCGCTTGCGCCCGCGCCAATGCAGCGACCGGCCGCGCGCCCAGGGAATTGCCATCGAGATAAATAACGCCCTCGGGGAGCGCAAACTGCTGGCGCAGGGGTGCCAGCGCGTCCTGGGCATCAAGTGCCAGGCAACTGTTTCTTGTCGTCATCGGGTGTCCTGTTTTTTGTTATGCGACGCCATCCGGGCAGGTTGCATCAGCCGGTTCAGGCGCCCTGATTCAAGGCGCTTCACTTGCCTTTCGGTGGAGAGATAATGAACGAACCTTTGAAGAATTTTCGTGCAAAGTAACCGGTCATGTAGTAGTTATTTCGCAGAATATTCGAATCAAACCCCAATAAACGCGGATTTATTCAAACCATGAATCTTGACTCGACAGACCTGCGAATCCTGCATCAATTGCAACAGGATGGCCGCATCAGCAATCAGGAATTGGCGGAGAAAGTCGCCTTGTCACCGTCGGCTTGCCTGCGTCGTTTGCGCCTGCTGGAAAGCGAAGGAATCATCACCGGCTATCGCGCGGTGCTGAACGCCGAACGGCTGGGCATTGAACTGGAAGCCATCGTTCATGTGTCGCTGCGACAGGACGTCGAGGACTGGCACGAGACCTTCATCAAGAAGGTTCAGCAGTGGCCGGAAGTGGTCACCGCCTATGTGGTTACCGGGGCGAGCAACTATGTGTTGCGGGTACAGGCCCGCAACCTCAAACATTTCTCGGATTTCATCGTCAACCACCTCAACCGCACCGCCGGCGTCACCGATATACGTTCGGAAATCGTCCTGCAAAAAATCAAGGAGCGTGAGCAATTGCTGGATCTGGTGGTACGCAAGTAAGGACGCCGACCTTCAAAGCCCGTGCAGGCGCCGGGCTTCGTTGCGCTGCAACGTCATGCTCGGGGTTTCGTCGAACAGCTTGCGGTACTCGGTGGAAAAACGCCCCAGGTGCATGAACCCCCAGCCCATCGCGATCCCGGAAATATTGCGTGCCGAACCGTGCTCAAGAATCTCCTGGCGCACGGCGTTCAAGCGGTACTTTTTCAGGTAGACCATTGGCGACATGGCGAAGTACTTCTTGAACGCATCGAACAACTTGAAGCGCGAAACGCCGGCAGCGGCCTCGATGTCCTCCAGATGCAACGCTTCGCGGGCGTTGTCGTGGATGTACTGTCGAGCCCTGATCAGGTAGTGCGGCAACTTCACGCCCAGCACGTCCCGCAGCGCCTGCGAATAGTTGTTGGGCTGGGCCAGGATCAAGCCTTTGATCAGCGAGCTTTCAATGTCCCGGGTGAAGGCCACCTGTTCGAAGAGTTCGCTGCTGCGCGCAAGCTCGTCGATGAAGTAACGCGCCATGCGCCACCACGACGCCGATGCGCCATCGATCGCATCCATCACCGGCTCGAAGCGCAGCGGCGCGTCCAGAGGCCGTTGCAACATCCCCTCCAGCGCTTCGCTCATCGCGATACGCGTAATCACCACCTGAACCTTGCGACAGTCACCGGAGATCGCCAGCAGCTGGTTTTCATTGGGCGACACGATGACCCCTTGATCGCGGTCGGACCTGAGCACGCTGCCATCCTTGCTCAGCTCCTGTTGGCCCACCAGCGGCAAGCTCAGGCTGTAGCTGCTGAAGTGCTCGGCGTCTTCGATATCGATGGTGACATCGGTGCCGTATTCGATAGTACCCAGGGTGGTGGCCATCGATTTGAACATGTTGGCGTTGTGATGAAAGCGAATCCGTTCGGGGGTCGCGCTCACCAGTCGATGGGGCCCGCAGATACCGGACATCCAGCTTCTGGCGGCCTCCAGGTCATCGCTGTCGACACGAATGTCGCGAAACTGCGGATCCACTTTGCTGCTCATCACGGTGCACTCACAGGCAATATTTTCGGCGCGCTCTGACGGCGCGTACCAGGCGGGAAAGGAGCAACTTCCACGCCATAAATCGTCGGCGCCCACTTAACGGATAGTGATCGGTAACTAAGCGGATAAGACATGGCTGACAAAGCCGCAAAAGCACTCGATCAGCACTCGGCGCATTGCAAAACAGTATCTGATTGGCGCAATCAGGTGCAGCCGTTTATCACCTGGTGCGGGATTTGTGTCATCGCTGCCCAACCAACTGTTACCGGCCCCCCAATTTTACGGACTGCCTTCGCCAACTTATCGGATAGACCGCCACCCGCCCCGCTCCTCTAATGAGCGCACCGATTAGCCCAATAAAAAAGGTGCACACCATGAGTGGCGAAAAAAACGTCGAGCAGTGGAAAGCGTTTATCCAAAGCTGCCTGGATTTCCGCCCGGCAGAGGGCGTATTCCGCATCGCCCGGGACATCTTCACCGAGCCGCAGCTGTTCGATCTGGAGATGGAACTGATCTTCGAAAAGAACTGGATCTACGCCTGCCACGAAAGCGAGCTGGCCAACAACCACGACTTCGTGACTATGCGCGCCGGCCGCCAGCCGATGATCATTACCCGCGACGGTGATGGTCAGCTCAATGCGCTGATCAATGCCTGCCAGCATCGCGGCACGACGCTGACCCGCGTCGGCAAGGGCAATCAGTCGACCTTCACCTGCCCGTTCCATGCCTGGTGCTACAAAAGCGATGGTCGCCTGGTCAAGGTCAAGGCGCCGGGCGAGTACCCGGAAGGCTTCGACAAAGCCACCCGCGGCCTGAAGAAAGCCCGCATCCAGAGCTACAAGGGTTTCGTCTTCATCAGCCTGGATGTGCACGCCGACAACAGCCTGGAAGACTTCCTCGGCGACGCCAAAGTGTTCTTCGACATGATGGTCGCCCAGTCACCGACCGGTGAGCTGGAGGTACTGCCCGGCAAGTCGGCCTACACCTACGACGGCAACTGGAAACTGCAGAACGAAAACGGCCTCGATGGTTATCACGTCAGCACGGTCCACTACAACTACGTGGCCACGGTGCAGCACCGCCAGCAGGTCAACAGCGAGAACGGCACCGCCGCCAGCGGCACCCTCGACTACAGCAAGCTCGGCGCCGGTGATGCCAATACCGATGACGGCTGGTTCGCCTTCAACAATGGCCACAGCCTGCTGTTCAGCGACATGCCCAACCCGTCGGTGCGCTCCGGCTACGCGACGATCATGCCGCGCCTGATCGAAGAACACGGCCAGCAAAAGGCCGAGTGGATGATGCATCGCCTGCGTAACCTGAATATCTATCCGAGCCTGTTTTTCCTCGATCAGATCAGCTCGCAATTGCGCATCATCCGCCCGGTGGCATGGAACAAGACCGAAATCGTCAGCCAATGCATCGGCGTCAAGGGCGAGTCCGATGCCGATCGCGAAAACCGCATTCGCCAGTTCGAGGACTTCTTCAACGTCTCGGGCCTGGGCACACCGGATGACCTGGTGGAGTTCCGTGAAGCCCAGCGTGGCTTTCAGGCGCGCCTGGAACGCTGGAGCGATATTTCCCGCGGCAGTCACCGCTGGGCCACTGGTGCCACGCCCAACAGCGAAGCGATCGGCATTGCCCCGGCCATGACCGGCACCGAATTCACCCACGAAGGGCTTTACGTCAACCAGCACCGCAACTGGCAGCAATTCCTGCTCGATGGCCTGGACGCGAAATCCCTGAAACTCCGTGAGGTGCAATGATGAATGCGCAATTGCAGTACCAGATCGAACAGTTTTTCTATCGCAAGTCCGAACTGTGCGACGCTCAGGACTGGGATGCCTACATCCAGCTGTTCGCCGAGCACAGCGAGTTCCACGTGCCGCAATGGGACTCCGAACACGTCTACACCCGCGACCCCAAACGCGAAATGTCGCTGATCTATTACCCCAATCGTTCAGGCCTGGAAGACCGCGTGTTCCGCCTGCGCACCGGCAAGTCCGCGTCCTCGACGCCAATGCCGCGCACCTTGCATCAGATCAACAACGTGCGGATCGGCGAGCTTGCAAACGGCGAGCTGGAGGTGCGGCTGAACTGGCACACGTTGTACTACCGCCTGGCGACATCCGAGCAGTTTTTCGGCCGCGCGACCTATCACCTCACGCCACACGCCGATAGCTGGCTGATCACTCGCAAGCATGTGCTGCTGCTCAACGACACCATCAACTCGGTACTCGATTTCTACCACATCTGAATCCAAGGAGACCGGGGCATGAACCATAAGGTCGCGTTCAGCTTTGCCGACGGCAAAACGCTGTTCTTTCCCGTACAACCCAACGAAATCCTGCTCGACGCCGCCCTGCGCAATGGCATCAACATTCCCCTGGATTGCCGCGAAGGCGTCTGCGGAACCTGCCAGGGGCGTTGCGAGTCGGGCGATTACAGCCAGGACTATGTGGATGAGGAAGCCCTCTCCAGCCAGGACCTGCAACAACGCAAAATGCTCACCTGCCAGACACGGGTCAAATCCGACGCGGCGTTCTATTTCGACTTCGCCTCCAGCCTGTGCAATGCCGCCGGCCCCGATCAACTCACGGCAACGGTCAGCGACGTCAAACAGGTCTCGGCCAGTACCGCGATCCTGCATCTGGATCTGGGTCAGGTCGGGCAATCACTGGATTTCCTGCCGGGACAATACGCCCGGTTGCGGATCCCGGGCACCGAGAACAAGCGCTCTTATTCGTTCGCCAATCGGCCGAGCGCCAGCAATCAGCTGCAGTTTCTGATTCGCCTGCTTCCCGACGGGGTAATGAGCAACTACATCCGCGAACGCTGTCAGGTGGGCGACCAAATCGTTCTGGAGGCACCGCTGGGGGCTTTTTATCTGCGACACGTCGCCAGGCCGCTGATCCTGGTGGCCGGTGGCACCGGTCTTTCTGCATTGCTGGGCATGCTCGACGAGCTCGCCGAACGCGGCTGCGAGCAACCCGTGCATTTGTACTACGGTGTGCGCGATGCGACCGACCTGTGCGAGCAGGCGCGCATCCACGCGTATGCGCAACGCATCCCGGGGTTGCGCTACACCGAGGTGGTCAGCGAGCCGTCACCGCACTGGACCGGCAAGCGCGGCTACATTGCCGAGCACTTCGACGCCGCTGAACTGCGCGATGGCGAGGTTGATATGTACGTCTGCGGGCCACCGCCGATGGTTGAGTCGATCAAAACCTGGTTACAGGCCCAGGCACTGGACAGCGTGCACCTGTACTACGAAAAATTCACCGAGAGTAATGCCTGACATCGCTCACCCGAATGGGGCGCCGGAACCGGGAGCCAGGTTGGTGCCCGGTTCCGGCGTCCACTTCGGATCTGTTGAATGGGTTACCCGCGTTGCGACGTACTCAGCGGCCGCAGAATCGCCCTGACCGGACTGGCGTCCAGATGAGCAAAGCGCAGCGGCAAGGCGATCAATTCATAATCGCCTTCCGGGACATCGTCCAGCACGATGCCTTCAAGAATCGCCATGTGATGGCGGGCCACGGCACCGTGTGAATCCATGGTCCTGGATTGCTGGGGGTCCAGTGAGGGCGTATCGATGCCAATCAACCGCACACCAAGGCTCGCCAGCAAGTCGATGGTTTCCCTGGCAACGGCCGTGAACCCTGAATCCCAGGCTGTCAGCGGCGCTTGTCGATAGGTGCGCAGCAGCACGCGCTCGGGCACGTCGTGCAAACGTCCTTGCAATTGCCCGGGCTGCACCAGTTCGCCGCTGTCCAGACAATGCAAAACGCGGCAAGGCCCGATATAGACGTCCAACGCCACATCGCCAATCGGCGCACCATCAGCGCTGTAATGCAGCGGTGCATCGACGTGGGCGCCGGTATGCGGCGACAGGGTGATGCGTCCGACATTCACCGGACACTCGGGACCGTAGGTCCAGACGCGTTCCTCCTGGAACGGCGTGTCACCCGGCCAGGTCGGCGTTTCGGTACTCAAGGGTGGACTGATGTCCCACAACGTTGTTTTTTTTGTCATCGCAATGCTCACCGGATTTACCGAGTGAAATGATACGAGCGACAGCGGTGAAGATTCGTGCAAAAACCTTGGGTAACCGTGTGGGCTTTCGCACAAACCGCCGTGGATGAGCGGGATTGCGGCAGGAAATTTCAACGCGTGTCGCTTTCACAAAGTTCGGTGCAGGGCTCTCTCAAACGCCATACCCGCCCTTCTTGTGGCGAACGACGATATGGATCAGCTCTCAGCGCAAATGCTGGAGTCCTGACTGGACTCAGCAGCCAGTTTCAATCGGTCCGCTTTACTGATGTATTTTGACTTGCTTTTCGGTGCCAATTTGGCACTGGCTTTTTTGGCGTTAGCCTTTAACAACTGGTTTATTTTTTTACGACGGTTCATGTTTTCCTACTCCTTTTGCAAGTGCTTGAATGATATCAGCTTAAAGTATCGGGTCAGATCCCTGTGGTGCGCACTTGGTGCATAACGCTGGAAACAGGCGGTGAATCGCCCCTGGATACCAGTCATGAAGGAGCAATCGCGATCTGCGCTCTGGGCAGCTTCGACAAGACTGAACTAGTTTTACCTGCAAGCTTCGAGTGCCTGGCGCTTTTCCCGCATCGGCATCGTAGTGATGCGGTACCGTAAGCCCATTTGTACGCGGTACCTTTGGGGAAGAAGCAGTGCTCGGCGTGAGTCTCCTGACTTTATTCCTGATAGCGATCCACTGCCTGCCGGCAAGGAGTTGTGATGCGCGCTACAGCGTTTTCAGTCGGTGGACCTGCCCCTTGGTTCCATTGCCGCACTCAACAAAGAGAGCGCTTTTGTTTCGACACCATTGGCGGTCGGTATGTAGTGCTTTGTTTTTTTGGTTCTGCGGCTGATCCTGCATCAATTAAAGTTCTGGAGGGTGTTCGGGCCCATCGCCAGCGGTTCAATGACGATCACGTCTGCTTCTTTGGTGTTTCCGTAGATCCCGAGGATGAAAAGCTGAAGCGGGTAGAAAGTGCGATACCTGGCATGCGCTTCATCTGGGACTTCGATCGGTCAGTCAGTCAGCTCTACGGTACATTGCAGCCAGACGGCAGCATCAGGCAAATGACCTGCGTGCTGGATCCTGCGCTGCGTTTCCTGGCCATCATCCCGATAGAGGCACCGGTTGATAACCATATACCCTCGTTAATGCGCTTTCTGGATAGATTACCCGCACTGGCTGCGCCACATGCCGCCACACCACACGCCCCTGTCCTGGTGATTCCCCGTATATTTGAGCCCAAGCTGTGTAAAGCACTAATACGTTATTACGACGAACGTGGCGGAGAGGAATCCGGGTTTATGATGGAGCAGTCGGGTAAAACCGTCTACATCACCGACCATGGCCACAAGCAACGTCGTGACTGCGTTATTGAAGACAAGGCTCTATCCAAAGCATGCTCGCTGCGTATAGCCGACCGTTTGCTTCCAGAGCTACACAAAGCGTTCCAGTTCAATGCCACTCGAATGGAGCGCTATCTGGTGGCCTGCTACAACAGCGATGAAGGCGGGCATTTCCGGCCCCATAGGGATAACACCACGAAGGGTACAGCGCATCGCCGTTTTGCCGTTTCCCTGTTTCTTAATTCCGGAGAGTACGAAGGCGGTTTTCTGCATTTTCCAGAGTTTGGAAAAGCGCTTTACAGCGCTCCAACAGGAGGGGCTGTGGTGTTTTCGTGTTCACTTTTGCACGAAGCCACGCCTGTAACCCAAGGTCGCCGCTATATGTTTCTCCCGTTTCTATACGATGATGCCGCTCGCGTCATTCGAGAAGAGAATCTCCCATTTATTGGAAGCTGACTCGTGTGCAACACAACTCAGCTGTCATTACAGACGGCCTTGAATGCCAGCTCGTTGTCAGTGCAGTCGGTACATCGAGCGCCTTTCAAATTTCTCCACCTGAGGAGTGCATCAGGGTAACGGGTGCCCGCAAGTGCTAAGCACCTAGCTGCTTGATCCAGTCCAGGCTCGCAACGGTAGAGACGGAAGGACGGTATTCACACCCGATCCATCCTGGGTAGCCACGCTGCTCCAGCGCCGCGAACAAGGCAGCAAAGTCGATGCTCCCCGTTCCCGGTTCGTGACGACCCGGACAGTCAGCAATTTGCACATGGACGGTTCGGTCATAAAATCGAGCCAGAACATCTGCTGCGTCTGCGGTCAAAAGCTGGGCATGGTAAAGATCGAGAATCAGCCCGACACTCGGGAAGGTCTCCAGCACCTGTTGCGCCCTGCTGAAGTCAGACATGTAGTAGCCCGGCATTTCCTTCGAACTGATCACTTCGATCAGGGGCCGCAACCCCTGATCTTCGAAGTACTTGACTGCATACGCAAGGTTGCTCCCGAAGATAAGCGCAGCCTCATCCTGCGTCGTAACTCCAGACATGATGTGGACATCCGAACAAGCCAGCACCTTTGCATAACGGGCGGCCTGGACCAGGCCAGCGCGAAACTCTTCTTCCTTGCCTTGCAGGGCTGCAATGCCTTTGGTGACGCCCGCCGGTGCAGCGAACTGAATCAGAGGAAGAGCGTATTGAGCCAAGTGGTCGGCCAGGAGACTGGCGTCGAATTCATAGGGCGACGGAAACTCCACCGCCCGAAATCCAGCGGCGGCGGCGGCTTCGATGCGTTGCAGAAAAGGCAATTCATTGAATTGAAAACCGAGATGAGCATTGAACTTGAGCATTGGGTAAACATCCATCCTGGGAAGAAACGAAAAGCCTGGAACATCCTTTGTGGCTCCGACACTACACTATCGTAAGTGGTCCATACAGACAGACCAGAGCGAGCCAGTGCCTACCCTGCGTCGCTCATCATCGAAAACCGGGCGAAACAAATCAGATCGCAGATCTTCGACTGACTGGCTACCGCATTACATCGTGCGTCCACCAGCGGCCACTGGAAAACAGGGGCTTATCGCAATGCATTCCCACGAGAAATAGAAAACCGCGCAGCTTGTTGTCGATTTCACAGCGTCCGGTTCGACTATCTATCAGGGAATGGTCCCAAGGGATCGCAGATTTCCCTGCCTGAACTTTTTCATCCGGATGAATCAGGAGAAGAACATGCGCACACTCACCGTTGCCGCGTTCGTGAGTCTGGACGGCGTCATGCAAGCGCCCGGCGGGCCTGAAGAGGACACCAGTGGTGGATTCCGCTTCGGTGGCTGGATCGTCCCCTACGCCGACAAAACCACCGGTCAGGCCGTACAGGACCTGTTCTCCCAGCCGTTCGAGTTGCTGCTGGGACGTCGTACCTACGACATCTTCGCCGCCTATTGGCCACACATTCAGGCCGACTCCACTCACCACACCATTGCTGATCTATTCAACGGCGTACCCAAGCACGTGGCCACCCATCGCGCCGATTCGCTGGCCTGGCAGAACAGTCATGCGCTGCAGGGCAACCTGGTCGACGCGATCAGCGCGCTCAAGCGCCAGGACGGTCCTCAGCTACTGACCCAAGGCAGCGGCGAACTGGTGCGCCAACTGCTTGCCGCCGGCCTGGTGGACGAGTTGCGGCTGATGATTCATCCCATCCTGCTGGGGCGCGGCAAGCATTTGTTCGACGACAATGCACAAGCGTCGGCCTTCACCTTGCTCAACTCGATCAGCTCGCCCGGGGGCGTGCTGATCGCCCGTTACATCCGCAGTGGCGAGGTGCGCACTGGCACATTCGAGGGCGTCAGGCAGCGATAGCCTGCGCCCCTGGCAAGCGGCTCAAAACCCTGTGCCCGCCTCGACACCAACGGCCCAGGTGAAATTAAGCCTGGGCTAAGGTTGCCTCTGTTAGTCTTCGACGCTTTTAAGTCGTCGAGCATTTCGAAGATGGGTAGTGTCGATACAAACGCCAAGCCACCGTTCAGCATCGTTCTGGTTAATTACAAAACCCTTGATTTGACCAGGATCTGCCTGGACCTATTGCGCGAGCCTGTACGCAAAGCCGCAATCCCGGTCTGGGTGGTGGATAACGGTTCGGCGGACGCCAGCGTCGAGTATTTGCGCTCACTCGACTGGATCAATCTGGTCGAACGGGATGCCCCCACCAAAGAGCCGGGCCACATCGCCCATGGCAAGGCGCTGGACATGGCACTGACCAGGGTTGATACCGACTATCTGTTCCTGATGCACACCGACACGTTTGTCTTCGATGCAAACGTCTTCGCGATGATGATGGACCACTGCACAAAAGATCGAAACGTCGCAGCGGTCGGTTGCACGGAACAACTCAACCGCGGACTGCCAAGGACCGTGTGGCGCTTCACTTCACGCCTGCTCAAGCACCATTACCGGCGCCTCAAGCAATCGCTCGGCCTGCGATCAAAAGAGCCAAAACCCTACAGAGAAACTTACTTGAAAAGCTTTTGCACGCTATGGAATTGCAGGCTGATGAAGCAGCAGGGTCTGCATTTTCAGATCGACGACCGTGTGCCCGGTTATGAGTTGCAAGACCGGGTGATCGGACTTGGCTACAAGGTCGTGTTTCTGTCGCCCGGCAAAATCTTCAAGTACCTGGACCACGTCCAGGCCGGCACCGTTGCCGCTGCTGGCGGTTATGGCCAGGATCATCGACGGACCAAGATGTACCAGGACATTCTAAAGCGCTTCAGTGCAACCAACTAGATGTCTTGAACAAACCTGCGCCCCCAAAAAAGCCCACTGACCGTTGTCGGTTCAGTGGGCTTTTTCGCATCAGGCTAACGCTGATTCACTGCTTCATGATGTACGTCGCCAGGCTCTTCAGGTCGTCCGAACTCAACTGCGCGAACGGTGGCATGGGCACATCCCCCCACTTGCCGCTACCGCCGTGCTGAATGCTCGACATTACCCGGGCCAGTGCCTGCGGGTCATTGGCATACTTGACCGCCACATCGTGATAGGCCGGGCCGACGACCTTGTGGTCGACCGCGTGACAGGACAGGCAGGCGTTGTCCTGGAGCAAGGCCGAGGCGACTTTCGCTACCGACACCGTCGGTGGCTGATCCGTCGGCGGGTTCGAGGCCGCCTGAACATCGGCATCGCTCGCCTGGGCACTGCCGTAGGTCACTGCCAGATAGGCGCCGATCACCTTCACCTCCTGGTCGCTGATCGGCGCACCGTACACCTGCTGCATCTTGCCTGCTTCAGCAGTCCATTGCGCCAGGCTCATGCCAGGCGGCTGGAAGTTGATGTAATCGGCCGAATGGCATATCGAACACTTCTGCTGCGCCAATGGGTAGCCCGGCAACGTACTGGGCTTGAGCGCCGCCGTTTCGGGCGGCAAGGTGATCGACAGTGGCGCTGCACCCGCCATGCTGGCCAGACCAACCTGAACCGCGCACAGCACGGTGCTCATGAGTTTCACAAGTTTCATGCAGTCCTCCTCAGGCGACGGTCACGTGGCTGGTTTCGACGACGTGGCGGCGGTAGCCACCGGGGTTCCAGTCCGCCTGCAGCGGCTGAGTCTCGCCCGCACTGTTGCTGGCCCGTACCATCAACTGCGTGGCGCCCTTGCTGGTAAAGGTGATCGGCAGTGTCCACTCACGGAAGGAGAAACGGCCAAGGTCCTGCCCAAGCGCAGCTTCGCGCCAGATTTTTCCGCCGTCGATCGACACCTCCACCTTGTTGACCCCAACGCCACCGTCGAACGCGATGCCCTTGAGCACCACGCTTTTGTTCAGCGGCAATACATCGCCGTGTTTAACGCTGGTGATGAAACTGCGCACCGGCAGCCTGGAAATCGGCCGGGTTTTCGCCGCCGTGGTGCCGGGGGCAATGCAGAAGCAATCGTTATCCGGAACCCGGTACGCCTTGGCCATGAAGAAACCGTCATAGGTATGGTCGATGACCTCGATCTCACTCAGGTGCTTGACCCAATACGTGCCGAAATAGCCCGGCACCACCAGACGAATCGGGTAACCGTTGAGAAATGGCAGGTCGGTGCCATTCATCGACCAGGCAATCATCGGCTCGCCGTCCATGGCATGGCTGATGTCCAGCGCCTTGATGAACTCCGGCGTGCTCGGCAGCACGGGTTTGTCGAGCCCACGGAAAGTCACTTGCGCGGCACCGGCTTTCACACCGGCCTTTTCCAATACCGCCTTGAGCGGCACCCCCACCCACCGCGCATTGCCCATCGAGCCATTGCCCAACTGGGCGCCAAACACCCGCGGCATCGAGAAGCCACGGCTGTTACCCGAACATTGATTGACGGCCACCACTTCCACCGGTTCGGCGAGGGCCTTGAGCTCGGCAAGAGATAGCGACAGCGGCGTATCGACCGAACCCTTGATCGTCAGACGGTAGCTGTCGGGATCGATGCTGGTCGGGAAATTGGCCAGGTGATAACGCACGAAAAAGGCGTCATTGGGCGTGATCGGCCCTTCGTTGAACACCGGGAACGGCGTCTCCAGGTGCGGCGGTCGAGTGGTCACCAGGGTCAACGGGCGTTTTTGCGGGTATTGCACCAACGGTCGTGGGCCAGCGGCAAAGGTCACTTCTTCAGCGTTTTCGTCTGCTGCCTTGGCTAGGTTTGCCAACGGCGAGGCCGCCAAAGCCAAAGTGAATGCATCGCGTAAAACCCGCCGGCGGCTCGGCTGGTTGCTGTCTACGAAACTGAACTTCATTCTGCGCTCTCTCTGATTGTTTTATTGAGATGCAACTGACAGTCCCCCATCAGAGTAGTGAGGCAGGACTTCATGTGCCAATGCGGTTTCGCTTTACGGTTCGAGGTCGGTAAACAAACCAGTATCGTCACGTGCAAGCGGGTTGCTTCACATTAAGCGTCAGTGACTTGGCAATTGATGACAGGGGCTGCCGAAGCGTGCGGCATAGAGAGCAATGCTGTTCAGTTAAGCGAATGTGGTCCTCTGTAGGAGCAGCCGGTCGACGCTCGATTGCTCGCGATGGTCGATAACGATAACGCGTGTGAACCGGATAAACGCGGCGTACTTGAGTCCATCGCCAGCAAGCTGGCTCCTACAGTTTCCCGGGATTGCGTGAAGAACCCAAAAAAAGCCCACTGACCGTCGCCGGTTCAGTGGGCTTTTTCACATCAGGCTAAAACCGCCCTCGCCTGCTACTGCGGATCTACCTGATCCAGCACGCGGTTCACCGATAGTTCCGCCAAGGCAATCATCTGTTGAACCCCCAGTGCCAAATTACATTTTGGGCCAGAGAGGATAAAAGCCAGTTCACTGGCCATGACACTGGCCGAGGCAAGGGTTTCACAGGCATGAACCAGGAGGGTCTCGTTGTTGACGTTGGGGGCGATGGTGAAGATGGGGTTGGGACGGCGGTCGGTCATTTGGGGCTTGCGAGATGAGGACTCGGAATCGGCGTCTATCTGCGCGTCCGTTTCAGGGGGATTCGGAGTTGGTTTTATCATTGTGAAGCTCCTATGAAGTGAGCCCCTCCCCATCCGCTACCACGCAAAATAGGGAGACGGCTGTACACAGGGTGGTAGACCGGTCATAGGAACCCGGCAGGCCGAAGCCTCCCATGCACAGCCGCCACAAAGCAGCCAGCACAAAAAAACGCCCTGAGGCGTTCTGGGTCTATGAAGAAACCGGGCTACCACACCCGTTCGCTGAATTGGCAGCGACGGGCCAAGGTTAGCGAGGTGAGTTGTGAAGTGCAAGCCCCATGGAATATGGAAAAACTTGAGGCTAATTACCGCTTTCAAACCAACAAAAAGTCATCAAAAGCCTGGCGGGACGCTGCATATTTACCTAGCAATAGGTGATCTGAGAACACTGACACTGAAAGTGACAACACCGATGCCTGACAGCAAAGGCATCGGTGTCTCTTGCCTGCTCTGGCAGACCGTTGGGGTCAACTCATCTCTGGAACGAGATGACTCATGAACGTCAGGTTTTCAATAGCGCACATATACTCGGAGAATCTCGGATCTCCATCGTTGAACGCCTTTGCCACTTTTTGTGCGTTCTCAAGACTGTCCCACATTGCCAAGTCCGCGAAGATTCGGTCGTCGCTCATAGGGCAGTACGCGTGGTACTCAATCAAACCCGGAAAGGTCTTTAACGTTTCACGAAGCCTCGCGCGAAGTACTGGCACTTGCGCAACGCATTCCTGTTTGACCTTGAAAATGGCTAATTCGAGTACATGAGATGAGCGCTGCATAGGGATGACCTGCTGTGTGTTTGGAAGTCCCAATTATCAGTAGCTCATACTGACAGCGTAGTGTCAGTAGTGGTGATCGCTTTCCACTGGCTTGCCTGGTGCTTCATATACGCTTGGAGATCAAGGGCAGGATTGTCGGGTGATGGTCGTTGAGCAATAACGATGGAGGCTATACGATCGACCCGAAAATCGCGGTAAGCCACCCTGGTACTACACCAGCTTCCAACCGTCCACTTTCCTCCCCAGTAGAAAAGGCCAAGGGGGGAAATGAGGCGTTGCGAAACCGCACCGTCCAGGCTGGTATAAGTTATCTTCAGCGCCTGAGCGTTTTCGATGGCATTTCGAAGGGTTGCCAAATGACCACGCGTCGAGGAAGGTGTTGTTCCAAGTGCCCTGATTTTTGCCGCGCTGGGGTCAACCTTATGATGGACTATGGACGCTGAGATTTTGCTCAACAACATCCTCGCAGCAGCACTTAGATCGTTATCGGCGGAAGCTGAGAGCATTTCCATCCCGAGCATCAATGCATCCAGTTCGAGTCTGTTCAACGTTAACGGCGGCATCTCAAAATCGGCATCCAAGGCATACCCCACGCCAGCGGTACCATAGATTGGGATTCCACTGAAGGAAAGGTCGTCGACGTATCGATAGATTGAGCGAACGGAAACGCCAATTCGGCTAGCCAGTCGTTCAGCAGAGATTGGCTGATGGACACGAATCAGATTTACCAATTGAAATAAGCGATCAGCTTTACGCACCAGGTGTGCTCAACCAAGAGTCCTTTGCAAGCTCAATGGCCGCGTTAATGGCGGCCCGAGCTTGGGGGCTATTCTTCCAGCAAGTCGATCCCACTGCTGCCGATGCCTCAGCCAGGATGTCACAAGCATTCGCTTTACCGAGCACAGCTAGCGAGTCAATGCCCATCTGCTCAAGGCGAGCGATAACAGCCGGCCCTACGCCCTTCAGGGCCAACAAGGCATTATGTTCCGTCAGTGGAAATGGCATCCGTAAACTCCTGTAATCGGCCAATGAGGCAACCGGAGTTTGCCCGACGCAAGAGGGCATCTCAATAGATGGACTCCATCGCTCTAAGCGCAGGCATCAGGCAGGTGGGTTCAGCGTAAGCGTTCAGCGATCACACCTTCCCAGTTTGCAACGCGTCGTTGGTCGATCCCGCTATCATGCAGGGCGTAGATCACGAATGTAGATAACGCTATGCCAAGATTGTCATTCGCCGTCAGAATTTTGTTCGCATGCTGCCTTTTAATCGCAACCGTTAATCACATCCGTGCAGACGTTTCGTATGGATTGCTCTGGGACTACGGATACGGGTCTGGCACTTACTTGGCCAGCCGTATTTTCTGGGGGGCGCTTACGTTTTTTGACCCGCTTGCAGCACTGCTACTTTTCCTCAAGCCAAGAGCCGGAATCGTGCTTACGATAGCGATTATTTTGGTCGACGTAACCCATAACACTTTTTACGTCGCATTGAAGCAACAGTGGCTGGAGCCGTTCTACCTGTCCCAGGTAGCTTTCCTTATCGTAGTATCCCTACTCTCACCCATCGCTTGGAATGGCCCTATTCGGGACGTAGCGCGCACTAATCCAGTCCGACTGTGATTCGCTCCATTTATGAGGTAGAAGCTCTTCGATCTCACTCGCCCGCTGCGTCGGAAGGCGTGTCAGAACGTCTTTAAGATAAACATACGGATCATGCCTGTTGATCCAGTCTGCGCGCATGAACGGGCACGATCCATACACCTATCTGAAAGACGTCCTCAGGCGCTTGCCAACCCAGCGCGCCAGTCAGATTATCGATTTGCTGCCACATAAGTGGGCTCGTTAGGCCTCGCCGTGTGTACGAGTTTGACTTTGCTTAGGGACGTGCCTCCAAAGCTGCGTGAGCGCCAAAGAAGCAAGACTCGCGATAATGAGCGCAAGTGAGCTTATTCCAATGCTCAACCCCCAAAAGTCGATCAAGTAACCTGTTAACACCGGGATCGCCCCAGCAGGCACATACCCTCCCATGTTGAACACTGCGTTGGTTTCGGCTCTGCGCTGCGCAGGCACGCGGTCAGCAATAAGGATCAGTCCACCTAACTGGCCCAAGCCTTGACCGGCGCCCGCCAACAGAGCGGAAACGATCAGCCATGGAGCGGAACCGCTTTCCAGCGCGATCCACACGAAAATCATTGAGAAGACAGTACCGATCCCGCTAAGCAAAAACACGGTACGGCTGCTGTATCGCTTCGCCGCAAACTGCACACCTACGGCGACGAGGAACATTGAAAAGGCCATACAACCCGTGACAAGGGGACTATTCACGCCTAGAAAAGTCGCTATCAGCTTGGGGCCGAGCGACAGGATGAATGATGTCGAAGTTATTCCAGGGCCGAAGAACGCTATCCCCAATAGCACGATGCCGAGGTTTTCCTTAGCGACGGTGGGCAAGCGCGCTTTAAACGTACCGCCCCCAAGCTTTTGGTTTTTTTGATTGAGTAGCGCTAGGAGCGCCACGCACAAAATCGCGATTTCCACTCGGAAGACTGTGTGGATCGGGTTCGGAAGATATTGCGCAACGACCCCTGCCAATAGCGGCCCCGTGCCCGCTCCGGCCACCATCGCGACAGATGCCATTAGCGAAGCAAAATGCTTGCGATGAGGCTGAGCATGCTCGACGACATTCGCCATACCCCCAGATACAACGAGGCCCACCGAAACGCCGGTGAGGAAGCGTGCGAGCATCAAGACGCCGATGCTGTGCGCTTGATCGAACAGAATCGCTGCAATGATAGCCAGCCCCACACAGGGTAGAAGCAAGGCTTTGCGCCCGTAGTGGTCGGACAGCTGCCCAGCGACGGTGAGAGTTAGAAGAAGACCAATGATGTAGCAGGCAAAAATTACGGTTAGCACCCCCGACGCGAAGCCGAGGGACTGCTGCCAAAAGCTGTAGAGTGGCGTAGCGGCATTTGAAAGTATAAAAATCGCGGTCACGATCCAAGCTGTACGGTACACAGCCATTGAGCTTTTTATGGGATGGGAACTGCTCATTGGTGAAGGGCCTCTCAGTGGGCAGGAATTCAATTCGGAGCCCAGAGTAGAGGTATGTTTCGTGATGGCCCATTCATCAAAATCACAAACCAGATGTGAAAAAATTCACAGTTCCTGTGCCTGCACTAATCCCTCCATGAGGAAATCAAGCACCGCCCGGATTTTTAGAGAGCTGCGTAAATCTTCATGAAACGCGAGCCAGATGGGTAGTTCCAGCGGTGTGTGATCCATATCAACCCTTGCCAGCCCATATTCTTTGCCTAAAAAATCCGGAAGGAAAACTATGCCAGCATTGCCTACGGCAGCTAATGCCTGGATGCGCAGGTCGTTGCTGGTGACGGAAAGCGGTCTTCCTTCCAGCCGATCCAGGAGCCATTGCTGCTGTACCGAATCCTCCATGCTACGGTCGTAGCCTATGAACTCGAACTCTTCAGGTTCACGTTGACTAATGTAGTCCTCGCTAGCATGAGGGTAAAAACGCAATGAGCCGAGACTTTTGGCGACGACACTCTGTTCATCCGGCCTGCTGAAGGTAATGGCAATATCGGTTTCTTTCCTTGCCAACGACGCAGTGGACTTGGCTCCGACGAGCGTCAGCTGCAACCGGGGATAACGCTCGCGCAATACCCCAAGTCGCCGAGCTACCAACGTTCCGAGGTATGCAGGAGGTGCAGACAAGATCACCGCACCCTCAATACGGTTTTCTCCCCCGTCAGCGAATCGCCTGAGCGCAAGTGACGCAGACTCCATCTGCGCTGCATATGCACCTACCCTCACACCATCCTCGGTCAGTTGGTAGACACGACCCCTACGATCTACCAGCTTCATGTCCAAAGAGGCTTCAAGGGCAGCTATTCGGCGAGCCACAGTCGCGTGCTCCACCCCCAGCGAGCGAGCCGCAGCGGCTAAGGAGCCCTCATGAACAAAGGCAAAGAAAAAACGGAGGCTGTCCCAGTCAAGCATATTGGTCATCAGAGTGTGGTTAGGAGTGGATTTACAGCGAGCGAAAAGCGTAGCTTACCGATAAATCAGGTGGCGCTGCCGCATATAGCTTGGACTTAATTTCGTCCCCATGTTCTCCGCCCCAAGAACCGCTTGGTGATTACAGCGATCACGACGGGCATGGAATATTTAGTCCCCCCGGGGTCTGTAGAGCAATGGGCAAAATCGCGGGGGATATCAGGGGGCCCTTGTCCTTCCATCGGCGCTCCGACTTCGACTCCACTGCTCACTCCACGCACTTCCATTTGCACCTAACGCATCGCTTCCAGCATCCCCGACGCGGCTGGGTTAGGATTCTAGCCCGGTGCAGGTCAGTTTCGTTGCGCAAGGTGTATTGGACGGACGCTTACAAACATAATGCCGATCATGCCTCCAGAATCATTTTCCAGCCCACAAAAAAACCCACTGACCGTCGCCGGTTCAGTGGGCTTTTTTTGATCCGGTCTCTAATTACAGAGCCATATCACTCGCAGCATTAGCCTTCGGAGCCTTCACAGCAGTATCGACAGTCACTGGCTTCACAGCCGGCGCGATCACCGCTGGTGGCGGAGTCAGCTGCAGCACCTTGGCGGTGTAGGCCCACTCTTCTGCAACTTTCTCAGGGCTGTTGTTCAGCTGAGTGCCGTAGCTCGGTACGATCTGGTGCAGCTTGGCCTGCCACTCAGGGGTCGCGACCTTGTCCTTGAACACTTTCTGCAGCACGCTCAGCATGATCGGTGCGGCAGTCGAAGCGCCTGGGGAGGCGCCCAGCAGGCCGGCGATGCTGCCGTCTTGCGATGCGACGATTTCGGTGCCCAGTTTCAGCACGCCACCGGCGGCTTCATCACGCTTGATGATCTGCACGCGCTGGCCGGCTTGCCACAGGCGCCAGTCTTCAGCCTTGGCGTTCGGGAAGTATTCTTTCAGGGCGTTCATGCGGTCTTCATCCGACAGCATAAGCTGGCCTGCCAGGTACTCGACCAGCGGGTATTCCTTGATGCCGACCTTGGTCATTGGCCACACGTTGTGGGTGGTCGTGGTGGTCAGCAGGTCCAGGTACGAACCTTCTTTCAGGAACTTGGTGCTGAAGGTCGCGAATGGGCCAAACAGGATCACGCGCTTGCCGTCCAGCACGCGGGTGTCCAGGTGTGGAACCGACATCGGCGGTGCGCCCACCGAAGCCTTGCCGTAGGCCTTGGCCAGGTGTTGTTCGGCGATGGTCGGGTTCTCGGTCACCAGGAACGAGCCGCCTACCGGGAAGCCAGCGTATTCCTTGGCTTCAGGAATGCCGGACTTCTGCAGCAGGTGCAGGGCACCGCCGCCGGCGCCGATGAACACGAACTTGGCGTCGGTTTCGGTCTTGCTGCCGTCTTTGAGGTTCTTGTAGCTGACGCGCCAGCTGCCGTCTTCGTTCTTGGTGATGTCCTGCACTTCGCTGGACAGTTTCAAGTCGAATTTCGGCGTGGTTTGCAGGTGTGCAACGAACTGACGTGTGATTTCGCCGAAGTTCATGTCAGTGCCGAGCGGGCTCCAGGTGGCCGCGATCTTCTGGTTCGGGTCACGCCCTTCCATCATCAGCGGCACCCACTGCTTGATCACAGCCGGGTCTTCGGAATACTGCATGCCGGCGAACAGCGGGCTCGCTTGCAGGGCTTCGTAGCGCTTTTTCAGGAACTTGATGTTGTCATCGCCCCACACGAAGCTCATGTGCGGGGTGGAGTTGATGAACGAACGCGGGTTCTTCAGCACGCCTTGCTGAACCTGCCAGGCCCAGAACTGACGGGAGATCTGGAAGGCCTCGTTGATTTCAACGGCCTTCGGGATCGAAACCTTGCCGTTCTCGTCTTCCGGGGTGTAGTTCAGCTCGGCCAGGGCGGAGTGACCGGTACCGGCGTTGTTCCAGCCGTTGGAGCTTTCCTGGGCGACGCCGTCGAGGCGCTCGACCATTTCCATCGACATGCCAGGTTCCAGCTCATTGAGCCAGACACCCAGGGTCGCGCTCATGATGCCGCCGCCGATCAGCAGCACATCGACTTTCTTGGCCTCTTGCGCGTGGACGGATGACATCCCCATCGACAAAGCCAGCCCCAGCAGGGCCGTGTTCACTTTTTTAAACATCTGTAGCACCTATGATAAAACGCCATCCGCCCTTCCATCCTCATGCGCACAGCCCCATGTTTCACGGCAGTCACGGGGGCGGCACTCAAGGATTGCAGGGTGGGCACACAAGGCCGATGAACCGCATCGACCCCACTTTAATGTCCCTTCTGAACTGACTTTTTATCGTTATTGGCTTCAGCTACTTGAGCGACAGTGATTCCGTCGGCACGTCTTGCGGACATGCAAACTGAATAGGTCAAACCAAGTTGGCGCGCAGAATATCACGACAAGGCTTACCCGCGCGTCTGTTCCCGACCGGTTAGTCCGGGCCCGGGCGCCCGGCATTCTATACTCATCCTGTTTTTCTCACCGAGTGTGTGAGCAACAGCCATGAGTGATAGGAACAGCCATGAGCGAAAGGAGCAGTCATGAGCGACAAAGACGATCTGCGCAAGTACTCCTCTCAAGTGATCGACGGCGTGGAAGCCGCACCGGCACGTGCCATGCTGCGGGCCGTGGGCTTTACCGATGCAGACTTCCAGAAGCCGCAGGTCGGCATCGCCTCGACCTGGGCCATGGTCACGCCCTGCAACATGCACATCGACAAGCTGGCGCTCGAAGCCGAAAAAGGCGCGAATGCCGCCGGTGCCAAGGGCGTGATCTTCAACACCATCACCATTTCCGACGGCATCGCCAACGGCACCGAAGGCATGAAGTATTCGCTGGTGTCCCGCGAGGTGATCGCCGACTCCATTGAAGTGGTGGCCGGTTGCGAGGGTTTCGACGGCCTGGTGACCATCGGCGGCTGCGACAAGAACATGCCGGGCTGCCTGATCGGCATGGCACGGCTCAATCGCCCGTCGATCTTTGTCTATGGCGGCACCATCCAGCCGGGCGCCGGCCACACCGACATCATTTCCGTGTTCGAGGCCGTGGGGCAGCACGCGCGGGGCGATATCAGCGAGATTCAGGTCAAGCAGATCGAGGAAGTGGCGATTCCCGGCCCCGGTTCCTGTGGCGGCATGTACACCGCCAACACCATGGCCTCGGCCATCGAAGCCTTGGGCATGAGCCTGCCCGGTTCCAGCTCTCAGGAGGCCATTGGTGGCGACAAGGCATCGGACAGCTTCCGCGCCGGCCAGCAGGTCATGGAGTTGCTCAAGCTCGACCTCAAGCCTCGCGACATCATGACCCGTAAAGCCTTCGAGAATGCCATTCGTGTGGTGATCGCCCTCGCCGGCTCGACCAACGCCGTGCTGCATCTGCTGGCCATGGCCAACGCGGTGGATGTGGAACTGACCCTGGATGACTTCGCCGAGCTGGGCAAGATTTCCCCGGTGGTCGCCGACCTACGCCCCAGCGGCCAATACATGATGAGCGAGCTGGTGGCCATCGGCGGCATTCAACCACTGATGAAACGCATGCTCGATGCCGGCATGCTGCACGGCGATGTGCTGACCGTCACCGGCCAGACCCTGGCGGAGAACCTGGCAAACGTGCCCGATTACCCCGCCGGCCAGGACGTGATCCGGCCTTTCGACCAGCCGATCAAAAAGGATTCCCATCTCGTCATTCTGCGCGGCAACCTCTCGCCCGGCGGCGCCGTGGCCAAGATCACCGGCAAGGAAGGCCTGCGCTTCGAAGGTACGGCCCGGGTCTATCACGGCGAGGAAGGTGCGCTGGCCGGCATTCTCAATGGCGAAGTGCAGCCCGGCGAAGTGATCGTGATCCGCTATGAAGGCCCCAAGGGCGGACCGGGCATGCGCGAAATGCTCTCGCCGACGTCGGCGGTCATGGGCAAGGGCCTGGGCAAGGAGGTGGCGCTGATCACCGATGGCCGTTTCTCCGGCGGCTCCCACGGTTTCGTGGTCGGTCACATCACGCCGGAAGCCTTTGAGGGCGGGCCGATTGCGTTGGTCGAGAATGGCGACAGAATCATCATTGATGCTGAGACACGGCAGATTACCGTTGACGTGTCTGTCGCGGACCTGGCCGAGCGCAAGAGCCGTTGGGTTCGCCCGGAATCGAAATACAAGCGCGGGGTGCTGGCCAAGTATGCGAAGACGGTGTCCAGTGCTTCGGAGGGGGCTGTGACTGATAAGTATCTTTAGGGGGCTGGTCCTGCGTTGTCTGGGATATTGCCATCGCGAGCAAGCTCGCTCCCACAGTGAATCAGGTGTACGCAACATTTGTGTACAACCCCAATCCCTGTGGGAGCGAGCTTGCTCGCGATGGCGTCCTGTCAGGCAACCTCTACCTCAACAGCTACCCCGCCGAAGCCGTCTACCCAATCACCTTGCGGTCGTCATCGCTTGTTTTTGCACCATGCCGCGCAGGGACACCAGCAACAGAGTGGCAAACGCACCGACCACCGCGACGGCCATGTCCTTTTGCGAGTCCCAGGGGTCGTTTTGCGCGCCGACGAAGGCATTCGCCGTGTCATTGCCCAGGAAGGCACCGCCGATCCACTCCACCAGTTCATACACAGCGGACGTCGACAGCATGACGTTCAGCGTCACGAAAAACAGCCAGAACCCGCGCAACGGCGTCAGGCGCCACAACACTTCGCGCACCGGATAGACCAGCAGCAGCCCGTAGCTGAAATGCACCAGTCGGTCGTAGTGATTGCGGTGAATACCGGACGCTTGGTCGAAACTGAAGCCCAACCACGCCGAAGACCAGTGTTCATAAGGCACCAGGGAATAGGTGTAGTGAGCGCCCAATTCATGCACGCACAGAAACGCAAACACCAGCGTGATGGACGTCGCAGACAAGCGAAACCAGCGAGAAACCGTCACCAGCGTCCCCACCAGCAACAGCACCAGCAGGTTTTCCAGCGCCCAGTCCACCCGGCTGCGGGGAGAAAAACCCGACACCACGACAATCAGCAGAAATACCACGAGCAATGTCAGGTCGTGCCGTAAACGTTGGTTAGGCTGCATGACTGCAATACCTCGAAGTCAGGACATCGCCCTTTTAGCTTCGAGGCAAGGGTGCCAGGCAAGTTCGCTTTTTTCCTCCAATGCATGATAGGTTGTACGATGACTGACGAATTATCGTCCAGTCGTCGCGCTATCCCTACAACAACAAGGAAACACTCATGAAAAAAGCAAAAGTGCTGATCGGTTTTCTGTGCCTGTTCAGCGGCTACGTCGCCGCCACCCCCGCTGCCGCGGACAAGGACGTGGCCCAGGCGGTCGACCACCTGACCCAGGCCATGTTGCACAAAGACATCCCGGAACTGAACGCCTTGACCGCCGAGAACCTGACCTACGGGCATTCCAGCGGCAAGATCCAGGACAAGCAGGCCTTCATCGCCGACATCGAAACCGGCAAAAGCGCGTTCAAGACCCTGGAGATGCAGAACCAGACCATAACCGTCTCGGGCGATGTCGCGCTGGTCCGTCACCACTTCTCGGCGCAAGCGCTCAAAGGTACTGAAGTGGTACCAACCGAAATCGAAAACTTCCAGATCTGGCAAAAGCAGGACGGTAAATGGCTGCTGGTAGGACGACAGGCGTTCAAGTTCTGATGAATTCGTAAGCCACCAACATAACCTGTAGGAGCGAGCCTGCTCGCGATGACGGTAGTCCATTCAACATCAATGTCGAATGGCTTGACGCTATCGCGAGCAGGCTCGCTCCTACAGGGGTTTTCGGGTGAATCAACTACCTTTCCACTCCCGCGGGCTCAGCCCGGTCTTGCGCCGAAACGCCCGGGCCAGCGCCGAGGGGCTTTCGTAACCGACCTCCTCGGCAATCAGCGCAATCGGCCGGCCCTCGCGCAGGCGTTTCTGCGCCAGGCTGATGCGCCAGCTCACCAGGTAATCCACCGGCGTCTGCCCGACCACCTGGCGAAAGTGCTCGGCGAAACTGGCCCGCGACATGTTGGCGGCGACCGAAAGTTCGGCCACGCTCCAGGCCTTGGCCGGGGTTTCGTGCATCAGGCTCAGGGGCCGCGCCAGGCGCGCATCGGCAAGGCCGGCCATCATGCCCGGCTGCTGGCCAGTGGTGCTCAGGATGTGCCGCAATAACAGAATCACCAGCAGCTCGAACAGGCGATCCATCACCGCTTCGCGTCCGCACGTACCGTCAAACGCCTCGTTGAACAGCCATTCCAGAGTCCCGGCCAGGGTCGGAATTTCATCGAGCTTGAGCACCAGGTAATCCGGCAGCGCCGCCGCCAGGGCATTGCCCGCACCGCCGTCGAAATCCAGGGTCGCGCACACCAGTTGCGTGCCGGACGCTTCAGACGCGAACAGGCGATGTCGATAGGGCCGGGGGAAAAAGATCAGGGTCGGTTCGCTCATCTGCAGATCCGGCTGATCGCCCATCTTGAGCAACAGTTCACCGGCCTGAAGCAGGTGCAGATGGCCGCTGGCCTGTTGGCCGTCGTAGGCGGCGGTGCCGCAAAATGTGCCGCTGTGAAAGGTGCCGGCATTGACGCCGAAGTGCGTGAGCAACGTGGACAAGCGATCCATGACAAAGCTCCCGAAGGCAGTTTTGGACGATCTGTCGCATATCCTCGACGATTTGCATCCAAAAAGCCAAGTACTCTCCCTAACATCAGCTCCGTACCCAGCGCATTCCGCGCCTCACACCACGGAGTATCACCATGACCCGCATTGCCCCGATCAGCCTGGAACACGCCACCGACGCCACCCGCCCGCTGCTGGAAGGCGTGCAGAAGAAAATCGGTTTTCTGCCCAACCTGTTCAAGGTACTGGCCCACGCCCCGGCGGTACTGGCCTCGTACCTGCAAAACTCGGCCGCACTGGGCAAGACGTCCTTGAGCGCCACGGAAAAAGAAGCGGTGTTCCTCGCCACCTCGCAGGTCAACGGCTGTGACTACTGCCTGGCGGCCCACACGCTGTTTGCCGGCAAGGCCGGGCTATCAGGTCAGGACATCCTCAGTGCGCGTCAGGGTGAACTCAACGCCTATGCCACCCTTGCCCGCCAGGTCACCGAAAGCCGTGGCCACCTGACGGTCGAACAGATCGCCACTGCGCGTGCCGCCGGTATCGACGACGGCAAGATCATCGAAGTGATCGCCCACGTGGCTTCGCAGACGTTGACCAACTACCTGAACAACACAGCGCTGACCGACATCGACTTCCCGGCCATCGACGCTTGAATGACTTGAACGACGGAGTACTCACCATGAACACCGTGACCTTGTACACCACCGACACCTGCCCTTACTGCCGCAACGCCAAGGCCTTGCTGGCGAGCAAAGGCGTGGCGATGCAGGAGATCAATATTCAGCGCGAGCCAGGCAAATTCGAGGAAATGCTCAGCCGCAGCAACCGCCGCAGCGTGCCGCAGATTTTCATCGGCGACACGCACATCGGCGGCTTCGACGACCTGGCCAAACTGGATCATCAGGGTGGGTTGATGTCGATGCTGGCCTGAGTTAGTCAGGTATTGGTTTTCCACCTGGTCCACTGCAAGACACTGTGGGAGCAAGCTTGCTCCTACAGGGATTGCTCAATCATCCTCATGCAACTTGATGCCGCGTTTATGCAACACATGGGGCACCACCAGCACCAGCAGCGTCAGGGCGAGGAAGAACGCCGAGATCGGTTGCGTGACGAACACCGTCCAGTCGCCCTGGCCGATGGACAAGGCGTTGCGCAGTTGTTTCTCGGCCATCGGCCCCAGCAGCATGCCGACGATCACCGGGGCGACGGGGAAGTCGAAACGGCGCATCAGCACCCCGCCCCAGCCAATCGCCAACATCAGGATCAGGTCGAAGGATGAGTGGCGCATGCCGTACACGCCGATGGTGGCGAATACCAGGATGCCGGCGTTCAGGTACGGCCGGGGGATTTGCAGCAGTTTGACCCACAGCCCCACCAGCGGCAGGTTCAACACCAGCAGGATCACGTTGCCGATGTACAGCGAGGCCACCAGCGTCCAGACCAGGTCGGCGGAGGTTTCGAACAGCATCGGCCCCGGTTGCAGGTTGTAGTTCTGGAACGCCGCCAGCAGGATCGCAGCGGTGGCGGACGTCGGGATGCCCAGGGTCAGCAACGGCACCAGCGATCCGGTCGCGCTGGCATTATTGGCCGCTTCCGGGCCGGCGACGCCTTCGATGGCGCCCTCGCCCTTGTTGGCGGAAAACTCCTTGGGATACTTGCTGAGTTTGCGTTCGGTGGAATAGGACAAAAAGGTCGGAATCTCGGCGCCACCGGCCGGAATCGAACCAAACGGGAAACCGATCAGGGTGCCGCGCAACCAGGCGGGGACTGAGCGTTTCCAGTCGGCGCGAGTCATCCACAGCGAGGTCAGGCGATGCCGCCCTTCATTTGACTCCGTTTGATAGAGCAAGCTGTACAACGCCTCGCCCACCGCGAACAAACCGACCGCCACCAGCACCACCTCGATACCGTCCACCAGTTCGGGAACGCCCAACGTGTAGCGGGCAATACCCGAGGTCGAATCCAGCCCGATCAAACCGATGGTCAGCCCGACGCCCAGCGAGGCAAACCCGCGCAGCATCGAGGCGCCGAGCACCGCCGACACGGTTGTGAACGACAACACCAGGATCGCGAAATACTCGGTCGGGCCGAAATTCAGTGCCAGCCTGGCCACGATGGGCGCAAACAGCGTCAGCAAAATCGTGGCGATGGTGCCGGCGACGAACGAGCCGATCGCCGCCGTTGCCAGCGCAGGTCCGGCCCGGCCGTTGCGCGCCATCAGGTTGCCTTCCAGTGCCGTGACCATCGACGACGACTCGCCGGGGGTGTTGAGCAGAATCGAAGTGGTGGAACCGCCGAACTGCGCGCCGTAGTAGATACCGGCGAACATGATCAAGGCGCCGGTGGGGTCGACCTTGGCGGTGATCGGCAACAACAGGGCCACTGTCAACGCCGGACCGATCCCCGGCAGCACGCCGATGGCGGTGCCGAGCAGGCAGCCGATGAACCCCCACATCAGATTGATCGGCGTCAACGCCGCGGCAAAACCCATCGCCAGGCTTGAAAGAATGTCCACGGTGTCGATCTCCTTTCAAAGCCAAATGTTGATCAGCGACGGCAGGGAAACCCCGAGCCCGGCGTTGAACAGCCAGTAGATCGGCAGGGTCAAGGCAATGCCGATGGCCAGGTCCCGCACGGGATGACGGCTGCCAAAACCCCGCGCCGAACAGGCAAACAGCAACCCGGCGGCCAGCACAAACCCGATCAGGTTGATCAGCACCGCCACCCCGACAAGACCCGCGGTCACCCAGGCCGCACCGGCTTTTCCACCCGGCACCGTCGGGGTGTCGTTATCCAGCTCGCGAAAGCCGCCACTGATGGCCTGATACCCCAGCAGCAGCCCCACTGCGCCCAGAAACCCTGCCACGACATAGGGATAAACGTACGCCGGGAGGATGACAAAACCCATTTCAGGCGGAAAACGGTAGGCGCCAATCGCCAGCACGACGCTGATGGCGATCAGGCCGATGCCGACGGCCAATTGCGTCGGCACCACTGCGCGCAGTGTGGCCATTTCAAATCAGCCCGACCTTGACCAGCATGGCGTGCAACCGCACGTGTTCTTCCGCGACGAATTTGCCGAACTCATCGCCGGTCAGCACACTGGGCGTCCAGGCGTTGGTCTGGATATTGTCCTGCCAGACCTTGCTGTTGGTGGCGGCCACGACCGCGTCGATCACTTCCTTGCGCTGCTGCGGGGTGAGACCCGCTGCACCGTAAACGCCGCGCCAGTTGCCGATCGTCACGTCATAGCCGCTCTCCTTGAGGGTCGGTGCATCAATGCCGGGAACGCGCTCCGGCGCGCCGATGGCCAGGACACGGAACTGGCCGGTCTTGATGTATTGGCCCAGCTCGGCGTAACCGCCGGTGATCACCTTGAGCTGCCCGCCCAGCGCCTGGGCAACCACCTCGCCACCGCCACCAAAGGCCACGTAATTCACCTTGTTGACCGGCACGTCCAGCTTGCCCGCCAGCTCGGCGATGCCGATGTGATCCACCGAGCCCTTGGAACCGCCACCCCAGGTGATGCTCGTCGGATTGGCCTTGAAGGCCTTGATCAGGTCATCGAGGGTCTTGAACTCGGACTCCTTGCGCACGGCGATCACGTTGTACTCGGTGAACAGCCGGGCAATGGGCGTCACATCCTTCAGGCTGATCTGCGGTTTGTTCTGTTCGATGCCCGCGACCATGATCGCCCCGACCACCAACAAGGCGTTCGGGTCACCCTTGGTGCTGTTGGCAAATTGCGCCAGGCCCAGGGTCCCGCCGGCCCCGCCCTTGTTCTCGAAAGTGACGGCCTTGGCCGTATTGGCTTCGACCATGGCCTTGCCCAGCACCCTGGCGGTCTGGTCGTAACCACCGCCCACCGAGCCCGGGGCCATGAATTTCACGGTATCCAGCGCGAAGGCGGGTGCGACCAGCACGGCAGCGGTCAAACCAGCGGCCACGCAGCGACTGAAACGATGGATCAAAGCGGACATGGGCATCTCCTGATTGCATTGTTTTTATAGGTGCCGTTTGCCCATCGACGTACTCGATGAACATGGGCTTGCGAACAAGCTTAGGCCATGGATCCGTGGGTTGATTTGTTTTAAAGCGCTGCGACACCTTGTAGGAGCGAGCTTGCTCGCGATGGACGCTAACGATTACGCGTGCTGTCTGAATAAACACAGTGCCTTTACGTCCTTCGCGAGCAAGCTCGCTCCTACAAGGGTTTGCGGTGTTCCAACCTGCCTTTCATTACAACTTTGTCATCAAGCTGTTGGTCGGCTGTCCGGATCGCCTCGTTAACCTGAACTCACTGTCAGGCCAACCACCGGCAGCCACCCTGCCCTTGTAGAGAGAGATTCGTCATGAAAATGTTGATCCTTGGATTTGCCGCCCTGCTCGCCACCGGTTCGGCGTTTGCCGCTAACCAGCCCACCTCATCGATCATTCACGACAAAGACGGCTTCTATGTCCCGGTGGAGGTGGCCAAGGTCCTGTCGATGACCGACCTCAACGGCAAGTGCGGCATCGTGCCAGCGCAGTTCAACTACCTCGACCACCAGGGTCGCGAGCACCAGCTGGACTACCAGGTCCAGGGCGTGGGCTGCATTGGTGAGAACTGAGCGGATGCCTGCCGTCACCGCTGATCGGGCTACACTTGCGCCACTGATGCGCCCCCGTAGCCCGACCGAAACAGGCAGGTCCCGATGAACATCCTCGTAGTCGAAGACGAACCCAAGGCCGGCAATTACCTGCTCAACGGCCTGCAGGAACTCGGATACACCGTGAGCCTGGCGCGGGACGGCGTCGACGGCTTGCACCTGGCCCTGGAACACGATTTCGATGTGATCGTGCTGGACGTCATGATGCCGAAGATGGATGGCTGGGAAGTCCTGCGTCGCTTGCGCAAGGAAGCCGACACACCGGTGCTGTTCCTCACCGCCCGGGATGACATCGCCGACCGCATCAAAGGCCTCGAACTGGGCGCCGACGATTACCTGATCAAACCGTTTTCCTTCGCCGAACTGGTGGCACGCCTGCGCACCCTGACCCGGCGTGGCCCTACCCGGGAAGAAGAACACCTGCACGTCGACGACCTGCAGATCGACGTGCTCAAGCGCCGCGTCAGCCGCGCCGGCAACCGCATCACCCTGACCAACAAGGAATTTGCCCTGCTGCACCTGTTCGCCAGCCATCAGGGCGAAGTGTTGTCACGCTCGATGATCGCCTCGCGAGTCTGGGACATGAATTTCGACAGCGACACCAATGTCGTCGATGTCGCCGTGCGCCGCCTGCGCCTGAAAATCGATGATCCGTTCCCGCTCAAGTTGATCCACAGCGTGCGCGGCATCGGCTACCGCTTCGACACTCAACCCTGAATGCCCCCATGAATGCCATGACGCCGCTGCAATCCGCCTCCCGTCTCAGCCACTCCCTGACCCTGCGTCTGGCGCTGGTGTTTGCCCTGCTGGCGTTTGTCTCGCTGGCGCTGCTGGGTGTCGCGCTGTACCGCGACCTGGAGCGCGAGTTGATCCGTCGCGACGACATTGCCCTGATCACTCGCATCGACCAGTTGCGCACCTTCCTCAACGACAGCAACACCCTGGACCTGATCAAGGCCAAGCCGGCGCTGTTCCAGAACATGATGGGCAACCGCGAGGCCCTGCTGACCATCGGCACCCCGGGCCAACCGCCGTTGCTGGTGGTCAACCCGGGCAACCTGACAATGCCGGTGCTGACCCCGGTGGCCATGGATCATCGGCTGACCCTGGACGACGTGCAGCATTTGCCCAACGTCAATGGCGTGCCGTTTTCCGCCCTGGCAGCGACCATCGACTCCGGTGACCTGGGCAGCCTGCAAGTGGTGACCGGGCGCTTGATGACCGAACGCACCGCCGTGCTCGCCGACTACCGGCTCAATGTGTACCTGTTCGCCAGCGTCGCGGCGATTCTGCTGGCGCTGTCCGGTTATGTGCTGGTGCATCGTGGCCTGTTGCCCGTGCGGCGCCTGGCCCGCCACACCCAGAGCATCGACGTCGGCAACCTCAACGAACGCCTCGACAGCCAGGGCGCGCCGCTGGAACTGTTGCCGATGATCGACGCCTTCAACGCCATGCTCGACCGGCTGGACAAAGGCTTCATACAACTGGGCCAGGTGTCGACCGACATGGCCCACGAGCTGCGCACGCCGATCAACAACCTGCTCGGCGAAACCCAGGTGGCCTTGCAGCAGAACCGCAGCACCGACGCCTATCAGCAGCTGTTGGCCTCGAATGTCGAAGAGCTTGAACGCCTGGCGCGCATGCTCGACAACATGCTGTTTCTGGCCCGCACCGATCCGCGCAGTGCCTTGCGCCAGCGTCAGGAGCTGGATGCCGCCGACGAAATGCAACGCATGGCCGACTATTTCGAAGGCCCGGCAACCGACGTTGGCATCTGCATCAATGCCCGGGGCAGCGGCCTGATCTGGGCCGAGCCCATGTTGCTGCGTCGTGCATTGGCCAACCTGTGCGCCAACGCCATCAAGTACGGCGCGCCGCATTCCGAGCTGTGCATCCACGCCAGCCCGACCGCCGACGGCATCCAGGTACAAGTGCGCAACCACGGCCCGACCATCCCGGCCCGGCATCTGTCACGGCTGTTCGAACGCTTCTACCGGGTCGATGAGTCCCGCGAACGCTCGGCCCAATCCAATGGCCTGGGCCTGTCGATCGTGGCGACGATCATGCAACTGCACAACGGTGCCTGCCACGTCAGCAGTGCCGACGGCATCACCTGCTTCGAACTGTTTTTCCCGGCGCGGCAACAGCATGAGTAACGCCTGAGCGAAAACCACCCGGGGCACTTGCGACAAAACAATGCTCGAGGGCGCGTGTCATGACCTAACCTCATTGGCTAAGTGACTAACAACCCGTCGAGCACGCCGATGTGCAATGTACTGAGGTCAATGATTTACGTCGCCTTCGCGCTTCTGACGGCCAGCCCGGGATGGCTGTTGGCGGCGTCCGACACCCTTGCCCCCGCCCCCGCAGCCCCGATCATCAGCATCTCCGACAGCGAATTACTGGGGGTGCAAAACCAGCTGAACAGCCTCAAGCAGCAGGTTTCCCAGGCCAGCAATTACACCCAGCTGGAAAGCTCACAGGACTTGGTGCAAGTACTCATTCAGGATATTGAACGCCTGTCCACATCGCTGCTGCCCGGGCAGGCGCAGTTGCAGGCGCAACTCAACGTGCTGGGGCCAGTGCTGCTCGACGAGAACGCACTGGTGACGTCGGCGATTACAACCCAACGAGACACCCTCAGCGAGCAAAAAAACAAGATCGATAGCCAACTCAAAACCCTGGCCGCGCTGAAAATAAGTGCCGCCGAGCTGATCACCCAGATTGGCAGTATTCGGCGCAGCCTGCTGGAAGCGGAAGTGACCCAGCAGACCAGCAGTATCCTGAACCCGGGTTTCTGGTCGCCATTGTTCGATTTTCCGATCGAGGACCGCCAACGTTTCAGCGCTCTCATCGAGCAACTCGAGGTCACGCACCGGGCTGCCTGGCAACCCGGACAACGCGGGATCACGGCCGCCCTGCTGATCCTGGCGCTGGCCATCTGGACCGTGGGGCGAAAGCTCGCCGGCCGGGTTCTGGCATGGTTGTGCATCCATCGAATGCCTGAAGGCCGGTTGCGGCGCAGCTCCCTTGCGCTGGCATCGGTAATGGCGACGGTGCTGACCGCCGGCATCGCCCTGCAACTGCTGCATTTTGCCGGGACCCGCCAACTGCCCTACACCCCGCTGCTGGCCGACCTGGCGCAGTATCTGGAAAAGCTGGCCTATACCTGCGTGCTGATCACCGGATTGAGTCGCGCACTGTTGTCGACCAAACATCCCTCATGGCGCCTGCCCGATATTGCCGATCCGGTGGCGCTGGCGATGGAGCCCTATCCGAGGTTGCTGGCTAGCATGCTGCTGGTGCTGGTGACCCTGGTGCAGATGAGCAATGTCACCGGCATGAGCGCCGAAGTGGTGTTGTTCGGTCGGGGCATCGTGGCGTTGCTCGCGGCACTGGTGATCGGTGCGCTGCTGTTGCGCGTCAGCAAGACTCGCAGGGACCTGATAGTGGCCGGCGAGGCTCCCGAAGGCGTCACCACTTTCGCCGGCCTGATTTATGCGTTTACCGGCATTGCCGTGGTGGTGTCCCTGTTCGCCCTGGTGATCGGCTACGTGACGATGGCCCGCTTCATCACCTATGAATTGGTCTGGATATTCATCATCTTCGCCGGTTTCTACCTGCTCACACAGGTTTACCAGGACACCTGCGACTACGTTTTTTCGCCCCGGCAACCCGCCGGCAAGACCATCAAACAGCTGCTGGGCATCGGCAATCCGCGCCTGGAGCAGATCTGCACCGTGTTGTCCGGGGCAGGCCGCGCCATCCTCCTGCTGATCGGCATCATTGCCTTGTTTGTCGGCGGCGTGGGGACGACGCTCGGGCAACTGGTCACCGGCACCGTGGCCATACTCGGCGGCGAAGGGCTGCGCAAACTGAACATCGTCCCGGACAACCTGGTCAATGCCATCCTCGCCCTGGTGATCGGCATCTACCTGATTCGCTCATTACGGCGCTGGCTGGATAACGAGTTCCTGCCGAAAACCGAGATGGACCCGGGCATGTGCGCCTCGCTGAGCACCCTGTTTGCCAACATCGGCTACGTGTCCGTCGTCCTGCTCACGCTGGCGTCGCTGGGGATCAAGTGGACCAACCTGGCCTGGATCGTCAGTGCCCTGTCCGTGGGTATCGGCTTCGGCCTTCAGGAGATCGTGAAGAATTTCATCTCCGGCCTGATCCTGCTGACCGAGCGCCCGGTGAAAGTCGGCGACCTGATCAGTATCAGTGGCGTCGAAGGCGACATTCGCCGAATCAACGTGCGGGCCACGGAAATACAACTGGCCGACCGCTCGATCATGATCGTGCCCAACTCCCACCTGATTTCGCAGAACCTGCGCAACGTCACCCTCGGCGGCAGCGCCCAGGGCGTGGTGATACTCGAACTGATGTTCCCGTTGGATATCGATCCGGAGCTGGTGCAAAACCTGCTGATGGACACCTACACCGAGCATGAATCCATTCTGGATAAACCAGCGCCGTTTTTGCGCTTCAGTCAGCTGAAACCGGAAGGCATCACCTTGACCATCACCGGTTATGTCGGCAGCCCACGCACGGTCGGCGCGATCAAAAGCGAGCTGCTGTTCGAGATTCTCAAGCGGCTGGGTGCCGCGGGGATTGAACTGGCGAAACCGCCTGCCGTGTGATGCTCGTTCACACGGCAGGTGGTCGCTGGATCATGATGGACTCACTGACGGCAAATAAGTAACGTAACCGGCGCTGCTTTCGAACCTGGAAAATCGAATAGGGAGTTTGCATCGTGACCGAAGAGACAAAAACCAAAGGACCGGCTTCGTACTTCCCGTCAATCGAAAAAAAGTACGGTCAGCCGATCACCCATTGGCTGGATCTGCTTAAAACCGTCGGCGACAAGAAACACATGGAGATGGTGGCCTGGCTCAAAGCCGAACACGGCATGGGTCACGGCCACGCAAACGCGTTGGTTGCCTATCATTTGGCAGCCACCAAAAGCGCCTAGCCACGCGCAGTCGGTGGAGCCGGGTAAAAACCGGCTCCACCGTTAACCTTCTGTTGCCCTATCCTTTCATCCAAGCCATCACGCCGGACATCGACCATGTCAGCCCCCGAATCCACCCTCCTCGACAGTTGGCACCACAACGCCCAGGCCTGGATTGACGCCATCCGCAGCGGCACCATCGAAAGCCGCCTCAAGGTCACCGACCAGGCCATTCTGCTGGCGGTGCTGGGTCGTCAGCCCGTGCGTGTACTCGACCTGGGTTGCGGCGAAGGCTGGTTATTGCGCGCACTGGCTGAACGGGCCATTGACGCGGTGGGTGTGGATGGCGACGTGACGCTGGTGGAGGCGGCGCGAGCGGCGGGTTCGTCGAAGGTGCATGTGGCGAGCTATGAGGCGTTGGCCGAAGCGAAAGTCGATATTGGCCGCGACTACGACCTGATCTGCGCCAATTTTGCCCTGCTGCATCAGGACATCATCCCCCTGCTCGCCGCCATGAACGCCCTGCTCGCTCCGGGTGGCGCGCTGGTGATCCAGACGCTGCACCCGTGGGCTGCTGCGGCGGGTGACTATCAGGATGGCTGGCGGGAAGAGACCTTCGCCGGGTTCAAGGGCCAGTGGCAGCCCATGCCGTGGTATTTCCGTACCTTGTCCAGTTGGCTCAATGCGCTGGACATGGCGGGTTTTACGCTAGCCGGCTTGCAGGAGCCGCAGCACCCGCAAAGCCCTGTGCCACAGTCATTGCTATTGGTGGCCGAGCCGCGGCGGTGATTGATGCAAATCCTTCACGCAGGTGCTGACTACCATGCAATCCTGTGGGAGCGGGCTTGCCCGCGAAAAGGCCGGCACATTCAACATCAATGTCGCCTGACACACCGCCTTCGCGAGCAAGCTCGCTCCTACAGGTTCAACGGCTGTACGCAACATCTGCGAACCACTCAAATCATTGTGGGAGCGAGCTTGCTCGCGATGAGGCCAGTACATTCAAGATCAATGTCGCCTGACACTCCGCCATCGCGAGCAGGCTCGCTCCTACAGGGCTCAGCGGTGCACCCAATACAGCGTCAGGCCCACTCTTTACGCAGCTGGCGCGCCGCATTGACCATGTGCACCAGCGCCGCTTCGGTTTCCGGCCAGCCGCGGGTTTTCAGGCCGCAGTCCGGGTTGACCCACAGGCGGTCGGCGGGAATACGCTTGGCGGCCTTGCGCAGCAGGTTGGCCATTTCCGAGGAGTCCGGCACCCGTGGCGAGTGGATGTCATACACGCCCGGGCCGATTTCGTTGGGGTAAGCGAAGGCTTCGAACGCATCCAGCAGTTCCATGTCCGAGCGCGAGGTTTCGATGGTGATCACGTCGGCATCCATGGCGGCGATGGACTCGATCACATCATTGAATTCGCTGTAGCACATGTGGGTGTGGATCTGGGTTTCGTCACGCACGCCGCAGGCGCACAGGCGGAACACTTCGGTCGCCCAGTCCAGGTAGTGCTGCCACTGCGCCCGGCGCAACGGCAAGCCTTCGCGGAACGCGGCTTCGTCGATCTGCACGATCTTGATCCCGGCGGCTTCCAGGTCCACCACTTCGTCGCGAATCGCCAGGGCCAGTTGGCGGGCCTGCACTTCGCGGCTCACGTCTTCGCGCGGGAACGACCACATCAGCATGGTCACAGGACCGGTCAGCATGCCCTTCATCACTTTGTCGGTGAGGCCTTGGGCGTAGCGGATCCACTCCACGGTCATGGCGTGCGGACGGCTCAGGTCGCCGAAGATCACCGCCGGTTTCACACAGCGCGAACCGTAGCTCTGGACCCAACCGAAACGGGTGAACACATAGCCGTCGAGTTGCTCGGCGAAGTACTCGACCATGTCGTTACGCTCGGCTTCACCGTGCACCAGCACGTCCAGGCCCAGGTGTTCCTGCACTTGCACAGCGTGACGGATCTCGCTGTGCATCGCTTCGGTGTATTCGGCTTCGGTCAGCTTGCCTTGCTTGAACGACTGGCGAGCCAGACGGATCGACGCGGTTTGCGGGAACGAACCGATGGTGGTGGTCGGGAACAGCGGCAGGTTCAAACCGGCGCGTTGCTTCTCGATACGCTGGGCAAACAGCGAATGACGCTGGCTGTCCTTGGCGGTGATCGCGGCAACGCGTGCCTGCACGGCCGGTTTGTGGATGCGCGGCGACGCAGCACGGCTGGCCTGCACGGCACGGCTTCGAGTCAGCGCGTCAAGCACCTTCGGCGCTTCCGGTTCTTTCACCGCCTGAGCCAGCACCGCAACTTCTTCACACTTCTGCACGGCAAACGCCAGCCAGCTTTTCAGTTCGGCATCGAGCTTGTCTTCACGCCCCAGGTCAACCGGGCTGTGCAGCAGCGAGCAGGATGGCGCAACCCACAGGCGATCACCCAGACGCTCGTGAGCATACTGCAATGTGGCCAGGGCGTTTTCCAGGTCGCAGCGCCAGACGTTGCGGCCGTTGACCACGCCCAGCGACAGCACTTTGTAGGCCGGCAGACGGTCGAGGATGGTCGGGAACTGCTCAGGTGCGCGCACCAGATCGATGTGCAGACCGTCCACCGGCAGGTTGGCGGCCAGGCCCAGGTTCTCTTCCAGACCGCCGAAGTAAGTGGCGACCAGCTTCTTCAGCGGGTCGCGCTGAATCAGGTTGTAGGCGCGCTCAAAGGCGTTTTTCCAGTCCTGCGGCAGATCGAGGACCAGGATCGGCTCGTCGATTTGTACCCATTCAACGCCTTGTGCCGCGAGGCGCTGGAAGATTTGACCGTACAACGGCAGCAGACGATCCAGCAGCTCCAGCTTGTCGAATTCGGCGCCCTTGACCTTGCCCAGCCACAGGTAAGTCAACGGGCCGATGATCACCGGCTTGACGTGGTGCCCCAGTGCGCGGGCCTCTTCGACTTCTTCGAACAGCTGATCCCAGCCGAGCTGGAATTGTTGATCGGCGCTGAATTCAGGCACGAGGTAGTGATAGTTGGTGTCGAACCACTTGGTCATTTCCTGGGCATGCGCGCCGCCGCAGCAGCTGTCGCTCACACCGCGCGCCATGCCGAACAGGGTTTGCAGGCTGGCCTTGCCATCGTGTGGGCGGAAGCGCTCAGGGATCACACCGAACATCAGCGAGTGGGTCAGAACCTGGTCGTACCAGGCAAAGTCACCGACCGGCAACAGCTCGATCCCGGCCTTTTTCTGCAAGTCCCAGTGGGTCTTGCGCAGGTCGCGGCCCACGGTGCGCAGACCGGCTTCGTCGAGCTCGCCCTTCCAGAACGCCTCTTGAGCCTTTTTCAGTTCGCGGTCGCGACCAATGCGCGGAAATCCAAGGGAATGGGCCACAGCCATGTCAAATAACTCCAATGCGTTCAATGGGGCCATTGTCGACAGTGCCAACGAGTGAGACAAACTCATTTTAATCGTGATGATCACAAGTTATTCTCATGATCGATGACATTGCACAGCCTGCGCAGGATGGACACCTGGTTCAGCGTGCTCGCCCCAATGTTCAACCTGCATCTGAAAACCACTGGCGTGACCGAACTGTGGCGTGTGCGTAAGCCGGGCGGCGATGGCATCATCACCCGCTACGAAGGTTTCGATGCCCACCACCCCCTCTGATCGGCTAAGGAATAGTCCCGATGCGTATCAAGACACTGCCGGCCTGTGCCACGGCGTTCTACCCGAACGCCAAAGCGCAGACCGCCGGGATCAAACCATGACGGCCATTTTTCGGCCGCGTCCGACGTTGATCTTTTTGCTGCTGTTGCTGGTGCTGGTGTTCTGGCTGTCCCTGGCCCTCGGGCCGGTCAGCCTGCCGCTGGGCGATACCTTGCTGGGCGGGATGCGCCTGCTCGGGTTGCCGCTTGACGGTGGCGACACGCAGCAGGCGGAGTTGATCCTCGGTCAGATTCGCCTGCCGCGCAGCTTGCTCGGCATCGCCGTGGGTTCGGTACTGGCGTTGTCCGGCGTGGCGATGCAGGGGTTGTTCCGCAACCCCTTGGCCGATCCGGGTCTGGTCGGTGTTTCCGGTGGCGCGGCACTCGGTGCCGCCCTCGCCATCGTCGGCGGCAGTCTGCTCGGTGGCATGCCAGCGGCGATCGAACCTTATCTGCTGTCGGTCAGCGCCTTCGCCGGTGGCTTGATCGTCACGGCGGTGGTGTATCGCTTTGGTCGCCGCAACGGGCAAACCGACGTTGCCACCATGCTCTTGGCGGGAGTGGCGATGACGGCCATGGCCGGTGCCGGCGTGGGGCTATTCACCTACCTGGCCGATGACGCGACCTTGCGCACCTTGACGTTCTGGAACCTGGGCAGCCTCAACGGTGCCAGCTACCTGCGCTTGTGGCCGTTGCTGATCGTCACCCTGGGCGTGGCGCTGTGGTTGCCCCGTCGGGCGGCGGCGCTCAATGCCATGCTGCTGGGTGAGTCGGAAGCCCGTCACCTGGGCTTCGACATCGAGCGGATCAAGCTTGAGCTGGTGCTGTGCACGGCGCTCGGCGTCGGTGCGGCCGTCGCGGCGGCCGGCCTGATCGGCTTTATCGGCCTGGTGGTACCGCATCTGATGCGTCTGCTGGTCGGCCCGGATCACCGGGTGTTGCTGCCCGCGTCGTTACTGGCCGGTGCCAGCCTGCTGTTGTTGGCTGATCTGGCGGCGCGCCTGCTGTTGGCGCCAGCCGAATTACCCATCGGTATCGTGACTGCACTGATCGGCGCTCCGTTCTTTCTTTATCTGCTGGTACGAGGGCGTTCCTGATGCTGCGGGCAAACAACTTGCTGGTACGCCGTGACAAGCGCACGGTACTGGCGAACATCGATATCGAGTTGCGCCCCGGTGAAGTACTGGGTGTGCTGGGGCCGAATGGCGCCGGCAAAAGCACCCTGCTCACCGCTTTATGCGGCGAACTGGCGAGCAGCGAAGGCACGGTCAGCCTCGACGAGCGTCCACTCGCCGACTGGCCGGGTCAGGAACGGGCCAGACGTCTGGCCGTGCTGCCGCAGAGTTCGAGCCTGAACTTTGCGTTCTCGGTCAATGACGTCGTGGGCATGGGTCGCTTGCCTCACGCCAGCGGCCGCGTGCGCGATGGCGAAATCGTCGCCGAGGCGCTTTCAGCTGCCGATGCGCTTCATCTGGCCGGACGCAGTTACCTGGCCCTGTCCGGCGGTGAACGCCAGCGCGTGCATCTGGCGCGGGTGCTCGCTCAACTGTGGCCGGGTGCCGAAGGGCAAACCCTGCTGCTCGATGAACCGACGTCGATGCTCGATCCGCTGCACCAGCACACCATTTTGCAAGCCGTGCGTGATTTCGCCGAGCGCGGGGCGGCGGTGCTGGTGATTCTGCACGACCTCAACCTGGCCGCACGTTACTGCGATCAACTACTGTTGTTGCAACAGGGCCTGCCCCACGCCTACGGTCCACCGGCCGAGGTGCTGACCGCCGAAGCGCTGGCGGCGGTCTATGGGTTGGAGGTGCTGATCCACCAGCATCCGGAACGCGGCCACCCGTTGATCATCGCGCGCTGATACCGCCCCCTCCTCTGTCATCGAGGGGGCATCTGTCCAATAAGGAAAACCGATGCGCTTTGTGTTGCTCTGTGCATTCAGCCTGTTGGCTGCCTGCCAAACCCATCAAGTTACACCACTGCCGGCGTCGATCGCCCCGCAAGGGCGTGATCACACTGACTTCGGGGTCATCCGTGAACTCGCCACGGGCCGCACGCTGACGCCGCAAGAACTGGTCCAACGCCTGGCCGCTGCCCCACGTGTTTTGGTCGGAGAGCAGCACGACAACCCGGACCACCACGCCCTGCAACTGTGGTTGCTGCGCGAACTGGCGGCACAACGCGCCCAGGGCAGTCTGCTGATGGAAATGCTCAATCCCGATCAACAGGCCAGGGTCGATGCCGCCCAAGCCGCGACCCGCGCCGGACAGCCACCGGCCGATGCGTTCACGGCGCTGGCCTGGCAGGCCAATTGGGACTGGAGTGTTTATGGCGCACTGGTCACCTACGCGCTGCGACAACCGTATCCGCTGTTGGCGGCGAACCTGGACCGCGCGCAGATCATGCAGATCTACAAACAGCGCCCGGTACTCACGGGGCAAGCGTCCACCACCCAACAGGTGCAGGCGACCTTGCTGGACGACATCCGCGAATCCCATTGTGGTCTGTTGCCCGAAGCACAGATGCCGGCGATGCTCGCTGTGCAGCAACAGCGTGACCGGCGCATGGCGGAGCGCCTGATGGCCGCGCCTCTACCTGCGCTGTTGCTGGCCGGTGCCTTCCACGTGCGCAAGGACCTGGGGGTGCCATTGCACTTGAAAGACCTCGGTGCCGGTGAAGGGAATGCGGTGCTGATCCTGGCCGAAGTGGGCAAGACCGTGACTGCCGAGAGTGCGGATTACGTGTGGTACACCGCCGCACAACCGGAAGAGGATCATTGCGCGCAGCTGCGTCGTTAATCCCCCCTACAAAATCATCAAGCCCCGTTCCGGCGCGACACTATGTCACGCCTCTGTGTCGGTCCAATGGTCGTATCCGCCCCTCCGGCACCGACACAGTTTGTTAACATCCCCACGATTTTTTCGTCTGTACAGTCATCACGCTGTCATTTCAGCCTGTTCAACAGGATGCTTTTTTTCATGAGTACTGTGTATACCCGCCGAACGGTCCTGCAAGGCATGGGCCTGTTGAGCCTGGGCCTGCTCGCCGGTTGCGACGACAGCAGCAAGCTGTCGTTCAAGTACGGCAAAGACCTCAGCGACAAGATCATGGGGCGCAACTTCAAGCTCAAGAACGCTCAGGGCGAAACCCGGATGCTGGGCAGCTATCGCGGCCTGATGCCGATGGTGTTCTTCGGTTTCACCCAGTGCCCGGCCGTGTGCCCGACCACCCTGGCCCGCGCGGCCCAGGCCAAAAAGCTGATGGGTCGCGATGGCGAAAGGCTGCAGGTGATCTTCATCACCCTGGACCCTGAGCGCGACACGCCAGAGATGATCGATAAATACGTAAAAGCCTTCGACCCGAGTTTTGAAGCGCTGTACGGCACCCTGGAAGAAACCGCTGCCACCGCCAAGGAATTTGGCGTGTTTTTTGAAAAAGTCCCGAGCGGCGATACCTATACCCTCTCCCATACCGCGACCAGCTATGTCTTCGACTCCCGGGGCACTCTGCGCCTGGGACTGTCCACGTCCCTGACGGCCCAAGAGTGCGCAGAAGACCTGCTCACCGTGATGGAGGTTTGCTGAAATGAATGCCCCGCAGGCTAAAAACCGTTTCGCACAACGCTGCAAGCAACTGGCGCTGGGCTTGTCCCTGGTCGGCCTGGCCTTTCAGGCGTCGGCACAAACCGAGGTCGAAGACGCCTGGGTCCGCGCCACCGTGGCCGGCCAGCCGTCGAGCGGTGCCTTCATGACCGTCACCGCGAGCAGCGACAGCAAACTGCTGAGCGTGCAAACGCCGGTTGCCGGGCTTGTGCAGATCCATGAAATGAGCATGAAAGACGACGTGATGAAAATGCAGCAGGTGGGCGCCGTCGCACTGCCCGCCGGTAAAGCGGTGAGCTTCGATCCCCACGGCTACCACATCATGCTCATGAACCTGACGGGCCAGATCAAGGAAGGCGACAAGGTGCCGCTGACCCTGACCGTGGAAGACGCCGGGGGTGAGAAAGAGTCGATTCAGGTTGAAGCCGTTGCCAAGGCGATTGGCACTATGGATCACAGCTCGATGATGCATGATCACAGCAAGATGAATTGATTTTCCCGTAGTATTGCAACACCAAAAAGATCGCAGCCTGCGGCAGCTCCTACGAAATCGGTGTAGGAGCTGCCGCAGGCTGCGATCTTTTTTTGATCAAGACCTTTTCATGTCAACTCAAACCAGCTTGAGTACGACGTTGATGTTGTTGCGCGTGGCTTTCGAGTACGGGCAGTACTGGTGCCCGGTGTCGACGATTTTCTGCGCGGTTTCGCGATCCAGCCCTGGCAGGCTGACATTGAGCCGCGCCTGGAGCAGGTAGCCGCCTTCATTGGTGCCCAGGTCGACTTCGGCATCGACGGCCACATCCTTGGGCAACGCCACTTTCATTTCCCTGGCCGCAACCTGCATGGCGCCGATAAAACAGGCTGACCATCCGGCAGAGAACAGTTGCTCAGGGTTAGTACCGCCACCGCCCGCACCTGGCGACGACAGCTTCACATCGAGGATTCCGTCGGAGCTGCGGGAGGCGCCGTCACGCCCGCCGGTGGTGTGGGTTTTGGCGGTGTACAACACTTTATCGATCTGGTTCATGGTGACCTCCTGATTAAGTTGTAAGAAACCGGTTTTAACACCCCATCGGGTCGCTGGGATGGTCAATCAATATAGACGTCACACGCCCACACCGTGGTCGATCCGACCAGCGCCCGTTTCTTGTTTATTTACGCGCCAACTTGTACCTGACGCAGTCCTCATAAAAGCTCTGCCGTACAGCAGTCGGTTTGAATCGCGACGGACTGTCATAAGTTTGCTCTGTAATGCCAAGTGCCATCATGCGCATCCAGGTTTTGGCGAACTTGTAGACCTGAATTTTCTGGCGGGCGGCATACAAAGAAACGCCTGCAAGCTTGAGTTCCTGTGCCCTTGCAGCGGTGCCCGCACCCCAACTGCACATGTACTGATCATTGCTGGCCAGTTCTTTGGCTTGAGCCGAATTAGCTACACCCGCAACTACCAGCGGGATTAACGCGATCCATATTTTGCGCATCTTGACCTATTTAACTGGCTGAAAATTAACTAATTTTGCTGAGGATTTTTAAACTTGGGGGCCAGCATCGTGCCTTTTCTGCAAATTAAAGCGAAAACGAGATGGGCAATGTCATTTCTTGCGAGTTTTCAATCCTTTGCTATAGCTAAGACTCTCAATCGCCAACTAAGTGAGGCAACGGAATGTCAGTCGCAAAGAAAATGAGTGTGGGGCAACTGACAATGTTGACTGCCGTCAACATGTTGGGCTCCGGCATTGTGCTTCTACCGACGAAACTCGCGGAAGTCGGTGCAATTTCGATCCTCTCCTGGCTGGTGACGGCCACCGGTTCCCTCGCTCTGGCCTACGCGTTTGCGCGATGCGGGATGCTCAGCCGCAAGACCGGCGGCATGGGCGGTTATGCCGAATACACCTTCGGTAAAGCGGGTAACTACATCACCAACTACACCTACGGTCTGTCGCTGTTGATTGCCAACGTGGCGATCAGTATTACTGCGGCTGGTTATATCCAGGTGTTGTTCGGGATAAAACTCGATTCGCTGCAAGTAGGTCTGGCGACTATTGCTCTGTTGTGGATCACCACCTTCGCCAACTTTGGCGGCGCCAGCATCACCGGCCGGATCGGTGCGATCACGGTCTGGGGTGTGATTGCCCCGGTGGTGCTGGTATCCACGGTGGGCTGGTTCTGGTTCGACAGCAGCGTCTACGCCGCAGGCTGGAACCCTCACGACAAAGGCTGGTTCGAAGCGGCAGGCGCCTCGGTGGCGATCACCCTGTGGGCCTTCCTCGGCCTGGAATCGGCTTGCGCCAACACCGACGCGGTGGAAAACCCTGAGCGCAACGTACCGATTGCCGTGCTGGGCGGCACCCTGGGTGCGGCGGTGATCTACATCGTCTCCACCAACGTCATCTTCGGTATCGTCGGCAACGAAGAACTGGTCGCGTCCACCGCACCGTTCGGCCTGGTGTTTGCCAAGATGTTCACCCCGATGGTCGGCGACATCGTGATGGCGGCCATGGTGCTCGCCTGCATCGGCTCGTTGCTGGGCTGGCAGTTCACGATTGCCCAGGTGTACAAAAGCTCGGCCGACACCGGCTACTTCCTGTCGATCTTCGCCAAGGCCAACAAAGCGGGAACGCCGATTGTCGGCATGCTGGTACTGCTCGCCGCACAGACCGCGCTGGCCCTGCTCACCATCAGCCCTGACCTGAGCAAGCAGTTCGACACCCTGGTCAATCTCGCGGTGGTGACCAACCTGGTGCCTTACATCTTGTCCATGGCCGCGCTGATGACCATGCAGAAAGTCTCCAACGTGCCGGAAGGCAAGGCACTGGTGACCAACGTCATTGCCCTGATCGCGGCGGCCTACAGCTACCTGGCACTGTACAGCTCCGGTGAGCAGGCCCTGATGCTGGGCGGCGTGGCCACGATCTTCGGTTACACCCTGTTCGGCTTCGTCAACAACCGCCTGATCCGCCTCGAAGCTCTCAACAACAGCGTACCGACGCAAACCGTCAGCGCGCAGCACCTCACCGCCGAGCCAGTGCCGGTGAATAATCTGAATACAGCCACTATGGAGGTTCAAGCATGACGGAATATAAACACTCGCTGGGCATGCTGGCGCTACTGGTCAGCAGTCCGCCGGACAAGCGAACGGTGTTCGGCCGCGCCCTGGACCAACTGGTCCACGACGTAGAGGGACGTGGCGTCAGTGTTCTGGCCTCGGAAAGCCTCACCGATGCCGCCTCGATCCTGCGCTCTGACCCGGCCATTCAATGCGTGCTCATCCGATGGGAAATGGACACCAGCGAAGGCCATGCCGACTGCACCAAATTGCTGGTCAAGCTGCGTGAGCGCAACACCCGGGTGCCGGTGTTCCTGATCAGCGACCGTACCACCGCGTCGACCATTCCATTATTGGTCATGCAACACGCCGACGACTTCATCTGGTTGCCCGAGGACACCTCCCGTTTCCTCAGCGGACGCATCCTGGCGGCCATCGAACGCTATCGCCAGGCCGCCCTGCCGCCGATGTTCGGCGCGCTGGTGAAGTTTGCCCGCAACTATGAATACTCGTGGCACACCCCCGGCCATGCCGGCGGCACCGCGTTTCTGAAGAGCACCGCAGGCCGGGCCTTCTACGAGTTCTTCGGCGAGAACCTGCTGCGTTCCGACCTGTCGATCTCGGTTGGCGAACTCGGTTCGCTGCTCGATCACAGCGGCCCTATCGGCCAGGGCGAACGCTATGCCGCCAAGGTCTTCGGCGCCCACCGCACGTATTACGTGACCAACGGTTCGTCGATGTCCAACCGCGTCATCCTCATGGCCAGCGTCACGCGCAACCAGATCGCCCTGTGCGACCGCAATTGCCACAAGTCCGCCGAGCATGCGATGACTCTGTCCGGGGCGATTCCGACCTACCTGGTGCCGACCCGCAACCGCTACGGCATCATCGGCCCGATCCTGCCGCAGACCCTGAGTGCCGAAGGCGTGAAAGCCGCCATCGCCAACAACCCGCTGGTCAAGGAAGGCATCGACCCGACACCCGTGCACGCCATTGTCACCAACTCCACCTACGACGGCCTGACCTACAACGTCACCCGTGTCGAAGAGCTGCTGGGCGAAAGTGTCGACCGTCTGCACTTCGACGAAGCCTGGTACGGTTATGCGCGCTTCAACCCGCTGTACAGCGGGCGCCATGCCATGCACGGCAACCCTGCCGATCACGACAAGTCCAAGCCGACCGTGTTCGCCACCCAGTCGACCCACAAGTTGCTGGCCGCCCTGTCCCAGGCCTCGATGATCCACGTGCGCGACGGCCGTAACCCGATCGAACATGCGCGCTTCAACGAGTCGTACATGATGCACGCCTCGACCTCGCCGAACTACGCGATCATGGCGTCCTGCGACGTCAGCTCGGCAATGATGGAAGCGCCGAGCGGGCAGATCCTCACCAGCGAATCGATTGAAGAAGCCATCAGCTTCCGCCAGGTGCTCTCGCGCATGCACAACGAGATGCTGAGCAAGGATGACTGGTTCTTCACCTGCTGGCAGCCGCCGACCGTACAGGTTGGCGCAGCGACCGTGCCGTTCCATGAGGTCGACCCGGCTACGCTTAAAACCGACCCGAACTGCTGGGTCCTGCACCCGAACGCGGTATGGCACGGTTTCGGTGACATCGAAGACGGCTACTGCATGCTCGACCCGATCAAGGTTTCGGTACTTGCCCCGGGCATGGGCGACGACGGCAACCTGCTCACCAACGGCATCCCCGCCTGCGTAGTCACCGCGTACCTGGGGCGTCAGGGTATCGTGGTCGAGAAAACCACCGACTTCACCATCCTGTTCCTGTTCTCCATCGGTATCACCAAAGGCAAATGGGGCACGCTGCTCAATGCCCTGCTCGACTTCAAGCGTGATTACGACGACAACGCCGAGCTCGAGCTGTGCCTGCCCGATCTGTACAACGCCAACCAGCACCGCTATGCCGGCATGGGCCTGAAGGATCTGGCCGACGAAATCTTCGCCGCCATGAAGAAACACAAGACCACCGCCAACATGTCCCAGGCCTTCGGCACCCTGCCAAAGGCCGAGTTCAGCCCGGTGGAGGCCTACGAAAAACTGGTGCGCAACGACATCGAACTGGTGACCCTCAACGAAGCCGCCGGGCGTCTTGCCGCGACCGGTATCGTGCCGTATCCACCAGGCATCCCGTTGCTCATGCCGGGTGAGAACGCAGGGCCTGCGGACGGTCCATTGCTGGCGTATCTCAAGGCACTGGAAGCCTTCGACAAATCCTTCCCCGGCTTCACCCATGACACCCACGGGATCGAAGTCGAGGACGGCGTTTATCGGATGCTGGTACTGAAATAAGTCACGCAGGTTCACCGCAACCCCTGTGGGAGCGAGCCTGCTCGCGATAGCGTTTTTGCAGCCAACATCACTGTTGCCTGACACGACGCCATCGCGAGCAGGCTCGCTCCTACATTGCTTTGCATCGCCCCCACAAATCCCTATGGGCAAATTCGATCACAGCGCTCTATGATTGATCCCCATGACCACCACCGCTGCAATCCGCTCACCCTGCCCGCCCGGCGCCTGCGACTGCGGGCGTGACCCGTTGCTGGAAACACCGGGGGCGGACCTGCGCATTCTGTTTCTGACCCGCAACGAAGAAAAACGCCTGATCGAACGCCTGGAAAACCTGCAGAGCCTGAGCGATCTTGAGCACGTGCAACGGCGCATGTTCGAACAGTTGGGTCTGCGCGTGGACATCGCCCCCGGCTTCAACGAAGTGCGCACCATGCGCGGCATCGGCATCCGCGTTGGCGAACTGCCGGGGCTGTGCCGCAAGACCCGCGCCAACATCCCCGCCGCTATTCGCCGTGCCATGGAAAAGCGCCCGGAGATTGCCTACGAACTGCTCAATGCCAACGACCTGTTGCGTGACGCCTGATGAAGCCCATTCTCGAGTTCCCCCTCACCGACAAGATTCTCACCACGTACGCCCTGGCCATCGGTGCCGACCTGCAGGGCTACCGCAACCACATTTACCGGGTGCTGAATTTCCATACCGCCCTCAGCGGTGCCGAAGGTTTGCCCTCGGACGCCGTACAGATCGCAGCGGCGTTTCATGACCTGGGTATCTGGACCGATGACACCCTCGACTACCTGCCGCCATCCATTGCCCTGGCCACTGAGTACCTCGACAGCCAGCAACGAGTGGAACTGAAGGATGAAGTCAGCGCGTTGATACTTGAGCATCACAAGCTGCGCCGGTATCGCGGCGCTTGTGCCAACAGTGTCGAACACTTCCGCCAGGCCGATCTGGTGGATGTGTCGCTGGGCCTGGTGCGTTTCGGCTTGCCCCGAAGCTTCATCAAAACCGTGCAGGCGACCTTTCCCGATCACGGTTTTCACTCGATGCTGATGAAGCTTTCAGCCCGGCAATTCATCCGCTCACCGCTGCGCCCGCTGCCCATGTTTCGCTGGTGAAACAGGCGTCTGTTACCCCCTCGAAAATGCACCGGAACAGGATCAGCGGTCGTACATGAATCGCAAGGCGCTGCTATGCCTTCCATGGGAGATTTTGCCGCAAGCCAGCCAGGACGGAACTGGAAACCCAAGCGCGGCCACGGCCCCGGCGCCAGCCAGGTGCGCGCATAAAACCGGTGCCAATGCGCAACAGGAGGTGACCGATGTTATTCATCGTCAGTTGGACAATCAGCCCGGATAACCGTGATGCCGCAATCGCACGTTTTCTCAAGACCGGTGGCGCGCCGCCTGCAGGCGTCACCATGCACGGACGCTGGCATGCTGTAGGGAGCTCGGCCGGCTTCGGCATTGCCGAGGCGAGTGATTTGGTGCCGATTCAAAAATGGGTGCTGGAGTGGAACGACCTGATGAGCATGGACGTGCACGCCGCATTGACCGATGAGCAAATCGCACCCTTGCTGGCCGCCACTGCCGCCCGGTAATGACGATTGAGGCGGCGAGTACCGCTCGCCGCCCCGATTTGGTGGGTGTCTTTGAGCGAACACTCTTTCGGCGCAATGCGCCTGAATCAATGCTTTCTGACTATCCATTACTGGATATTTCGCAATTCAAACCTACGCTCTTCCCGGGGGTTACGAATTTCAACGACGGTTGGGGGCTCGTCTCGATTTACTCACGCAAGTACGCAGGAGCTCGACATGAACCGGACAACCTTAACCTCGATGTTAGCGGTCCCCCTGTTGCTGTCTGCAATGGCGTTTCCCAGCCTGACCCTTGCCGCCGACAAAGCCCCCAACATCCTGGTGATCATGGGCGACGATATCGGCTGGTCGAATATCGGCGTCTACAACCAGGGCATGATGGCCGGCCGAACGCCCAACCTTGATCAGCTAGCGAACGAAGGCATGCGTTTCACCGACTATTACGCCGAGGCCAGTTGCACCGCCGGCCGCGCCAATTTCATCACCGGCGAACTGCCGATTCGTACGGGAATGACCACTGTCGGCCAGGCCGGCTCGCCCGTGGGTATTCCCGCCGAAGCCGTCACCATCGCGACCACCCTCAAGGCCATGGGTTATGCCACCGGCCAGTTCGGCAAGAACCACTTGGGTGACCTCAACCAGTTCCTGCCCACCGTCCATGGTTTCGATGAATTCTTCGGTTACCTCTATCACCTCGACGCCATGGAGGATCCGGCACACCCCAATTATCCGAAGGAACTGCTGGACAGCGTCGGCCCACGCAACATGGTCCACAGCTGGGCCTCCACCACCGATGACACGACCGTGATGCCGCGCTGGGGCAAGGTGGGCAAGCAGAAAATCGAAGATGCCGGCACGCTCTATCCGGAGCGGATGAAAACCGTTGACGAGGAGATTCGCGACAAGGCCTTCTCTTTCATCGACAAGGCCAAACAGGACAACAAACCGTTCTTCGTCTGGCTCAACCCGACCCGCATGCACATCGTCACGCACCTGTCCGACAAGTACGAGGCCATGCGCAACTCGCAGAATGGCTGGTCGGAACAGGAAGCCGGCATGGCGCAGCTCGATGACATCGTTGGCGACGTCCTGGCGAAGCTGAAAAAAGACGGCATGGACGACAACACCATCGTGATTTTCACCACCGACAATGGTGCGGAAAACTTCACCTGGCCCGATGGCGGCACGACGCCGTTCGCCATGGGCAAAGGCACGGTCATGGAAGGTGGCTTCCGGGTGCCGGCAATCATTCGCTGGCCAGGCAAGGTGCCGGCCAATCAGATCGCCAACGGCATCATGTCCGGCATGGACTGGTTCCCGACCCTGGTCGCGGCGGCAGGCAACCCGAACATCACGGCGGAACTGCTCAAAGGCAAACAATTGGGCGATACCACCTACAAAGTTCACCTGGACGGCTATGATCAAACTCCAATGATCACCGGAAAAGGTCCGTCGAACCGACATGAAGTTTTCTACTTCGGAGAAAGCTCCTTGGGTGCAGTGCGCATAGACGACTACAAATATCGCTTCATTGATCAACCGGGTGGCTGGTTGGGGGCTAAAGTTGATGTGGACGTGCCGAACCTGACCAATCTTCGACTCGACCCATTCGAGCGCATGGGCTGGCCGGAAAATCAGGCCGCACAGGGTTCGCAACAATACTTCGACTGGTTCAAGTTCCAATTCTGGCGTTTCGTGTTCGTCCAGCAGCAGGTGGCCAAACTGGCTGAAACAGCGATCGAGTTCCCGCCGATGCAAAAAGGCGCGAGTTTCAACCTCGACTCGGTTAAAGCCAAGATCGCCAAGGCTCGAGCAGAGATGGCTAAGTAACAGCCGAATCCACGGGTGGCTGGTGCAGTCCACCCGTATTCGAAATGGACAATTGCTGAGGGATTTCAATGCCGACAAAAACCGCTACCCTGCCCGCTTCTGCGCTACTTGCCCTGTGCTGCCAGCAAGCCTGGGCCGGTGGCATCATGCTCTATGAAATCGGCACCGATAACGCTGGCCTGGCCAACGCCGGCGCCGCCGCCCGTGCCCAAGGCCCCTCGACCATAGCCAGTAACCCCGCGGGCATGAGCTACCTGCCGGGCACGCAAATCACCGCCGGCTTGCAGGTTCTGTATGGCGACCTGAGCTTCGACCGCGACTCTGGCACCAACGTCCCGGGCAGCGGCAGTGGCAATGCCCTCGATCCGATTCCCGGTGGCAGCTTCTTCATCAGCCATGAACTGGACGAGCACTGGAGCGTCGGTTTCGGCCAGTACGGTGACTTCGGGTTGGCGGTCAACTACGACAACGATTGGTCCGGCCGTTACTTCGCACAGAACTCCAGCCTGCTCGGCCTGTCGCTGGTACCGAGCGTGGCTTATCGCTTCAACGAGCAGTGGTCGGTCGGCCTGGGCATCAAGGCCATGTACGGCATGCTGAAGGCCGACACCGCCATCGACCGCTCCCCTTTCGGCTTCACTGACCGCTCTGACGGCCAATTCAAGTACCGGGACAACACCTGGGGCTATGGCGCCAACGTCGGCGTGATCTACGCCCCGCAACCCGGCACACGCATCGGCCTGACCTACACCAGCCAGGTCGACCTGGACTTCGAGGACCGGCTCGATGTGAAGGGCGACGGACGTCTGCTCGAGCGCGTCAACAACACCAACACCGAACTCGACATGAAGGTACCGCAAACCGTCACCCTGAGTCTGTTCCAGCAACTGGACCGGCAATGGGCGTTGTTGGCCTCGGCCAACTGGCAGGACTGGTCCAAGTTCGGCGACATCGCCGTAGAGGTCGACACCACGGCCCTTGGTGCGCAATCGACAACGGTCGACGCCGGCTTCAAGGACACCTGGCACCTTTCCCTTGGCGCGCAATACCAGGCCACCGAGCAGTGGTTGTGGAACTTCGGCGTGGCCTACGACAGCAGTGCCGTCTCGGACAGCAACCGTAGCGTGGTCGTGCCGATGAGCGAATCCTGGCGCATTGCCACAGGAGCCACCTATGCTCTGAACAAAGACACTGATGTCAACGTCAGCTGGGCCATGGTCTGGATCGGCGACATGCCGGTTGACCAGGCCAAATCCGTATCGGGCAATCAAATTTCCGGTGAATTCGACAATGCCTGGATTCAAGCCTTGACCGGGAATATGACCTGGCGATTCTGATGTCTTGTAAACGAAAGAACGACGATTTCATCCAAGGAGTAAACACCACTATGAATCTGTCCCGAAACCTGCTTGTCGGCGCCGCGCTGGCCAGTCTGTTGCTAGGCGGTTGCACCTCGAAAGTGACTGAGAAGGAGCAATACTCTGGCTTCCTGTCCAACTACAACAACCTGCAGGAAGTCCAAACGCCGAGCGGCGGCACCGCGATGCGCTGGGTCAGCCCTTCGTGGAACCCGAATGCCTATGACACCGTGGTGTTCAACAAGCTGGAGCTGTACCCGGCGCCCAAGCCCAACGAACGGGTCAACCAGCAAACGCTCTCCGACATCCAGAACTACATGACCAGCAAGGCCAAGGCCACCCTGGGTCAGAAATACCGCGTAGTGTCCAACACCTCGTCCGCACCGGCCGGTTCCAGGCCCCTGATCATGCGTGCGGCAATTACCGGGGTGACCGCCGAGAACGAAGGCATGAAGTGGTATGAAGTGGTCCCGGTCGCAGCCGTTGTCGGCGCGACTCAGGCCGCCACCGGTCACCGCGACCAGGACACCACCCTGTTCATCGAAGCCGAGTTCGTCGACGCGAAGAGCAACCAGACCGTGGCCAAAGTGGTGCGCAAGGTGTTTGGCACCGCCCTGGAAAACGAAAGCCAGAAGATTACCGCCAAGGACTTCAAGGCGGCGATCGACAAACTGGGCACCGACTTCCAGGCGTTCCTGAAGTAACACACTCTTGTGGCGAGGGAGCTTGCTCCCTCGCCACCTGGGGTTCCTTCCTGACTCTTGCGGTCACTCCTTCATCCCCACGTTTCTGCTGTCGAAGGCGATTTAGGCCGCGCCGCCCTTGGCTTTCTGCTCCAGATGCAATTGCAGCTGCGGCTCGATCTGCAACGCCGCGGCCAGTTCATCCAGATAGTTGCGCTCGGCGTCCTGCTGGTCGTCCACCAGCATCACGCTGGCCAGATACATCTCCGAGGCCATTCCAGGATCGGTCGCCGACTGCGCCACGTCATTGGGGTCCAGTGGCTTGGCGACTTCATCGTCCAGCCATTGCTGCAATTGAGGATCGTCAGTGTGACGGCCGATCTCGGTGCTGATCATCTGCTTCTCGGCGTCGTCGATCCGGCCATCAGCCTTGGCCGCCGCAATCAATGCCCGCAGGATCGCATGGCTGTGCTCCTCGGCTTCCGGGCCGGCGAGCAAGTCCACCGTGCGCGGAGCTTCTTGCGGGGCCGACGCCTGACTGCGCTGCCAGGCCTGGTACGCCTGGAACGCCATCATGCCGAGGGACGCCAGCGCCGCATAATTTGTGCCACCACCGGAGCGGCTTTGTGGCGCGCCACCCATCGGCGAACCGCCGCCGAGCAAACCACCGAGCAAACCGCCCAACCCTGCGCCACCGCCGCCACCGCCGCCAGCACCGCCGCCACCGCCCAACAACCCGCCGAGCAATCCACCCAGGTCGCCGAGCCCGCCTTGGGCCGCCGCGCCACTGCCACCCTGCTGCGCCATCGAGCCCTGGCCGGCGCGCAATAATTGTTCGAGCAGATCGCTGGTGTTCATGACGCTTGTCCTCTTTGGAAGGGGTTTATCCAGTCAGGCAACGATAGTCCCCGCAGGCGAATGTGCCAGCACCGTTGGGCTGACGCGCCCGTGCTACCGCAGATGGGTCCGGAGTATTTTTTTGCGGCGCAGCTAAGATTCATAGGTGGTGAACCTTATTCCCGGATACCCGGTCGATACCTGCAACCCGACCCGGTTTGCCACCGCCCCCATACGCGGGGTGACAACTGGCTTGCTTCATTCACTGGAGAACGCCCCCGTGATTTCAACCCTACGAATCGCCAGACTCAAAGCATGGGGCGCCCATGGTTTTACCGCCACTGGCGTGGTCACCGCTTTCCTCGCCACCCTGTCCCTGCTGGATAACCAGCCGACCCATTGCCTGCTGTGGCTGGGCGTCGCCCTGATCGTCGACGGGCTGGACGGTGCACTGGCGCGCAAGGTCAATGTGCAGTCAGTGTTGCCGAGCTTCGATGGCTCGATCCTCGACCTGGTGATCGATTACCTGACGTATGTGTTTATCCCGGCACTGTTCATCTATCGCTACATCCCGTTGCCGGACTACACCTTGCTGCTGAGCGTGTCGCTGATTCTGGTGTCGTCGCTGTTCTGCTTCTGCAACGTCAACATGAAGAGCAAGGACAACTACTTCCAGGGCTTCCCCGCCGCCTGGAACGTGGTTGCCCTGTGCCTGTACATCATCGCTCCGTCGCCGTGGATCACCTTTGTTACGGTGATTGGCCTGGCGCTGCTGACCGTGACCCGGATGAAATTCCTGCATCCGTTCCGCGTGCGCCGGTTCATGCCGATCAACATTGCGGTGACGGCCATCTGGTTGCTGTGCAGTTTGTCGCTGGTGCTCAACCACCCGGTGATCAACCCGTTGGTGATGGGGCTGTGGCTGCTGATGTCGGCGTACTTCCTGGGCATCTGCTTATGGCGCACGGCGCTCGAGTGGTTTGACCAATCGCGGCTCAAGTAGCCATGGCGGTCCATATTGTTCAACTCGGATCACCCCGTCGACCCGACGAAGGTTTGCGCCTGGGTACGGTACGCCGCCCTCCCCGTGGCGTACCGAAAGCCGAATTCGCCTGTCGGGATTTTTATGATGTCTGGCAGCCGCTGCTGTCGCCCAGCGCGGAGCTGGTGGCCGAGGCCAAGGCTGCGCAAGATGCCAAGGCCTGGGAGGTGTTCAGACGCAAATTCAAGGCCGAGATGAGCCAGCCCGCTGCCAGTCAGATGCTCGACCTGCTGGCTGCGTTGTCCCATCAGACATCCCTGGCCGTGGGCTGTTATTGCGAGGATGAAGCGCATTGTCATCGCTCGGTGTTGCGCGAGTTGCTGGAGGCGCGTGGTGCGAAGGTCATTTAGCCGGCACCACCAATCCCCCTGTAGGAGCGAGCCTGCTCGCTCCTACAGGGGGGGTTGCATTGTTATCGCTTAGCGCCGCGTGATCACCACTTCCAGGTATTCACTCGGCACCACCAGCGACTTGTCGCCCGCCCGGTTCATCCGGTGGATCAGTTCGGTCAGGTCCATCTCCAGGGCCTTGGCGCCGTCCGCGGGCAGCGCGGCGAAGGCCTTGTGCACCGGCCCGTACCACTCGCGGAAGGTGTCGATGAAATGCGCCGCCGAGCGATAGCGGAAATTGAAGGTGCGACGCGTCACCTGGAGCAGAAATTCCCGCTCGTCAAAATGCTCGTGCAGCCAGGCTTCAGTACCCCAGCGCGAGGGCGGATTCGCTCCCGGCGGGGGTGGCAGGTGCTGGCCCAGGGTCTTGAACATCTGGCCGACGAAACCTTCCGGCGTCCAGTTGGCCAGGCCGATCCGGCCGCCCGGGCGGCAAACCCGCGCCAGTTCCGTGGCGGCTTTGGGCTGGTCCGGCGTGAACATCACGCCGAAGGTCGACAGCACGGCATCAAAACTGCCGTCGGCAAAGGGCAAGGCTTCGGCATCGGCGACCTGGAAGGAGACGTTCAGGCGTTCTGCCCGGGCCCGTTCTTCGCCGCGTTCGAGCAAGGCCGCGACATAGTCGGTGGACGTCACCTGGCAACCACGGCGTGCAGCCGCGAGTGTCGCGTTGCCGTTGCCGGCAGCAACATCGAGCACGCGCTCATCGCACAACAGGTCGCAGGCTTCGGCCAGTTGCTCGCCGACAATTTGCAGGGTGGTGCCGATCACGGCGTAGTCACCGCTGGCCCAGGAGGCCATCTGGCGGTTTTTCAAGGCAGTGAGGTCAATGGGTGTACTCATGGAAACGGTCTCTGGGGTGAAACACGAATCGGGCCTGGCGGGCGTTCACTCCGCCGTTGTCGGGTCGATAATGTTCATGACTTGGGAAATGCGATTGGCGGGAAACCCGCTCACCCGGGCGTGCTCCCTGATCTGCTCCTCGTTCGGCGAGATGTACACGCAGTAGAGCTTGTCACCGGTGACATAACTCTGCAGCCACTGCACCTCTGGCAACTCACGCAAGGCCCGGCAGGACTTTTGCGAAGCGGCTTTCAAATCCCTTTCCGACAGAGCTCCGGCGCCCTGGATCTCACGTTCGATGACGAACTTAGGCATGGCAACCTCTCTTTATTGTTCTGGATGGCAGGGCGGCACTCACCCTGTGGTCAAACTATCGTCCTGACGGGCGCTGGCGTCCTGCCCGATCGTCGCCCAACCCTGCCCGATCGTCCGGAGATTCCACGTTGCGCGCCGGCGCGTTCACAATCAGGAACCCTCCCACGGGGAAACCCCAATGGACGCTCTGTCACAGACCCTGCGCGTCGTGCATCTGGTCGGCGCGATCTTCATCAACGCCCGCTTCACTGCGCCCTGGTGCTACCAGTCGCCCAGCGCCGATACGGCGGCGCCGTTTCTGGAGCCCGATGCGGAACGGGTGGTGATCTTTCACCTGATCACCGAGGGCGAGTGCTATGTCGAACTGGGCGATGACCCGCCGCTGCTGCTGAGTGCGGGCGACGTGGTGATCTTCCCCCAGGGCGATGCCCATCGCATGTGCTCACGTCCCGGATTACCCCCGGCCACGGGTGCGCGACTGGATGCGGTGTTGGCGCGGCGGCCCCGGCAGCTGAGTTATGGCGGGGGTGGCGCGGTCACCCGCCTGGTGTGCGGGTACCTGGCCTGCGACACGCGCCTGGCAGGCATGTTGCTCAAGGGCTTGCCGGCCGTGGTGCGGGTCAATGTGCGCGGCTCGGATGCCGGCATCTGGCTGGAATCCTCCGTGCGCTATGCCCTCGCCGAAGCCCGCTCGCCCCGCCCCGGCGGCGAAGGGGTATTGGCCAAACTCGCCGAAGTGCTGTTCATCGAAGTGCTGCGCCTGTACATGAATGAACAGGGCGAAGGCCGCACCGGCTGGCTGGCCGGTGTTCGCGACCGCATCGTCGGCGCTGCCCTCAACGCCTTGCATAAAAAACCCTGCCACGCCTGGACGCTGGACGAACTGGCGCGCACCGCCAGCACCTCAAGATCGGTATTGGCCGAGCGTTTCCAGCAACTGGTGGGGGTGTCGCCGATGCAATACCTGACGCAATGGCGCATGTTGCTGGCCGCCAATCTGTTGCGCAGCAGCAACAGCTCCTTGACGCGGATCGCCGAAGAAGTCGGCTACCAGACCGATACCGCCTTCAGCCGCGCCTTTCGTCGCGAGTACGGTGCGCCGCCGGCGGCGTGGCGGCGCGCTCAGGTGGCCTCGAATCACTTGAGCGGTCGCTGAGCCAGCGCAGGCGACAGCACCGCCCAGGCCCGCTACTCTCGCTACCCAGCGACTGACCTCTGAAAGGACTCACAACATGGCACCCCGCCTGGACTGGCTTGCTCGACATATGCAGCACAGCAACACATTCGCTTCGTGGATCCACCAGCAGTTCCACTACGAATACGCCGGACAGCCCCTGCCTGACTGGCAACGTGAGTTCACCGAAGGCCAAGACAACGGCGACTGGAAATGTCTGATCGCCCTCGACCACGACGAGCTGGTGGGCGGCGCAGCACTGGCCAGGGCCGACCTGGACCATCGCCCGGATCTGGGGCCGTGGCTCGCTTGCGTGTTCATCACCCCCGAGGCACGCGGCAAGGGCCTGGCAGAGCGATTGATCGAAGGGATTTGCGCGCAAGCCAAAGCCAGCGGCGAGAAGAGAGTCTACCTGCACACCCAGGACCAGAGCGCTTATTACGCCAAGCGCGGCTGGGTGGTGCTGGAGCGTTTTGAAGCGTGGGAAAAAGATCAATGGCTCATGGCTCGGGACCTGTGAGCCATTGATCAAGCGGATTACGCCGCAGGCGCGCTGGCCCTGGCCTCCTGCAGCAACTGCTGAATCATTTGTTCCTGCGTGTCGTAGCTGCCTTCACCGAAGTGGGTGTAACGCACCTGCCCCTTGGCATCGATCAGGTAGTGCGCCGGCCAGTACTGGTTGTCGAAGTTGCGCCAGATCGCGTAGTTGTTGTCGATCGCCACCGGGTAGGTGATGCCGTACTCCTTCACCTTGGCCCTGACGTTGTCGATGATGCGTTCAAAGCCGTATTCGGGCGTGTGCACGCCGATCACCACCAGTCCGTCCTTTTCATATTTCTTCGCCCAGTCCTTCACGTACGGCAGGGTGTGCTTGCAGTTGATGCAGTCGAAGGTCCAGAAATCCACCAGCACCACTTTGCCTTTCAGCGCTTCGTTAGTCAGTGCGGGCGAGTTCAACCAATCCACCGCGCCGGACAGCGACGGCATCGCGCCTTGGGCATTGTCCATGGCGCTGTCGGCCTTTACCTTGCTGACCAGGTAATCGACGACTTTCGGCACGGTCTCCAGCACGCCCTTCTCGACACTGCTGACACCTTGCGAAGAAGTATTGGCCAGCAACAGGTCGTTGGCCCCCGTTGCAATCACCGCCGCCCCGGCCAGCACCGCAACCCCGGCGCCACGGCGCAACCAGCCCGTAACCGGAATCGACGGTTTCAAGCGATTGACCAGGCCGCGACCGGTAAAGATCAAGGTGCCCAGGGACAGCGCACTGCCCGCACCATAGGCCACCAACAACAGACTGGTGCCGGCGTTCGCGCCCTGCAGCATGGCGCTGGTCAGAATCACCCCGAGGATCGGCCCGGCGCACGGTGCCCAGAGCAACCCGGTGGCGACACCGATCATGATCGAAGCCAGCGGCCCGGACACCTTGCGCGAGTTCGGGTCGATGCGATTACCCAGCAGCACGAAGGGCCGCGCCAGCCAGTCACCGACCCGAGCGGAAATCAGCGACAGGGCGAACAGCACCATCACCACCAGCGCTACGTGGCGGCCGGTGTTGCTGGCCTGAATCACCCACTCACTGCTGACCACGGCCAGGCTGGAGACCAGGGCAAAGGTCAGAACCATGCCGCCGAGGGTGAGCAGGATCGAGGAGCGTGTGTGGTCGGCCCCGGCAAACAGCAATGGCACGACCGGCAGGATGCACGGGCTGAGGACGGTCAATATGCCGCCCAGGAAAGCGATGAGTAACATGGGATCACCTAATACACATTAGAGGGCGACACATCACCACCGTAGGAGCAGGCTTGCCTGCGAAGGCGTCGGCACATTCAATACAGATATCACCTGCAAGACCGCCTTCGCTGGCAAGCCAGCTCCTACAGCGGGTTGGGGGTGTTCTCAAGCAGTCTGCTCATCCAGCATCTGCCCTTGCGGTGTACGGCTGGAACCGTCCTGCGCCAGGAAGCCATTGGTGCCCTTCTCCGCCACGGGCGTGAGCTGGAAGCAGGAGTTGCTGGCGCAGGCGCTTTGCTCGACAGCGGCGTTGGCATGGGCGGCCACACCGGCGACGGAAAAGGCGATGGCGGTCAAAAAGCGGGAAACGTTGTTCATGATGTCCTTCCTGTTTCAAATGGTTTGGGCGATCGTTGGTCGCAACACTCAGTTTTGCGAGTTGCAGTTGTCGGCGAATTTTCGGTAATCCAGCACCTGGGATTTCGACTGAGCGTCGAGGTACGTCAGCCGCGCATTTACCACGCCGCAGGAAGGCGTAGCGTCTTCGGTCAGCGACACCACTTTCCTGATGTCAAGTTGGGTGCCGTAGGTGTAGGTTTTTGGAGCGACATCGGCTTCGGCACGGGCCGACAGGGTGCAGATGTTCAGTGCGGCAAACAGGCACGCGGCGTAGATGGCTTTGGTGTTCATGGCGAGTTCCTCAAGGTTTCAAAAGGTTGATCCGAAGCGGTCTGGTTTGCCTCGATGGAACCTATTAAAAGCTTGCGAGGTATCTCGTCTGTGTCGGGAATCGGCGTGAATCAATCGGTACGTATCAGAACCGGGCGCAGATACAGAGCAATACAAAACCGCTGAACATCGGCTTTTTTGCCTTCGTGTGTATCCTCAGGCAAGCCAGATACACTGCAATACAAAGGGCGGCAGGCGAGCCCGCCCAGGCTCGATAGACTGTGTGGCATTCCCCATTTATCAGAGGTTTGGCCCAATGGATCACGTTGATCACATCCTCATCGTTGACGATGACCGCGAAATCCGCGAGCTGGTAGGCAACTACCTGAAGAAGAACGGCTTACGCACTACCGTCGTGGCGGATGGACGGCAGATGCGCGCTTTTCTGGAAACCACCCCGGTGGACCTGATCGTGCTGGACATCATGATGCCGGGGGACGATGGCTTGCTGTTGTGCCGCGAACTGCGCGCCGGCAAACACAAGACCACGCCAGTGCTGATGCTCACCGCCCGCAACGATGAAACCGATCGCATCCTCGGTCTGGAAATGGGTGCCGACGACTACCTGGTCAAGCCCTTCGCGGCCCGTGAACTGTTGGCGCGGATCAACGCGGTGCTACGGCGCACCCGCATGCTGCCGCCGAACCTGGTGGTGACCGAAGCCAGCCGCCTACTGGCCTTCGGGCGCTGGCGTCTGGACACCTCGGCCCGTCACCTGCTCGACGAAGACGGCACCATGGTTGCCCTGAGCGGTGCCGAGTATCGATTGCTGCGGGTGTTTCTCGATCATCCGCAACGAGTGCTCAACCGTGATCAGCTGCTGAACCTGACTCAGGGCCGCGATGCCGACCTGTTCGACCGCTCCATCGACTTGCTGGTCAGTCGCCTGCGCCAGCGCCTGCTCGACGACGCCCGCGAACCGGCCTACATCAAGACCGTGCGCAGCGAAGGCTATGTGTTCTCCCTGCCGGTGGAAATTCTGGGCGATCAATCATGACGCAGGCGCTGCATTGGCCGCGGACCCTGGCCTCGCGGCTGTCGCTGATTTTCCTGATCGGCCTGATCCTCGCCCAGGCGCTGTCCTTCGGCGCGCAGTATTACGAGCGCTACGAATCCTCGAAAAACACCATGCTCGGCAACCTGGAAACCGACGTTTCCACGTCCATAGCCATCCTCGACCGCTTGCCCGCCAACGAGCGATCCGGCTGGCTGCAACAACTGGAGCGGCGCAATTACAGCTACCTGCTCAATGAGGGTTCGCCGGGCACGCCCATACGCACCGACATGCCCGATACGCCCATTGCCATCGCCTCGATCAAAGACGCCATCGGTCACGATTACCCGATGACCTTTACCGACATTCCCGGGCCGAAAAAACATTTTCAAGTGCACTTGAACCTGGCAGATGGCAGCCCGCTGACCATCGACGTCCGTCCGGCAATGGTCCCGTTGTCGCCCTGGCTGCCCATCGTGTTGCTCGGGCAACTGGCGCTGATGCTGGCCTGCTCCTGGCTGGCGGTCAGAATCGCCATCCGCCCCCTCACCCGCCTCGCCGGTGCCGTCGAAACCCTGGACCCCAACGCGCACCCAGTACTCCTGGACGAAAAAGGCCCGACCGAAGTCGCCCACGCCGCCAAGGCCTTCAACTCGATGCAGGCACGCATCGCGGCGTACCTGAAGGAACGCATGCAGTTGCTCGCGGCGATTTCCCACGACCTGCAAACCCCGATCACCCGCATGAAACTGCGCGCCGAGTTCATGGACGACTCCAGCGAAAAAGACAAACTGTGGAACGACCTTGGCGAGATGGAACACCTGGTCCGCGAAGGCGTGGCCTACGCCCGCAGCATCCACGGCGCCACCGAAGAAAGCCGCCGCACCGACCTCGACTCGTTCCTCGACAGCCTGGTGTTCGACTACCAGGACGTGGGTAAGGACGTTCGGCTCACAGGCAAAAGCGCCACCGTCATCGACACCCGCCCCCACGCCTTGCGCCGGGTGCTGGTCAACCTGACGGACAACGCATTGAAATTTGCCGGTGCTGCCGAGTTGCAAGTGGAAAAACAGGCCGATGGCAAGCTGTCGATCAAGATCCTCGACCGCGGCCCGGGCATCGCTGAAGAAGAACTCAAGCAAGTGATGGAACCGTTCTACCGCGTGGAAAACTCCCGCAACCGCAGCACTGGTGGCACCGGGCTGGGGCTGGCGATCGCCCAGCAATTGGCAATTGCCATTGGAGGGTCGTTGACCTTGAGCAATCGTGAGGGTGGCGGGTTGTGTGCGGAGTTGCGATTGTCGGTGTAGATCTTTTCGGTTTCGGTTCCGGTTCTCGGGTTTACTCGGGACTTGTGGCCACTGAAGATCCCTGTGGGAGCGAGCTTGGTCCGGGCGGCGTTCCGACGATGGCTTTGTGTCAGGCGGCATGGATTTTTGAGGGTGTACCTATCCGTTGCTGCGGTAACGGCCACTTAGGGTTCCGCCCTTACGGCGGGTCACTTGGAAAAGCCCCAAGTAACCAAGGGCTCTTGCCCCTGACATTCGGTGCCTCGCCTAGGCTCGGCATGCCCTCGCTCCGGTCCTGCTCCGTGGGCCCGCCGCCATCGGCCATCCATGACCGGGGGCGGCTAACCCGGCATCCATGCCGGGTTGCCCACTGCGCAGAACCTCCACTCGGCCTCACGAGGGGGCGTGTACCGCAAAAGCAAAAGCGAGGCGGCCTACCGGCCGGCCTGGTTCTTCATGCGTGCGCATTTCCCTGTAGGAGCTGTCGAGTGCAACGAGGCTGCGATCTTTTGGCTTTATTACTTACAAACAAGATCAAAAGATCGCAGCCTTCGGCAGCTCCTACAGTTGAGCTGGGTACATTCGAAAGAAATTGGTCGGCTGGCAGGCCGCCTTCGTCGGAACGCCGCCCGGACCAAGCTCGCCCACAGAACAGCAAAGGCAGAGCGGCGTACACCCACGCTCTTCACCACTCATCAGGCCGAGCGTTAGCTCGCCTGCAGCTTTTGATCTTGATCCACCCGCCCCCTCGGCAGGCTGGGCGGAGGTGTTTATCCGGGGATTGGCGCGCAGCGCCGTTCGACGCAGTCGAACTCATTGCATGTAGGTCGAAGCGAAGCCGACCGGAGGGCAATGCCCCCGGATGAATGCCGGAGCGAAGGAACGCCGAGCCTTAGCGAGGGGCCGTACGTTCGGGGCGAGCGTTTTTTTGGTTACTTTTTTTAGGCGCTGTCTAGTCCTGAAATAGGTTTACACCTGTTTCAGCCTCAAAACGCCCGATGCACCGCATCGGGCGTTTTGTATTTCAGCGACAGATGAGGCCGCTCGTTGTTATAGATCTGCACCGACTCGTCCACCATCCGGATGGCCTCTGCAAAATCTTTGGGGCGATGCAGCAATAACTCGTTTTTCAAAATCCCGTTCACACGCTCAGCCAACGCATTTTGGTAGCAGTCGTAGCCATCGGTCATTGAGCAGG
>NZ_JBFUAE010000024.1:0-71826 GCF_056406435.1 Pseudomonas sp. P1_C12 | reverse complement strand
CAGCATGGCGGCATAGAACCACGACACGCCAGAGAACGCCCCCGAGAACAGCGCCAGCATGCGCAGGCTGAAGGAGAGTTTCAGTAACGAACCGGCTTTTTTCAGCGCCGGCAATACAGCGCGATGCAACACGAAGCCGTTAACGGTCAACAGCACAACGATGCCGATTTTGGCTTGCAATTTTGGATTGAGGAAATACTCCATCCCCTTGCCGGCATAATCGATCCCGACAATGGCAATGCCCGTAATCCAGAGCGCGACAAGTGCAAGCGATACGGTTTTTTGAAGACTGTCCATGTGCGCGTCATCATGGTGACCTGATGCATCGCCCTTCAGGAGTTGCTTGACCATTGCAATGTCACTGGTCAAAACCAGCCCGATTGCCACGCAGCAGGCGATAAGATGAAAATATACAACGCCCAAGCGCAAATATTCCCCGACTGGAGAAGAAAGAATACTAAGTTCCATGACTACCTCTTTGTTCAAACAGTGAATCAACCTGACTTTCAGGACGGCTTGATTAGAGTTTGCCGTTGCTCACTGAAGTTATGATCCAGCCGTTTCAATTGAATTATCTTGCGGCATTACGCTGTCAAGATAAAAGCGAGTTTGGCGAATGAACTTTTAGTCATTCGATTATTTCCATTTTCAGGTAATAAAAAACCTCATTCGCACTTGGCTGATATGAGGTTTAACTTCCGCTTCTGGGGTCAGGTGAGGACCAGAGCCCGTGCCACCTGTTGCGTATTCTGAACGAAAAAACCGTATTCGTTCATTTTTTGATCAGTTTTGCTGACCAACGGCAGTGCCCATGACTGGTTGCACATTGCCATCTTTTATCGCGCAGCCTGCACCATTACTGGGTTTTCGGCGAGTCGGAAGGTAGGCGAGAGCCCCGCTATTTTTTTCGTCTTTTTTTCCAGATTCCATGGGGGAAATCGGGCAGTTTGAGCGAAACAGCCATAAAAAAGCCCTTGGTCGGGCTAACAAACCAGGTCAAAGCACTGCCATTTTTCCCTCGAAAAAAGCAAATTTGCGGCATTGCCACAGAGGGATTTTGGGGACGGCCGCAGGATTCGGCGAGAATCGTACGCCAAGCCGACTTGGCTAAGTGCGTTTGCTGTTCGAGTCCATCACCGAGAAAGCTGATGATTTTAGATTGTGACCGGCAGCAATCTACCCAAAGCCGACTGTGATGACAGGCGGCTTTGGGATTGAAACGGTCATGTAAGCGGTTTTTTGCGTTTGCTGACGACATGACCAGCCGTTAGATTGACGACGCTAGCCTTTGCCTCCGCTGACACCGCCACTGCTGCCTTTGCCACTGCTGCTGCCTTTGCCACTGCCACTGCTGCTGCCGCTGCTGCCTTTGCCGCTGCTGCTACTGCCGCTGCTATTGTCCGGGTTATCGTTGACCCCGGCCTGTGGCCCGACGCCATCTCCCGTACGGAATGTCGGTAACGCAACCGAGTTCACGAATTTCACGCCGTCCCAGCTGGGCAAGGGTGTGGGCATCAATTGGAACTGGCCCGGATGCTCGGAGTCCCAGCGCAGCAGCATCGACGTGTCCTCATGCTGTGTGTTGTGGCAGTGTTCCATGTAGGTGCCGGCAAACTCACGGATGTGTATGGCCATCTCGACAGTGTCGAGGCTCTCGGGATGGCGGCCTATATCGTAGAGATCCTTGCGCGCGCCTTTTTCCCATTCTGGTGGTGGTTTGCCACCTCGAGTGAGAATGATCCCTTCCTCGAAGTGCACATGCACCGGGTGACTCCAGCCATTGCCGCCGTTCTGGATCTTCCAGACTTCCAGCGTGCCCTCACCCTTGAACCCGGCCGGTGTCGGGCCAGTGGCCAGTTGTGGCGCGGCTGAAATCCGCCGCGGGTCCATGTTGAAGCCTTCGCCGCCATCGGTCTTGATCGTCCAGGGCTTGAAATCCGTGCCGTTGGAGCGGCCAAAGATAAAGGTGCGGTGCCGCGCCTGGGCAAGCCGGGCGATATCGGCAGGGTCATCACGGTGCAAGGGCAAGGGGATCATGAACCTGCCCTCGGGCTTGCCAGGCTTGGCGGGCTCGAAGTCGACCGGATTCATACTGACATCCTGGCCGGTGTAAGGCTGGACGTTGAGTTGCAGGAACAGGCCCACGCCCGGGTCACCGTTGACCCACTGTGGCCCGTTGCTGGTTTGCCTGACAACGGGCAGGTACTTCCCGGAGAGTACATCCGCCAATGGAATGTCACGTTTTGGACGCTTGCCGTTTTCATGCTCCTCGATGTTGACGAAGAAAAGCTTGTCGCCGGGGTTGATGCCGTTCTTCGCGAAGTCGACGACGATGTCATAGCGCTCGCCAATGCCCTGTATCGGCAGAATGCCATTGTGGTTCTGAGTGTCGCCGTCGCCATCGAGGTCCAGGCTGCCATCGAACGGCACCGCGTGCTCCATGATATTGCCGTCGTTGGCAATCAAGTGGAACGGCACTCGGTTATAGGAAACAGCGGAGCTTTTCGGGCCAGGAAACTCGCCACCATTACCATTGACCTGACGCACCACCGCCAGCTTGAAGTAGCGAGAAACCGATCCGTTGAGAATGCGGAAACGGTAGCGGCGGGCACGTACGTCCAGGAAGGGCTTGTACTCCCAGTTGGTCAGTACCTGGTCACCGAGAAAACCGTCGGTGTTGAAGGGGTTGAACCACAACTGGCCGGTCTGGTCCCAGGCCTTGTCGGCGATCGTCAGGTTGACGTCATAGTCGCGGTTACCCCACCCCAGCCCCGAACCGCTGGCCAAGCGCAGGTTGACCCCGTCGTCGACCGCCTCGTTGCCACGGTCCACGGCGCTGTAGTAGTTCATCATCGTCGCATTGCCCTTGTAGACATTCTGCGCGGTGAAATCGAGCATGTGGTCGTGGAACCAGTGGGTGCTCATGGTTTCGCGCCAGTCGCCACGGATCTTGATGGTGCCGTTGTTGCAGGTCTTGAAGCCGGGGCTGGCGTCGTTGACGAACAGGATTTCACCAGGGTCGCAGGGGAATGCCGCACGCGGATCCTCAGCGCTGGTATTGATGGTGTCGTAACCGGCCAACTGGATCGGCCAGCGATAGTCGTAGTACTGGCCCGGGAAGAAGAACGCGTTGGTAAAGCCGTCGCTTTCGGCGGGCGAGTGGCCGTTATGTTCATGGGTGGTGAGGGTGTGCAGGCCAAAGCCCCGGTTGGCCGATGGGTCAATGGGCAAGGCATCGTAATGCCGCATCAGCATCGCTTGGCCATAGCGTACTAGAAGCAGTTTGGGCGGAAAGGTGCCGTCGAATGTCCACACCGCATTATGGTCCTGGACAGGGAAGTTGGGGTGAAACTGCACTTGAATGCCCTTGGTGGTGCCCTCGTTGGCCGGGTCGCCGCTGGTGTTGTGATAGAGCCCGCCGGGCGCAAATTCCCCCACGGCGTAGTTATGCCGTTGCATACGATCACGCAAGCCGCTGTTGACGTGCGCGCCGGCTTGCACCGTCTTGAAGGCGTCGCGCGGGAAAAACTCATTGAAACGCTGGTGCGACCAGCCTTTTCCCGGTGGCCGGCCTTCTGCGGGCGAATCGACCCGGCGATTGAGGAAAAGCTCGATCTGCGCCTTCCAGGGGTTGCGGTCCAGGACATTGGAGAACTCTGTCGGGAAGGGCGTCAATGCCGGCTGCCTGAGAAAGGCCTCCAGCGCATCCGGCGACGGGCCGCTACGCGCCACCTTCAATGGATCTTGCGCCGGTGCGGGGCCCAGCGTCGGAACCGGAAACGGAACGGGGGATGGCGGGTCGGTCGCATCCAGTTTGTTCGAGCCGAATTCCTCGAAAAGTTCAAGCTTCTGGGTGAACGGTTGAGCCCCGAACACCGGGCTGGGATTACCGTTAGTGGGGATATTGAAGCTGGTTTGCAGATCGGGTGGCAGCACATTGTCGATCAAGGGGGTCTGGCGGTTACCGACGACTCCATTGGGTAAGTCGAAGGCGCCGACGTTTGCGGGAGGCAGCTTGAGCAAGTCCCGCAATGCGGCATCGGGGTCGGCGGGCGGATTGGTGAACGCCGATGGGTCGGTAGGAGGCGGTGGATCGGTGTTGTCGAGGGGGACTGCCCGGGCCTGGGACAAGCCCAGCCCCAACATGATCACGGCAGCAGAGATGCTCAGCGCCAGCCTGGTTTTGGCCAATGCACCAGGTTTCAACCTTCCGGCTTCCAGTTTCATCGCAAACACCTCTGACGGTTCCTCGGAGCGCGTGGCAGTACATGGGCAACGAGCCACTGCTCCTGGCTCGGCGGGCGAAAAGTTTGATTTCGAGCCGGGATGGGAACGATGCAACTTTCCCGCCAAAAATGACAGGAAGTGACTAATAGCTCTACGCCACGCCCCCCTTGTCCGCTGGCTTTAAGCCAGCGTATGAGCAGCCCGGATGAAAGCCCCGCTGACGGGGAATATCCCCCAGTAACGGGTGCGATTGTGCGCAGTGTTTGGGTCAAGAGAAATGGCCACTTTCTGATCCGGCTATCGGTCCGGCAGAGGTGCCAGCAATCTGGTTGGCCCGCCCGATGGGCCCGGGCCATAGCATTTCAATGCCATCCGGGTCAGTCGAGTGGCAGCGATATCGTTAATCTCGTTCCTTTGTCCGGTGCGCTGTCGATCGTGAATTCTCCGCCGAGCATGCTGATGCGTTCCTTCATTCCCACCAATCCGAACGAGTTCAATTTTTTGCGGTCCGTCATGCCGACGCCATTGTCCTTGATCTGCAGGTAAAGCCGGCGACCGTCCTTGTAGAGTTCGATATGCACCTGTGTCGCTTGCGCGTGCCGGGCAATATTCGACAGCGATTCCTGCACGATGCGGAACAGCGTCGTGGCGGATTTTTCATTCAGATCGCAACGCAAATTTTCGTCTTTCGCCGACATCGTGCAATCGATCGCGCTGCGCTGCCGGAACTCTTCAAGTTGCCACTCGATCGCTGCCTGCAATCCCAGATCGAGTACGGGCGGCCGAAGATCATTGATGATGCTGCGGACACTGCGGATGGCTGTATCGAGGTGATTCAGAGCATCGCTGGCCTTTTCGTTGAGCTTGGGGTGCAGGGTACTGGTGCGCGCCTGCAACATGGAGACGTCGATTCGCAACGCCAGCAGACTCTGTCCCAGCTCGTCATGGATGTCGCGTGCGATCCGCTTTCGCTCTTCTTCCTTGATGTGCTCCTGATAGGAGGCCAGTTCACGCAGCTGCAGCTTCGATTGCAGCAATTCTTCGGCCTGCATCGTCAGTTTGCGTTGCAGGTAGAAGAGGTCGACAAACACCCGGATCTTGGCGCGAAGAACTTCGGCCACAATCGGCGAGAAGATGTAATCCACTGCGCCGGACGTATAACCGCGGAAACGCTCGGAGTCCGTATCGGCCTCAGCTGTGACGAAGATGATGGGCGTGTGGGCCGACTTCGGGCGGCCGTGAATGAGTGCAGCGGTTTCAAAGCCGTCCATCACTGGCATTTTCACGTCAAGCAGAATGACGGCGAAGTCGCGCTGCAATAGCAGGCGCAGCGCCTCGCGCCCGGAAGTCGCCGTGGCAATATCGAGGCCCATGTCGGCAATCACTGCGGCGAGCGCCGTAAGCTTGGCGCGATTGTCATCCACCAGTAACACGGATGCGGGCACGCCATCAGGCGGGAGCGGGTGCCGCACCTGGGCTCTCTCATTGAATACCGGGGGTTCCTGCTGCATATTTATGTCACTTCGGTTTGCGCTGGCGCGCAATGAGCGCGGTACAGCGTCATCGATAGAGCCATTTGCGCATCAGTGACAGCAGCTGGTCGGTATCCACTGGCTTGCTGACATAGTCCGATGCTCCTGCCTCGAGGCACTTTTCACGGTCACCCATCATCGCCTTGGCGGTCAGCGCAATCATGGGCAGGGTTTCAAATCTCTTGAATGTACGGATCTGGCGCATGGTTTCAAAGCCATCCATCCCGGGCATCATGATGTCCATCAGCACGATGTCGGTATCGGGCTGCTGCTGCAGCAGTTCTATGGCGGTTCGGCCGTTTTCGGCCGTAGCCACCAGCATTTTGTTGCACTCGAGCACGCTGGTCAGGGCAAAAATATTGCGCACGTCATCGTCGACCACCAGGGCCTTTTTACCCTCGAGACTGTCCGAACCCTCATAGAGTTTTTCCAGCATCCTGCGCTGGGTCGGCGACAGCCTGGCTACGACGCGGTGTAGAAACAGCGCGGTTTCGTCGAGTATGCGCTCGGGGGACTGAACTGCCTTGATGACGCCCTTGCCGAGCAGTGTCCTGAAACGCTCGTGTTCCGGCTTGGTCAGTGTCTCTGCACCATAGACGACGATCGGCAATTCACGCATGGCGTGGTCTTCCTGCAACGCCTCGAGAAAGCTGATGCCGGATGCGTCGGGCAGTTTGAGATTGATTGCCATGCAGTCATAGCGTTTCGTTGCCAGTTTCTTCAAGGCTTCAGCGCCACTGGCGGTCGTTTCGATCTTCACGTCGGTGTTGCCGAGTAGATCGAGGATGCGGGCGCGGTTCTCTTCGTCGCCGTCGATGAGCAGCAGGTTCCTGGTCTTGTGCCGAGCGAATGCCACGATGCCGACCAGCGCATTTTGAATCTCGTCGGCTGTAACCGGCTTGAGCAGATAGTCGAAAGCGCCATAGCGCAGCCCGCGTGTGTGGTCGTCAGCGATCGAGATGATCTGGACCGGGATGTGACGCGTGACGAAATTGCGCTTCAACTGCTCGAGCAGCGACCAACCATCGATGTCCGTCAGGCCCGGGTCTAGCGTGATCGCGGCGGGTTTGAAGCGCTCGACAAGCTCCAGTGCATCCGCGCCACGGGTCGTGACGATAGCCCTGAACCCCTTCTGGTGCGCGGCCTCGAGCAGAATGCTGGCGAATCGGGCGTCGCCCTCGAGCATCAGCAGCACCTGGTCCCCGGGTTGGACAGACTCGCGGTCGTCCGGTATCTGTGCAGACGGGCCTGACATGAGGTCGCGCCTGACTTGGCCAGGTACTGTCTCTGTCGCTGATTCGTCCAGCGTTTGACGCTGGGCATCCTGTGTACGCAAGGGTACGTACAGCGCGAAAGTACTGCCCTTGCCGATCTCACCGGGGATCAGCCGCAGCTCACCGCCCAGCCGGTGTGCGAGCTCGCGGCTGATCGACAGGCCGAGGCCGGTGCCGCCGTATTTTCGTGAGGTTCCGGTATCTGCTTGCTGGAATGCTTCGAAGATGAGCTTCTGCTTGCCGGCAGATACGCCAATGCCGGTGTCGGTGACCACGAAGGCGACCACCGCATCGGCGCTATTGAGTTCGCTGTGATCCACGCTCCACCCGGACACAGCGGATTCGATGCTGATCTTGACACTGCCTTGCTCAGTGAACTTGAAGGCGTTGGACAGCAGGTTCTTGACCACCTGCAGCAGGCGCTTTTCATCGGTCAAGATGAAGGGGGGCAGGGTAGGCGCCAGTTCAATCGTGAAGTCCAGGCCTCGGTTTTCGGCGACCGGCCGGAAGGTGCGTTCGATCTGGTCGTGCAGATCGGCGAACAGCGCTTCATTCAAATCCAGTGTGACCGTACCCGACTCGATCTTGGACAGATAGAGAATCTCGTCGATCAGCTCCAGCAGATCTTTGCCCGCGCTACGGATGGTCTTGGCATATTCGACCTGCCTGGGCGTGAGATTGTGTTCCGCGTTGTCGCTGAGTTGCCGGGCCAGGATCAGCAAGCTGTTCAATGGCGTTCTGAGCTCATGGGACATACTGGAGAGGAATTCGGACTTGTACTTCGAGGTCAGCATCAGCTGCTCCGCCTTCTCCTCCAGCGACAGCTTGGTGATTTCGACTTCGCGGTTCTTGCGCTCGACTTCGGCTTTCTGCTCCGCCAGCAGTCCAGCCTTGTCCCCCAGTTCCTCGTTGGTCTGTCTCAATTCCTCTTGTTGCCTTTGCAGCTCCTGCGCCAGCGATTGCGACTGCTTGAGCAGTTCTTCGGTACGCATATTGGCTTCGATCGTGTTGAGCACGATACCAATCGATTCAGCAAGCTGATCAAGGAAGGTTTGATGAATGATGCTGTAGCGCGTGAACGAAGCCATTTCGACGACGGCCTTGACCTTGTTCTCGAACAGGATCGGCAACACGATGATATTCAGCGGGGCGGCCGCACCCAGTCCCGATGAAATCGCGACGTAATTGGCGGGTACATCGGTCAGCAGGATGCGCCGCTTCTCGTAGGCGCATTGCCCGACCAGGCCCTCGCCGAGCCGCCACTCATCGTTCACATTGATGTTTCCCTTGTACGCATAAGCGGACAGCAGTTTGAGTTTCGCAGGATCGGGCGGGTTCTCGTTCATCATGTAGAACACACCGTGCTGGGCGTTGATCAGCGGAGCCAGTTCAGACAGCACCATCTTGGAGACTGCCGCCAGATCGCGCTGGCCCTGCAGCAGGCGGTTGAATTTCGCGAGATTGCTCTTGAGCCAATCCTGCTCCGCGTTTTGCCGCGTGGTTTCCCGCAGGTTGCGGATCATCTCGTTGACGTTGTCCTTCAACTCCGCCACTTCACCCTTTGCTTCCACCTCCACGTAACGGGTCAGATCGCCCTTGGTCACGGCAGTCGCCACGTCGGCAATTGCGCGCACCTGATTGGTCAGGTTGGCCGCCAGACCGTTCACATTGTCGGTCAGATCGCGCCAGGTGCCGGCAGCACCCGGCACGTTGGCCTGGCCGCCCAGCTTGCCCTCGACCCCCACTTCACGCGCCACCGAGGTCACCTGATCGGAGAACAGCGCCAGCGTATCGGTCATACCGTTGATGGTGTCGGCCAGTTCGGCGATCTCGCCCTTGGCTTGCAGTGTCAGTTTCTTCTTCATGTCGCCGTTGGCTACCGCGGTCACCACTTTGGCGATGCCTCGCACCTGGCTGGTCAGGTTGGCCGCCATGAAGTTCACGTTTTCGGTCAAATCCTTCCAGGTGCCGGACACGCCTTGCACCTGTGCCTGTCCCCCGAGCTTTCCTTCGGTGCCGACTTCGCGCGCCACCCGTGTCACTTCGGCGGCAAAGCTGTTGAGCTGGTCCACCATGGTGTTGATGGTGTTCTTCAGCTCCATGATTTCGCCCTTGGCTTCCACGGTAATCTTGCGCCCCAGGTCGCCTTTGGCCACCGCCGTCGTCACGTCGGCGATGTTGCGCACCTGATTGGTCAGGTTGGCCGCCATGCTGTTGACCGAGTCGGTCAAGTCTTTCCAGGTTCCACCGACGCCCGTCACCTTGGCCTGACCACCGAGCTTGCCGTCAGTCCCCACTTCGCGTGCCATGCGCGTCACTTCGTCGGCAAAGGTCGAGAGCTGGTCCACCATTGTGTTGATGGTTTCCTTGAGTTGGAGAATTTCACCTTGCGCTTCGGCTGTGATCTTGCGCGACAGGTCGCCGTTGGCTACCGCCGTCGTCACGTCGGCAATGTTGCGCACCTGGGTGGTCAGGTTGGCCGCCATGCCGTTGACCGAATTGGTCAAGTCCTTCCAGGTACCGGACACGCCGGTCACTTCGGCCTGTCCGCCCAGTTTGCCTTCGGTACCGACTTCCAGCGCGACGCGTGTCACCTCCGAGGCGAAGCTGGAGAGCTGGTCGACCATCGTGTTGATCGTGTTTTTCAGTTCGAGAATCTCGCCCTTGGCTTCAACGGTAATTTTCTTGCCGAGGTCGCCGCGCGCCACCGCCGTCGTCACCTGTGCGAGGTTGCGTACCTGGGTGGTCAGGTTGGCCGCCATGCCGTTGACCGATTCGGTCAGGTCGCGCCAGGTGCCTGATGCGCCGCGCACTTGCGCCTGACCGCCCAACTTGCCTTCGGTACCGACTTCCAGCGCCACGCGGGTCACCTCCGCAGCGAAGCTCGAGAGCTGGCCGACCATCGTGTTGATGGTGTTTTTCAGCTCGAGAATCTCACCCCTGACTTCGACGGTAATCGTCTTGCCCAGATCGCCTTTGGCCACCGCGGTCGTCACGTAAGCGATGTTGCGCATCTGGGTGGTCAGATTGGCGGCCATGTCGTTGACGGAGTCGGTCAGGTCTTTCCAGGTGCCGGACACCCCTTTGACATTGGCCTGCCCACCGAGAATCCCTTCAGTGCCGACTTCGCGCGCCACGCGGGTCACCTCGGAAGCGAAGGAGCCCAGCCGCGTCACCATGGTGTTCACGATCCTGGCGGATTTGAGGAACTGACCCCGCAGTTTCAGGCCGTCGAGTACCGGTGGTACCTGCTGGCTCAGATTACCCTCGGCAACCGAACCGATAACGCGAATCATCTCGCTCATCGGGCTGATGAGGTCGCTGGTCAGCGCATTGCTCGAGTTGACGATCTTTTGCCATGAACCTTTCATCATCGGCAATTGGATACGCTCATCGACCTTGCCCTGCTTGCCGATCAGTCGCGCCACGCGTTCGAATTCGGTGGCGGTGTCGGCCGCCATGTCGATGATCTCGTTGAGCGTGTCGGCGATCTTGCCCGGCATGCCGGTCCAGTCTTGCGGCATACGCGTGGTGAAGTCACCATTGCGCAACGCCTTCAGCGCTGCCAGCAACGTCTTCATGTCGAAAACTTCGATCGGTGTCGTCACTGTGGCCATGTCTATGTCCAGTCAAGATGGATGCCACGCGCAAGGCGTTACGCAGGAGCCGGCATTGCAGTATTGACCATGCTGAAACCGAGCGTTGGCTTACGAAATATTAGCAAGGTTGGCGCAATGCCCCGGATCCTGGGGAAATTGGCCGGGAACAGGCCGTTCCAAGCGACAGCACCGGCAGTCCGGAGTAGTGAGCACTAGCGGCTGAGGCAAAAAGTGCAAGTGTGCTCTGTGCCTGCTAACGTCAAACGCTGCAGCAGATTCCATGGCTTGCTGGCCACTGGTGAATGGAAAATACAGATGGTTGACCACAAAATCAGAGTCTTGCTGGTGGATGATCACAGCATCGTGCGTAGCGGCGTGCGACGCATGCTGGAGACTGCCGGCGAGATCGACGTAATGGGCGAAGCAGAGACGGCACAAGACGCAATGCGCCTGGTCCGGGAGCAGGATTTCGACGTGGCGCTGGTAGATATTCAGCTGCCCGATAAAACCGGCCTCCAACTCCTCAAGCTCATGCGTGCAGAGAAGCCCAAGCTCGCCGTTCTGATGTTGAGCATGCATTCGGTCGAGGCCTATGCGTTACGCGCAATCAAGCACGGCGCAGCGGGATACCTCACCAAAGATATTTCTGCAGCCACCCTGGTTACGGCAGTTCGCAAGGTGGCCTCAGGCGGCAAGCACGTCAGTCCTGAGCTGGCAGAAAAACTGGTCAACGCTATCGGTAGAGGCGACGGGGCACCCCACGAAGCGCTATCCGACCGGGAACTTGAAGTACTAAAGCTCCTCGCTTCAGGCGAGAGAATTGTCCGCATCGCTGAGATATTGCACTTGAGCCCGAGTACGGTCACGACGTACCGGGCACGCATCCTGGAAAAAACAGGGATGGACAGCAACGCGAAACTCGCCCGCTATGCACTCGAAAACGGCCTGTTGACTTAGAACGCCCCGTCACCCGATCCAGCCTGCTTGTAGTGGAATCACTACAAGCTCTTGGCCGATATCTCCACAAAGAAGTCCAGCTAACGTCGATAGTCGATTCCGTTCTACTTGAGCATAGTTACCCCTGCGCAAGATTTCGTCCGCTGAATGGAGTTGTCTTCGTCAGCGTCTTGTACAGCTATGTCAAAAAAGAGAGGTGAAATCATGCAGGTCACCAACACAGAACCATTGACTGCACTGATACCAACCAGAGATTCAAGCCCTCTGCGCCTGTTTGTCGTTGAGGATTCGAACGTCGTGCCAGCGCTGTGGCGCACGGTGTCGTCGCGGATCGCGGGCCTGTCGCTTGCCGGGGCGTTTCACCGCGCATCGACCGCCATCGCCGCCATCCGGCGTGAACCGCCCGATGTCGTCTTGCTGGACGTCAACCTCGGCGACGGTCATGGCATGGAAGTATTGCGTGTGGTCGCAGCCGAGTATCCGCTGACAAAAGTCATAGTGGTCAGCAATTGCGCTGATCCGACACATTGGAAGTACTTCACAAAAGCGGGAGCCTACGCCTTCTACGACAAGAACCATGAACTGGCCATCCTGCGCCGCATGTTGGAGCGTTTGGCCAAGTCTCTGTTACCAGAAGATTTTTCCTGCTGGCAATTATCACCAAATGGGAGCAGTACCCCATGGAACCAATCAGCAAAGAACACGACTTTCTAGCCGTGCTGCTCTTCGCGAGACATACAGAAAAGACTCCGGAATCGATATTCGTAAGTTGAGCAAGGAGTGCACGCTGCATTCATGTTGAGTCAATGTTCTAACTAGAGGAAATCATGATGATAGGCTATTGGTTGTGTGCGTTGCTGTGGGGTGTGGTGCTGCTGGAAGAGATCCAGTGCATGCCCCTTCAAGAATGGAAAGACGAGGGTCTGAAGAAGGTTCTGTTGCTGCGCCGGACCAGAACCCGGACCGGATACTTTCTTGCGTTGATCGCGGGCGCCTTGTGCCTGTATAGCGAAATCCTGGTGGCGCCGGTCAATCAGGGCATTTTCAATCCGGAGCTGATACTTGCCCTATTTGGTGTTATCTGGGGTGCTTATCTTTCAGTCGTCTGCATGAAGGGGAAGCGATAGATGCCTATCTCCATGACGACTGCGGGTAACTGATATTTCACTATCGTCGGCCGGCAGGGAAATCCCGCCGGTCAGGTGCTGAAACGGGCTCAGGCCCACCCGAAATCTCAAGCCCAGGTTTTTTTCGAACCGGGGCTTTGTGATTTATCGGTCATGCATGACCGGGCGTTGGATCACCGCGGACCTAGCGAATGCCGGTGCCCGCCATGGACTCTGGCACCCACTGCGCCGTCGATAGCGGCTCGATGTAGCGGATGCCGCCATGAGGGCCAACCACGCCATTGATGTTATAGGTGCCTTTCGACAGGTCGTACGTCATGAAAGGGGTGGCGTCCGGGACCTGTTGGTCATAGCTCTGGCTGAAGAAAGCGAAGGAGCCACGGTATAGCTGGCCACTGGTGTCGTACTGATCCGAGGCCACAGCGGCCCAGGTGTCCTCATCCAGGTAAAAGCGGCGCTTCTGGTAGATGTGGTTTGCACCGGGCTTGAGGTTGCCCTCCACGACGTAGACCCGGTGTTTTTCCCAGCGTACGAAGTCCGGCGCAATGAAGTTTGGCGTGGTCAGCGATTTGGCATCGCGAGCGTAGGTCAGTTTGTAGGTGTTGTAGGGCACGATCATTTCCTGCTTGCCGACCAGCGTCCAGTCATACAGCTCCAGTGCTCGGGCGGTACCGGGGTTGGGTGTGTCGTAGGCCAGGATCGAAATCTGTTTGACGCGGCGCTGGGCAGGCATGTATTGCCAGGCCCGGCCAGGAAACTGCGTCGGGTTGGTGGCGTTCTTGAGCATGATCGACTCGCCGGCCCGGCGCGCGGGTCCGGTATAGGACAGTTTCAACTGATAGTAAATGTCGGAACTGTTGAAGGGCTTGGACATGTTCTCGTAAATCGGGAAGGAGACGAATGCCTCGCCGGTGACCGCCAGGCTCGGTACGCCCGCCGTGTCGACGCTCCAGGAGTCGTACTTGGAATGGATGTTCACACCCTGGTAGCGCAGCAGGAAGTTCCACATCGCTTCAGCGCCTGATTGCGGGATCGGGAACGGCACGCCGGGCATCACATTGTCGATGGCGATCCCGCCGTTGAGGGACCTGGCGGCAGTGGCATTCCGGCGGCTATTGTCCAGTACCGCCTGTGGAAGCGATGCAGTGCGGTGGGTCGGATACACATCGATGCGAAAGCCGGGGTAACGCCTGGCCAACGCTACGGTGGTGGCGGTCAGCATGCCTTTGTACGAATCGACGTTCTTGCCGTTGATCACCAGCAGTGGTTTTTCGTGCGCAAAGGGGTCCGGGCGCATGCTGTCGCCAGTCTTGAAGCTTGCGGGGGCAGTGGTCAGGCCACCGTTGTAGGGTGGAATGGAGCCATCGGCATTACCGGCCTTTTCGGCACCCACCCACGTCAGGCTGGTGCCCAGCCGGGCGGCTTCCTGGCTCGATACATAGGCCTGGGCATCGATGGCCAGCGCCATGAGGGGTACGGCAGCCAGAAGACTTTTCACGAATTTCATATTGTTATTCTCCTGCCTGGCGTACCAGGCAACTCGTGACTCAGGCGCAGCGGTCACATCCGTCGGCTCGATCGCCAGAGGCTTTTTCAGAACCTCCATTAAAAGGCCCGCGATCCGGAAGCGCTTTTCATTTGACGACAGTCCCTTGGCTATTCATGACAGACCCGGACTGTCTGCGCGGGCAGGGTGGCTGTGGTTGCCTCAGGCAGACTGCACACCTGCATCACGAGCCAGTTCCCTTGCGCGCAACCAATCTGATGCGTTCGAGGGCGCGGTAGCCGGCAGTGACCGTCACTTGTTTGTATTTCCCTGAGGAATCATTGAGTTACTGAATGGTCATAGTTGTAACCATTCCATACCTCTGACGCTTAGGACGTTCATATGAATCGCGCAGCAATCTTGATCGTGGCCATTTCCAGCGCCGTCTTGTTGGGAGGCTGCGGCCCGCACTGGGATGACGGAGAAAGGTACGGTCGCTATCACGATCATGATCATCGACGTGGCTACGACCAAGGGGATGACGATGATCAAGGTTATGACCGTCAATATCATCGTCGTGACTACGACCGCGATCACCGTCGCTACCGCGATCGCGATGACAACGACGACTGATACGTTCAACGTCGTTGAAAAGTGGGGGGCTGGTTGAGCCGCATCCAGACCCACTACCTGTTTGAATGCCCTTGTCACTGAGTAGATCGAAGCGCCGCAAGCGACCCAAGGGCGCCGCTCAGAAGCGTCCCTGTGCTCTGGGCCGTTTACTTATCTGTAGGGTCTGTCGCCGATAATGGCCGCGCGCTCCATCTTGCGATGGCAAGGCGGATAGTCCATCACTGCATAGTGCTGGGTGCAGCGGTTATCCCATATCGCCACGCTGTTTTTCTTCCAGCGCCAACGGACCTGGTACTCGGGGTTGTAGGCCTGGCTGATCAGGTACTTCAGCAGGTCGACGCCTTTTTGGTTGTAGTCCTGGCCAACACGGACACGTCCCTGGCTGTGGTAGTTCACAAAATGCGTAGCGTAGGCATTGACGAATAGCACCTTCTCGCCAGTTTCGGGATGGGTACGCACGACCGGATGCTCGGCATCCGGGTATTGCGCCTTCATCGCCAGGCGTTTTTCCTTCGGCATGGCGGCGGCGAAGGATGAATTGAAGCTGTGGTTGGCAATCAGGCTGTCGATTTCCTGCTTCACGTCTGTTGGCAGGCTGTCATAAGCCAGCACCATGTTGGCCCACATGGTGTCGCCACCGGTAGGTGGGCATTCGATGCAACGCAGGACCGCGCCCATCGGAGGCGATTCACGCCAGGTGGCATCGCAGTGCCAGGCATTCTCGTAGCGATCCGCCGGATTCTCTGGAGTCTTGTAGATTTGTACGAGACCGGGGGCTTCCGGGTGGCTGGGCAGCATCGGATGGGTTTCAAGCTGGCCGAGACGCATGGCAAATGCTTCGTGGTCCTTGCGTGAGAGCTTGTCCAGATCCTGGTCGCGCAGGAATAGCACCTTGTATTTCAATAGCGCTGCATAAACTTCGTTGAACAAACCGTCATCGCGCACTGCGTCGCCAAGATTCACATTGTGCAGTTCCGCGCCGATGGCACAGGTCAGTTGTTCGACTCGCATGGCGTCTCCATTTCGATGGTTCTTGGCCGGACCGTGGGCGGGGCAGGTGACATCGTGCCTTGATGTACGGCGGCGCTTGTTATTGTTGATCCAAACTGTTCGGGTGCGCAGGGGGGATTCGTGTATCCGCAGGTCTTTCTAGCCCTATAAGCAGAGCGGGGGCCGCAGTCGATATTAATTGGACCGAGAGCGATAACCTGTGCATTGCAGGACAATTTGTTGGCGTGTTGGGACGCTGCAAGTGAGTTGCGGTGCAATGGGTAACGTCAGATACGTCGAAGATGTGCCAGGTTCAGGCAAGGTGCCCGGCCAGCAGGCTAGTGAGTCGGCCACCCGAACCTCTCGTTCTATTTATTCAGGCGATAGGGGCTCGGGTGTCGCCTTGCTCTCTCTGTAGGAGGCGGCCCAAGCCGAAGGTGTCTTGCCAAACTGGCTGCGGAACCAGCGGGAAAAGTCGCCGGCAGAGGAAAAGCCTAGCAGTTCGGCGACCTCATACAATCGGCGTTTGCTGTTGGCCAGATACTCCTCGGCGAGTTCAGCGCGTACGGCATTGATGATCGTTGTGACACTCTCACCCTCAGTTGCCAGGTGGCGGTTAAGGGTGCGTCGATGCATGCCAAGATGCTGGGCAACCGCATCGACAGAACACAGTCCGCTTGGCAGCAGCATCTTGACGATCTGACGTACCCGCTGCGTCGGCTCGTCGCGCAGGTTAGCCAACTGCATGTCCAGCGATCGCTTCACTTCGCGATGCAGCGCCGGGTCCGCCTCAGGTATGGCCATATCCAAATCGCGCCAGCGGCAAACGATGGCATTGAATTCCTGAGAGAACTCGATCGCGGTTCCCAACACACGGTGGTGTACTTCAAGGCTGGAGGGGGGCTCGTGAGTAAAACTGACCCTTACAGGCCGGAAGGTATAGCCGCTCAGAATGCACAACGTGCGCAGGATAATTCCGGTTGCTTGTTCAATCGCCTGGCGCCAGACGCCATGATGGCCCTGCATGTTCACACCCACATGCAGCAGGGTCAGATCGCCCACATCCTCAAGCCACAATTGCACACCGGCGTTATGCAGTCGCGTATAGCGAAAGCAAGATTGCAAGGCGGCGCGCAGTGTTGGCTCTTCGCGGATAAGCAGCGCCAGCATGCCAAAGTTGGAAAGGTGTCTCTTTTCGGCGAGCAGCAGACCGAAAGCCTCCTGACCGGACAATCGGGCTGACTCTTCCAGCAGCCACCCGACCGAGTCGCTACTGATCATGATATTCGGATCGTCGAGGGCACTGGCCGGCAGCTTGGCCATCCGCAGCATACGAAAAGGATCGAGCCCCACTGAACGGGCAACCTGTTCATAGTTGGTAAGGCTGGCACTGCGTGTCAGGGTATACATGCTTTCCCTCCTGTCCCAATTTCGCAAGATTGTGTCCCGCGAAGCTTAGTGCAGGATGCGTCGTCAGAGCTACCTTCAGGCTTCTGAAAATAGAGAGCGGAAGGTAATGGATACGCGCTCGAACCTACTGCGGTTCAACAGCACGGCCCTCAGTCATGGGGATGCTCACGCGTGTGGGCATTGAAGTCACTTTCGTAAGCCGTAGCGGCTACACGCTTGATAACAACAATAAAACAAAGACATTGAGGAGGCTGCATGGCCTTTCACCCAATCGCCGCCGACGATGACGACGCAGTTTGCGTCGGCGTTGCGCGTAAATATGCCTGGATTGTCTTCGCGCTGACGTTCGGCCTGTTGATTTCCGATTACATGTCGCGTCAGGTACTGAACGCGGTGTTCCCGCTGCTCAAGAGTGAATGGTCGCTGAGCGACGGCCAGCTCGGTCTGCTCAGTGGCATCGTCGCCCTGATGGTCGGCCTGCTGACGTTTCCGCTGTCGTTGATGGCTGACCGCTTCGGCCGGGTCAAGAGCCTGGCATCGATGGCGCTGCTGTGGAGCGTGGCCACCCTGGGCTGCGCCCTGGCGCAGGACTACCAGCAGATGTTTATCGCCCGGTTCATGGTCGGCGTCGGCGAAGCCGCCTACGGCAGCGTGGGCATTGCGGTGGTGATTTCGGTGTTTCCTAAACACATGCGCGCCACCCTCGCCAGTGCTTTCATGGCCGGCGGCTTGTTCGGCGCTGTGCTGGGCATGGCCCTGGGCGGCGCGATTGCCGCCAAGCTGGGCTGGCGCTGGTCGTTCGCCGGCATGGCATTGTTTGGTCTGGTGCTTGCCGTGTTCTATCCGCTCATCGTCAAGGAAGCACGGATTGCACCACAACGTGCCGAGCAGATTGCGAACAAGACGGCTGCCGCGGTCAAGCGCCCGCTGCGCACGCTGTGGTCCAGCCGCTCGGTGGTGGCTACCTATGTCGGTAGTGGTTTGCAGCTGTTTGTCGGCGGTACGGTCATGGTGTGGATTCCCAGCTACCTCAACCGCTACTACGACATGCCGACGGACAAGGCCGGCGGTATGGCGGCGCTCATCGTGTTGTGCAGCGGTGTGGGGATGATTCTGTGCGGCATGCTCAGTGATCGGCTGTGTCGGCATTCGCCGGAGCGCAAGGTCAGCCTGGCCATCGCGTTTTGCCTGGGCAGTTGCCTGTTGCTGTCGGCAGCGTTCTCGTTACAGGCAGGTCCTGTGCAACTGCTGCTGATCTGCCTGGGCATGCTGATTGCCACGGGTACCACCGGCCCTAGCGGAGCGATGGTGGCCAACCTGACCCATTACTCGGTGCACGGCACGGCGTTCGCCACGCTGACCCTGGCCAACAACATGCTGGGCCTGGCACCGGGACCGTTCCTTACCGGTCGGGTGTCCGACCTGATCGGCCTGCATGCGGCGTTTCAATTGGTACCCCTGGTCAGCCTCGCGGCGGCGGCGGTGTTCTTTTATGCCAAGTGTCATTACCAAAAAGATATTGCCCGGCTACAGGGTGAGAACGTCACCAGCCCCATTGGTGGCGCCGCGTTAGAGGTGAAGTTGTGAGTCGTCGTTTACGTCGCTCCTGCAGCATCGACTCAGCAGCCGTGGCCGATTGCCTCACCGGCGAGTGAAAGTGATCGCGAGCGGCAACCGGCATGCCCCGACGCACTCCAGTGCCTGCCGGCAAAAAACCGCAGGCCGGGGCCCTATACAGAGCGGCTATCTGCTCACTCCCAGCCAACTCAACGTCAATAACTACCCGGTCGAGATCATCGACGGCCAGGCGTTCATTGCCACCCTTTCTGAGGAATCCGCGCCATGAGTGCCATTGCTCTCACCCGTATCCAGACCCGCACGCGCGAATTGGCTCCGGGCTTTATTGTCAGCCTGATCGTGGCCGCCGCCGCGTCGTTTTTGTCCGAGCACTACGGCGCACCGGTCATGTTGTTCGCCTTGTTGCTGGGCATGGCCTTGAATTTTCTGGCCGACGACGGCCCCTGCAAAGTCGGCGTCGAGTTCACCGCCCGCACGGTACTGCGCATCGGCGTCGCCCTGCTGGGCATGCGCATTACCCTGGAACAAATGGCGGCGCTGGGCTGGAAGCCGATGGCACTGGTGGTGATCCTGGTGGTGGTGACCATCGTTGTCTCGGTGATCGCCGCGAAGTTTCTGGGTTTCTCACGGCTGTTCGGCATGCTCACCGGCGGTGCCACGGCGATCTGCGGCGCTTCGGCGGCACTGGCGCTGGCGGCGGCGTTGCCGAACCATCCGCAGAAAGAACGCGCGACCTTGTTCACGGTGATCGGCGTGTCAGCGTTGTCGACCCTGGCAATGATCGTCTATCCAATGATTGCCAACTGGTTATCGCTTTCACCGCAAGTGGCCGGGGTATTCCTCGGGGCCACCATCCATGACGTCGCCCAAGTGGTCGGTGCCGGCTACGGCATGTCGACCGAGACCGGCGACACGGCCACGGTGGTCAAGCTGATGCGCGTCGCCATGCTGCTGCCGGTGATCGTCACCGCCGCGATGATCACCCGCATGCAAGGCGCCGACCCGACCGGCAAGCGCCCGCCGCTGTTGCCGTGGTTCGCCGTCGGCTTTCTGATTCTGGCCTGCATCAACAGCACCGGCTGGATAGCGCCTGCGGTGCAAGGATCGGTCAACGAACTGTCGCGCTGGTGCCTGGTGATTTCCATCAGTGCCCTGGGCATGAAAACCCGGCTCAAGGAACTGGCGGCGGTCGGGATCAAGCCGATTCTGCTGATGGTGGGGGAGACGGTGTTCCTGGTTGTGCTGGTGCTGTTGTTGCTGCGCTGGGGGCTCTAGTCTTCAGCCAGACACAAAACCTGTGGGAGCGAGTTTGCTCCGGGCGGCGTTCCGACGATAGCGGTTTCACATTCAACACTCATGGCGGCTGACACACCGCCATCGCGAGCAAGCTCGCTCCTACAGGGATTGTGTTCCAACCTCGCGCTTTTGCGGCGTCTGTACCAGCAGTCGCCGTTTTTTTTGGTTCATCACCAATGATCGGGAAATGCGCGCTGGCTTTCATGAAAAACAATTCGCAGTATTCATACCACGCAAAAAAAACGCCGATTTGTCAGATGTGTTTGTTCGCACGAACATCATCAGGCAAATCGGCGTTGGTGTTTCTGTGTTTCCCGGGATTGGGTAAAGAACCTTTTGTTGCCCTGGGCTCAGAAAGGTTTGGGGGCGGCGGCACTCACTGCGCAAAGACCAGACTGTTTCTGCGCGCTACGCCACGCCGCCGGTGGCATGCCGAACTGGTTGATGAACCAGCGGGTAAAGGAGCTGGCCATGGAGAAACCGAACATGTCGGCGATGCGGCTCAACGAGTGGTTCGGGTTTTCCAGATAACGCAGCGCCAGGTCACGGCGCACGTCGTTGATCAGGTCGTTGAAGGCACAGCCGTCGTCCTGCAGACGACGCTGAAAGGTGCGCACGTTCATGCCCTGTGACAGGGCGATTTGCTCGATGGTGGCGCGCCCCATGGGCAACAACAGGTAGATGGCCTTGCGCGCCTCGAACAGCATCGAAGTGCTTTCATCACGCTGTAGAGAGTCGATGTAGTCTTGGGCATAACGGGCCATGGCCGGGTCGGCATTGGGATTGATCATATCGAGACTGGCGTCGGAGCAAACGATGCCGTTGAACTCGCTGCCGAACTCCAGATTGCAGCCGAACAGGCGCCGATGCAGGTTCAGACTGTCGGGTGGCTGGTGCATGAAGTTGACGCTGTAGGGGCGCCACTGGGAGCCGAGCAGTGTCGAGCACAGGCGAAACAGCACGCCAATGACCAACTCCGTGGCCTGGCGAATGGGCAGCAGGGATTCGGTAACCATCTCTGCACGAATGATCACCGTCCTGCCGGCCTCTTCAACGAAAATTCCCAGGGAATCGTTCATCAGATGACGGTAGCGCTCCATCACCTGCAAGGCTTCGCGCAGGGTGCGCTGTTGGCTGAGCAACAGGCTGACCACGCCGAGGTCCGAAAGCTGGCGCGACTCGGCCATGCTCAAGCCGAAGGTCTGGCAACCGCTGGCGGCGGCCGAATCTTCCAGCAGGCGCACGGCGGCGTCGATCGGAATGCGGTATTCGGGGGCTTGCAGCTGAGCCTTGATCAGGCCGGCAACTGCCAGGACGTCGCGCGGGTTGAATCCCAGGTCCTGGGTGACTTCCAGGTATTTGGTCAAGACGGCGGCGCGAACAAGCTTGGGCATGAGTAGGATCTCCCTCGGCCGATGGCGGCGTTTTTTTTTTCATCGAAGATGTATTGAGCGAGAAGACGGCGCGTGTGGAAGTACTGATAACGCTAGCGATCTTCAACCTGGTCTGGCGCATTGCAGAGCAGCAAGCGCGGTCCCATCTTAGGGAGCACCAGCGCGGCGGCATGGGCATGGCGGGATAATTTCTTAGCATATTGGGACACTGCCGGCGGGCCATGGCTGGCGGCGGCAGAAACAGTACTACTGGCTTTTGATCTGTCCCAATTTCACAAGATTGTGTCCTGTGAAGCTTAGTGCGGGGCACCCTGTCAGAGCTACCTTCAGGCCCACAACTGATAAGATGGAGGTAGATAATGGATACGCGCACTTCAATGCGTATCGGTCAGCCGCTCGCTGCAATGGCGCAGGTGGATGCCGACGATCCTGATGTATTCAACCATTGCTTTGCCGAACTCAACGGCATCCGCATGCATTACATCGACGAGGGAGAGGGCCCGCTCGTCATCCTTCTGCACGGTTTCCCTTACCTTTGGTACATGTGGCGCCGCCAGATCGTGGCGTTGGCCGAGGCCGGCTATCGAGTCGTCGTCCCGGATCAAAGGGGCTTCGGGCAATCGGACCGACCCGATGCCATCGAAGCCTATGACATGAGCCAGGCCGTCGGCGACATGGTGGGTTTGATGGCGGCCCTGGGCGAAACGTCCGCGGTAATCATTGGACATGACCTGGGCGCCTGGGTGGCCCAGGCGGCGGCCATGCTGCGACCGGATTTGTTCCACGGCCTGGTGATGCTCAATACACCGGTACCGCCGCGCGGCAAGGTCAAACCAACCGTGGGTCTGCAGGCCATGGCGAAAGGAAGGGTCTACCACCACCTGTATTTCCAGCAGCTCGACAAGCCGGATCGCGAGTTGGCCAGTGATCCGCGCAAGACCTTGAGCAGCGTTTATTACTCGATCTCCGGCAGCGCCGTCGGTGCCGAACGCTGGCGTCTGTTCGTCGAAGCCGGTGAACCCATTCTCAATGCCTTCACCGAGCCCAAGGGGGAGTTTCCGTCCTGGTTGAGCCCGCAGTCGCTTGATTACTACATCGCCGAGTACACGCGCACGGGGTTTACCGGTGCCCTGAATTACTACCGCTGTCGTGACCGGAACTGGGAGATCACCGCGTTTCTCGACGGCGCGAAGGTAAGCCAGCCGAGCCTATTCATCGGTGGTGCTGCCGACCCCTCCCTGGAACCGGTCGAAATCCGTGGTCTCTACGACCAGATGGACGCCTATCTACCCGCACTGCGTAAAAAGGTCCTGCTACCCGGTGTGGGTCATAGCGCCGCAGAAGAAAGCCCCGCTCAGGTCAACGAATTGCTTCTGGAGTTTCTCGAGCAGTTGGTGTCCAGCGACAGGGCGTGTGAGCAAGAGGCACGCTTAGCCCCTTGATACCGTCGGTGCACGGTACCGGCGTCTGCCGCAACGTCAGCCCTGCCATTGCACATGGACAGGGCTGAATTGTTTCCCCACTACGCTAAGCCGACAGCCTTGACCAGCAGATGATCGCCGAACTGCTCGCGCAGACGGTTCTTCAGGACCTTGCCCGTAGCGCCCAGTGGAATCGTGTCGACGAAGACCACATCATCCGGCGTCCACCACTTCGCGATCTTGCCTTCATAAAAGGCCAGCAGTTCTTCCCGTGTCAGGGCTGCCTGCGCTTTCCTGACGACGATCAGCAACGGGCGTTCATCCCACTTCGCGTGTTTCGCGGCGATGCATGCAGCCTGGGAGACTGACGGATGGGTCATCGCAATGTTTTCCAGGTCGATGGAACCGATCCATTCCCCACCCGACTTGATCACATCCTTGCTGCGGTCGGTGATCTGCATGAAACCATCGACATCGATGGTTGCCACATCGCCAGTCGGGAACCAGGTCTGGCCTGCGTGCTCGAGCAGCGGCGAACAGTCACCTTCGTTTCTGAAATAGTCGCGTACCACCCAGGGGCCACGCACCATCAGGTCACCCGATGTCGCACCGTCCCAAGGCAATTCCAGTCCATCCGCGCCAACGATCTTCATGTCGACGCCAAACACTGTCCGGCCTTGTTTGGATTGCACGGCATTACGCTCTGCCGGGGACATATCAAGGTGCCTGGCCTTCAGGGTGCCAATGGTTCCGATCGGGCTCAGTTCAGTCATCCCCCAGACGTGCAATACCGCTACGCCGTAGATTTCCTGAAACTTGTGCAGCATCGCCGTGGGACAGGCTGCGCCCCCAATGATGGTGCGCTTCATGCTGGAGAAATGCTGGCCTGTTTCTTCCAGATGCCCCAGAAGGCCTTGCCAGACCGTAGGTACGCCGGCGGAAAGAGTCACCTGCTCGGCTTCGAGCAAATCGAACAGCGATTTGCCGTCCAGCGCAGGCCCGGGAAGCACCAGCTTGGCCCCGACCATGCACGCGATGTACGGAAGTCCCCAGGCATTGACATGAAACATTGGCACAACCGGCAGGATCACGTCGCGCGCCGAACAGTTCAGGGCATCAGGCAGCGCGGCGGCATAGGTGTGCAGCAGCGATGAGCGATGACTGTACAAGACTCCTTTCGGGTTTCCCGTCGTGCCGGAGGTGTAGCAGAGCGTACTGGCTGCATCCTCGTCGAGAATCGGCCAGACGTAGTCGGCAGATCCCTGTTGAAGCAGATCTTCATAACAAAGCAAATTGTCGATGCCGGCGTCTTTCGGCATGTGGGTGTGATCGGTCATGGCGATAAACGCCTTGACCGTATTGCAGCGGCCAGCGATGACCTTGATCAACGGCAGGAACGTCAGGTCGAAAAAAATGTACTGGTCTTCGGCGTGATTGACGATGTAGGCGACCTGGTCTTCATGCAGACGAGGGTTGATGGTATGCACAATGGCACCCATACCGGACACGCCATAGTACAACTCCAGGTGACGATAGCCATTCCAGGCCAGCGTACCGATCCGGTCGGCGGGCTGGACACCCAGGCTGGTCAGCGCGCTGGCCATCTGGCGCGCGCGACGGTGGCAGTCCCGGAAGGTGTAGCGATGGATATCGCCCTCCACCCTGCGGGACACGATCTGCGTATCGCCATGATGGCGGTCGGCATGCTCAATGAGCGAGGAAATCAACAGCTGCTTTTGCATCATCAAACCATGCATGGCATCGCTCCGTTCATAAGTCCGTGATCGGGGAGTGGACAGGCGGTCAGGGCCTTCTGTCAGATTCCACGTCAAGACCGCGAACCGGGACAGCCTGTTTTCCTCCCCTGGATTTTTGCGATCAGGTTACTTTCCCGGCTCCCCCTTGAATCGAAGGATGCCGGGAGTTCTCCTGGAACTCAGATCAGTTGAATGCCGTGAGGTCTTTCGGCGCGATGTCATGCTGCTCGCAATAGTCGAGATAACGCTTGAGCCCGGACTTCCAGTTTTCGAGCGCGACGATGTTGTCGTTGTCATCGAGAAACGCGAGATCGCCATTGACCTGAACCAGCGTGAGCACATAGCCGTCGCCATTTCCGGTGCTGACGACTTCTGGGGTGTGAGTCGATCCGGCGGTCTCGTACACGATGCTGCCCGGGCCGGCGACCCAGTCATGCTCCTTGTACTTCCACTGGCCTTCGAAGGTGTAGACCATCACCGTACCCGTGTGGTGGTGCTTGGGCAGTTGCATGTCGATCGGCGCCTTCATCATGACGATCCATTCGCCACGGATCGGGTCGAGCTTGAAGTACTTCAGCAGGACGTTTTCCGCGTAGGGGGTAAACGGCACCCACGGCAGCGATTCGCCATCGATGACTGCGGTGTCGACGTGTTCGTAGAGCATAGGTATCTCCATTGTTTTGTTTGAGATCGAACAATTGTGAGCGGCCAGGATTACCCGACTGACTCAGATGGTCGGTCGGGTGTCCTGAATTTCCCCGGAGGGAACCGTTTGGATCAGACGAGCGGGGTACCCACGAGGGTGGCGCGCAGCATTTTTCTTGGCGCATTGCCGTAGTCAGCTACCGCGTAGTGCTGAACTTGCAGGTTGTCCCACATGGCAACCGTGTTGGTGCGCCACTTCAGGCGTACCTGATATTCCGGAATGGCGGCTTGGGAGATCAGGTAGTTCATCAAATGATGAGCCTCGGGCATGAAGTCCTGGCCGTAACGTACGTCCTCGAAGTTGAAGAAATTCGAGAAATGGGTAGTGAACGCCGAGTTGACGAACAACACCTTTTCACCCGTCTCAGGATGGATAAGCACCACCGGGTGTTCAGCGCCGGGGGTCTTCAGGGCCATCGCGTGACGTTCTTCGCGTGGCAACTGGGCGCCAAAGGTCTGCTCGGCACCGTGCTTTGCATACAAGCCATCGATCCGTTGCTTGATGCTTTCGGGCAAATTTTCGTAGGCCATCACCATGTTGGAAAACAGGGTGTCGCCGCCGGTCTCCGGACCCATTTCGCAGCGCAATACCGCTCCGCGGGGAGGCGCCCTCTTGTAGGTGACATCGGCATGCCAGAGGTTTTCGCGGCTGGCCTTTTCGACATAGCTCTTGGGCTTGCTCGGATCGAGATTGCGGTACAACATCAGCAGCTTGTCCGCCTCCGGATGGCTCGGCGCCAGGGGATGGGCTTCCAGTTCGCTGAATTGCGCGGCGAAGTGCTGTTGCTCCATTGGAGTGATGTTCTGGTCGCGAAAGAACAACACTTTGTGCTTGAGCCACAGGGCCCTGATTTGCGCGATCAATTCTGGATCCTGGGCAGCGTCGACCAGGCTAACGTTGCTGAGCTCGGCGCCGATGGCGGGTGTGCAAAGCTCTACCTTGATCGAATGCTGGCGCACCGACGACCGGATGATGGCCGGTGCCGAGGGAGACGCTGGTGAAGGGGTGTCTTGGATTTCGGCGATTTTTGTCATTGTTGTGTCCAGTCCGTGCTTGTGCGGCGGTGCGCAATATGTGCATCCGGTATAGGTAACTGTCCCCTGCCTATCAGGTAGAGGTGCCGTTCCTATAGTAGGTATCCCGGGTTCGATGTTATTGGCTTGGCAGGACAGTTTCTTCGCATATTGGGACGGATGAGTCGAAGGCATGTCTCGAAGGCGAATAATGGCCACGCTCCTCCCACTTACACAGAATCCAGTGAGTTGCATCGTCCGGTTGAATCCGCAACACACGCTGCCCCGTCAGACAACAAGCGCGGATAATTTGTGGCCCCTGGCACCAAAGTGCATAAAATCATTGAAAAAAACCGGTATAAGCTTTAAACGGGAAGCTTTACGGCACATTGCTAACAATCAGTAAGTGAGTGTCGGCAGTTTTGGGCTCAGGGAGCGCTGATGAGTTTTCGTACATTGACCGGCTCCCCATGGCAATCGCGCACGTGCGAAGTTGCCGCACTTGAACCCATAGAGAACCCGGATACTGTCGGCATGGCCTGCGCTGGCGGCGACGACACGATCGGACAATTGCTGGATTCAGCGCGCAACGGGGCCCATACCAGCGCCTGGGTGTTTTACCGCGCCGGTGAACAGATGCATCGGGTCGGCCAGGGCGACCCACGGGTACAGTGGCCTTCAAGCATTGCGAATGAAGAGTTTGAAGCCTTTTGCCTGACCTCGAACTTGCACCGCTGGCCGACCGGCAGAGGCGAAGGTGTGCTGGGTTGGCTACTCGCGCCACTCGACGATGCTGCGCAACCGGCGCTCGCTGAACTTGCCCAGCGCCTGGGCATTGAGCTACAGACCAATACCCTGGCCCGTGCGCAGATCACTCAGCGTGTGCTGTATGAAATTACCTATCTGGCCAGTTCGACCCGTGACCGCTCAGTGTTTCTGGTGGGGGTACACCGGCTGCTGGCCAGCCTGATCGACGCCGAGAACTTCTATCTCGCGCTGTATAACCCGCACACCGGCAAGATCGACTACCCGTATTACGTCGACATCATCGACGCTGATGCCCTGGAGGCCGAGAACTACGAATACCTTGACCCGTCGCACCTGTCATTGACCGGTCAGGTGCTGACCTCTGGCCAGCCGTTGTTGATCGACTCTGCCGGCATTCTCGCGGCTCAGGCCGAAAACCGTTTTTATTGCGTGGGTGATCGTCCCGAGTTCTGGATGGGCGCACCGTTGAAAAATGCCTCGGATGAGGTGTTTGGCATGCTGGCGATGCAGGTCTACGACGTTTCTCGCATCTACAGCACCGAAGACCGCGCGCTGTTTCTGGTGGTCGCCCGTCACGTGGCCATGGCGCTGGACCGGATTCTGCACCGGGAGGACCTGGAAGAAACGGTGATGCGTCGTACCCTGGAGCTTTCGGCACTCAACGACGCCTTGAGGCAGGAAGTGGCAGACCGAGAGCGCGCCGAACATCTGCAGAGCGCGCTGTTCCAGATTGCCGAACTGTCGAGCCGGCCTGGCGACATGGCCGAGTTGTTCCAGACCTTGCATGGCATCGTCGGTGAACTGCTGTTCGCGCAGAACTTCTACATTGCCCTGTTCGACGGCGCGACCGGTGAAGTGACGTTTCCCTATTATGTGGATGAACGGCAGACGACCCGCCCGGCGGCACGGCGAGGGCGCCGGGGCTTGACCGAGTACGTGATCCGTCAGCGTCGAGCCTGCCTGATTGACGCCGGCGAGGCTGAGCGATTGTCCGCGCACGGTGAAATCGAAATTGCCCATGAGTCTGTGCGCTCCTACTCCTGGCTGGGCATTCCATTGTTCGAAGACGACGTGGTGCGAGGCGTGCTGGCGGTGCAAAGCTATACCTCGCAGGTGAGCTATACCCAGCGTGACCAGGAGCTGCTGACCTTCGTGTCGCGGCACATCGACACAGCGTTGTCGCGACGCACAGCCGCCGAAGCGATCCATGCCGCCAACCTCCAGCTGGAAGCCCGGGTGCAGAGCCGCACCCGCGAGCTCGATCACGCCAATGCCAAGTTGCAGCACGAGAACTCCCACGATGCGCTGACCGGACTACCGAATCGCACCTACCTGCAACAGCGCCTCAATCTGTCCTGGTCGCGGTTCGGCAGCGAAGGCGGGCACCTGTCGGTGATGTTCATCGATCTCGACCGCTTCAAGATGGTGAACGACAGCCTCGGCCACCATTTTGGCGACCTGCTGTTGATGCAGGCGGCCCACCGTTTACGTGGTTGCCTGCGCGACACCGACATGCTCGCGCGCCTGGGGGGCGACGAGTTTTCGGTGCTGGCTCCCGAGGCGTCGCTGGACGTGATGATCGAAATTGCCGAACGGATCCTGGTGGCGTTCGACCTGCCGTTTTTCATCAATGGCCATGAAGTTTTCTCGTCCTGCAGTATCGGTATCGTCAGCGCCGACAGTCAGTTCCATCACGAGCCCGCCGACTTGCTGCGCGATGCCGATGCGGCGATGTATCGGGTCAAGAGTGCCGGACGCGACAGCTACGCGGTGTTCAACCAGGAAGTGCGCCGTGAAGTCTCGGACCAGGTCGAGCGAGAAGGGGCCTTGCGCAACGCGCTCAAGCGTACTGACGAACTGCTGCCGTATTTCCAGCCGATCGTCAGCGTCGAAACCGGCGAGCTGTTGGCCCTTGAAGCGTTGATCCGCTGGCATCAGCCGGGCGGCCGGGTGATTGCGCCGGGCGAGTTCTTGCCGGATGTCGAGGGTTTGCGCCTGATCGGTCGACTGGACCTGTACATGCTTGCCAGCATTGCAGCGATCCTCGCACAGCCCGGGCACGCCAATTGGCCGCCGGTGCACGTCAACTGCTCCAGCTACAGCATGACGCGTCCCGACTTCGCCAGTGAGGTGCTGGCACTGTTGGCGCAACACCGGGTCTCGCCGTCACGGATCTGCCTGGAACTGACCGAAGGGGCGCTGGTAGCCGAGCCGGCGATTGCCCGACAAACCATGCAGCAACTGGCGGACAACGGCATGTCGGTGGTGCTCGATGACTTCGGTGCAGGGTTTTCATCCCTGAGCTATGTGCATCAATACCGTTTCAGCGGATTGAAAATCGACAAGTCGTTCATCCTCGAACTGACCACCAGTACCCGCAGTCGCGCGATCGTCCGGGCGATTGTGCGGATGGCCGAATCCCTTGATCTGAGTGTGGTGGCCGAAGGTGTCGAGGATGAAGCGACGCTGGACCTGCTGCGCGAAATGGGCGCAGGACAGGCCCAGGGTTATCATTTCGCCAAGCCGATGGGGTTGGAGGCGCTATTGGCGAGTTCACTGCTCGATCGCCAGGGATCGAGGACATTTCATGGCAGGAGCAAACACGGATGAATCATATTTCAAGGGAGAGACTCATGGCATCAGGGCAATGTCTTTGCGGGGCTGTACGCTTTTCCCTGGCGGTTGAACCACGATTTTTTTATCGCTGCCATTGCACCCTGTGCCGCAAGCAAACCGGGGTCGGCCATAATCTCGCCACGCTGGTCAACGCTCGCGACTTTCGATGGGATGAAGGGCAAGAGGCGATCACGGGTTGGCGCAAAACCAGCGGGTACAGAAATGACTTTTGCTCGCGATGTGGCTCGACCGTGCCTAATATTCTTCGCGAAACGCCCTATTTCTGGATTCCGCTTGGACTTCTCGATGCCGGGCTGAGCATGGAGTGTATTGGGGATTTCTGCACCGATGACGCTATGCCATGGGATGAACAACGCTCGGAAAAAAGTCATTGCGCAGCCCCGGATTCACTGGAGCTTCTTCTGCATGAACTGCAGGTCAATGATTGACTCGGGTGCCTGACCGGCATAGGGACGAACGGGTAGCCTGGCCCATAATTGGTTCACCACTGTCCGCTGCCCGGAGCGCCCAATGCCGCCCATCACCACGCGCCTGGTGGCGCTGCTTGTTCTTTGCCTGACACTTGAAGTGCCAGCCCAAACCAACGGCTGCCCGGCTGGCGAGAAGCAAGTGTGCCTGGACGACTGCATCTGCCTGCCAGACGTGGTGCCTGATGACATCTACCAGATCGCGGCGCCTGGGCTGGCGCTGTGGCTGACCCAAGCGCGTGCTGAAGCAGCCAACGCCGGCATCCAACCCATTCCACCGCACATCCGCGAGCAGCTACTGCACTGGTACGCCCCCAGCGTCCTCGATACCGCGCGCTACAAAATCAGCGACAACGGCCAATTCAACGCCGCCACCGCCATGCTGCAAAACCCCGATGTCGGTGCCGTGACGCTGATCGACATCATCCTGTTCCGGGACGCGCAATCGGCAGAACAGGACATCGCGCTCTGGGCTCACGAACTCAAACATGTGCAGCAGTATCAGGAGTGGGGGGTGCTGGGATTTGCCCAACGCTATACACAGGATTTCAATGCGGTGGAGGCGCCGGCTTATGCCATACAGGCTGAGGTCAGGCGCTCGGTGAGGGCAGGGACTTACTGAAGGGCAGCATACTTTCTCGTTATTTTCATGTACGACCCTTTTGGGAGTACTCGCTCCGCGTGACAGGAAGTTTTTCCACGATACGCATACTTGTCGGGCCTTTGACAAAGTCATCTGTGGCCTTGTGGTGGTGACCAGCAAACCACTGCGTCTGCACGCGCGGGACCATACGCCGCTGGCCGAGGTCTTCCATACCCTGTTCATCAGATTCAGGCGCAGCGCGCTGGAGGGGATGACCCTGTTGACCGCACAGGCCTTCATTTACAACGCGATCCGCTGGTGCTCACCGATTTTTACCAGATGCCTGTCGAGCATGTAGGTTGGTATGGATTGCCCTTGGCACTGGGCAATTTCTGCGGGCCGCTGCTGTTGGGGCGCCTGTTCGACGTGATCGGCCGACGCGTGATGATCAGCTTCACCTACGCGATGTCGGGGGTGTTGCTGGCGCTCAATGGCTATGCCTTCCAGCAGGGTTGGCTGGATGTCACCCAGCAAGCCGCGGCGTGGATGGTGATCTTTTTTTTCGCCTCGGCAGCGGCCAGCTCGGCCTACCTGACCGTGGCGGAAACCTTCCCACTGGAAATCCGCGCCTTGGCCATCGCCGTGTTTTACGCCTTTGGCACCGGCTTGGGCGGCATCATCGGGCCGATGTTGTTTGGCCAACTGATCCAGTCCCAGCAGCGCAGCAGTCTGTTGATTGGTTATCTGACAGGCGCTGCACTAATGTGTGTGGCGGCGGTGGTGCAGGCGATTTGGGGGGTGGCTGCGGAGCGTCGAGCGTTGGAGCAGGTGGCCAGGCCTTTGTCGCAGGCTGAGGATTGAGGGGGGCTACCAGCCAGCGAGCAAAGGTGTTGGCCCTTTCGTGAAGGTGAACACCTCAGGCTTACACTGGCCATCATCTGCTTTTTTTGGGTACTTCACGGAATCCCGGGGAACACATATAACGAAATATCTGTAGGGGCTGCTGCAGGCTGCGATCTTTTTGATCTTGATCTTCAGYAATMTCCAGATCGCAAAAGCAAGATCAAAAGATCGTCCGAACGCGGCCCGARCCTYCGGCAGCTCCTACAGGGGAACGCGTGCACCACCAAACAACGAGGTCGAGCGTTAGCTCGCCTCGCGGTGCTGTTGTGGTGCACGCCCCCTCGAGAGGCCGAGCGTAGGTTCTGCGCAGTGGGCAACCCGGCATGGATGCCGGGTTAGCCGCCGCCGGCCATGGATGGCCGATGGCGGCGGGCCCACGGAGCAGGACCGGAGCGAGGGGATGCCGAGCCTAGGCGAGGCACCGAACGTCAGGGGCAAGAGCCCTTGGTTACTTGGGGCCGGGCGGCGTTCCGCTCTTCCAAGTGACCCGCCGTAAGGGCGGAACCCTAAGTGGCCGTTACCGCAGCAATGAATATGTACACCAGGAAGAAAATGGTCGGCCGTAAGGTCGCCATCTCGACGTATCACTCGGACATTCTGCTTTCTCGATGCCAGAGTGTCGGAAAAAGCTCGTGCTCCATAGGTACATCTGATGCCAGAGCATCTTTAAGCCCAGGAAAGTCGGGGGAGGTGGCCCAAGGTCTCGGCGCATGCCGCACGTCATCGCCTATGACCCTCACTGAAAACGCGCGGCGACGGTTATGCCCGCCCACGCCAGCAGAGGCATGCAAGGTCAACATGTTGAAACACACCATGTCCCCCGGCGACAACGTCCATCCGAGAATGGGAAAGTCCTCGCGATGGCTTTCAATATCCGGTAGCTCGCCCAATGTTCCCTCGGAAAACCATTTGGCCTGGCTGTCCATGAAGGACCGAGGCATCAACCAGGGGCCTTTGTGTGAGCCGGCGATGAACTCGAGGGTCGATTCCCTGGGCACGGGGTCAACTGGAATCCAGAAACTCACGGTGTCCGACCCCGTGATGTTGTAGTAGGGCTGGTCCTGGTGCCAAGGTGTGCGTTGGCGCGTATTGGGCTCTTTCACCAGCAAGTGATCATGGTGCAGGCGCACCCGTTGGCTGTTCAGCAGGGCGGCCGCGATGGGGGCGATGGCGGAGTTGAAGATGAAGTCGCGATAGTGTGCATTCTCTTGCCAGTTACAAAAGTCCTCGAAGAACCATCCCGGGTCCGTAGGGCAGCTCGCCACTTTTGCGCGAGGGCTGGGATGGGCAAGGTTGCGCTCGATGCCTAGCGTTAGTTCGCTGATTTGCTGCGCAGTAAACGCATTACGGATGCACACTGCACCATCGGTTTGAAAGGCACGTACAGTCTCGTCGCTGACGGGGATGGCAAAACGAGATTCACCGCGTTGCGTCATTTCGTTCATGGGGATTGCCTCATTCGCCGTAAATATCGAAGTTGAAGTACTGCTTCGCGATCTGGTCGTATTGGCCTGATTGGCGAATGCTGGCAATGGCCGTGTTCAGCTGCTCTCTGAGATCAGGCTCGTTTTTTCGGACACCGATAGCGACGCCATCGCCAATGATGCTTTTGTCGGTGATGGGCTCACCGGCGAAGGCAAAGCCCTGGCCCTGAGGCTTTTGCAGTAATCCGATGTCGGCTTGTACCGAGGCCTGGAACGATGCATCCAGGCGTCCGGTGATGAGGTCTGAAAACACCTGGTCCTGGGTTTGGTAGGTAAGGATATTGACGCCTTGGTGGCCCCATTGCGACTTGGCATAGCTTTCATGCAGCGAGCCTTGAACCACCCCAACCGACTTGCCCTTCAATGATTCTGCCGTCGGCAGCAATCCGGAGTCTTTTCTGGCAACGAGAGAAGACGGCGCGGTGTAGATTTTGTGGCTGAAATCGACCTGCTGGCGACGTGGCTCGGTGGCGCTGAATGCAGACAGAATGGCGTCAAATTTTTTCGCCTTTAACGCCGGGATCATGCTGTCGAAGGTCTGCTCGACCCAAATACACTTGACCCGCAACTCGGCACAAAGGGCATTGCCCAGATCGATATCAAAACCACTCAATGAGCCATCTGGCTGCTTTTGCTCGAAAGGTGGGTAGCTAGGGTCGACGCCGAATCTGATCACCGGTTCTGCCTGCGATAGCGGGGTGATGATCAGCCCGAACAGCAGAGTGATGTATTGAAGTTTGCGTAGTTGCATGATGACCTCATTTTTTATTGGTTTTCACGTTTTGGCAGGTCTTTGCTCAAGCGTTGAGTGGCAAGAAGGCCTCAGTCAACTTGACCCAATAGCCAGCGCCCCGAATCAGGATGTCGTCATTGAAGTCGTAGCGAGGGTCGTGAGCCATGCAGCTCTTTTCACCGTCGCCATTGCCGATGATCAGATAGCTGCCAGGGCATTGCTGCAGGAAGTAGGCGAAATCCTCGCTGCCATTGAAGGGCACGATGTCGTTCATCACCTCGTCCTCACCGAGCCAGTCGATGGCCACCTGACTGGCAAACCGGGTCATTTCTTCGTCATTCACCAGCAACGGGTAGTCGGCACTGTAGTCGATGTCGGCGGTCGCGCCGAATGCCTGCGCCTGGGCGTGAATGAGGTGTTTTATCTGGCGCTCCAGGCGGTCCCGGACGGCGTTGTTCAGTGAGCGGACGGAAATCAGCATGTGCGCGCTGTCCGGGATCACGTTGGACGCCTTGCCTGCGTTAATGGCCCCGACGGTGATAACGCTCATTTCCTGAGGTGAAGTGTTGCGCGAGACGATTGTCTGCAAGGCCATGATGATGCTTGCGCAGACCACCACGGGGTCGACGCTCAGATGCGGCATCGCGCCATGACCGCCTTTTCCGTGAATCGTGACATTGACCTGGTCGGCGGAGGCCATGAAGGGGCCGGCTCGGAACCCGAGTTTTCCGACAGGGTAGCCTGGCATGTTGTGTGCGGCGAACACTGCATCGCAGGGGAACTGTTGCAGCACGCCTTCCTGAATCATTCGTCGGGCGCCGGCCAGACCTTCTTCGGCCGGCTGGAAAATCAGGCGGACGGTGCCATCGAACGGATGGCCATGGGCGAGGGCGTAGGCGGCGGCGAGGAGCATGACCGTATGCCCGTCATGGCCACACGCGTGCATCTTGCCCGGTATCCGGCTTGCGTAGGGGAGCCCGGTTTTTTCCAGAATAGGCAGTGCGTCCATGTCAGCCCGTATGCCGATCACACGCGAACTGGTGCCTTTTTTCAGCGTGGCGATGACCGCGGTTTCGGCGAAGCCGCGCGTCACGTCATAACCCCATTTGATCAATCGTTCGGCTACCAGCTCACTAGTCTCGACCTCCTGAAAACCGAGTTCAGGGTTGGCATGGATCTGGTGGCGCAGTTCGCGCATTTCCTGCTCAATCTCTTTTAACAGCGTGATGGACTGTGTCATTGGCAGTGTTTTTCCTTGGTGACCAAGAGGAGAAACCAATCTGTCGCAAGGGCCACAATCGACGATGGCTTACGGCATCATGCGTTTCATCAAAGTGCCGGGGCTTTTTCTGGTACGGTCTTTTGGTGAGGTTCGAAGCCCAGGTGGTGCTGGTCCGAGAGTAGTGGGCCAAGGCAGCAGCTGACAGGCAATCGAAAGTGAACAAGGCAACCCAGGGTTAACACCGGCGGACACTATGAAGTTCTATCAACTCAATGCACTCGTGGCGGTGGCCGACGCGGGCAGCATCCGCGGCGCTGCAAAAAGGCTCGACACTTCGCCGGCAGCGGTCACCAAGGCCATCCAGAAGCTGGAGGCAGACACCGCCACACAATTGCTGATCCGTAATACCTCAGGGATTGTGTTTACCGAGCTCGGCAAAAAGTTGTTGATTCAGGCACGTCTGCTGGTGGCACAGATGGTCAGCGCCCGTCAGGTATTGCCTGATTGCAAGGGGGAACTGGAGGGGTGCTTGTCGGTTGCCGTGACACCCTGGTTGGCGATGACGCTCATGCCAAAATCCGTCGTGCGTTTTCGCCAGCTGTTTCCAAAGGTACAACTTGAATTGTATGAGGGGCTTTCATCGGTCGCGTGTCCGCTGCTGCGGGATGCGAGCGTCGATCTGTTTATCGGACGGCTTGATACCCGGTTTTCCAGCACCGACCTGACCTATCTGCCGCTGTTCACGGCTGATTGTGCGGTGGTGGCCCGTCAGCAACACCCGTTGTCGAACAGCAGGACCATGGAGGATCTGGCGTCGGCTGACTGGATACTGGCCTCGCAACAAGATGGAACGATTTCGACGCAGGGGCATGTGCATTTCGCCCATTCGCTCTCGATCATCTTGAGCTTGCTGCGTGAAACCGACATGTTAAGCATCTTTCCCTGGCCGCTGGTGGAGATATGTGCACAGCGCGAAGGCTTGTGCGCCTTGCCTCTGCGCGAGCCGGTCGGCAGTGCCTCGGTTGGCGCCATCAGCCGAAGCGGGCAGCCCCTGCGGCCGGCGGCCGAGCGGTTTCTGGAGTGTCTGATCGAAACCATTCACCTGGAGATGGGGCATGCGCAATCTCCTTATCGGCGCATGTTGCAGACCGTCGATTTGTTGGTCTGAGAGCTGTTATCGAAACTGAGTGGAACGTCACTGGTTGCATGGTCATACGTCACTGCCTGTTCCTGGCCAACTCCTGCCAGATCAGTTGGCCGTTCTTGACGTAGTCAGTTGAAGAGGAAGTTACTGGTGCTCAGTCAGGTTGAGCGTGTCCTTCCAGAATCTCAAATCCATCATCAAGGGGGGCGTACCCCACAACTTTTCTGGTCTTCTCGATAGAAAGTCGCTTATATCTGTTATCTGAGACCCCGTGGATAACATGAAATCCGCTCAGCTCGGCCTCGACGCAATTTCTAAGTAGTGCGACAACATCCCTGATACTAATAAAAGCAGCTACATCCCTGTGACTGTGGTTTTCCCCTTGGTGAAATATAGCTACGTTTGCAATACGGACTGCGATTGTTGTCATTTGACCATCGTTTGCATACATCGAAGCCAGCGCTTCCCCGAACGCTTTGCTGACCCCGTATAGATTGCCTGGCTTAGGTGCCATACATTCATGTATCTGGACATCCTCTGGATAACCTTCGATAGCCTGAGCGCTGCTCGCAAATATAAAGCGCTCGCAGCCTTGAGCCTTTGCGGCGAATAGCATGTTGTAGGTGCCCACAATATTCACAGGGAGCAGGGAGGTCATGAAATCGGCGTCTGGGCGAGGGTCAGCAGCTAGATGAATCACTGTATGTATGCCTTCGCAAGCTTCAAGGCAACTGGCTTGAACGCTGATGTCGAGAGCGAAACGTTGTGCCGATTGCGGAAGTGTTGATACGTCCATGTCGGCTAAACGCAAATCTGATTTATCGTAGTGCGCTTTCCAAAAAGCGCTGCCGATTCGGCCCGCAGCACCTGTGACTAAAATTTTTCGCGCGTTCATTTCAGCATGTCCTTATGGTAAACGTCACTGTAGCTTCCCAGCGTTACGAAGGGGCTGAATCCACAATAGCTGTCGGTGGGCAAGGAGCGCTTTCAATCCAATTACCGCCTGGGAAACCGAGCACCACTTAACTCGTTGTCCCGCTCGCTCCTGTAATATGCCAGCCCTCACCACCACGAGCTTTGAAAATGGATTCTCACTCGATTCTGACTTTTACCTTGGTCGCCGCGATTGCTATCGCCAGCCCAGGGCCTGCGACCTTGATGGCGATCAACAATAGCCTGGCCCATGGGCAGCGCAGCGCCATATGGTCATCGCTCGGCAACGCCAGTGGCCTGTTCTGCCTGTCGTCCGCTGCCATGCTGGGGCTGGGGGCGCTGCTCGCCAGTTCCGAATGGTTGTTCAACGCGGTGAAATTCATCGGTGCCGGTTATTTGTTCTACCTGGGCATCAGACAATTGTTCAAAAAGGGCCCGATGCTCCCGGACGGGATTCAGGATAACTTGAAGAAAAGCCGGCCGACTCGCTCCAAGCTGTACAAATCGGCCTTCCTGACGGCGGTGACCAACCCCAAGGCGACGATGTTCTTCACCGCGCTGTTTCCGCAGTTCATCGATCAGAGCACGGCATTGCTGCCGCAATTTCTGATCCTCACCTCGATCTTCATGGCATTGTCGGTGTCGTCCCTGAGCCTCTATGCCGCGCTCGCCTCGCGGGCCAAGGGTGTGCTGACCCGGCCTGCGCTGTCCCGTTGGGTTAGCCGGGTGGTGGGGTCGACATTCATCGGTTTCGGTGCTGCCATTCTGACCATGCGGCGGCAGGCGGCGTAAGGGGAGTCGGGCTTGTAACTCCGGTAACAGGAAGGCCGGGGACTGTGAAACTCTGTACGAACCTACCCAGTAAGCGCTTCAAGGAAGATTAAACGGCGCATCATGGGGGAAGCCCTTTACCGGAAAGTATCGGTGAATCGGGTGTTGGATAAGGTTGAAATTACGGAGTAGCCATTCCGTTCAGTGGCGAGCGGTTTACTCGCCACTGATTAGATTCGCGTCCTGGAGCATTCACGAGTGACCGCTTTTGGCTGTGCTGCCTGTCACGACGACCGTCAGAAAGTGCCCCAACGCTGCCACTCGAGCTAGCGCTCTGCATGTCGTACAAGCCAACGGATCTTTGCTGCCTTACTTCCCCGTCAGCCCCTGCAGATGTCGGTACCCGGCCGCCTGAGTGAAATCGGCCAAATACCAGATTGCTCCGTTGGCTCCCCATAAGCCGTCGTTGACTTCATCAAGGATGATCGACAATCGCCCTTCATGGTTCCGGCAATGATGGCTCAGGGAAATGAATTGATCGCAAAGCTGACGGCTCATATCGAAGCCTCACTACCGGCGACCATCAACGTCAGTACACTCGCATTCGACTTTGGCTTGTCAGAGCGAACGTTGTCTCGACACATACACAAGGCTACCGGCTACAGCCCGTTGCGGCTGATCCAGAGTGTCCAGGCCAATAAAGCCCGGGAGCTGCTGGCAAACAGTAAATACTCGGTCGATACCATTGCCGAACGCGTCGGATACCGGGATGCCACATCTTTGCGGCGATTGATGAAAAAAATGCTTAACGCAACATTCCGGCAATTGCGTTAAGCCGATATGTCTCGCTCCTTTTAAAGTGGTCGATTAAGTAGAAGCAAACGTGCCGCCAGCGCTGTCATAACCGCAGCGAAGCTATAGGCTCCCAGGCGTTTGGAGATCATGCCTTCGCGAAGGCGCATATGCAGCTGTCCGGCACAAAATCCGAGTAGGGCATGAAAGATCAATGCGATAAGTGCAAGCAATAACCCCAAGAACATCAATTGCGAGGTGACAGTACCGGTACCTGCGGTGACGAACTGCGGCAGAAACACCATGAAAAACAACAGCGCCTTGGGGTTTAACAAGCTGTTGATCGTGGCTTGGGCAAAGATCTTTCTCATCGAGGCCTGTGTAGCTTGAGACTGAGTATCCGTAGAAGGAGTCTTCAATGCCTGCCACGCCAGCCACATCAGATAACCAGCGCCGGCCCAGCGCAGCAAGTCAAACGCCGGCGCCCAACTCATCACTAACGCACCGAGGCCTGCGCTAACCATGATGGTCATCAGCACGTCAGCCAGGGTTATTCCTAGCGCAGCGGCGAGGCCGGCGCGCCATCCATGAGCAACAGCATGGCTGCTGACGATGGCCATGTTAGGGCCAGGAACGATCAACAACAGCAAGGCGGCAACAATGAACAGATAAAGGTCAGTGGTATCCGGCATAGGGCATAAGTCCGTGAGTGAGGAGTCATGCTAACCAGTAGTAGATAGGCAGGAGCAGATACAGTGCGGATGGATTTGGCCGCAACAGTCTGGTTTGGAGAAGGAAAAGTAATCTGCTGGACGGCACGGTAAAGCAGGTGCGAATGGCCGCTTCTGGCCGATTCTGTTGAAAAAGTCGGCCATGGTTTGCGTATCTGAAAAGTACGCGTCCGAGGTTGAAATCTTTACTTTTGGCAGAGGCTACCGGACTCGGATTTCACGTAGCAGCGTGCAAAAAAGGCGTTATCACCCGTCAATGATCAGGCAGTTTGGGCAGAGCGACTTTTTCAACAGAATCGGCCGATTTCTGCCTGACGAGAAGCGCTGCAACCGCCACATAGCTGACCGTCATCCAAATCGTGTGAGCTAATGGCGAAAGCTTGAGCGGGTCGACAGTGGCGAGTCCCAGTTTGATCGCCGAGAAATTCACGCCCCATATGGCCGTCATCGAAATGGCGAGCAATAGGTGTCGGGTTTTCATACGGATCTTCCTTGATGGATCGTTGACAATTGCAACGTAAAAAACCACAGCACCAGGGCTGTCGCGCTGATCGAGGCGCCCAGCAGGCTGACGGCTATCCAGCCCCATAGCGCATAAACCTGCGTCGCAGCGGCAGCGCCCAGTGCACTGCCCACCGAGTAAAAGCACATGTAGGCACCGACCATGCGACTTTGCGCGTCGGGTCGTGCCGCGAAAATCAGGCTCTGGTTGGTGACGTGTACGGCTTGCACCGCGAAGTCGAGCAAAAGCACCCCGCAAACCAGGGCGATCAGTGACGACTGTGCAAAGGCGATGGGCAACCAGGACAGCGTCAGGATCGCCAGCGAAATGCCCGTAACGCGTTGTCCCATACCTTGATCGGCCCAGCGACCGGATCTTCTGGCAGCCAGGGCACCGGCGACGCCAGCCAGGCCAAACAGGCCGATGACCGTGTGTGAAAGCGACAGCGGTGGGGCGCTCAACGGCAGCACCATGGATGTCCAGAGCACGGAAAAAGCGGCAAAGATCAGCAAGGCCAGCAGGCCCCTGATGCGCAAGACCGGTTCGGTCATGAACAGCGTGAAGAGCGACCGGATGAGTGCCGGGTAGGTGTATCGACTGCGTGGCGTCACTGCGCAAGGCAAGACTTTCCAGAACACTGCCGCGAGGGTCAGCATCAATCCCGAGGAAACGAAATACACGGCGCGCCAGCCCGCCAGATCGGCGATCAGCCCGGAGGTGAATCGCGCCAGAAGTATGCCCAGGACAATGCCACTGGTGACGGTTCCCACGGCCTGGCCACGTTGTGACGGCGTTGCCAGCACGGCGGCATAGGCCACCAGCACTTGAACCATCACTGCCAGCAAACCCACAACGATCATGGCCCCCAACAGGGTTAACCATTGCTGTGCTGCGCCGACCCCCGCCAGCGCAATCGCAGACAGCAGCACTTGAGTCAGAATCAGCCCTTTACGGTTTAACAAGTCACCCAGCGGGACGATGAACAGCAACCCCAGCGCGTAACCGACCTGGGTAGCCGTCACTACAAAGCCGATCATGGATGAGGCCACACCCAGGCTCTGAGCCATTGAGTCGAGTAAGGGTTGTGCGAAATAAACGTTGGCGACTGCCAGCGCGCAGGTGACCGAAAATAAAAACGTGAGTGACGGAGAAAGCCCCGAAGCCTGCGTGACGAAAGGCTGGGTGGCTGAGTCGGCATCTGCTGTCACATGAGCCTCCGTGGCGTTAAGCTGGTTTCAATTAAAAACCGGATTCCATTGTTGCTGGATCAGGTTTCAAATTGCAACCACATTGCTCAAGATTGAACGACAGGCTTGGCAGTCCTTATCCAAAAGGTAAACACGATGGTCGAAGACGCTTCATCGCACAGCAGCGAATGTCCGGTAGCACGAACACTGGAAGCCATTGGGGATCGATGGTCGCTCATGATCATTCGCGATGCGTTTGACGGCATTCGCCGATTCAGCGAATTCCAGAAAAGCCTGGGGGTGGCCAAAAACATCCTGGCATCGCGCCTGAAAACCCTGGTTGAGGTCGGTGTATTCGACGTTCAACCTGCTTCGGATGGCAGTGCCTACAAGGAGTACGTCCTGACGGAGAAAGGACGGGAGATCTTTCCGGTTGTGGTCAGCATGAGGCAGTGGGGCGAACGCTTCCTGTTCACGCGGGAAGAGACGCGTTCTGTGTTGTTGGACAATACGTTCGGCCAGTCCCTGATGCCGATTGAAGTTCGCTCCTCGAACGGTCAAAAACTTGGGCCGTCTGACTGCCACAGAGTGAGAGTGGTCGCCGACGAGTCGTGAATCGACAAGTGACACCCTCAAGCGGATGCCTCCTGCGCTGAGCTTTGTCGAATGAATCGCTCAATCAGCCATCTCGCGGCCGGTCCCGGTGGCAGATCCGTGCGGTAAATGACGTCAAAGGCATAAATCCCGCTCTGGTATTCCGGCAAGTTCAGACGTACCAGCCGACCGGCCTGCAGGTCTTCCTCGACCATCGGACGGGGCATGTTCCCCCAGCCAATACCTTCACGCAGCAGCATGTGCTTGGCGCCCAGGTCCGCCAGGCGCCAGGTGCGGTTACTGAGGACGGCGAAATCCTTGTCCTTGGTCAGCAGCGAGCGGTCGGACAGCACCAGTTGCGTGAACTCTCGCCCGGCGCCCGGAACATTGCTGTCGCTTGATGCCAGTGGATGATTCGGCGCCGCCACCGGAATCAATTCGACGCTGCCGACGCCAATTCTTTCGATACCGTCGATGCCCTCGTTCATCGGGCCACTGACGCCGATGATCGCGCCACCGTTGATCACCAGGGCGGTGACGGCGCCGAGCGCTTCCATATGCAAGTGCAGGGCAACCGTAGGGAACTCTTCGCGAAAGGATTTGAGTGCATCCACCACGCGCTCGGGGGGCAGCATGACATCGAGCACCACGTGGACTTCGGCTTCGAGCCCCTGAAGCAAGCCTTTGACCTTGGCGCGTAGTCCATGGATGCCGTTGGCGATGGTCCTGGCTTCGGCCAACACGGTGCGACCGGCATCGGTGAGCTGGGGTTTGCGGGTTGTCTGGCGGTCGAATAGCGACACACCGAGCTGCATTTCAAGGTTGGCGATCGAGTAGCTGATGACCGAAGTGGCGCGGTGCAGTTTTCTGGCGGCCGCCGCAAAACTGCCGACTTCCACGACCGTCAGGAACACGCGCAGTTGGTCCAGTGTCGGTGTGCCCGGGTCAGAGATCATGTCTGTTTCCTTGAATCAGACGTCGCTTGGCAAGTTGCACGATTGAACTCCTTTGCCGGTTACGTAGGTCTGCTTTTCTAATTTATCGAATCTAATGATCTAAATTAGTCGGCTATTCAGATTAGCTGACGAAGAGCAATATTTCCTCACCCGGGCGGTTCTTGTCGAATCGCACCCAATTCAAGGAAATACCCCATGACGACTTCGGCAAACATCGCTCAAACAACCGCCCCTGAACAGAGCCGTTCCGACGTGACCCAGGCCTCGGCCTCGTTGATCGGCCGCGTACTGCTCAGCGCAATCTTCATCCTTTCCGGTTTTTCGAAACTGGCAGCTCCGGCCATGATGGTCGGTTACATCAGCTCGGTCGGGCTTCCGCTTCCACAATTGGCATTGGCGCTGGCGATCATTGTCGAGATCGGCGGTGGCCTGGCATTGATCGCCGGTTATCGCACCCGCACCGTTGCCGCCGTCCTGGCAGTGTTCAGCGTGTTTACCGCACTGGCGTTCCATAACGCACTGGGCGATCAGAACCAGTTCATCCACTTCTTCAAGAACATCGCGATGGCCGGTGGCCTGCTGCAGGTCGTGGCCTTTGGTGCCGGTCGCTTCAGCCTCGACGCGCGCCGTCGTTGATCCCCCCGCGCTGCGAAGGCTGGTCCCTCGCAGCGCAATGCTTTTCTCCCTTCCTTTTCAAAAGTCGAGACCTCCATGAATGCCATATGTTTGTACAAATACGGCAGTCCTGAAGTTTGGTTCTTCACGGAATTCCGGGAAACTGTAGGAGCGAGCTTGCTCGCGATGGACTCAAGACCGCCGCGTTTAGACAGAAAATACGCGTTATCGTTAACGACCTTCGCTGGCAAGCCAGCTCCTACAACAAACCGCGTCCTGGTCGAAAATGAAGTGACTTCCCGGGGAGCTGTAGGAGCCGGCTTGCCGGCGATGGACTCAAGTGCACCGCGTTTATCCAGTTTACTCGCGTTATCGTTAACGACCTTCGCTGGCAAGCCAGCTCCTACAACAGACCGCGTCCTGGTCGAAAATGAAGTGACTTCCCGGGGAACTGTAGGAGCCGGCTTGCCGGCGATGGACTCAAGTACGCCGCGTTTATCCGGTCCACACGCGTTATCGTTATCGACCATCGCCGCACCGCAGCTCCTACAAGGGAGCGTGCCCACGTTTTTTTGGTTCTTCCCGGGATTGCGTGAAGAACCTGAAGTTTTACGTCTGGGAAATGCGTAGCTTTGCTGCCCGTTACTCGTGTACACGATCAAGCGCTCGCCGCACCTGATTCAATAGGTGATCGACATCCTCGGCAGTGGTGGCGAACGAGGTGACAAAGCGAACGATGTTGGGTCCCCAGCGATCATGGTAGAAGCCGAACCCGGCCTTGAGCAGTGCTTCGATGATCGCCGAGTCCAGGCGACAGAACAGGATGTTCGCCTCAGTGCCACCGAGCATTTCAACGCCGCTCAGGCCGGCAAGTCCCTGCGCCAGGCGCTGGGCCGCAGCGTTGGCCTGGCGTGCATTGCGCAGCCAGAGGTCGTCGGTCAGGTACGCGTCGATCTGCGCCGAAAGGAAACGCATCTTGGAAAAGAGATGGCCTGCGCGCTTGCGCCGGTAATTCATTTCGGCTGCGAGCGAGGTGTTGAACAGGACGATGGCTTCCGCCGCCAGTGCACCATTCTTCGTGGCTCCAAACGACAGGGCATCCACGCCTGCCTTCCACGTCATCTCGGCCGGGGAGCAACCAAGCGACACCAGGGCGTTGGCAAATCGCGAGCCATCCATATGCATTCCAAGGGAAGATGACTTGCAGACGTCACCGATGGCTGCGATTTCGTCCAGGGTGTAGATGCTGCCGACTTCGGTGGCCTGAGTGATGCTGACGCAGGCGGGCTGGGTCGTGTGTACATCGCCGACTTTTTCGCGAGTCCGCTCGCGCAGTCGGACGATGTCCAGCTTGGCCGCCGGGCCGTCGACGGTCATCAGCTTCGCACCGTTGGAAAAGAACTCCGGCGCGCCGCATTCATCGTTGTTGATATGACTGGCCGGGTGGCAATAGATGTTGCCCCAGGGCGGCGTCATGGTGCTCAGGCACAAGCCGTTGGCGGCGGTGCCGGTGGGCACCAGAAAGACCTCCACGTCACGCTCGAAGATCTCGCAGAACTTGCGCTGGACCTGCGCCGTCAACGCGTCTGTTCCATAGGGGCTCGCCTGGCCCGTGCTGTGTTTCACGATGGCTTGTGCCACCTCCGGCGATGCGCCAGCGATGTTGTCACTTGAAAACCCCAGCGCGGGCGGTCTGTTTGTCTCACCGTTCATCATCCAGTTCTCGGCTGCGCAGGCGAAGGTGTTTCGCCCGTATTGGCGCATCCTATGGAGAGGGAAGGTTGTCGCGCTTGTAAAAAATTGACGGCCGCCTGATGGCCGACGCCCTATGTCCTGTAGCGCGAGGGTGCGACGCCGAATGCCTGTCGAAAGGCGCGGTTGAAATGGCTTTGATCGTAAAAGCCGACAGCGTGGGCGACCTCGATGATCGGTTGCCCGCTGCGCGATAGCAGGCCACAAGCCCGTTCAAGACGCAGGCGAAGCAGCCATGCGTGCGGCGTCATGCCAATGGTCCGCTTGAACTGTTTAAGGAACGGGAACCGGCCCAACCCGCACAGGCCAGCGAGATCATCGAGGGTGATTCGCTGATCGATGTGGCTGAAACAATAGTCCCTGACGCGAGACCATTGCAGGGGAGATAGTGTGCCCGTAATCGTTTCGGGCCTGGTCGCCCGTGACTGGCTCAACAGGTGTTCAAGGAGGGTGATCCATTGCGTCTGTACCGCCAGACTACCTGGCCCAACGGCCTGCTGCATCGCGTCATGCAACCCGCGCAGGTTACCGGCAAGCCCTGCGTCTTCCAGCAACACACCGGTCAATTCAAGTTCTCTCGGTTGACCGCTGATCTCCTCGGTCAGACTCGCGACCAGCGCCTGGGACAGACGGAATGTCTTGAGCGTATAAGCGTCGCCGCCCTCGGGCACACCATCGTGGATTTCACCCGGCGGCATCAGGGCAATCCTTCCCGGACCTAAAAGATACGACTCGCCTTTGGATCGATGACGCTGGATGCCTTCGGTGACCAAACCAACGTGGAAATCGAGGTGGTAATGGCGATCGAAACCGGTGTCCACAAAGCGAGCGGACCCCAGCACCAAGCCTGGTACGTCGGATACGTGATGGTACTTGGCATGCTCAGTCATGAAACCCGTTAACAATCGGCGAGGAGGGCGGGGACTACGAAGTCTAGGGCCACCAGCGGAATAGATCCATGGGCATCGACTGCCGCTCGCTACGGGTGCACCTCTGGTGCGTCCGAGGCATTCAACTTCTCGATCACCAGGTCGATGAAGGCCGATACCGCAAGCGGCAACTGTCGTCGGCTTGGATACAGCACGTTCAGGCCATAGCCTTTGGGTTGGTATTGCGCCAGCACCGGGACGAGCACGCCGGCCTGAACATCGAGCCTGGCCATCACCGGTGGCAGTAGCGCGATGCCGAGGCCGGCCACGGCGGCCCTGCGCAATGCCTGTGCGGTATTGCCACTGAAGCGCCCACTGACCTGCACTTCCTCCTCACCCTGCGGGCCGATCAAGCGCCATGTGGCGTGGCCGCCGGGTTGCGCCGAGATCACACAATCGTGATTTACCAGGTCCTGCAGCGTGCGGGGTGAGCCGTGCGCGGCAATGTAGGCGGGGCTTGCGACCATTCCGACGCTGCGCGGGTCAAGGATCTGACGCCCGACAAAACCGGAATCGCGCAAGGCGCCGCCGCGAAACGCGACATCGATCTGCTCTGCGATCAAGTCGGCCTTCGCATCGCTGAGTATGAAGTCGAGCCTCACGCGTGGATACGCGGCGAGAAACCCGGTCACCCAGTCCATCTGGAAGAAGTCGAAGAAGTCGGCTGGAGCCGCCACACGCACCAGGCCATTGGGCTCGTTACTACCCGTTATCAACTCCTGTCCGGCTTCGAGCAAGCCGTCGACAGCACCTGCACAACGCTCATGGAAGTCCTGGCCTGTACTGGTGAGTGTGAGCTTGCGAGTGGAGCGTTGCAGCAGCCGAGTGCCGAGGTGTGCTTCGAGCTGCTGGATGCGGCGACTCACGGTATTGGGCGGCATGCCCAGGCGTCGTGCCGCCTCGGCAAAGCTGCCGCAGCGGACTACCTGCACAAACATCGCGATGTCATTGAGGTCGAGCATGGCCGGTCATTCCTGGTATTGGTGGACGAGTGCAATCCAATTGTATCGACTAATCAAGCAATCGGTCCCGCTCTATTGTTTGAGGTATCGGGCCGCGAGCTTCCCACTTCGAGTGATCATGATGAACCTTCAGCAACCACCTCACATCGCAATGGACCCTGGCTCTGCACGCGAAACCGTAACTCACCGCGCAATCAGCTATCGCACCACAGGCGGCGGGCATGGCGCCATTGTCCGGCTGATGAGTCCTTCGGATCTGGGCCATTTGATCAAGCCGTTCGTTTTCCTGGATCTGTTTGAAGGTGAGAGCTCATTCATCAACGGCATGCCAATTCACCCGCACTCGGGAATCGCCACCGTCACCGTCATCACCGAAGGTAATTTGCGCTTCGAGGATGCGGATTCGGGCAAGGGGATGATCGACTACGGCGGTGTCGAATGGATGCGTGCCGGAGGCGGGGTCTGGCACGGCAAGGAAATGTCGGTGGGCACATCGAAACGGATTCAGGGTTTTCAACTGTGGGTTGCACTACCGCCTGAGTTGGAAAACGCCAGTGTCGACAGTCAATACCTGGAGTCAGGCGTGATGCCTGAAGTCGGGCCGGCGCGGTTGATTCTCGGCACGTACCAGGGTGTCCAGAGCCCGGTCCGTGCCCCCGCCGGAATGAATTATCTGCTGGTCACGCTACGTGCCGGGGAATCCTGGACTTATGTTCCACCTGGCGAACATGAGTCGTTGTGGTTGAGTGTCAGCCGCGGCGCTTTGTCTGCACCAGGCCTGGTCAACGCAGGAGAGATGGCCATCTTCGAACCTGGCAACGGCGCCGTGACGCTCAAGGCGCTGCAAAAAGATACGGTCTTCGTGATCGGTTCAGCCGTACCTCATCCCTATGATCTGGCGCTGGGAAATTACTCGGTGCACACCAACCCGCAAGCCTTGCGTGCGGGAGAGGTGAAAATTGCCGAGATTGGCGTTCGGTTGCGTGAGTACCTGAAAAAGCCCAACGCGTCAGCCAGCGTACCGGTATTCAAGTAACCTGATCCATGGCGGCGCGCCATTCGAGTCAGGATTGCGCGCAGTCATGGATCATGGGGCGGCTGTGCAACGTCCAGTCGCCGCCCCTAACTTTGTGGCACCACCCGCGCTTCGTTCCCGGCACCCTCGACATAAACGTTCATGCCATTTTTCAGCCCCGGGTTGATCGGCTGGGTCACCTGAACCAGTACGCCGCTGTGGGTGCGAACGATGATCTGCTGTGCGTCCACGGGCTGATCATATTTTTTCTTTTCGGCGTAGTTGCCGCCCGCCGCGCCAGCCAGGGCACCGGCGACCATCGCCACATCCCGGCCGGTACCGTGGCCGATCAGGCTTCCCAGGGCCAGACCGCCAATACCCCCCATTATGGCGCCGACACCGCTATCGTGATTGGTCTGCATCTGGGTCTGTGTAATCTGCTCGATTTTCCCCGAACGAATCTCCATCTCGCCAGCGCCTCCGCTCCCGGCGCCAACCGCGGCACAGCCGCCAAGCACAAGACCAAAAAGCGAAATCGTCAGCCAGGAAGCGATAGTTTTCATCGTCAAACTCCATTTTCAGAGGAAGTGGATCATGCAAACGCATCCATTCAAGTTAGACGAAAATGCCTGATTCGCTCGGTTGTTTGGCTGTGCAAAGCGCTTGCCACGAAGGGGCAGTGGTGCAAGCGCCTGAACGGCTCGATCCAATATAGCTTGAACGCAGTCACATATTCCATAAAGGAAGTACAAACTATTTTTATAGTGCGTTTTAATCTATTCAGTATTTTGAATCGATTGGAGCTCTTGTCTGTGAACACTAAGGCGCTTTTACCTTTTGGCTTGGCATTACTGGCTACCTGCTCGACGGCTTTCGCGGGCCCCATACTGGATCGCGTAACCAGCAGCGGGGAGCTGACCGGCGTTCTGATGGAAAGCTATCCGCCATTCTCCTTTCTCAATGAACAGAACCAACTGGACGGGTTTGACGTGGATGTCGCCAAGGCTGTTGCGCAACGGCTAGGGGTGAAGCTGAAGCTGCAGACACCGTCCTGGGATGTCATCGCTGCCGGACACTGGAACGGACGATATGACATCTGCGTCTGCTCGATGACCCCGAGCAAGGCACGGGCCGAAGTGTTCGACTTCCCGGTGGAGTATTACCAGTCACCGGCCGTGATCGTGGTGAATGCCAAAGACCAGAACATTGTCACGGGCAAGGATCTGTCAGGTAAAAAAGTCGGTGTGATCAGTGCGTCGACCTATGAAGCCTATCTGAACAAGGATCTGGTGATCGAGGGCGCCGAGGACAAGCCGTTGAGTTATCCATTCGAAAGTGTCCAGGTCGCGCCATACGACAACGAAACCGTGGCCTTCCAGGATCTGGCCTTGGGCACGGGCGTGCGCCTGGATGCCATGGTCACCAACCTCATCACGGCTCGCGAACGCATCGCCCAGGATCCACGCTTCAAAATTGCCGGCGATACGCTGTATGCAGAGCCCAACGTGGTCGCGATCGAAAAGGGCGATCCGCAATGGAATGCCAAAGTCACTGAGGTCGTCACCCAGCTCAAGGCCGACGGCACATTAAGCAAGATTTCACAGAAGTGGATCGGTGCCGATATCAGCCAATGACAGCCCTCAATCCACACCCGGCCAAGGCGACTGTCGCCCCCGAAACCGAGGCGCGTCGTTTCAGCCAGCTAGTTGGTTTTCGCACTCGCCTGTATTTGACCTGGGCAGTGCTGTTCGGCCTGTGCGTCATGTTTTTCATGAGCTTCGATCTGAAGTTCTCGATCATTGTGCAGAAGTTGCCCAACCTGGTCGGCCTGCATTTGGGGCCTGACGGTTTCTTGCAGGGCGCCGCGCTGACGCTGTTCTTGTGCTTCTGCTCGATCTGGCTTTCGTTGCTCCTTGGTTTCGTGACGGCGCTGGCGCGCCTGTCTCGCAGTGCAGTGGCTTTCGGCATTGCCAGTTTCTATGCGTCCTTTTTCCGCGGTACTCCGCTGCTGATCCAGATCCTGCTGATCTACCTGGGGCTGCCGCAGTTGGGTGTGGTTCCTGGCGCCATCAGCGCGGGGATCATTGCGCTCTCGCTCAACTATGGTGCCTACCTCAGCGAGATTTTTCGTGCCGGCATCATGGCTGTTGCACCTGGACAGCGCGAAGCGGCGATGGCTCTGGGGCTGGGGCCTGCGGCAACGTTCCTGCACATCGTCCTGCCGCAGGCCATGCGCACGATCATTCCCCCGACAACCAGTCAGTTCATTTCAATGCTCAAGGACTCATCGTTGATATCGGTGATGGGCGTTTGGGAAGTGATGTTCCTGGCGCAGTCGTACGGTCGATCCTCTTACCGCTACATCGAAATGCTCACCACCGCAGCCGTTATCTATTGGCTCCTGTCCATTGGCCTGGAGTTGATACAGAACCGTCTTGAACGCCACTACGGCAAAGGTTTCAAGCATCAGCGCTGACCCATCCGCTTAATGACTTTTACAGGTACTACGATGTCCGATCCAAAACCTCTGTTGTTTGCGTTATACGAGCAAGCCAGTGTTGGCTGTGGCGGCGCGCCAAGCCTCTGGACGCACCCGGCAGACGAACGACTGACCATCAACTCCCTGGGCTACTGGTCGAACCTGGCACGCATCGCCGACCAGGCTCATCTCGACATGCTGTTTTTTGGTGATGTGCTGGGTTTCTACGATGTGTTTGGCGGTAATGCCGACGCGGCGATGAAGTGGGCGGTGGAAGCACCGGCCAACGATCCGTTGATGATCATTCCGGCATTGGCTGCGGTGACGGAAAACCTCGCCTTCGGCGTCACTGTCACCACCAGTTATGAACATCCTTTCACCCACGCCCGGCGCTTCAGCACGCTGGACCACCTGACCAATGGCCGGGTCGGGTGGAACATTGTCACCTCCTACCTGACCAGTGCCGCTCGCAACTTCGGCCTGGAGCAGATGATCAAGCACGATGATCGCTATGAACGCGCCGATGAATTTCTCGATGTGGTTTACAAGCTCTGGGAAGGCAGCTGGGCAAACGATGCCGTGGTGGCCGACAAGTCTCGTCGGGTCTTTGCCAAGGGCGATCGCGTGCGACCGATCAATCATGTTGGCGAGCATTACCGGGTGGCCGGGCCGCATTTGACGTCCCCGTCACCGCAACGCACACCGTTGCTGATCCAGGCCGGTTGGTCAGGCCGTGGTCGCGAGTTTGCGGCCAAGCACGCCGAACTGATTTTCATCGCCAAGTCCAACCCGCTGGAGATTCGCCAGGGCCTGGAAGATATATGGACGCAGGCCAGGGCACGGGGGCGTCACGCTGAAGATGTTAAATCACTGACGGTCCTGCGCATCGTCACGGCCAGGACCGAGATCGAAGCCCAACGCAAATATGACGAACTGCAAAGCAACTATCACTTGCAGGCGCAACTGGTGAGTTATGCCGGTGATACCGGTATCGACATCAGCCGCTACGCGGACAGCGATGCGTTGTCGACTCACACCGAAGGCATGACCTCCTATGTGATGCGTCCCGATGGCAGTGGCAAGCCCTTGACCGCCGGTGATGTCAAACAGCGCTTTGCCAACGTTACCCGTGGCAGTGATCTGATTCTGGTGGGAACGCCGCAACAAGTGGCCGATCGGATCGAAGAGCACGCCCGTATTTCCGGCACCAGCGGCTACATGCTAAATCCGCTGATCAGCCCGGGCAGCCTTGAGGACTTCGTTGAACTGATCATTCCTGAACTGCAAAAGCGTGGCTTGTATCGTACCCAGCCACAGAGCGGTACTTTCCGTTCGCGGTTACGGGACGATGGCGCTAGCCATTTACCGGATTCGGCTTACGGCGCCTCATTCCGCTTTGATAAAGGTTTCAGGACGGGGCAGTCTAGAAAAAAAGGGGCTCTCCAGGGGCCCCTTTATTGAGCAAATGTCCTGATCAAAAGTATTTGAGCCATCTGATATCGCGACGGCGTGCCTTCAATGCCGCGAACCAGCGCACGGGTAAATACAGGGATAAAGCCAGGAGCACCGCTGTCAGCCACACAGCCCAAATGCTGTCGAAACCGAAAAAATTGCCTTGGTTCAATCCGAACAACGCCACGCTGATCAGATACAGCGCCTTGAGTACGTAAAGGTGGAGCAAGTAGAAGAACATCGGCGCCGCGCCAAAGACTGCCAATGCATTGACCCACTTGCGTTGTTGAGCCCGTTCCAAGGCACGAAGCAGTAACAGGCCCACTCCCAGCGTCAGCGAAAGGAACAGCAGGGAAGGTGGGTATTTTGTAATGTTGAAGAAGCTCATGAGGGTTTGCGTGATGCCTTCATGGGCGACCCAATGCAACTCGCCATAACCATTGACTGCTCGCAGTGCGACAAATCCGATCAATGTCCCGACCCCTGCCAGCAGCAGATTACGTTGACGCTCCGCGGCCAAAACCTGGCCAGCGAACCAAGGGCCGATACTGTATCCAAGGGCGATCACACCGATCCACGGCAGTACAGGATAAGAGGTGCGCAGACGCAAACCGTCGGAGAATTCGATCCAGCCGCGATCATGCAGAATCGCCCAAGGTATATGCATTGGCGAGCCTGCCGCGAAGTGCACACTATCCAGCAGGTTGTGCCCGGCCACGATCACCAGACCCAGGCAGCACAGAATGGGCCTGGGTAACCAGACCAGCCCGGCCAGGGCAATCATGCAGATGCCAATGGCCCAGATCACTTGCATGTAAATTGCCGCAGGTGGGAACTGAAATGTCCAGGCGAAATTCACCAGGGTGAACTCCAGCAGTACCAGAAACAGACCGCGCTTGAATAAAAAGGCTGACACATCGCCCTTGCCCTGGTGCTTTTGGCCATACAGGCAAGCGGAAAGTCCAGTGAGCAGTATGAAAACCGGGGCACACAAATGGGCAAGTGTGCGGCTGAAAAATAGCGCCGGCTCAGTGGACTCAATGTCCATCGGGTCTGCTACCTGACGGTGCAAAAAGAACGTTTCGCGCACGTGATCCAACAACATAAGGAGGATTACCAATCCCCTCAGGGCATCAATGGACAGCAGGCGTTGTTTCAAGGGTGTGATAGGTGGGATGTGAGTAGAGGTTGTCATCGAATGTCGCAAGCAGGGAATGGATGGCTCTGCCAGTGGCGACTGACAGTGCACGCCTGCATTAGTTATAACATAACAATTAAACCAAGGGCGACCGCCTGATTGCGTTGATAGCTGTCTACCTAGACGCCTTCAACTCAAGGAATGCGTCCCGCAATCGAGCGTCGCCTGAGTTCGGCCTGAACTCCTTGAACTGTTTAATGGAGCATCAGCCTGGGAACTGATCCCCAAACATAGGATACCCGCCGGCGGAACCTTCGCGCGTCGCCTCGTCCTGAATCACATCCCAGTGTTCGACCATCACGCCGTCCTCGAGGCGCAGGATATCGACCACGACCCAGTTCGCCGGCTGGCCGATGCCAGTGAAGCGACCGTGCAACATGACGAAGTCGCCTTCAGCGACTGCCAGCTGGCATTCGTAAAGCAAATCGGGCGCTCCTGCGGCGACCAGTTCGAACAGACCCTCGCGACCCGGGGGCACATGGGCACTGTGCTGGATATAGGAGGGCGACCAGTAGCGTTCGGCCGCAGCCAGATCCTTGCGATTGAACAGGGTTGCGAAGCCTTCGAGGACGATGGCCTTGTTCTCGACGGGGGTGAGTGAAGTCATGGTCGGTTTCCTGCTAACAAAGTAAAGGGGAGGGCGGTTGAAGGGCCGCCCAATATCGCCTTGTGGACTCAGCCGAAAGCCGGTCCGTTGGCAATCATGTCGTTGAACCCGTTGACCCAGGCATGCTCGTTCGGGCCAGGATTGGCGCGCATGGCTTCAGCGGGCGCGACCAGGATTTCGTCCACGCCGCTCTCGAATTGCGCCATGGCGCCGGCAATGAACTGGTCGAGGGGAATGGCGCGCTCCTCCTCGCGGCTGTCGAGCAACTCGGTGCGTACCCACGGCGGTGCGATCTCGACCAGTTGGACGCCGTGTTCGCGCAGCAGGTAGCGCTGCGACAAGGTGTAGGAGTGCAACGCTGCCTTGGTCGCCGAGTAGACCGCCGTCACGGCCATGGGTACGAAGCCGAGTACCGAGGAGACGTTGACGATGACGGCATCCGGCTTGGCCTTCAGATGCTCGACCAGCGCCGAGGTCATGCGGATCGGACCCAGCAGGTTGGTGGTGACGGTCGACAGGGCAAGCTCATCGTCCACCGGACCTTCTGCATGATCGAGCAGCATGATGCCGGCATTGTTGATCAGCACGTTGAGCTCAGGGTAATGGGCGATGAGGTGTTGCGCTGCGGCCTGGATGCTGGCCGTGTCGTTGATGTCGAGCTCGATGGCTGCCATGCCGGGGTTGGCATCGAGCGTCTGCTGCAGTCGCTCCTTGCGCCGTCCCGAGATGATCACTTGATTGCCCAGCTTGTGGAAGGCTTCCGCCAGGCCTTGGCCGATGCCGGAGCCGCCGCCAGTGATGAAGATCGTGTTGCCAGTCATGCGCATGAGGGATTTCCTTGAACGAAAAAGTCAGGGCGTCCGCCACGCTGCCAGGTCGATCAGCTCGACCGCTGCGTCGCGGGGTATGGCGCTAAATTGGCAGCTTCGGCCGGATCGGAGTAGACGCTGTGGCCGGCTATCTTCTATGCGCCGGATGCATAAGCACCGCCGGCATCGTCAAGCAGGCTGGCGACAAGATGTTCGATCAGGGCGCGGCCGGCTCTGCGGGTTCGCGAGCCGTGGGGGAAGTAGGCATGCACAGGTACGGATTCGGTCTCCCAATCGGTGAGCAGCGCGACGAGCTCACCGCTTTCAAGCTCCCGCCGGCAGGCCCAGGCCGTTGTCGATGTGATCCCTAAGCCAGCCGTTGCCGCTGCGACAGCGCCTTCGTTTTCGTCGGTCGAGAAGTGCGCCTCGAGCTGAATGGTCCTGGTCTCGCCATCGCGTTTGAACATCCACCCGCTCGGCACCGTTGAGGCTGGACCGGCGATGATTCGATGTGATTGCAGGTCCTCCGGCGTAGTCGGCTCCCCAGCGGCGCGCAAGTAGGACGGTGAGGCGAGAATGTATCTGGAGATCGTCATGATCTGACGGCTTGTTGCACTGGAATCCACCAGCCGTCCCAGCCTTATCGCAACATCGATATTTTCGCGCACCAGATCCTGCCAATGATCGGCAAGCAGCACCTGGATATGCAGGTTGGGGTGTATCGCTGCGAACGGCGCCAGGCGTGGAATGATTTCCCGTACGCCGATGCTCGTTGGCATGCTCATCCGCACGACCCCACGCAGCTCTGCGCCCCCGCGAACGCTCTGCTCTGCCTCTTCCACAGCGACGAGGATGGGTTCCATGCGCGAGAGAAAGTCCGCCCCGGCCTCGGTCGGTACGACGGCACGTGTCGATCTCGCCAGCAGCAGGGTGCCGAGATCGGCTTCGAGCTCGGCCACGATCCTGGAGACCTGGGATTGAGAAAGACCCACTTCGCGTGCCGCAGCGGAAAAGCTGCCCAGTCGCGCCACCCTTGTGAAAAGCCTGTAGGAGAAAAGGTCTTTCATGCGTTGGCACCTTCCTTCAGCCGGTACGCACCTTGACCCCGTTGGCAGAGGCGACCGTGAAACGCGGCAGTTTGGGTGAGTGATGTTTTGGCGGGGAGGTAGCTGGGGCACTATGACCCCAGTTACCAGTGGTGCAAATGATCACGCAACTTCGGTATGGAAAGGATAGTCCGTGTAACCCACTTGCGTGCCGCCGAAGAACGACTCGCGGTCGTACGGGTTCAGCGGCCAGCCGTTACGCAGGCGCTCTGGCAAGTCAGGGTTGGCGATGAAGTGGCGGCCGAACGCGACCAGGTCCGCATCGCCGGCCTCAAGGATCGCGTTGGCCGATTCACCGGAGAAACCGCCCGCCGCGATCAGGGTGCCCTTGTAGTGCTGGCGGATGAGTTGGGACGCCACCGGGTTCTGGTCCCGGCGCTCGTCTTCGGCGACACCCAGGATGCGCGGCTCGATCAGGTGTAGATAGGCGAGGTCCAGCTTGTTCAGCTCGCGTGCGACATAGGTGAACAGGCCAATGGGGTCGCTGTCGGACATATCGCCGAAATTGCCGCTCGGCCCCAGACGCACCGCCACCCGATTGCTGCCCCAGACGGAGATCACCGCCTCTACCGCTTCCAGCAGGAACCGGCTGCGGTTCTCGAACGAGCCACCGTAGATGTCCGTACGTTTGTTGCTGCCGTCCTGGAGGAATTGATCGAACAGGTAGCCGTTGGCCGAGTGCAACTCCACGCCGTCGAATCCGGCTGCGATACCGCGTTCGGCTGCGGCGCGGAAGCTTTCTACCAGGTCGCGGATTTCCGCGATGGTCAGTTCGCGCGGGGGGCTGCCGGGGGTCCAGCCAGTCTCGGTGAAGGCGAGGCCGCCGTGGTCCACGACGGAAGGGGCTACCGGCTGGGCGCCGCCCGGCTGCAGGAGGCTATTGGACTGGCGCCCCGCATGATAGAGCTGCAGAAAGATTTTGCCGCCCTTGGCATGAACCGCGTCGGTCACGAGCTTCCAGCCGGCGATCTGGCTGTCGTCATACAGACCGGGAGCACCGAGGTAGCCGTTACCATTGGCAGCGGCGATAGTGGCTTCGCCGATCAGCAGGCCACCGGCGGTGGTACGCTGGGCGTAGTACTCGGCCATCAACTGGCCAGGAATGGCACCCGGCTCGGCACGCATACGGGTAAGTGGCGCCAGAACGACGCGATGGGAAATCTGGTGTGGACCTATTTGGATGCTGGTATGCAGTTTGGACATGACAACGATACCTATCAGTGGTGGGATGGGCGCAATGTAGGCGTAAAATTCACGGAGAAAAATATCCCGCGATGCCGAACATTTCGGATGTTTTTTCCGTAATCCCGCCTTGTTGGCGGGGGGCTACCGGAGCAGGCAGGAAAAGTGATGGAAAGTCTGAATGGCATCTCGATGTTCGTGCAGGTTGCCGAAACGCGCAGCTTTACCGAGTCCGCCCGCCAGCTGGGGGTGTCATCCTCGACCGTGGGTAAAACCATTGCGCGGATGGAGGAGCGCTTGCATGTGCGGCTGTTTCATCGCAGCACACGCAGCATCACGCTGACGGCCGAGGGGACCCTGTTCCTTGAGCGCTGCCGCCGCATCCTCAGCGAGGTCACCGCTGCCGAGTCCGAGCTGTCAGGCCTGGCTGGCAGTCCGCGGGGGCGACTTCGGGTGGGCACGCCGCTACTGGGCGACCTGATGATGCCGGCCTTTGACGGGTTCATGGAGCGGTATCCGGAAGTCGAACTGGATATCGATTTTTGCGACCGCATGGTCGATGTGATCGAGGAGGGGTTCGACGCGGTGATTCGCACCGGCGAGCAAACCGACTCTCGCTTGACTGCGCGCCGCCTGGGTTCCTGCGCACATGTGCTGGTGGCGTCGCCGACCTATCTCAAGCGGCATGGCGTACCCGCGTATCCGCGTGAACTGGAACGCCATGCATGCCTGCAGCACAAGTTCCCCGCAACCGGAAAGCTGGAGCGTTGGCCGCTGCGACTCGAAGCCTCCGAGGCTGAACTGGTGCTGCCCGCCACGATGACGTCGAACACGATCGAGCCTCTTGCCTACGCCGCAATCCAGGGCCGGGGCATTGCCTTTCTGCCGACTTTCCTGGTGCGCGAAGCGCTGGAAAGCGGCCAGCTGGTCACCGTGCTGGACGACTGCATTGACCGTCAGGTCGTCTTCTGGATGCTGTGGCCAGCCAACCGTTATGCCTCGCCCAAGTTGCGCGTGTTCATTGACTACATGAGTGCGCATTTGCGCATCTGATCGCTTACGCCTGCAGCGTCAGGCGCACGCCGTCGCGGTTGGAGATTTCGATGGCATCGATCAATTCGTGCATGCGCACGGCATCCGCCATGGTAGGTGCAACCTGGGTACCGTCGCGCACATCCCAGGCGTAGGCAGCATACAAATTGGCCAGTTCCTGCTGGCTGCCGCCCAGGTCATTCTCCGGCAGCCAGTTGTAGCTCGGTGGCACCGTGAGCGTATGCATGGGTTGCGAGTCGCCCTGGGCCGCTTCGATGGTATTGAACTGGTCGCCAAAACTGGTGGTGTTCCAGATCTTGAGATCACCCTGGGTGCCGGTCAGGTCCAGCTGTATGCCATGGTTGTTGCGTTTCCCGGCTTCGATATGGACCGTCAGCACAGCCCCGTTGGAGAAGGTACCGTTGACCAGAATCTGGTCGGCCGTTGTGTGTTTCAGTACCTCGCCTGTCTCGATCAGCGTCACTTCCGGGAACTGGTTGACAGTCAGCGCGCTGATGCTCTGCGGATGGCCCAGCATGCTGAACACCGCATCGAAATAGTGACCGCCATAGATGGAAAGCAGGCTGGAGAAGTTCTCCGGCGGAATGGTGAAGTACAGGGCAGCGATGCGTTCGCGCTGGAAATATTCGACGCTGATATGCAATCGCACCGAACGCAGTTCCCCGATGTAGCCGTCCTTTAACAGATCGCGTACGTAGCGATAATCCGGGTTCAGTCGACGCTGCAGTCCGACGATATGCCGAACGCCAGCCTTCTCGGCAAGCGCCATCAGTTCCTGCGACACGGCCTTGCTGGGCGTCAGCGGCCATTCGCAGTACACATCTTTGCCGGCGGCGATGGCTGCCCGTACGGTGGCCTCGTGCTGGGGTGCCGTGTTGAGCACGAGCACCAGATCCACTTCCGGATGGTTGACCAGAGCCTCCACGGAATCGAGCGCAAAGCGGATGCCGTGGCGCAGTGCCAACCCGGCGGCTTTTTCCGGGCTGCGACTGTGGACTGCCGTCAGCTCATAGTCGGGAAGCAACTGGAGGGCGGGCAAGTGGCCGTACTCGGCCCAATGACCGACGCCAATGAGACCCACTCGAATTTTTGATGACAGGGTCATGGAAACTCCTGAGCCTGGTTTGAAGGGAAAGGTTGCGTTGTCGGGCGGGACAAGAAGCCCGGTCACCCAGTGTAGGAAGAGATGCAGTCGGGAAACATGCGCCAGAGATCCGAACACTTCGGACGCTGGTGTCCGCAATACTGCGCATCAGGGCTGCACTATGTCTCGCAGAGAGGCCGGTTGTTTCGCTTTCAGGATCTCTCCTGTTTTGAGACGCAAACCGGCCATGCGCGGTTCTGATGCAAACGTTAAACGGTCACCACGATCTTTCCGATCTGCTGGTTGGTTTCAAGAAAGCGGTGCGCCTCTTGAATGTTATCGAGTGTAAAGGTCTTGGCAATGATCGGCCGCAGCGCGCCCGATTCGAGTCCATTCAGGATGAACGCCTTGGCCCGCGACAAGGTCGCCGGGTCGGAAACGATTTCAGAATAGAGGTAGCCCTTGAGGGTCAGGGTTTTACCCAATACGGTGAACAACGGGAATGGCGTGGGCTCCGGGCTCAACGCTCCATACTCAAGCAGGATACCGCCCTTGGCCATGCTTTGGGTGAGAGGTACGAAGGAGGGGCCGCCTATGGGATCGAAAACGACACGGGCACCCAATCCGCCGGTCAGCGCCATTGTCGCTTCAACAATATCCTCTTCCTCGCTGACAATGACGTGTGCGGCACCCGCATCCAGCAACGCCTGTTTCTTTGCCCGGGTGCGGGTAATGGCGACTGCGGTGGCGCCCACCATTCGGGCAATCTGAAAGGCAGCCAAACCGACGCTGCTGGACGCTGCGGTAACCAGAACACAATCACCTTTTTGCAGTTTTGCCTGCTCGACCAATGCTCCCCACGCTGTAACGTACTGCATCCAGGAGGCCGCAGCCTGTTCAAAAGACAGGTTTTCGGGATGCTTGACCGTGAGGTTGGCGGGCACGTTCGCCAATTCGCCATATGTGCCCCAGCGTGCAATGTCCAGTGGCGGAATGACGCTGACAACATCGCCTGCCTTGAAGTCAGTGACGCCGGTACCGACCGCGACAACAACGCCGGCGGCTTCATACCCCAGACGGCTTGGAAATTCCGCCTCTTGCAGGTAGGCATTGCTGCGGAACATCACTTCCGCCCGGTTCAGCCCTATGGCTTTTACTTCAATTTGCACCTCGTCCGATCCTGGAGCAGGCACATCGACTGCTTCCAGCTTCAAGACGCTTGCGTCACCGTACTCATGGATTCTGACAATGCGGGCCATCGTTACCTCTGTCGTAATCAAGGGGCCGGGGTGAATGCCGACCTGATTTGAGTGAAAGCCGGGACCCAGGCAATGCTCGGTTTTATGAGCGTGCCTGAGTCATGGCAAGCAAATATAGGCTTTGGCCCCTCTTCGGATAAAGGTCTAGGATGGCGCAACACTAGAAACAATGGGTTTCCAATGGATCGTCTCACCCAGATGGCCACATTCGTCAAAGCGGTACAACTCGGTTCCTTCAGTGCGGCGGCGGAAGATCTCAATCTATCCCCGCAACTGGTAGGTAAACAGGTGAAAATGCTCGAGCAGCACTTGGGGGTGTCCCTGCTTAACCGAACGACTCGCAAACAAAGCCTCACCGAATTTGGTCGCTCGTTCTATCCACGAGCAAAGATGATCCTTGCCGATATGGACGCTGCAGAAAGCATGGCGGCTGTGACGCGGGGGGTTCCAATCGGTCGACTGAGAATTAACGCACCCGTCACATACGGCATGCGTACGCTGTCGCCGCGCCTGCTGGAGTACATGGTCAAGTATCCGCAGGTCTCAGTGGACCTGACGTTATCAAACGAGATCGTAGACCTCGTTGAAGACGGCTATGACGCAGTGTTTCGGGTAGGTGAGCTTTCGGACAGCGGTTTGAAAGCGTTGCCATTGAGACCCTACCAGATGGTGCTCTGTGCTGCGCCGTCCTATCTGGCACGGCGGCCTCTCATCACTACACCCTGGGATCTGCAACAGCACGAGTGCCTGGGCTTTGCGTATTCCGACGGGCGCTCACACTGGAGTTTCGACGGAAAAGAAGGGCGGTTGGACGTTCCCATTACAAGCAGATTGACGATTAATCAGGGCGATCCGCTACTCGCAGCCGCCGTCGCTGGATTGGGTGTGATGCTTCAGCCATTGGAACTGGTCAAGGACGCACTGAGAGATGGAACGTTGGTCAGTCTTTTGCCTCACTACGAGGTGCCGGTCTCACCCATGAACCTTTTATATGCGCCTGATCGCCGGTTGACTCCCAAGCTGCGAAGCTTTCTGGACTTTGCCAGTGCTGCGTTTGGCCCAAATCCATGATCGACCTGCACCTTCGAGCCCTTGAACCTGATATCGCTCACCCCCTTTCGAGCAAGTGCTCGAGGAACAATCCCGCCGCGACCGACAACGCCTCTCGCGACCTCACGCACACGCTGAGTTCGCGGGAGGCCCACGGCTCATCCAGCCTGATCGCCTTCGCACCGTCCATTTTGTAAATCGCCGCGCTCCCCTCCGGCATGATGCCAATGCCCAGGCCGGCCTGAACCATCAGGCATAGCGCGTCGTAGCTGGAGACTTCCATGCGGATTTTCAGCGAACGCCCCAGGTCGTTGGCCGCCTTGATCAACTGAAAGTTGAGATGAGTGCCACTGCGCAAGGCGATGTATTCGTGATCCAGGGTTTCGCTGAATTTGACGGAACGGCGTGTCGCCAGCGGATGCCCAAGGGGAACCAGTAACACCAGTCGATCGGTACGAAACGGGAAAACCTCAATATCGGCTCCGTGCGGAAGACGGGTGAAGATGCCAATGTCGGTGCGATTTTCGGACACCGCCTTGGTGATGGCCAGGCTTTGCCTTTCTTCGAGGCTGATGTTGATCAGTGGGTACAGCTCCATGAACGACTTGATCAGGCCCGGGAGGAATTGGGTGATGGCGGAAATATTGGCCAGGACATGCACCGAGCCACGGCGGCCGTGGGAGTAGTCACGCATCTGCACGACGATTTCATTGAGGTTGTTCAAGGCGCTGCGCGCCATGAACAGTAGCGACAGACCGGCATCGGTCGGGGTGATGCCTTTGTTGGTGCGGTTGAGCAGTTTCGAATCGAGCAGTTCTTCAAGCTCGCTCAGCCGTTTGCTGACCGCCGCCGCGGCGATGTGTTCGCGTTTGGCGGCGGCAGCAATGGTGCCTTCTTCAACGACACTGACAAAGAGTCGCAACGAGACCGGATCGAGTTTCATGGGAAGTACCGGTTTGGCCTGAATGGCCAGCATAGTACTTCCTCCGGCATCGGCTCAGAACGCCCCGGACAACAGGTGGCCGGCGTTGGGCACTTGCGCCTTGAGGCCAAGGGTTTTCAACATTTGGTAAACGGTGGCGATCGATGCCGACAGCACCGGTTTGTCGAGGCGATCCTGGACAAGCTGGATCGCGGGTAGCGATGGCATTTGCACGCAGCAGGACAACACCACGCCATCGGCTTGGCCTATGTTCAGCTTGTCGGCGTGAGCCAGCAGATTCATCGGGTCCAGACGCCCGACTTCGAGGTTGTCGGAAACCTCCAGGCTGATGGAGTCGACCACTTCGATTCCGGCCGCTTCGATGTAGTCGATGACCTGCCGGGTCAGCGGCTTCATGTACGGCGTGATGATCGAGACTTTCTTGTAGTCGAGCATGTGCAGGCTATCGATCAGCGCACCGGCGGAGCTGAGTACAGGAGCGGTCGATTGATTGGAGGCCACGGTTTTACTCAGGCGATCCTGCGAGACCTGGTGATAGCCCGCGCCTTGGCACATGATCGCCACCAGGCAGGCATAGGCCATGACATCCACTCGTGCATCGCTCAGTTCCAGCGCGCAACGGTCGCTGTCGATGTCCATCTTTTTCAGCTCTTCGGGGCTGACGTGCATCATGCGCATGCGTGAGGAGTGAAAGGTAAAATGCTCTTCGGGAAACAGTTCGTAGCGCGAAGTCAGCATGGCCGGGATTTCGGTTTCCATCGTCGTGTTGGAGCTGGGGACGATTTGGCCGATGCGAAAATTTTTCATGGATTTTTCCTTTGAACGGTCGGGTCAGTTGCCGCTGGTGAGTTGAACGCCTTTGGTTTCCTGCAGCGTGAACACCATGACAGCGGCGATGACGTAGGAAACGGAGGCAAGGGAAATGGTGGCGGTGAAGCCGATGAGCGGGATCAGCACCGGGACCAGCTTGATGCCGGCGATGGCGCCGACCCGGCCGAAGTTGAAACAGAAACCCGACGCGGTCGAACGGATGCTGGTCGGGAACAACTCCGAGTACCAGGCGCCGAATCCGCTGAAATAACCGGTGAAGAAGCCCAGCAGTGCCGCCAGCGAACCGAGGGCGATGACGTTCTGGGTGGTGAACAGCAGCTTGCCGTCGGTCAATGGCATCAAGGTCGCCGAGTAGGCAAACACCGGCACCATGATCGCCATGCCGCCAAAAAACACCGCGAACGACAAGCGACGACCGATGCTTTCGGCCAGGTAGCCGTAGGCCAGGTAACCAATGGTGGCGCCGATGCCGATCCAGATGACAAACACCGGAGCCTGATCGATGCGCACGTTCAGAATGCTCTGCAGGTAAGCCGGCATGAAGGTGGTGATGATCCAGTAGCCGTACATGCCCAGTACCGAAATGCTCAGGCCCAGCAAGGTCACTTTCAGATACTGCGGACGGAAGATTTCCATCAGCCGGCCCTTGTCGGCGTTACGGCGCATGAACTCGCGGTTGGCCAGCCACACCGGCGATTCCTTGACGAACAACCAGATGAACACCAGGGTGAAATACGCCGGGATCGAGGCATAGATGAACAGGCTTCTCCAGGATTCAGGATTCCCGCCATCGAGGAAACTCCAGGCGAAAATCGCTGCCAGCAGACCACCACCCGACCAGCCGGTCTGCATCACCGCAAAGGCCTTGGCGCGCCCGGCCGCAGGCCAGATCTCCGACACCAGTGCCGCCGCGGCGGACCACAAGCCACCCACGGCGATCCCCACGCAGAAGCGAAACACGTTGAGCTGCCACAGGCTGTCGGCAAAAGCACAGAGCAAGGTGCCGGTGCCATAGACGAACACCGACAGCATCATGGTTTTCTTGCGGCCGATCTTGTCGGAAATGTTGCCGAGGAAGAAACCACCGATACCGGTGGCCAGCAGAAACCAGGCAACCGTGGAGACCACATCGCCCAGACCGACGGCGAAGGTCTTGGCGACCGCCAGGAGGACAAAGCCAAAGATGGTGGCATCCAGCGCGTCAAACAGCCAGGCGGCCCAGGAGCCCCCCAACGTCACGTAACGCTGGTTGGCGGTCAGTTGACCGACTCCGTCGACGACAGAAGCTTGCGCCGTGGAACTGACGGCTAGGGTTTTCATGGTTCAACCTCGCGGGTTTGCGTTTTTATTCTTGGAGCCCGTGTGCCGAAAGGTGATCGGCACCCGAGTGGTCATGTGCGACCGATGTTAGGAGAGGTAAAAGCCGTTCGTATATCAGCCATTCACGAGCCTGCCATCGCGGGTGGCGATGGCAGTGGGGAGGGGCAGGAACACCTGCTTTGCCTTTTGCACCGGCAGTGCTGTTGTGGGCATCACACGACTTGTTTTTTCTGCGCGGCGAAAGCGGTGTTAAAAAATGTTATTGATAAAAAATACTTCACATAATCTGATCACTGGTAGATGATCTCCATCAGCCGGTGTGACAACCTGATAACACGACAGAACAGGATTGCCTTGATGTTCGATGAGATCCCGACTCACGCCCTGAATCACAGCGCCCCTCAGCTGGCTTATCCGCTCGGTGCTGATTCTGTCTACCGCTGCCCTGTTCACAACGCAGCCAACGTCTGCGCCTTGCAGGCGTGGAAGCAATCGCTGCTTTTCTCTGGAGTACCCCATGAATAACAAGAATGTCGGTGTGGTCGGTCTGGGCGCGATGGGGCTGGGCATTGCCCGCTCGTTGTTGCGCAGCGGTTTTAATGTGCATGCCTGTGATGTGCGCACTGCTGTAACAGAGCAGTTCGCCGGGGAGGGCGGTGTGGCTTGCCTGTCACCGTCGCACATGGCCGCTGAGTGTGACGTGATCATTACCGTGGTGGTCAACGCCGAGCAGACCGAGACCGTATTGTTTGGTGAGGGTGGTGCCGTGGCCTCTCTGCGGCCGGGCAGCCTGGTGATCGGCTGCGCCACAGTCGCCCCGACTTACGCGGTGGACCTGGGCCAGCGCCTGGCCGCGTTGGGCCTGCTGTATCTGGATGCACCGATTTCCGGTGGCGCCGCCAAGGCTGCCGCTGGCGAGATGACCATGATGACCTCGGGCCCGGCCGACGCCTACGCCAAGGCCGAGTCGATCCTGGCTGGCATGGCCGGCAAGGTGTATCGCCTGGGCGACGTCCATGGCCTGGGTTCGAAGGTCAAGATCATCAATCAACTGCTGGCCGGGGTCCATATTGCCGCTTCTGCCGAAGCCATGGCGCTGGGCCTGCGTGAAGGGGTCGATGCCGATGCGCTGTATGAGGTGATCACCCACAGCGCCGGTAATTCCTGGATGTTCGAAAACCGCGTGCCGCACATTCTCAAGGCGGACTACACGCCGTTGTCCGCCGTGGATATTTTCGTCAAGGACCTGGGCCTGGTGCTGGATACCGCCCGGGCCAGCAAATTCCCGCTGCCGCTGTCGGCCACCGCTCACCAGATGTTCATGCAGGCCTCCAGTGCAGGCTTCGGTCGTGAGGACGACTCGGCGGTAATCAAGATTTTCCCGGGCATCGAATTGCCGACTGCCAAGCCTGAGCCTGTTTGAGGAACACCCCATGACTACCTCCACCGCCCGCCCGCTGCTGGGCTGCATCGCCGACGATTTCACCGGCGCCACGGACCTGGCCAACATGCTGGTACGCGGCGGTATGCGCACCGTGCAAAGCATTGGCATCCCGAGCGCGGAAGTGGCTGCCGGGCTTGATGCCGATGCGATCGTCATTGCCCTGAAGTCGCGTACCACGCCGGTCGCCGAAGCAGTCGAGCAGTCCCTCGCCGCGCTGGCCTGGCTGCGCGAACAAGGCTGCGAGCAGATCTTTTTCAAGTACTGCTCGACGTTCGACTCCACCGCGGCCGGCAATATCGGCCAGGTCAGCGAAGCGCTGCTGGCCGCACTGGGTAGCGACTTTACCCTGGCGTGCCCGGCGTTCCCGGAAAATGGCCGGACGATCTTTCGCGGCCACCTGTTTGTGCAGGATCAACTGCTCAGCGAGTCGGGCATGCAGAACCACCCGTTGACGCCGATGACCGATGCCAACCTGGTGCGCGTGCTGCAATCGCAGACCCGCCTGAATGTCGGTCTGTTGCGCTACGACACGATTGCCCGTGGCGCAGAGCAGGTGCGGGCGCGAATCGCCGAGCTGAGGGCTCAAGGTGTCGGCATGGCCATTGCTGATGCCTTGTCGGACAGCGATCTGTACACCCTCGGTGCCGCCTGCGCCGATCTGCCGTTGTTGACGGGTGGTTCGGGGCTGGCCTTGGGCCTGCCGGAAAACTTCCGTCGCGCCGGCAAGTTGCGCGACCTCGACGCCTCGAAACTTCCGGCGGTTTCCGGTGGGGAAGTGGTGTTGGCCGGCAGCGCTTCGATCGCCACCAATGGGCAAGTGGCCGCCTGGCTCGAAGCCGGCCGGCCAGCGTTGCGGATTGATCCGTTGGCCTTGGCGGCGGGGGAACCGGTGGTGGCGCAAGCCTTGGCCTTCGCCCGTGATAACGAGCAAACCGTATTGATCTACGCCACCAGCTCACCGGATGAGGTCAAGTCGGTGCAACTGCAACTGGGCGTCGAGCAGGCTGGCAGTCTGGTGGAAAACGCCTTTGGCGAAATTGCACAGGGTCTGCGCCAGAGCGGCGTGCGCCGTTTCGTGATTGCCGGCGGAGAAACCTCGGGCGCTGTGGTTCAGGCGCTGGGGGTGCAGCTGCTGCAGATCGGCGCGCAGATCGATCCGGGTGTGCCGGCGACCGTCAGCAGTACTGACGAACCATTGGCGCTGGCACTCAAGTCGGGCAACTTCGGTGGCCGGGATTTCTTCAGTAAAGCCTTGAACCAACTCGCCCAGGCCGGGGGTGCACAATGAGCTGCGCAAAGAATAACGAGAACGCCCTGCGCGAAGAGATCTGTGAGGTTGGCCGCAGCCTTTACCAGCGTGGATATACCGTCGGCAGCGCCGGCAATATCAGCGCGCGCCTGGATGACGGCTGGTTGATCACGCCGACGGATGTCTGCCTCGGGCGCCTCGATCCGGCAACCATCGCCAAGGTCAATCTGGCCGGCGAATGGGTGTCCGGTGACAAGCCTTCAAAGACCCTGGCGTTGCATCGCCAGGTCTACGACCGCAACCCGAATGTCGGCGGCGTGGTGCATACCCACTCCACCCATCTGGTGGCGTTGACGCTCGCAGGTGTCTGGCAGGCGAACGACATTCTGCCGCCGCTGACGCCGTATCAGGTCATGAAAGTCGGGCATATCCCGTTGATTGCCTACCAGCGACCCGGTTCGCCGAAGGTTGCCGAACAGGTCGCGCTGCTGGCTAACAGCGTTCGCGGCGTGATGCTCGAGCGGCTTGGGCCGGTGGTCTGGGAGAGTTCGGTCTCCAGGGCCAGCTACGCCCTGGAAGAGCTCGAGGAAACCGCGCGACTCTGGCTGATGAGCAATCCCAAGCCTGAACCGCTGGATCAGGCGGCGCTGGACGAGCTGCGAGAGACATTCGGTGCGCACTGGTAGTGCGCTGAATTCTTTTAAAACGATAGAACACGATAGAACACGACAGATAGATAACGCAGGCCCTGTCCGGGAGACGCTCAGCGACTCTCGATGGCCCCGGCTTGCCTAAAAATACAATAACAAGAGGAACTCCAGGCATGACTCGCCTTCACTGTGGCATTTTCAGAAGAATCCTTTCGTTCACCCGGTGTGGAGGGCTTCTGAAATGAGCCCGTTAATCCTGATGATTACTGCCGGGGTGGGCATCGCGCTGTTGTTGTTCCTGGTGCTCAAGTACAAGTTCCAGCCCTTCGTGGCCTTGATGCTGGTGAGCATTCTGGTGGCCCTGGTGGCCGGGGTGAAACCGGCCGATCTGGTCGCGACCATCGAAGGCGGCATGGGCAAGACCCTGGGTCATATCGCGATCATCATTGCCCTGGGCGCGATGATCGGGCGAATCATCGAGCTTTCCGGCGGTGCCGAAGCGCTGGCCAAGACGCTGATCACCCGTTTCGGCAACCGGCGTACGCCCCTGGCGTTGACGATTGCCGGCTTCATGGTCGGGGTGCCGGTATTCTTCGAGGTTGGCGTGATCATCCTCATGCCGCTGGCCTATGGTATTGCCCGGCGTGCGCGCAAGCCGCTGTTGGTGTTTGCGTTGCCGATGTGTGCTGCGTTGTTGACCGTACACGCCTTTCTGCCGCCGCACCCGGGTGCAGTGGCCGCTGCCAGCCAATTGGGCGCGGACCTGGGCCGCGTGCTGATGTTCGGTTTGCCGATCACCGCGTTCCTTTGCTATGTCGGCTACCGCGTGGCCGGGCGCATGACCCGTCGGGCGTACCCGATGACCGACGATATTCGTGCCGAGGTCTATGGCCCGCATGTCACCAACGAGGATCTGGCTGCCTGGTCCAATGGCAACGACATCAGCGCTGATCGAGCGGCTGAAGCCGTATCACACATGGGCCTGGAAGAGTCGACCAGCAGCATCGTTTCCAAACTGCCGCCGGCCCCCGCACCGGGTTTTGGCCTGATCGTCAGCCTGATCCTGCTGCCGATCATTCTGATTCTGCTGGGGACTCTGTCCACCTCGTTGCTGCCTGCCGAATCGACTCTGCGCGGCATCATGACCGTGCTCGGTGCGCCGCTGGTGGCGCTGCTGATCGACACCTTGCTGTGTGCCTGGCTGCTGGGTTCGCGTCGGGGCTGGAGCCGCACTCAGGTGTCTGACGTGATCGGTTCGGCCTTACCCGGTGTGGCCATGGTGATCCTGATTGCCGGTGCCGGCGGTGTGTTCGGCAAGGTGCTGGTGGATACCGGAATCGGTGCCGTGGTCTCCGACATGCTGCGCACCACCGGTCTGCCGGTGCTGGCCCTGGGCTTTTTGCTGACCATGCTGTTGCGCGCGGTGCAGGGCTCGACCACTGTGGCGCTGGTGACCACTGCCGGCATCATCAGCCCGCTGATTGCGACCCTCGATCTCACCCCGAACCACATGGCGCTGCTGTGTCTGGCCATGGGCGGTGGCGGGTTGGCCATGTCCCATATCAATGATGCCGGTTACTGGATCTTCACCAAGCTGTCAGGCCTGAACGTGGCCGACGGTCTGCGCACCTGGACGGTGATGACCACTTTGCTCGGCACCTTGGGTTTCTGTATTACCCTGCTGATCTGGCCCTTTGTCTAACCCTTTATCTCAGGAGCTACCATGCCTCGTTTTGCAGCCAACCTCAGCATGCTCTACCCGGAACATGAGTTTCTGGATCGCTTCGCCGCCGCTGCCTCTGACGGTTTCGAAGCGGTGGAATATCTGTTTCCCTACGACTACCGCGCTGAAGAGCTCAAGCAACGCTTGAGCGACAACGGCCTGGTGCAGGCACTGTTCAACGCGCCGCCCGGTGATTGGGCTGCGGGGGAGCGGGGCACGGTGTCGTTGCCCGGTCGGGAGGGTGAATTTCGTAGCGGTTTTGATCGTGCCCTGGAGTACGCCGGTGTGCTGGGCAATTCGCGCATCCATGTGATGGCCGGGCTGTTGCCGTCGGAAAGCGATCGCCCACGGCATCACGGCGTGTACCTGGAAAACCTCGCCTACGCCACCGCCCAGGCGGCCAAGGCAGGCGTCATCGTCTTGCTCGAACCGATCAATACACGAGACATGCCAGGCTTTTTCCTCAACCGCCAGGATCAGGCCCAAGCCATCTGCAAGGAAGTGGGCGCCAGTAACCTGAAGGTTCAGTTCGACTGCTACCACTGCCAAATCGTCGAGGGCGACCTGGCGACTAAACTGCGTCGCGACTTCGACGGTATCGGGCATATCCAGATCGCCGGCGTGCCGGACCGGCATGAACCGGACCTGGGGGAAGTCAATTATCCCTATCTGTTCGAGCTGATCGACCAGTTGGGTTATGACGGCTGGGTAGGGTGCGAGTATCGGCCACGAGGCAATACGTCTGCCGGCTTGCAGTGGTTGCGCGACTGGAAGGCGCGTTAAGCACTATAGAGGAGGGCGGCGACGGGCTCCGCAGGATGCAGGAGCCCGTTGTTTCACGCCGGTGTATTGTCAGCCGGCAGCAACAGTTCGACACCCTGCTTGCGGATGCCATCGGCCGCGGCATGGGTCAATGCGTCGTCACTGAGGATGATGTCGAACTGCTCGAGCCCGGCAATCCTGTACATGCTGAAGGTGCCGTATTTCGAACTGCTGGCCACCAGCACCACTTGCGCAGCCGATTGCATCGCGGCTTGCTTGACCTCAACCTTCAACGCCGAAGGGGTGGTGAGGCCGCGCCGCAAATCCCATGAGCTGGTGGATATGAATGCGATGTCGGTGACGACCTGACGCAATGTGGCAACCGCCAGACCGCCCACGCACGATTGATTGGAGTGATCCAGCTGCCCGCCGGTATGAATCACCGTGACATGGGGGGCTTCGATCAGTGCCTGGACAATGCCGAAGTCATTAGTCACCACGGTCATGCCGGACAGCGCCTTGATATAGGGGACGATTTCCAGCGTGCTGGTTCCCGCATCCAGGTAAATCGTCATGTCGGCATGCAATAGCCGGGCGGCGAGCCTGGCCATGGCCTGCTTCTGCGGCAACTCGACCACCGCCTTGATCTGATGGCTGGGCTCACTGTGCAGCTGGCTGGCGATCCGCACCCCACCCGTTACCGAGTAAGCACGACCTTCCTGCTCCAGCAATGCAATGTCGCGGCGTATGGTCATGTGCGAACAGTCGAACATTTCCATCAATTGATGAACGCTCAGCACCTGATGCTTGCGCAACTGTCGCAGCATCAATTCACGGCGCTGTTCAGGGATCATCGGTGCGCCGCTTTCGGCGGCGATGTCCTTTTGACTAGGCATTCGGGCTCCAGAATGAAGAAATCCGCGGACAAGGAAGGCGGGGAACCATAGTAGCGAATCTGCGGCTGGATCAGTAGCGGGAGGAGATGTCGAGCACATTCTTCTTTCGCTCGATCGGACTGGGGCTGGAGGATATCGCCATTGCCAATGAGCTTTATCAGTTGCATATGAAGAGCAACTGAGTAGAGGTTCAGAAGTCGTTCTGTCTATTTCAGCGTAATAATAAGGTTCTTCACGGAATTCCGGGGAACACCGATACCTGTAGAAGCTGCGGTGCGGCGATCCGACTTGCCAGCGATGGCAACTGACGGCCGAGCATTTTCTTCCTGGTGTACATATCCATTGTTGCGGTTACGGCCACTATTGGTTCCGCCCTTACGGCGGGTCACTTGGAAAAGCCCCAAGTAACCAAGGGCTCTTGCCCCTGACATTCGGTGCCTCGCTCCGGTCCTGCTCCGTGGGCCCGCCGCGATCGGCCATCCATGGCCGTGCGCGGCTAACCCGGCATCCATGCCGGGTTGCCCACTGCGCAGAACCTGCGCTCGGCCTCACGAGGGGGCGTGCACCGCAACAGCACCGCGAGGCGAGCTAACGCTCGACCTCGTTGTTTGGTGGTGCACGCGTTCCCCTGTAGGAGCTGCCGGAGGCT